>PBAL01000014.1 GCA_002715965.1 Verrucomicrobiales bacterium | reverse complement strand
ACGCCGGGCCTTTTTGATTCGTCCAAAGAAGTCTTCCACCCGATGTCGTTTGCGGTAGCAACCCTTGTTGAAGCGCCGATCTTCGGTTCGATTGCTGCGGTTGGCCAAACAGTCACGAACGCCCATCTTCAACAACTCCGCCCGCAAAGCGTCACTGTCGCAGCCCTTGTCTCCGATCAGACAATCGCCCACTCGCAGGACACTCAACAGCCTGACGCTCATCCCCTGCCGAGCGCCCTCGACCGGCTTGGACAAGTTTCCCGGATACCAGGTATATCCCGGTTCCGGTGTTCACGTCGTTCACCGCGACCACCCAGGCCGTTGATGCCGGAACGCCGGTCTCACTGACGTGGGTTCTCGACGCGCAAACACCGTTGCTTTCGCTGGAGATGGATCCCGGTCAAAGCGTCCTGGGACAGACCTCCGTCGTAGTGAGTCCGCTCATCACAACGCACTACACCTTCCGCTCAGAATTCCTGGCAGGCCTGACGACGACGCAAATCACGGTGACGGTGAAGCCCATTCCCACGCAGGAATGGGACGCTGATCTCGCCGACTGGTTCGGTGGAGTGACACTGATCAACGAAGCCGACGATGTTGCTGCTGTCGGCAATCACATTGATTTCTTGCGAATGCACGTGTGGATCACGAGTCGGAACCTCCGTCTCGCTTACGAAAACCAGCCACCGATCCAGGCGCTCGATTCGGCGTACAACATGTACTTCGACGTCGACGACAATCCTGCCACCGGCTCCCCTTCTATACCGGAGCGACGCAGTTCCTGATTCCGACCAATGAGACGTTTACGATTCATCTCACTTCGGGCGATCCGGACAGCACGAACCTGAACTTCCGCGTCGAGGAATTGCCCGCCTCATTCAGCTTCGACAGCAATATCAGGACCATCACCGGTTCCTCCCAGCTCCATGAACCGCAATTGTTTTTGCTCTTCCCGACCGACGAACAACTATCGCCTGAGCACGCGTATCGCGTCCGACGCGCAGGCATCCAGCGGCCTCATCATGCAGGCTGGCGCAGCGGGCAAATCGTCCGACAAACCGGAATCTACCGAGAAGTGACGTCAGCGGCAGACGTTCAAGCGAGGATCTGGTCCGTGATCTTGGTGGCGATCCACTGAAGCTCCTTTGCATCGCGCCCCTTGAGAAAGGTGTGTTCGCTTTCGTCCTTCAGGCGGAGCCGCAGTTCGCATTCGCGAAACTCATTCGTCCGATTGCCGGTGGGGGACATCCCGATGTCATCGATGTCCGTCAGAGCGAATCCGGCCTTGCGCGAGAACAGCGCGCCCTTCTGGTGAATCTTCAATTTGCCGTTCCCCGCGATCACGCTGGCCTTGGTGCACCCGAACGTAATCACGTTTGCAATCGTCGATGCCATCAGTGACGCAACGATGAGCAATACCGTGCCCGCAACGAGTGCACCGGTCATCGCCAACAACACAGGCCAATACGCTTTGACGGCTCCGGCCAGAATCGAACGGCTGTAGTCCGCGATCACGCCTCCGAAGATCCCGATTGGAAACACCACGATGATAAGTGACGCAATGAGACATCCACCTGCCCGCATCTTACGCCACATTCGCCCGACGCCCTGTGCCGGGAGGCGGATGTGAATCTCCGTACCAGATCGTTCGAAGGCGGCGTTGCTGGAATCGGGACGTTCTTCAATCGTTTTGCCTACGATCTTTCCGGCGTCTTCCTTTCGATCGGACTCCGCCATCTTGGTCCAATCAATCTTCTTCGGACCGAAAGGCTTGCGGATCCAATTCATGTCGAAGCCGGCCTTCAACAGAATGAGCAGGATGGCCAGAGCCGGTGGCAGCGCGAAGAACACGAGCGCAATCCCGCCCAGGACCAGTGCCATGTGAAGAATGATCAACTGCCGATACGGGTAAAGCATTGCCACGATGGGTAAAGTTCGGGTGTATCTGCGGCCCTGTAGATCATCCGTCCAGAATCGCCAACCGTGAGAAATTATCATCGCACTGATCGCGAGCAGCAGTTGTGGAGACCACTCCGTTGTGAAGAAGGTGTACCATTCCTTGAGCGGGACCTGTTTGACCAGCGTGCCCAGCAAGATGGCCAGCACCAGCAGGAAGAACGAGTAGTGGCCGATGAAGAGCGGAACGAAGAACTGTTTGTAGGAAGGGTAGCTGGCTGATGGCGCGGCCAAAGCAGCGCGCCATTCCTCGTCCGAGATCGGATAGTGCTGGAGAATCCACGGGTGTGCTTCTATGAAGTCGGCTTGCGTGCGATATACTGGTCTGGCCAAGGCCATTCGAAGGACGGTGAATCCGCCGAGCACGACTGCTTCGCACCAATAGATCAGGAGAATCTGGAGACTGCTCCAACCCAGCGACAAGATCCCAAAGACCGGAATGACGGTCATGGCGCCCAACTCAAGCGCGCCGGGGGGGGCATTTCGGGCAGGGCTTCATCCGAGTTGAAAGACCGAACCATCCGGGCGCTCAACCAGATGAAGAAGATTGCCTTCACGGTCGGCAAAGAACAGAACGCGGCCACCACCACCGGCTGGTTTCGGATCCTCGGGAAACTTCACTCCACGGGACTCCAAAGTGGATTTGGCATCCTCGACAGATCTCACCTGCAAGGCGAGGTGGCGCAGGCCGGCAACCGTGTTGTCGCCGACATCGCTCACGCTTCGCTTGCAGGGGCAGATCTCCAGGACGGTGCCCCCGTTTAGTCGAACGAAGTAGACCGGCACGGAATCGTCGGACCAGAGCAGTTCGCCATCAAGCACTCGAACATACCATTCATGAAGCGTCTTCGGGTCGGCGGAAGGGAGACCGATGTGCTCGACGGTCCATGGAATGCTCATGCGCTCGATTGCAACGGGCGCGGGAGACATGAGCAACTACAATTCTATGGGATCATGAGAATCGGGTTGTTCAGTGGGCCGTTTCCACATTTCGGATACGCAGGTATCCTAAACATGTCACATATGTTACGTGTATATGTAAGTTTCCGCTTTCGTGCAACTTGTGCCAGAGAAGTCAAACGAATGAGTGATCGACTCGACGGAAGCCGCGGTTCAACTAACAACACCCGTCGGATTCGCAGGAGGAAGCTTCGGTTGTTTCCCGGTAGTCCATGCCCTTGGTTTCGCGGGGGTGACGGAGGCGGCCGTTCTCGCACTGGTAAGGCTTGGCTTCCTCAATCGGTATGTCTTCACGAGGGTCGATGAATTCGAAGTAATCTGCGTAGGGCGCGTTCTTGTAGAGATCGTAGGTCTTTGCGCATACGGCGTAGCGCTTGCCGCGTTCCATGGCGCGGCCGTCGTCGTCGAGCACCTTGCGAAACGGGCCATTGTAGATGACGGCCTGATTGCGTTCGAAACAATCACCCTGCTTGCCTTTGAACGCTTCGACGGTGACGGATCGGAACTCGATTCCCTGAACGGTCTGCCAGGGCTGCTCGTCGCGCTTGAGGATTTGAATGCCATGGAAGCCGGCATTCTCAAAGGCGTTGAGGAACTCGTCCTCGCGATAGGCGCCGGAAATGCAACCGCTCCAGAGGATCGGGTTGTCCTGCATTTCAGCTGGAATGTCCTCATCACTGACGATGTCGGAAATCACGGCACGACCGCCCTTTCGCAGCACTCGGAAAATCTCCTCGAAGAGCTGTCGTTTCTCGCATGTGCCGACGAGATTGAGTACGCAATTGGAAACCACAACGTCGATGCTATCGCTTTCGATGAGCGGATGTTTCACACGAAGATCATCGGCGCGTTCTTCTGCGGCGAGAAAGGAATTTGCGTCGGCGATGGGGTTCTTCGTGAGATCTTCCTCGAGGCGTTCGAGATCGAGGGAAAGGTCCTGGATGCGGCCCTTGCGGAATTCGACATTTGAGTAGCCGATGCGCTCGGCAACAACTGGCGCATTCCGACGCGCGACGTCGAGCATGTCGTCGGTCATATCGACGCCGATCACCTTGCCTTCCGGGCCGACAACCTGCGAAGCGATGAAACAGATCTTGCCCGTGCCGCTTCCGAGATCGAGGACGGTCTCGCCCGGATGCACGTGCTGGCTGGGATCGCCACAGCCGTAATCGCGCTCGATGACTTCATCGGGAATGACCTGCAGATATTCGCGGTTGTATTCCACCGGACAACAAAGAGCTGCTTCCTGGGCCTGAGCGGCCGCCGAGTATCGATCTTTAACGGATTTTTCTACGCTGGGCATGTTGGTCTGAGAATTCGTACACAGGGAGTAATACACGAATGGAGCGAGTGCCAAAGTGTGTTTTCTTCACGAGGCCGTCATGCCACAGCTCTGCGCAGGTGTGGCGTCTTTCGACCAGATTGCGTCTCAGGCAAACAGTTCGCGGATGGGGTTGCCGCCTTCGGTGAGGTTGACCGCGACGGCGTTGGGTTTCTGGAGGGCTTGGTGGGAGTTGATGCCGAGTTTGCGGTAGATGGTTTCGGCGTAGTCCATCGGGGTGTAGAGGCGATCGGTGACGTCACCGGCATCGCGGGTGGTTGCGCCGATGACGGCTCCGCCAGGACAGCCGGATCCAGCGAAGGCGATGGACATTGCGCGGCCCCAGTGATCGCGACCGCCCCATTCGTTGATGGTCGGCGTGCGTCCCATTTCAGTGATGAAACAGACGAGGGTTTCATCGAGCAGACCGCGTTCATCCATGTCTTCGATCAGTGCGCTGAGGGAGCGATCTAGGCTCGGCATCATGACCGGGTGCGGCAAGCCGTAGCGTTCCTGATTGTTCATGCCCTGTGGCCCGCCGCAGGGGCCGTTGGTGTAAATGCCTTCGTGGTGGTCCCAGTTGAGGAACACGCCATTGGGTTTGCCGTAGTTCGGCCGGCCCACCAGATCGGGCGGTTGAATGACCGTGACGGTGACGAAGCGAACGCCGGCCTCGATCAGCTTGCGGCCCATGAGGTAACAACAACCGCGATGATCGCGTCCGTACCGATCGCGCGTGCGCTGCTTTTCGGTGGTGAGATCAAAGGCGGCCTGCACCTGCGGACTGAGCAGGAGTTCGAGGGCGTTCTCGCCATACTTGCGCAGCAATTGTCCGAACGCGGTCTGGGCGGAGTGGGAACGGTCGAGTTTGTCGAGAAGTCGGCTGCGTTCGTCAAGGCGTTCGGCGCTCAGCCCGTCAACTGGTTCGAGCGAGTGCACCTTCCAATCCGGCGCGGCTACGTTTTCGCCGAGGCTCTTGGTGCCGAGCTTCCACGGGGCGCGATGAGCGGGCAAAAAACCGGTGGTGGTCTTCGCATTCGGCATGTTGGCACCGGGACAAAAAATGTAGCCGGGCAGCTGTGGGCAATCGCTGCCGATCAATTCCGTCACGATGGAACCGATGTCCGGCCAGGCTTCCGCATCGTTGAATGCGCATCCCTTCAGGAACTCCTGGCAGCCGCCGGGATGCGATGGGCTGGCTGTGGTGTTCGTCATCGATCGCACCACGGACAGCTTGTGCGCCAACCGCGCCGTTCGGGGCATCAGCGCCGAGAAATGCGTTCCCGGCACGCTGGTGGGAATCGATTTGAAAGGCGAACGCAGGTGGAGCGGGGCATCCGGCTTGGGATCCCATGAATCCATCTGGCTGATGCCGCCCTCTTCGTACACGACCAACACCTGTTTGGCAGGTGCGTCGGTTTTGACCTTCTTCGCGACCGCCTCCAGCGCCAACAGATCTGCCAGTCCAATACCCATCGCACCCGCGGAGACGGACTTCAAGAACCGCCGTCGATCCGGATCGGCGAAGGGATGTTGCGCTGGTGTGGCCGGCAGGATGTTCACGGATGAAGCTTTGATTATAGGGACAACTCAAGGCACCGCAACCCGCCATACGTGGGGATCGTAGTTGGGATTAATCGCGGGCGTCTGGTATGAACCGGGAAGATGGGTGACCAAAACTGAAACTCAGGAACCGAAAGCCGCTTGGTGATGATGAACGTGGTTTTTCTCAGTTTCATACTCGGCGTGACGGCTTTGGATGCCGCGTCGATCCTTCTGAAAGGAAGCATCGATCCTCCTCAGGATCAGGGCCGATTGGTCGAAGCCTTCGAGAAGCTGGGGACCGAGGCTGGCGAAGTCGTTCTCGATGGCGGAATCTGGATCGTTCGAAAGGAAGTTCGCCTTCCCAGCAACCTTGTACTGCGAGCCACCAGCAATGCTGTTTTACGTCTGCCCGCTCCGCGATTGGTGACAAAGACTGTTCCGATCGGCGCGCGCTTGATTACCGTGAACGGTGCAACCGAGTTTCGCGCCGGCGGCGAACTCGCCGTGCTGCCTCCCGATAGCAAAGAACGGATCACGACAGTTCGAATCGCAGCGATCTATCTCGGCCGTAACTGCATCATGGATCGGATTATCCGGAACACCGTTGAGGGAAAGATCGAAGCTGACCGCAAGCTGAACGAACTGACAGTGCTTTCCCCGTCCCGGATCAGCAGCTTCGATTGGCAATCGAAGAATAATCGGAAGAGTTCGACTGCAAGTCGAAGTCTCGACTCATGGGACTTCAAATGGTAACCGAAGCCACAACGGAAACGAACGTCACGGGGAGAAACCCGGGATTTGCTTCGGCTTCAAAAAGCAAGATAGTCCCGATCCATGACAGCGCGCACTGGCCTTTCCACTTTTCTCTGCCTTTTCTCGTTAGCCCTATCCGCGGTCGGCGAACGACCTGATTCCAGACCCAACATCATCGTCATCATGACCGATGACATGGGGTATTCGGACTTGGGCTGCTTCGGCAGCGAAATCCAGACACCCAATCTGGATCGCCTCGCGAAGAACGGCATCCGCTTCACGCAGATGTACAACACGTCCAAGTGCTGGACTACCCGCATCAGTCTGCTCACCGGTCTTTATCATCAACGGAGCGATCGCGACTTTTCGAATACCGCACTGGCCGGAGAAGTGTTGCGGCCAGCCGGATATCGCACCTGGTGGTCGGGGAAACACCACGCCAGCTTCAATCCATACCATCGCGGCTTCGATCACTTCTCGGGCTTTCTCGGTGGCGCCATCAATTTCTGGAACCCGGACGGCCGCATCGCCCGCAAAGGCGAGCCAGTTCCCGGGTGGGGAGCAAACTATGACTGGGCCTTCGATGAAAAGATCGTGAAGGATTACCTGCCGGATAAGGGCTTCTACGCGACCGATGATTTCACCGACTGGGCACTCGAATGGCTTCGGCAGGAAAAGGATAAACCGTTCTTCCTATATCTCGCCTACAACGCGCCTCACTGGCCGCTTCACGCGCATCAGAAAGACATCGCCAAGTACCGCGGCGTCTATGACGGCGGCTACGAAGCACTCCGCCGGCAACGCTACCAACGGCAACTCAAGATGGGCCTCTTCAAGGAGAAGAACACCGCACTTAGTCCGCCCGAACATCGCGATTGGAGTGCCCTTTCGGCCGAGGAGAGGGCCAAGGAATCCCTCCGCATGCAAATCCACGCCGCCATGGTCGATCGGGTGGACCAAAACGTCGGACGCATCCTCGCGCAGCTGAAAAAGAACGGTCAACTCGACAACACCCTGATCCTTTTCCTCGTCGACAACGGAGCCAGTCACGAAAACCCGGGCAAACGCGGCCCGAAGGACACCACCGTGCCCATGGGCACCGTCGGTTCCTTCGAAGCCATCGGCCAAGGCTGGGCCAATGCCGTGAACTCCCCCCTCCGCAAGTGGAAGGTCCAAGGCCTCGAAGGCGGCATCTGCACCCCCATGATCGCCCACTGGCCCAAGGGAATCACCGCCCCCGCAAACTCCATCTGCCGCGAACCCGCCCACCTGATCGATCTTCTCCCCACCTTCATGGAACTCGCCGGCAAATCCGCGAAGTATCCGGGCAACATTCCGGCGACCGACGGCACCAGCATTGTCCCCTTGCTCAAGGGCACGAAACTCAACCGACCCAACCCCTTGTTCTTTCAATACGGAGCCTGGCAGGTCGTTCGCGATAACCAGTGGAAACTCGTTCAACAGAATGCGAACCCATGGGAACTCTATGACCTGAGCCGCGACCGCACCGAAACCCAAAACCTCGCCACCCAGTATTCCGATCGTGTCAAAGAAATGACGCAACAATGGCAGGCCTGGTATCGCGACTGCACGGGAGCGGACTGGAAACCCAAACCGAAGAAGAAGAAAAACAAGAAGGTCAAAAAGTAGTCGCGCGATCACTCCCACCGGGCACCAAGGCACCTCGGCCTTAAATCAAGCGATCGCCGTGCCGTAGCAGACCAGGTCGTCGGCGAGGATCACCACGAGGTTGGGCGGTTGGTGCTCATTCGTGGTTCCAGCTGTCGTTCACGTGAGGATATCTTTAACGACATGGCCGTAGACGTCGGTTAGGCGGAAGTCACGGTCGGCGTGACGGTACGTGAGGCGTTCGTGGTCGAGGCCGAGGGTGTGAAGCAGGGTGGCGTGGAGGTCTGCATGCGAAAGGCGAGTTCGTAGTTGGCGATCAGACCTTCGATGGTGGGATCGGCGGTTGCCTGGCTGAGGTGACGACGGTTGAGGGATTGGATCAGATCAAGTTTCCGACGCTGCATCGTCGGGCTGACGCGTTGGTTTTGCAGGTTGGACAGGACGGCGTCCTTGATGGGGATTTCGGCGGAGCCGATGGGCATCCCCTGGTGTCGGGCGGGAAGGAAGGCGTTGCTGTAGTGCCGGGCTCCGCCGTGGCCGCGTGGCGGGGAGATGGTGACGAAGGCGGCTTGGACTTGAAAACAACGGAATTGAGTCGTGCGATATTGTGAGGACGCTCTGATCCCAATAGGGTTGATTGCGGCATGCGTACTGTTTTCTTTATTCTGCTCCTGTTCGGCATCGAATGCCCGGCCCAGGAATGGACGCGCTTTCGCGGGCCGAACGGCACGGGGATCTGCACGACAACCAACTTCCCGCTTCGATGGACGGCGGAGGACTACAACTGGCAGATCGATCTGCCGGTCAAAGGGAGCAGTTCTCCGGTGTTGTGGGGCAAGCGGCTCTTTCTCATGGGCGATCATCCGGATGAGGAGAAGCGTAGCGTTCTCTGCCTCGACGCGGACAGCGGGCGGATACTCTGGCGACGCAATTACCCGGTGAAGCATCATTACCTGCATCGGGACAATGACTTCGCTTCCGCCACGCCCTGCGTGGATGAGCACGGCATCATCGTGGTCTGGTCAAATCCGAAGCAGCTCTTGATGACAGCTTTGAGTTTGGACGGAAAACAAATGTGGCAGCGAGATCTGGGTCCGTACAAAGGACTGCACGGTTCGTCAAATTCTCCTATCATTGTCGGCGGACTGGTGGTCCTGGCGAATGATCAGATGGATCCGAAGCGCTTTGCCTGGTATCTGCCCGAGGGCACGAACATGGATCCGGGCAACAGCTTCCTGATCGCGCTCGATCGCAAGACGGGCAAGACGCGATGGAAGGTGAAACGCAGATCGGAACTGGCGGGCTACGCTACGCCCTGCATCCGTCGGGCGGGCGGCAAAACGGAGGTTGTTTTCACCAGCACCGCCCACGGTATTACGGCGGTGGATCTGCAAAGCGGCCGCATCAGTTGGGAGATCGACAAGATTTGGGACAACCGCACGGTAAGTTCACCGCAACTGTTCGGCGACCTGGTCTTCGGAAGTTTTGGCAAGGGCCTGTCCGGTCAACGTCTCGTCGCGGTTCGTCCCGAGAAGCCCGGCAGCCAAAAAGGAGTACTGGTTTACGACATCAGACGGAGCGTGCCGTTGGTCCCCAGTTTCGTCGTCAAAGACGATCTGCTCTTTCTATTAACCGACAGCGGCATTGCCACCTGTGTCGACGCCGCGACCGGCAAAGAGCATTGGCGCGAACGCGTTCGAGGCGAGTTTTACAGCTCGCCCATCTGGATTGAGCGGCGCTTGTATTGCATCAGCAAGCGCGGTCAGATCGTGGTCCTTGCCGCGGGCCGAAAGTTCGAAGTCCTGGCCCGCATGGAGCTGGGTGAAAAGACCTTCGCCACACCCGCCGTTGCCAACGGCGTCATGTACTTGCGCACGCAAACGCGGCTGTACTCGTTGGGGAAAGCGCCGAGTCGCGTAGACGGTCTTCAGGAATAGTTGTTGTTTTTTCCTACTTGATCCTGCGCCAGATGCTCAGCAATGCCTGACCACGGGTTTGTTTCAGATCGGAAGAATCGGTTGCCTCTGCTTGGCGGACATTCCTGGCGAAGGCCATCGCATCGAAGTGGCCGTTTCGGAGGGCGGACATTCCTTCATTCCAGACGCGTTGCATTTCCTCGGTCAGCGGCTCGTTGAGTCTTGCGTCGTAACTGGAGAAGAATCCTTTGGTTCCGAGATATTGGGCAGCGGTGATGTGCGGATCGTTGTTGCCGAGGTCGATGTCGTTGAAGAAGGTAATCATGATCCGCTCTTCAGCGAGGCGTCGGAGCAAGGCGTCCGAATCGATTCTGGACGGGGGGACTCTGGTTTTGATTGCGAGTGCGGTGGCGTACGCGGCCGACTCGGCAAGGTTCATCCAGGTGGGTTCAAGGCGGATGGTTCCCCAGGCGACGTGGGTGCTGCTGAGACAAACGGGCACGAGCAGATTGTCGAGTCCCTTGGGCAGGAGGGCGCGGTAGGGAACCTGACCGGGGAAGGTGTTTTCGTACAGCATGTGCTTGCTCTCGTCGAGGCTGCCGGGCACGCGCCGTTTGGTGCAGGCGTGACTGTCGAAGTACCACTCCGTGATTCCCACGCTGTCGGCATGGACGGGCGCGCGATCGAGATCGGCAGGCAGACTTCCGTCGTGTTGGGTGAAGACGTAGCGACCGACGATGCGCCGGGCTTCGCGCACGTAAATTTCGTACGGACGTTGGTTGTTGTCGGGAAACTCATTGGCGGCAATCCCGAGCGACTGCCAGCGCTTGCGCAGTTGAGGTGAAACGGACTCGTCGTTTTGCAGGAAATACAGCATGCCGAGTGTCGCCTGCCAGTGCTCGTCCATGACGGTTTGGCGGGTGGCCCAGTCGCCTTCGACGTAATGGTTGTGTGGTCCGACGACCTGCGGGCGGTTCCAGCCGAACTTGCGGTTGGGGATTTCAACGACGCTGCCTTTTTCCAAACCGGCGATGAATTCCCGGTCGTAGCCGTCGGGTTTGGTCACGGGAAGGCGATTGACCGAGTCGTCGGTGAGGATCGTCCGATAATTGAAGGCCTGGACGTGGGAGTCTCCTTTTCCGGTGCTGCCGGGCAGGATGTTTTGCCAACTGCGGAAGTGGCGCAGGTTCAGTTTCTTGTGAGCTTCGCTCTGGCGACGTTCGGCGTCGGTTTGCGGCGATCCGCGGCCCATGTACGTCGCGCCGGCGTGAGGCTCGTCGTATTCTTCCCGAGATTCGCGGCCGATGCGATACGGGACCCCCGCGACCGCGGCAAGGTCGCCTTCGTAAGAGCAGTCGGCGAATACCGTTCCGGTTACGCTGATACGGCTACTGCCGTGCATGGATTGGAAGGTGGCCGTCTCTAGCAAAGAGCCGTCGCGCCGGGCATCGGCGATGAAGAAGTCGCAGAGGATGGCGATGCGGGACTCGGCGTTGACCATGCGCGTAAGGATGTGTTCGGCCACGGCGGGTTCGAACTGTCCGTTGGTGTGGCCGCTTTTCCCGGGCAGGCAGCGACGGTATTGCGCGGAACGCTCGCCGTAGGTTTCGTGGTAGTAGTCGAAGATGTCTTGACGGGCCTCGTCATAGATCGGTGAGCGTTTGCCTTCGTACAGGGTGTCCCAGACTCGCAGGCCGCTGGAGAGAATGCCGCCGAGGTGACGGTTGCGATTGACGAGCAAAACGTTGAGCCCCTCGCGTGCCGCTCGCACGGCCAGCGCAATGCCTCCGGGCGTGCCACCAAAGACGACGAGATCGTAAGTCTTGCCATCCACATCCGAGGGCGCGGCAGCGCGGGGAGCATCGGGCTTCAGAGGTTTGGGCGGCACGTTAATGATCGGCAGACTGGCCGGAGCCGACCGCTTGACCATCTTGATCGCCGGATAGCCGGACGAGCGTTTGCCTGCGCGTTCGGCGCGTGCCAGTTCAGCGGACAGAATCTGCAAACCGTCGACAATCACATATCCATCCGCGCCTTCATTCGACACAGTGACACGGGCCTTTGTACCGGCTTCGAATCGAAAGACTCCCAAGGCATTGGGAACGCGCCCCGTCATCGCCGGCTCACGCTGGTTGATGCTGAGCGTCTTTTCTTCATCCGCTCCCGTGATCGTAACTTTCGTCCGCGTGGATCGGTTCTCGCTCCACGTATAGAGCAGGCGGATTTCGTAGTCGCCGGCATCGGGAATGGTGGCCGTAAACGTCGCGCTCTTTCCCCGCCCCTTGTTGCCGTCGAGGTGATAAGTGGGGCCGATGATCGCAGGCAAGATGCTACTCTGCCCCCAATAGCCTTCGTAATTGGCCTCGTCGCAATCCATGATGATTCCCGGGAGCTTCACGGCAGCGTGCGCAGCGACGACACAAACCGTGAGGAGCAACGATGACAGGAGTGATTTCATGAATTGAATGCGAATCGAATCAAATGTCATCAGCCCGAGCAAGCGTCCCGTTTGACCATCATGCGAATGCATTGAACCCAATGGTCATCACCGTTGAATCAACAAGGGAAGCCATTGCAGGTTTCATCTGTTCGGATAAAGACTCCCATGAGATCGCTGTTCTTTCCCTCGTTCCCAGCTTTGGAATCCGCCTCGAACAGCTCGCCATACTCCGGTCGATTCCGCCTCGGGAACAAAGAAAATTCCGGCGCGTCTTTGCTGTGGTTATTTCGTAGCAGCCGATTGGAGCAGGCCCCGCACGGATTGTTCATCGCCTACGTGCGTCAGGATGTAGCTGTGCTCGCCTTCGGTTCAGCTGGCAATCGACCAGTCGCCATGGCGCGCGACTTGAGCGAACTCGCGGGCGGGCAGGCGGGGAAGTTCCTTGCTGTCGAAGACGAGCAGGTGAAGCGGACGCAGATCGTTGGAGTTCTTTCTTGGTAGCAGATAAGGGAAAACTTCTTCCCGTCCCAATCGGCGACGCGGCAACCGATCGTCTTCCTCAGAAGCAGCGACTTGGGAATCTCCAGGTCGCAATGGCCGTCGTTTTCGGCGAGCCACTGGCAGATGGGTTTGATCCGTTCGCTGATTGCCTGGTTGAAGGCCTGCTCCTCCTCCAACCAGCGGCCGAGATCGGGATCGCGGCGTGCCTGCTCGAGCGCTTCGGCCGTCTTGGGATCTTCGGCGTCTTGTCGCGGAGCTGATGGCCCTTGGCCGCCCAGAGGTAAAAGGTCTGCTGGGTGAGGTTCGCAGCGCGGGTCAGGCTGATCGCGAAACGAAAGAGATTCTCGTAATAGGTCGCAACGAGTTTCTCAAAATCAATCTGATCCACGGTGGTTTGAGGGATTCGCCAATCGATTTATTCCCTCGCTTTCGAAGGGCTTTTCGCCGGGAAATGCCGGGCGACAATCGCCTGCAAGGCCTCAGTGCTTCGAATGCCCGTGAATCTACGAACCAGTCTTCGATCCGCGTCCAGCAAGGCGAAGGTAGGGATCTCTCCACCGTCCAGAGCCAGCGTCGTCGTTCCGGTCACATCGAACAGAATTGGAAAGGGAACTCCTGCTTCAGTCCAGAGATTGTGGGATTTTTTCACCTTTGGCGCTGCGTCCCACTCACCTTCCCCATGATGATGGTGGTGGTGATGGCCGTGGTGCGCATGATTGTCTTCTTCGTCTTCGCCAAAGTGATTATGTTCGTCCGGTATGGCATCCAAGGAAACGCCGATCAACACCGCCTCACCGGTCTTCCCGTGCAAGCCGTTGATGTTTGGAATTGTCATCGTGCAGGAAGGACACCAGGACGCGAAGAAACAGAGGAGCACGGGCTTGCCGGAATGCTTCGCCAGAGAGGCCGGGTGCATGTCTTTGTCGACAAGTTCGATTGGCGGGGCGATGGCTTCACCTTTGGGGACGATGGGCAAGGTCAACGCTGGGAATCCGGATCCGTTTTCTTTCCACCAGGACTGCGCTTCGTCAACTGCCCTGTCAAAGCGTTCGCGTCCGGAACTTACCTCATCTTCAGGAGCGCCCTCGGCGAGGACGATGTCATCCAACGTGATGCCGAATTCCTTGCCCGTGAACTGTTGAATGGTGGTGGCAACGCGCGCGACGACGCTGGGCTCAGGGTTCGTCAGAAGCGTGGCAGCTGCCGGGAGTGCGTTGGTGAATTCCTGCCCGCGGATCATGTCCAGCGCCATGCCGACCAACTGCGGGTCAGCGTCGCGTAATTGGCGCACGAGCAGATCTTCCGCCTCGGGATGACGTGCGTAGGCGAGCTTTCGGATTGCGATCTCACGGTTGGAGTAGTCGCGGTCATAGGCGCTTTCCAGCAGGATCTCGAATGCCCAATCAGGAATTTCGCTGGCCCGAAAGTGCTGCTCGATATAATCCGTCGCCACCCGGCGATGCAAGATGCGTCCTGTGTTCCAAAGCTCGGTCAGCACCGTGGAGGCCTGTCCGTGGGCAAGGATCAGTTCGCGGGCAACTGTTGCTGAAGGTGCCTCCGATTTCACCAATCGCGACAGCTGCACATTGAAGATGATCGCGTCGCGGTTCAGCCCCACGAGCAACGCGCCGACGATGACGAATAACAGCAACGGCGAAACCGACGGCTTCGCTTTCGGGGTGGCCGACTTTGATTCATCGGACGGGTTGTTCTCTCGGTTCTGTTCGTCTGACATCGATCTCGTGGACTGCTGGAGTCGTGGTGTAAAGAATTGTTCCCCGCGTCGAAGGAATCGAGGCTTTTATCTCGGGCCTTCCGCCTGCATACATCTCTGCATGTCAACCGCCCCGCTGGACGAAGAACGTCTGGCCGATGCCAGCCGCAAAGAAATCCTGACCGCCCTCTTCGAAAGACTGGTCATGCAGCAGACGAACATGGCTCTCATGTTGTTGGGGAAGATTCCGAACCCGGAAACGAAACAGAACATCTGCGATCTTGAGGGAGCGAAGCTATTCGTCGATCAACTGGAGATGCTGGTGGCCAAGACCAAGGGCAATCTGTCCGACGGTGAAGACGCTCTGCTTCGTAAGAGCCTTGCTGCGGCCAGATCTGCGTTGGTTGAGACGCTCGAGGCCGAGGCTGAGAAAGACTGACCTTGAAATCCCCGTTGCGAGCGCTTGAGTTTTTCCGTGGAGACAGCGGAAGGCTCTTCGTGGTGTTTGCACTCATGGTAGTCGGGGTCGGCATGGTGCTGCTCAAGCCCTGGCCGATCGCGATCGTGGTCGATTCCTTGCTCGGGGAGGAACCACTGCCGGTTTGGCTGTCCAATTCGATTTCCGCCCCGAACGACAGGGAGTTCATTCTCATCCTGCTGGTGGCGCTGACTTTCGTGATCCATTTCGTCATCGCGATCCTCACGGCCACCTACAACCGCATGGCCATCGGCATTGGCCTCTCCGGACTGCAACGAGTTCGCTGCCGCGTATTTGATCGGCTGCAAAGTCTTTCGCTTCGATTCTACCTCGGCCAGCAGCAGGGCGACCTGATCCAACGCGCGGCCTGGGACACCTACGCATTTCAGACCGTTTTTCAGCAGGGAATGATCACGCTAGTTAACGCGAGCCTGACGATGCTCCTGATGCTTGCGGTCATGCTAAGTCTGAACCCAACGCTGACCATGGTCTCACTTGCCACGATCCCTCTGCTTCTGTTTGCCATTCGGGTGTTCGGAAAGCAGATGAGCCGGCGTAGCGCACTGGCTCAGGAGGCGGACAGCAAGATCGCCTCGGCGGTTCAACAGAACATTTCCGCTGTCGAAGTCATCCGCAGTTACACGCGGGAAAAACTTGAGACCGATCGCTTCCTCGCCTCCACGAAAGAGTCACGCGATCAACGCTGCTCCCAGCATTCCTGGGAGATCGGTTACCTCGCCTCATTGGGGATCATCTTCGGCGGAGGAATTGCCGCGATTTTGTGGATTGGTTCCCGGCAGGTCATTGCAGAGGCGGCAACAGTCGGCGAACTTATCATTTTTCTGACCTACCTCACGCAGTTTTACGAACCATTGAACCAGCTCTCCAATGTGGGTTCCACCATCTCGACCGCCACGGCTGGTGTGAATCGTGTCTACGGCCTGCTGGATTCGGAACGCGACGCCGTCCCCCCTGCATCTGCCGAACCAGGTTCGTTTGCCGCGAAAGGAGCAATCGAATTTGAGCAACTGACCTTCGGCTACGCGTCGGGAAAACCCGTCGTTCAAGAACTCGAATTGAAAATCTCACCAGGGGAGATGATTGCTGTGGTTGGCCCGAGTGGTGCGGGCAAGTCCACCTTGTTGAATCTCATCATTCGATTCTTCGAGCCGGAATCCGGGCGCGTGAGTCTCGATGGGATGGCCGCTTCCGACATCCACCTCGACGATCTCCGCAAGCAGATCGCCTACGTCCCGCAGAAGCCGATTCTGCTGCCCGGCACGATTGCGGAAAACATAGCTCTGGGCCGTCCGGGTGCGTCGCACTTCGATATCGAAGAAGCCGCACGGGCCGCGCGGGCGCACGAGTTCATCCAGAATCTTCCCAGCGGTTACAACACGCCGGTTGGTGAAGGCGCGCATGGATTGAGCGTCGGCGAATGCCAGCGGATCTGCCTGGCCCGCGCGTTTCTCAAGGACGCACCAATCCTGCTGCTGGACGAACCCACCAGCGCGCTTGACGCGGAGAATGAGTCGCAGGTCATCGAGAGCCTGGTCGTGCTCAGCCAAGGAAAAACCACGCTTCTCGTCACGCATCACCCAACCTTCCTCAGCAAGGTCGATCGCATCATCGTGATGGAACGCGGCAAGATCAGCTCAGACGGAACTCCCCAAGCTGTGGCGATACGCTCGGAGTTCTTCGGGAGGATGATGAACTCGCAACGTGCGTGACTATTCTTCAAGCCGGTCGAACACGCCGAACAAAGCCAGCATTTGGCCTTCCATGCCCGAGAGCATGCGCACTTCTGTGCGCGCAAATCCCCGGCTCGCATAAAGCGCACTCGCACAGACATTGAAATCACCAACGTTCGAAAAAGGATGCGCGTGTGCTCCGCTTGCCATTCCCATTCAACGACCGCATCCACCTATACGCCTTCCGCGCCAACACCACGGTCTTCCAGTGTGACCCACATGCCGCGAAGGTGGACCCGAACGCATCCGGTGAATTGCGCAAGGCTTGTAAACGAGCCTCACGAAATCGTTCCAGTCGTCGTCGGTCAGTCGTTGGATTTCACCGTTCATCATCCACATGGGAATTGTTTGCAAGTGCTTGGTGGATTTCCAACCATGCGTTCATCGCCTGATGAAAACACCGCCCCTTTCATTCGTCGTTATCGTCGTTTCTTCGATTCTCGCTTCAGCGGCCGATCGACCGAACATCGTTTTCCTGCTTGCCGACGACATGGGCTACGGCGATCTCGCATGCTACGGGCATCCGGTGATTCAGTCCCCGCACCTGGACCAACTGGCCAAGGATGGCATGCGTCTGACGGATTGCTATTCCGCCAGCCCGAATTGTTCACCTTCACGAACGGCCATTCTTACCGGGCGAAGTCCTTATCGCGTCGGCATGTATGACTTCGCACGCTTCAAGGCGCTTCACATCCCCAAGAGCGAATTGACCGTGGCCGAGGTGATTCGGGATGCGGGCTATCAGACGATGTTCGCCGGCAAGTGGCACTGCAGTGGAGACTTTCAGAACCATCCGAATCCGGGTGATCACGGCTTCGAACACTGGCTCGCACATCCGAAGAACTTTGGCCACAACCCGGGCGGTTTTTATAGGAATGGCAGGGCGCTCCCGAAGTTACACGGCTGGATGTCAGAGATCGTGGTCGATGAGGCGATCGATTACATCAGCAAGCGCGATCCTTCAAAACCGTTCATGACCATGCTCTGGTTCAGCGAACCGCACACACCGGTCGTTGCTGCTGATGAATTCAAACGCCCCTATCAAAACGAAAAGACAAAGGAGGCCGCCAAATCAATCCGCTACGGAGGCTCACAGGTCATTCGCAAACCGAAGGAGGAAAACCGCGCCACCTATTACGGATGTGTTTCCATGCTGGACCATCACATTGGCTGGTTGATGGCACATCTGAAGAAGGAAAACCTGGAGAACAACACGCTCGTCATATTCACCAGTGACAATGGTCCCGAACATCGTCCCGCCACATCCTTCGGAACGCCGGGCATCTTGCGGGGCGCGAAAGGACACATGCATGAGGGCGGATATCGCGTGCCGGGAATTATTAAGTGGCCGGGCCGAATCAAGGCGGGAACCGTGTCAGATGAACCGGTGAACGGGACTGATTTCCTGCCGACGTTGGCCGCGGTTGTTGGTGCCAAGCCGAACTACCCGAACAAGATCGACGGTGCGGATGTGTCTTGTGCCTTGGTCGATGGAAAGAGCGTGAAGCGCCCGACACCAATGATGTGGTGGCTCTACCATGCACGTGGTGCCAAGGAAGTGAGCATGCGGCTGGGCGACTACAAGATGCTGGCGAATATGCTCCCGCAAAAAGAAATCACCGTTCGCGATGCCGCTCCCCCCGCAGACGTCAAGTTGATGGACTTCATCAAGGATTCCGATCTCGGGAATTTCACGCTCTACAACCTCAGTAAAGATCCTGCTGAGACGACAGAGTTGTCCGCGCGAGAGCCGGAGAAGTTCAGCTCGATGCGAGGTCGCATGATCGAGCTTCACTCGGAGATCCGTGCGGAAGGTCCGTACTACGAACTGCGTTCCTCGCGGAAGAAGAAAAAGAAGTGAGGCCCAGCTCTCGCTGCGTCACTCCAGGTTCGAAAACTCACTGCTTCGGATTGTGTACGAGGAAATCATAGCAATGCGTGCCGAAGCCGTGTTTTCGATAGAACTCATGGGCATCGGCGGTCACGAGATCAATGCGGCAGGTGTTCAGATCCGGGTGATTCAGGATGCACTCCAGCAACCATGAGCCCAGTCCCTTGCCGCGGAGCGCTTCCTCAATGACGACATCGCTGAGATAAGCCTGCGTCACGAAGTCCGACACCAACCTGGCGTACCCCACCTGACGTTCGCCGGCGAACATTCCGAAGTTCAACGACGTTTGAATGCAACGCTCAACCACGTCTTGCGGCCGCTCGTCAGCCCAGGAAGTTGCGCGTAGCAATTCACCCGTTCGTTGCGCGTCGATGCGATTGCGTTCGTCGGTGACAATGAACTCGTCCTTCCGCCATTTCATGGTTTCATTCTCGGCACAATTCCATCTGATGAGAACCCGGAAAAACGCGGACTCCTATTCCTGAAACGCGTTGGGGATGTGTCGAACCTCGCTCGCGCCTTCCCGCACCAGCACCTCCGCAATGTCGTACCGATACTTCACGCGGGAATCCGTCAGCTTGCGCACGTACTGACGCGCGGTGTGAATGATTGCCTTGCGCTTGTCGCGATTCACCGCGTCCGCCGGCCGCGTCCAACCGCCTTCCGTGCGCGTCTTCACTTCCACAAATACGAGGCAATCTTCGTGCCGGAATATCAGATCAATCTCACCGTGCGGTCCGGAATAGTTGGCGGTCAAAAACTTGTAGCCGAGCTGCTTGAGGTAGGATTTGGCGGCCTTCTCGCCTTCGCGACCCAATCGAAGGTGATGCGGGAGTTTATCCTTCCCCAGCAACGACTTGATTGGATCGAGCAACCCCATTTCCAAGTGAGCCTACAGAGGGAATCCGCGCGAAGCCACCTCTTCTCGAGCGGCAGACCTCCGTCCTTACAAAAGTGTCCGCCTGACAGACGCCAAGGAGGTGGGGGTGGGGAACCCCTCTGAAGAAACGTACTGCCAGACGGACAAAGTGTTAAAGAGCGTGGCGAAGCCCAATCTACCAAAGCGGCTTCACTGTGTGCTATACTGATTTTGTTACGATAAAGGTTTTAATCTTTTTCTCGGTAAATCTGCGTCGCTCAGTATTTGTGGATCGCTTGACGCAACCCAGGCCAGCGCAGGGGTTTACACGGAAAATCATTGATCGTTCGACGTTCGTTCGCCTAACGTGCCAACTCAAGTCGCAACAGAACAGATATGTATTTTGGAGCAGATTATTATCCGGAACATTGGGTTTTTCCGTTCGACGGAGACGAGGAAGCCCCGGAGTCGCGATGGGAAATTGACGCTCAACTGATGGCCCAGGCCGGCATGAATGTCGTCCGCATGGGCGAGTTCTCATGGGGGCATTGCGAGCCGGAAGAAGGCAAGTTTGACTTCGACTGGCTGCTTCGCGCAATGGACACCTTCGGCGAACAGGGCATCAAGACAGTGCTTGGCACACCCACAGCCGCTCCGCCGATTTGGTTGTCGAAGAAGCATCCGGAGATTCTTCCGATCGACGAAAACGGGGTGGTGCGCCACGCCGGCACCCGCCGGGCGATCTCGATGAACAGCAACGTTTATTGGGAGTATTGCAAGAAGGTGGTCACCGCGATGGCCGAGACACTCGCTGATCACAAGGACTTGGTCGCTTGGCAGATTGACAACGGCATCGGGCGTCACAACACCGAGTATTCGTACAATCCCGAAACCAAGACCGACTGGCAGGATTGGCTGAAGCAGAAATACCAGGACATCGACAACCTGAACACGATGCTCGGCCTGCGTTTCTGGGGGCAGATGGTTCAGGACTGGGAAGACGTGCCGATGCCGCAGAACACACCGGCGCCGCACAATCCGGCATTGTTGACAGATTGGCGGAGATTCTCCAGCGATACCTGTGCGGCATTCGTCCGCATGCAGGCGGAGATCCTGCAGGAAGCCAACGGCAGCATTCCCGTCACCACGCCGGCGCGTCCCTACGCAACGCAGTTGGACCTCTTCGACCTCGCCGACGCAATCGATTTTGTCTCGCTCGACAGTGATGCCACCGACCACGATCGGCCATCGAAGGCAGCCATGAATCTCGACATCGTTCGTTCGCTAAAGAAGGACGAGGAAGCCGAAGGGTTTTGGGTGATGGAACAGAAGGCGGGACAAGTGAGCTGGGGCGATGCCAATTCATTGATCCGTCCGGGCGTCTTGCGTCTGCTCACCTACCAGCTCATTTCACGCGGTGCCATGGGCATTCTCTACTTCTATTGGCGGCAGCCGCGCATCGGTCCCGAAAAGTTTTACGGTGGCGTTCTCACTCACGACGGCCGCGCGGAAAACCGCATGTATGACGAGATCATACAGATTGGTGAAGAGGTCGGACAACTTGCGCCCGCCCTCGCCGGAACGCAGGTTCTTCCGGAGACCGCAATCCTGATCAGCCAGGAAAACGAATGGGCACAGAACCAGTCGTTGCGCCCTAATCGGTATTTCAATCAACGAGATCATATCGACCTGTATTACTCGGCGTTTCACGACAAGAACGTGCCCGTGGATTTCGCCCGGCTCGGCGACGATCTTTCGAAGTATCGGCTCGTGATTGCACCCTCGCTGCACGCGCTCGCGGGCGAAGAGGCGGATTTGTTGCGCGAATACGTGGAGAATGGCGGGACCTTGCTGGGGACCTTCAACACCGGCCTGATCAATGAAAGCCACATCGCACCGATCAACGGCATCCCATACGAATTGACAGACGTCTTTGGCCTGGAAGTTCTGGAGATCGATCCGCTGCCTCCGGGCGAAGAAAACCACCTCACTTTCAAAGGATCATTTCCGACCACCGCATTGCATCCTGCACGAACCTGGTGCGACGTGATCGAGCCGATCGATTGTGAAGTTCTGGGAACCTATGCCCTCGACTTCTACGCCGGCCGGCCGGCCATGACGATCAACGAATTCGGAAACGGCCGCGCGATTTACATCGGCACCATGAGCCACCAGGAATTCTACTCCGACGTCGTGACTTGGATCCGTCAGTTGATCGGTTTGCCGGCCTTGTTGCGCGTCCCCGAGCAGATCGAGGTCAGCATGCGGGAACGCAGCGACTACCGAATCTACTTCCTCATCAACCACAACGACGCCCCCGTGCACGTGCAGTTTTTCAAGCCGGTGCACGATTACATGAACGACACGGAGATCAAAGGGGGCTATGATATACCCCCACACGGTGTATTGATCATTGATGAGCACGTCTCTCCGAGTTGATAGCTGGAAACCAGCTCCCAGAACGCCCGCCGACGAGGTCCTGGCGGAATGGCGAGGCGTTGACCATAAGCCCTTGGAGATCGCCCGAGAGGAACGCAATCGCACTGCCGAGAGCGTCATGGCGAAGGTACTCAAGGGGATCGGACTTGATCGCAAACGTAGCGAGGCCGAAATCGTGAAGGTCTGGAACAGCCTGATCGATCCCACCATCACTGCTCACGCCCAGCCCACTTCACTCGTCAAAGGAACGCTCTTCGTGAGCGTGGACACAAACGTATGGCTTTCTGAAATCGTACGCTATCGGCGCCAGGAAATTCTGCAGCGACTCCAACATGGATTCGGCAGTGATGTGATTCAGCGGATCAGTTATCGCATTGGCTGAATCAATCAGACGGGTTTCTTGCGCGTAAGTACTTAACGGTCAGAGCCCGCCGATCCCGCCACCCGGCGGGATCGGCGGGAATACTCGTTATGGTTGTGGTTGTTGAACGCCGATCTGGAAGAACCGCGATCCAATGGTCGCCGGATCTCGATTTACATCCAATAGTCGGAGGACGTTGTTTCCGTCCGGAACAGCTTGCGAGCCTTGCACCGGTTCGAATGTCGTGGGTGCCCTGATTGCGTCGCTTGATTGAAGAATCAGATTCAACCCGGCCGTAGGACCTTCCACCTTCGCACCAGCTACAAAGATTGTGGTAACGCGAAGCACCGGGACGTTTGGACTGGTCACAGCCGGGCCCGTCGCTCCCGTAATTATCACCCGGTAATTGCCGGGCACAGCGTCCGTGGCATACAGGGTCGCACTGGTCGCACCTGGTATGTCCACTCCATCCAACTGCCACTGATAGCTCAGGCCCGTGCCTGTCACCGCGCCTGCTGGGATGTCCAACGCCAGCGAACCACCACTCCCAAGCACTGCCACCGGCAATCCGGCTGAGAAGACCCCGGCGTTAATTCCGGCAGTGATTCCCGCAGCCTCGTTCACGACAAACATCAGCGTGCCCGTTCCGCTGACGGCGCCCAAGGTATTGTGCGTTCCGGCTGCGGTTAGGTTCACCAAATACAAACCTGGCTGAGAGAAACCGAGATTGAAGTGCTCGTGATGGCCGGCTTCGATCGCAAAACTATCCGAGGCTGAAATGCCGTCCGCAGTCGACATGCGGAAGGTCGGCGTGAGTCCGGATTCGTAAACGGAGAAGTGGCCCGGCCCCGTTACGCCATTGAGCGTCCAGGTGATGTCGCTGCTCCAATCCGCTGCGGTCAGTTCCTCGGTGGCCCAACCAAGGAATACGGCCCCGGCGGTTTCAGATGCGTCTTCCGTCTGCGGAAGAACGTAAAGACCGCCACCTGCACTCACACCGGTGGGGTCCCATTCTGGCCCCGGGGGACGAGCTAGCACGCTGGCTGCCGGAATGATGACATCGAGATCCGATGCCTCGAACTCGTTCTGTTGCGGCGCGCCACCGGTGATGGTGGTCATCCCGGCAGTGAATTCCGTGTGAAATCCGATTTCGAATTCATTGCCATCCAGTTCGAGATTCACATCACCGTGACCGCCCGTGAGCTGATACGGCTGGGCGGTCACGTCGAAGGTCAACGTTCTCGTTGAGCTGACCGTTCCTGCGGTGTTGTGTGTCCCAGCCACGGTCAGCTGAACCTGATATGTGCCGGGATGTGAGAAACCGATATTGAAGTGTTCGTGATGACCCGCTTCCACATTGAAGGAGTCCCCGGCACTCAATCCGTTGAACGAAGCCATCAGAAAGGTCGGGACCACCCCGGATCGATAGACTGAGAACGCTCCGGGTCCGCTGACGCCGGTCAAGGTCCAGCTCAAATTTCCACTCCAATCCGCTGCGGTTAGTTCTTCAGCCGCCCATCCGAGTCGCACGACCCCGGCTGCCTGCGAGGCCGCCTCGGTTTGAGGCATCACATTGATACGTTGCCCCGCGGGGACACCGATCGACAAAAACGAGGCCGCACCCGGTCGCGTCAGCGTCGTTCCCACCGAAACGTCGATGATGAGGTCTGAGGCCTCGAATTCGTTCTGCGCGGGCGCACCACCCGTGATCTGTGTGTGCCCGTCGGTAAACTCAGTGTGGAATCCAACATCCAACTCGGAGCCGTCAAACTCGAGATTCACATCCGCATGTCCGCCAGTGAGGCGGTAGGGAGCTGCAACCACATCAAACGTCAACGTGCTGGTGGAATTTACAGCACCGGCTGTGTTGTGCGTGCCGGCGACGTTCAGTTGAATCTGGTAAGTACCCGGGGCGGAAAACCCAAGGTTGAAGTGCTCATGATGACCTGCTTCAACTGAGAATGCATCACCCGCACCAAGTCCATCGGCGGAAGCCATGTGAAAGTTTGGTGTCAGTCCGGACTCGTAGACTGAAAATGTGCCCGGCCCGGTCACACCTGTCAGCGTCCAGGTCAGGTCGCCTGTCCAGTCGGCTGCTGTCAACTCTTCCGCAGCCCAGCCCAAGCGGACCACACCCGCAGCTTCGGAAGCCTCTTCGGTTTGCGGCATGATGTTTATGCGTTGCCCGGCAGGAACACCAATTGGATCAAACTCCGATCCTGCGGGGCGCGTCGTGGTCGTACCGACCGGGACGTTGACGACAATGTCCGAGGCTTCGAATTCGTTCTGCGCGGGCGCACCTCCCAGGATTTCGGTGTGACCTCCGGTGAACTCGGTGTGGAAACCGACCTCGAGCTCGGAGCCGTCAAATTCCAGGTTCACATCCGCATGACCGCCGTTGATACGGAACGGGCTGGCCGCCACGTCGAAGGTCAAGGATTGCGTGGTACTCACCGCTCCCGCCGTGTTGTGCGTTCCCGACACCTGCAACTGAATCTGGTACGTGCCCGGGTGTGAGAAGCCGAGGTTGAAGTGTTCGTGGTGGCCGGCTTCCATGGTGAAGCTGTCCCCGGCACCGATGCCGTCGGAAGACGCCATCTCGAAGTTGGGCGTGAGTCCCGACCCGTAGGCGGAAAACGTTCCCGGACCGGACACGCCGGTCAAAGTCCAGGTAAGGTCGCCACTCCAGTCGGCCGCGGTGAGTTCTTCGGCAGCCCAGCCAAGGAACACAACGCCAGCAGCCTCGGAAGCCGCTTCGGTTTGCGGCATCACATTGATACGTTGGCCACCCGGAACTCCAATCGGATCAAACGATGCATCCGCTGGACGTGTTGTGGTTGTGCCCACCGGCACATTGACGACAATGTCCGATGCTTCGAACTCGTTCTGCTGCGGGGCGCCACCCAGAATGTCGGTGTGGCCACCGGTGAACTCCGTGTGGAAGCCGACTTCCAGTTCGGAACCGTCAAACTCCAGATTGATGTCGGCATGTCCGCCATTGATACGGAACGGCGCGGCCGCCACGTCGAAGGTCAAAGTTTGGGTTGTGCTGACCGAGCCAGCGGTGTTGTGCGTTCCCGCCACTTGCACCTGAATCTGATAAGTACCCGGTTCGGAGAAGCCGAGGTTGAAGTGTTCGTGATGGCCCGCTTCCATGGTGAAACTGTCAGCGGCTGTAATGCCATCGGACGAGGCCATGTCGAAGTTTGGACTCAATCCCGAGCTATACGCGGAGAACTGCCCCGGACCGCTGACGCCGGTCAATGTCCAAGTCAGATCGCCGGTCCAGTCCGCGGCAGTGAGTTCTTCCGCGCCCCAGCCAAGGAAGACCACACCGGCCGCTTCCGATCCCGCTTCAGTTTGCGGCATCACATTGATGCGCTGGCCAGCCGGTACACCGATCGGATCGAATTCCGAACCCGCGGGACGCGTCGTGGTTGTGCCCACCGGCACATTGACAACGATGTCCGATGCTTCGAATTCGTTCTGTTGCGGGGCGCCACCGGAGATCTCAGTCATGCCACCGGTAAATTCCGTGTGGAAGCCGACTTCCAGTTCCGTACCGTCAAACTCAAGGTTCACATCCGCATGGCCGCCGTTGATTCGGAATGGCGCAGCTGCCACGTCAAAGGTCAGCGTGCCGGTTGTGCTCACTGCTCCAGCTGTGTTGTGCGTTCCCGACACCTGCAACTGGATCTGGTAGGTGCCCGGTGCAGAGAAGCCGAGATTGAAATGCTCGTGGTGCCCGGCTTCCATCGTGAAGCTGTCGCCGGCAGTGACGCCGTCGGAAGAAGCCATATCAAAGTTTGGCGTGAGCCCCGACCCGTAGGCGGAAAAGGCGCCCGGACCAGACACGCCCGTCAGTGTCCAAGTCAGGTCGCCGGACCAGTCAGCCGCGGTGAGTTCTTCAGCAGCCCAGCCCAGGAAGACCACGCCGGCTGCTTCAGACCCCGCCTCGGTTTGTGGCATCACGATGATGCGCTGACCGGCTGGAACGCCAATTGGATCAAACGAAGCATCCGCCGGACGCGTCGTCGTTGTGCCAACCGGCACGTTGACGATGATGTCCGCTGCTTCGAACTCGTTCTGTTGTGGCGCACCGCCGGTGATGGTGGTCATTCCGGAGGTGAACTCGGTGTGGAAACCGATTTCCAAATCCGTGCCATCAAATTCCAGGTTTATGTCGGCATGCCCACCCGTAATGCGAAAAGGCTGGGCGTTTGCCGTGCCGACGATGCAGAGGGTCGCCAGCAAGATTAGTAAGGTTCGTTTGATCATTCTTTCGTTAATTGCGCGCCGAACACGACGCAGTTTTTCAGGTTTGATTGGCCACCAGGCAGCAGCCGTGGGATTAGGACAAGGCGTGCTCCGCAGAGCGTCTCGGATCACGTTTGGGAAGGGACGAGGGGATTAGCAGGTCGGTGGCGCGCGCCCCGGCAATGCTGAGGAGGAAACGGTGGGAGCCAGTTGCTCACGATCGAGCAGCTTGGCTTCGGAGATCGGGACAAATTGCAGCGGAATGAAATGAACTGCCAGAGGCGCATCCACACAACCAGCCGCCAGCAGCTCGATGAAGCACTGGTGATCTTCAGGCATTTCAGAATTTTGATGATCCTCGGGTGAGATACTGCCACCCGTTGCACAGCAGCAGCTTGTGCCTTTGGAATGCAATTTGGCGTGCAGATCCGGGAGATGAACGAGCGCGCCAGCTGCCACCACGCTGCAGACCAACGAAGTGGCCAACAGAAACTTCAGGGCATTTTGAGCGCGCATGATCATTTGCAAACGATATGCAATAAGAGAGTGGGGACCATCTTTCGTCAAGGGTTTTGGTGCCAATTGGAAATACTATTGCAAACCTATTGCAATTCCCGACAGGACGGACATAGCTTTGTCGCGTTTTTATGGGAACACAGAAGCCAATCCAGCGGACTTTTGATGAGCGATGCGAATACGTCTCGTCGGTTCTTCAGGATGCGGGTAATCGGCTGACCAAATCCCGTCGGGAGGCTATTCGTGTGCTGTGTTCCGCGGACGCGCCGATGTCGATTCAGGATTTGCATGAAGAAGTCGTGCGCACTGCTTCCAGCGATCTCAGTACCCAGTATCGCCTGATGAACGAACTTCAGCGGCTCGATCTCGTAAAGGCGGTGGAGATGCGGGGGCAGCCCAATCCCGGCTACGTGGTGCACCTGCCCGGAGAGAGCAATGATCTGTTGGTATGCACCAAGTGTGGCCAGTACGCATGGCTGGAGGAAGCCGCTGAAATTCGTCGCCTTGAAGAACGCATTGCCAAGAAGATGAAATTCGGAAAGCTGTCCCACGAACTGCGCCTCAACGGGGTTTGCGAACCGTGTCAGGAGACTCCGGATCCGGCGTGACCGTCTGAGCCATTTGCGCTTTCAGTTCGTCGATTCGTCTCTGGATCAGGTCAGGCTTCGGACTGACTCGCTTAAGCATCGTAAAGTAGTGAACAGCCTCACCGTGCTTGTTCTCTCGCTCGGCCAACGCGCCCAGTTCCCCCACGATTTGTCCCAGTCCAAAGGTGTCCGGTTCACCCTTCTTCGCCTCCTTATCGTGCCATCTGAGTAATGCCAATTCCCAAAGCCGCCGGGCCTGAACCAGGTCCTTGCGGTTCTCGTCCGCAATCCGACCAAGCTCGAACAAGATCGAGTAGCTTTGCGGATTATGACGAAGCCCTTCGCGGAGGAAGTTCTCCGCCTCGTCCGGGCGATCCATGCGTGCCCGCAGCCAATAGGCGGTGGTCGTGTAGGTCTCTTCACGCGCGGGGTCGAGGCTGGCGGAAAGGCGAAGCCACGGGAGGATCTCCCGGACTTCTCCACCATCGCCCAGCTCATGTGCCCCTCCAACATGGCCGCCCCCGTTCGGATCACAGCAAGGGGCGGTACATTCGCCCAAATGACTGTGGACTGATGGTCGGAATTGGCGTCCGATCTTCTCAATCAGATCGCGGGATTCCCCTTCAAATTCTTCCTCGTGCTCAATATTTTCGTCCGCGACCGCACCCGCATCAGCAGCCATGTGCGGAGTCTTGAAACCATTCGCCTGATCAAAGAACGAGGGATAATACCCCTTGTGAAAGTAGGCGTCCGCTTTCACAAAAAACTCGTAAGCCAGGATCTTTCGGCCTTCACCCAGTGCCAGTGTGAAAATGTTTCCCGACCGCGATCGATCACCATCGCCGGTCACGACGTCCGGCACCAGGGCGGTCGAAAAGGCAAAGGCAGCCAAGGTCAATGCGAGTGCTTGGAATAGTGGGTGGCGTATCATTCAGAAGGCGGGAGTTGTTGGTTGAAGCGCCATTCCGCGAGCTTGAGCAAAGCGGCGCTTGCGCACAGCGCGTAGGCGATGGAGGCAATGAGAATTCCCACTGGAGCGATCTCCCGGTTGCCGCTCACGATTTCCCGTGCATCCAGTAGTTCGAAATGGGGGAGCAGAAAATAGATGCTCGCGAGTGGGGATTCAAAAGGCGTACCGGAAAAGGCGTCCAAGGCATCGTGCAATGGCCGGGAGGCCAACAACATGAGCGTTCCGATCAACAGGCACATGCCGATGTTGATTCCGCTGGGCAGACGCCAGACTGACAGCAACAAGGCGAGGGAGGAGAACAGGGTGAGTGCGCACCAATGAAGTGTCAGTCCCTGGACCAGACCAAGCCAACTACTGCCGCCAGATGTGAGCAAGCCAACGCCCAGCGCTGGATAACAGACGGCCAACGCCCCTGCGTTTGCCGCGCCACAACCGACTGCCAGGCCCCAGAGGTACTCGGATCGACGAACTGGTTTGGACAACAGCAGCAGTAGCGTTCGCTTCTGCAGGCCGTTGGGCAATTGGCGTGCCGCCAAAGCGAGACTCAGGGCAATGGTGACTACCCAAATCATCGCGAGGCATAGTTCCGCGACCACACGTGTCATTTCCGGCCGGCCACCCAGGGATGTCGCCAGGAGCATGCAGAGCACGACGCCTGCGATGAAAATCACCGCGATTCCCTCCTGCTTGCGCAGCGCTTCACGAAAAACAATTCCCGCCACGGTCGTGGCGTTCCTCCATCCGCGCGCGAAGCCAGCAGTGCTCGCTGGATTGTCAGCATTCATGGCGTGGTGACCTCCGCGTCTGAACCCTGAGCCAGATTGATGAAAACGCGTTCCAGGCTGACGCCATGCTTTCCGCTCAGCATCCCGGGCTCGCCTTCCGCCTTGAGTTCTCCACCGACCAACATCCCCACCCGATCGCACACCGTTTCGATTTCACTCAACTCGTGCGACGAGAAGAACACCGTGCGTCCACGCTCTTTCATGGATTCGATCAACTTCCGGATCTCCTGTCGCCCAAGCGGATCCAGTCCGCTTGCCGGTTCATCAAGAATCAACAGCTCCGGATCATTCAACATCGCCTGCGCCAAACCCAGACGCTGCTGCATTCCCTTGGAGAATTTGCCGATCCGCTTCTTCGCATGCTCCACCAATCCGACTTGCCCCAAGAGATCGGCGATGCGCGATTTTCGATCATCTGCGTTCATTCTAAACAATCGCGCATAGCTGTCCAACAACTCAACCGGCGTGAGAAAATCGTAGTACGTGGGCGTTTCGGGAAGGTAGCCAAGCCGAGCCCGGGCGGCCTCGTCCCGCGCGTTCACGCCCAGAATTGAAATCTCGCCCCCAGCGATCCGATTGAAGCCCAGCAGCGCCCGGATCGTGCTCGATTTGCCCGCGCCGTTTGGCCCGATGAAACCGTAAACCTCCCCACGACGCACACTCAGACTGAGGTTTTGCACGGCGGTTTGCTGGCCGTATTCGATCCGCAAGTTTCGAATTTCAATGACCGTCTCGTTCATGGGCAGTCTGGCTGAATAATAATTTCTCTGATCTTTTGTTGCAAATCAGTTGCAATAAGAAATAGAGCTCGCTAGCTTCAATTGCAAATGCAAAAGGTTTGCAACAGTGCCACAGGATCAGGTTCCGCGCCCAGCGCGGTTCCCTCGGTTCCCGTGCGCATTTCGCAATCCAAGACCAGCCGGATTGTTCCGGTGACCTTTCTTTCCGGTTTTCTGGGGGCAGGCAAGACGACTCTCTTGAATCATGTGCTCAAGAATGCGGGGGAGCGGAGAATCGCGGTCGTCGTAAATGACCTCGGCGAAGTCAACATCGATGGTGAACTGATTCGCGGCAATGCGGCCGAGACGAATTCACCGGTGATGGAGATCACGGATGGCTGCTTCTGCTGCAACATCCAAGAGGATTTGATTCAGGCTTTGCTTGAGTTGTCTCAACGCCGTCCCACCTACGATCACATCATTGTGGAAGCCTCCGGTGCAGGCGAACCCGAGGGACTGGTCCGCACGGTGGATCGCGCGGGAGTTTTCATGCCCCAGCTGAGCGAGGTGATCGGTATTCACTCGCTCGTCACCGTTATCAACTCCCCGTTGGTTCTCGAGGAGTGGCGACGCATGAAGGACGCCAAGAAACTCGTGGACGCCAATCTATCCGTGTCCATCGAACCGGTCTTCGAACTGATGGTGCACCAGATCGAATGCGCGGACCTGTTGCTCGCCAACAAGGACGATCGTTTGAACGAAACCGATCGTAAAGAATTACAAACGCTGGTCAGGGCGATGAATGAACGCGCCGAACTCAAGTTCATCAGCGAAGGCGAGGCTGCCGTGGACGATCTTTTCGGGCCGGTGAGATTCGAACTCAAATCAACTATCTGCGGGGCGCGTTGGATGTCGGATCTGCGTGAGACAAAGGAACCGGAGAAACCTTTGCTTTCCATCTCTCTCGATCGACCATCCAGCTCACGCGATCAGCGGGGAGCTGCCTACAATCGGCACGGTCTCTCCTCCTTTGTCTATCGGGCTCGCTTACCCTTCCGCGGAGACGCGTTTAACAAACTGCTCGCTCAGGCACTTCCCGGCGTCATTCGTGCCAAGGGTTTTTATTGGGTCGATCGAGATCCGCGCGATGTGAACCTCCTTTCCGTTTCTGGAAATATCATGAGGCGGAATGTTCTCGGCCATTGGTGGGCCGATCGAGTTAAGAGCGGAGAATGTCGGCGCTCAGATGTACCGGAAATAATTGAGCCCCAGTGGGAAGAACCCCACGGCGATCGCCGACAGGAACTTGTCTTCATCGGAACCAACCTGGACGAAGAGGGACTTTGCAAACAACTGGACAGCTGTCTCGCCGATCACTTCTGGGGCACTTGAAAGAAATTCACGAGGCCGATGAATACCGATTCCAAATCCACCCAATCACGCTCAGGCGCGACTTTCGTGATTGGCATGCTTGGTTGCTGCGTCGCGGTAGCCCTCTGGTACTCGACTGGAAAAAACGGTCTTCCTGCGGGCCCACCGGACTACCGAAATCTCGTGTTGAAGAATGCCCAAGGAAAGAACGTCTCGCTTGCCGAGTATGACGGGCGTCCGGTCATGCTGCACTTTTTCACCACCTGGTGCGACCAATGCCAGGCCATGGCTCAGGATTTGGCGGCTACAAGCCAGACCATGTCGAACGAAGTTCAGATCATCGGTGTGTCACTTGATCTGCTCCCGGATTTTCAACTCGACGATGCCCACTTCGAACCCGAATCACGATTGGAGGAAGTCAAAACGTTTTTGACCAAACACCACGTGGATTACCCGGTCCTGTATGACCGAAGCGGTGCATGTGCGGACGCCCTTCAAGGTCGACAAGTTCCCGCCCAAGTGGTGTTCGACTCAAACATGAAGCTGCTTCGACGATTCACCGGCGAGCGAAGCGTGGAAGGCCTGCGCGCCATTCTACAGGCCTGCGTCAACGAAGACCGGGCGCAGCAAAGTCCCAGACCATGAGCGAAGCACCGGCAAAACCTCGATCGAAGGCATTCAAGATTCGGGTGTCAGTTCTTCTCCTGCTCGGACTCATTGCGTTCAGTCAGCTCGGGCAGCTGAATCGTTTCGCCATTACCGAAGGTGTGTTGCAGTCCGACAGTCCCGATCCGGCGATGCTGCATAAACTCCTCAGCGACACACCGGAACCCGCGATTCTTATGGCCCGGATCTGGGCCACCGGGAAGCTGCCGCATCGTTGGGAGATCATCAATTTCCTCAACCGAAATCTTGGAGTTCGTCCGGACTTGGTGCCGATCGTCGGCAAATACGTTCTTGAGGCAGCCAACGATCCTGATCAAACACTGCGGCTCACCGCCTTGAGTCTGCTGCGCGTGATCGATCACCCGGAATGGAAGACGCTCGCGCAAGCGGCTCTGAATGATCCGGACCCGTTGGTCAACGACGTTGCCCGCATCATCTTGAAAAAGGCAGATGCGGATATCGAAGTTGCTGCGATTGCACCAACGTTGAATCAAAACCTGGGGCCCGATTTCGGGCACCTGGTGTTCCGCGATTTCAAGAAGCAACCCTACACCCTGACTCAGTATGTCGGCCGTCCCGTCCTGCTGCACTTCTTCGCCACCTGGTCGCCGGACTGCACGAAGGAAATCCCTGACCTGGTGAAACTACGCAAAATCGCCCCCCCCGAATTGGCGATCGTCGGCGTGAATGTCGACGCAGTTCCCGGTGTGCGCCATGACCACGGTGACTGCGAGACGAGCTGCGAGACAGATTGCAACCACGGACCAGATTGCGAACACGACCATGGTTCAGACACGGTCGCCAACCTTTTCAAGTCCGTCGAACGACACGTCATTATCAACGAATACAACTATCCGATCGTCTTCGACACCAACGGCCTCGCCACTGCGCAACTCGAAGGCAGCGAACTTCCCTTGCACGTGCTTCTCGATGGCGACCATCGCCTGGTCCGTCGCTACGCGGGGACACGCAGCGCCCGGGTTCACGATCGGATCGCCAGAGCCTTGCTTGGCTTCGAGGTGACTCGGGAGACCACAAACCAGCCGGCCATCAAGGTTCTCCAAGCCGATGCTACGACCAATGTGCAAGCCCCAAGAGCCTTTACCCCATCGAACAAATAGAGATGTCTGAATCCAGCAAGCCAAACCGAAACCCTGTCAGCCAGATTTTGGACCGGCTGGGTTTTTTCGCGTCGTCCCTGTGTGCCGTCCATTGCGTGTGCATGCCATGGCTGCTTATTGCTTTGCCATTGCTCGCCGGCACCTGGCTGGTTGATCGTGAAATCGAGCGAGGATTTGTGATTGCATCCATTTTTCTGGCTACGGCCTGCACGGTCGGCGGATGCCGCACACACGGCAGATGGTGGTTGTTGGGACTGTTGGGAACTGGCGCAGCAGCATTGATTGGAGCCCACGCAACCGCTCCTCCCATTTGTTGTGCGGATGAACTCAGCTGGCCACACGCGTTGGGTGCGGCCTTTGGCGGCAGTCTTCTCGCCGCAACTCACTTTTTGAATCTTCGATTGCAGAGCACTCCTACCCTCGTGCCCGCAGCCGATTGCTGTGACAGCGTGGGCTGTTCGGGAAATCGACTGTAATATCAGAACTCTGTTTGACGTTCCCCGAGTACCAAATTGCCTCCCATGCCAGTTTACGTCTACGAGACCATTCCCACCGACGCCAGCGAGGCTCCTCGACAGTTTGAGTACAAGCAGTCGATGAAAGACGACGCGCTGACCCACGATCCCGACACCGGACTACCCGTGCGCCGGTTGATTCAGGGAGGGTATCTGTCGACCTCGGGCGCGACTGAATCCAGTTCCTGCTGTTCCAAGTCAGGATGTGGATGTAACTGACCCGTTCATGAACAAGATCTGGGCCATCGCAAGAATCGCGTTGCTGGAAATGTCCCGGCGCAAGGATGCCTATGTTGTGGTTCTGTTGGCAGCCGTGCTTACTGCACTCGCTGCTTCCGCCAACTTCTTCAATGACGATCAAATCGTTCGCTACCTTCGCGAAGTCTGCCTTGCTTTGGTATGGATCGGTTCGCTCGTTTTGGCGGTGATCTCGACCGCTCGCCAGCTGCCAAATGAGCACTCCAACAAAACCATTCAACCGCTGCTCGCCAAACCGATCACTCGTGCCCAGGTGCTGCTCGGAAAGTTCTTTGGTTGTTGGTTGGCCAACGGCGTGGCGTTGTTGATTCTTTACGCACTTTTCCTCTCGATGAGCTCCTGGAAGGGAGGACAAATCTCTTTGCTTGGATGTTCGCAGGCCTTCTTCCTTCACTGGCTGTTGCTCGCGATTGTGATCTCCGGCGCTTTGCTGGGCTCCCTTGTTTTCACCGCACCGTCATCCAATGCTGTCATCGCCCTCATCACGACCGGGGGGCTGTTGTTTCTCGCGCAGCATTTGAACAAGATTGCGCTGAAAATGGACGAGCCGGCCCGGTCCTTGTTTTACGGAATCTACTATGTGGTTCCTCACTTGGAGTGGTACGATACCCGGCTCTTGATCATCCACAATTGGCCGGCCATTCCGTTCACCGCGATCCTGATTGCCATCGCATATGCGGTGTTTTACTCGGCTGTATTCATCGTCGTAGCCAATCTGATCTACAGCCGAAAAGCACTCAACTGACCGATTTCCCCCGATCTTGACCGTCTAAATTCGGTGTTGAACAAACGCCACGAAAGTTGAGTTAATCCCCGTTTTCGCATGCTACCACAGTCGCACATTCGACCACTGTTGCTCATCTGTCTCCTGCTGACAGGATTGGCGCTCAGAGCACATGCGGCCGAAGCGAACAAGATCGACCGCTTCGAAGCCGCGCGGCAGACCACGATCCAGTGGATGCAGACGCGCAAGGCGGTCAACAAAACGATCCGCGAGTGGTCCGATCAGAAGCAGTCCCTGGAACTGACCGCCGAGCTGTTGAACAAAGAGATTGGCGTGCTTGACGGACAGATCAAGAAGGCTCGTGACGCTGCTGCCGGAAACAAGAGCAAGCGCGAGGAACTCGATGCCAATCTCAAGAGCCGCAACGAATTGCTCGACTACGCGGCCAAGCGTATTGGCGGGGTAGAGACCAAGATTGCTGGATTGGCCCGCATGTTCCCTCCCGTGCTCGGTGAAACGGTGGAGCCGCTGATGCGGAAGTTTCCCAAGGCGGGGAGCGAATCGCAGATCCCTGTTTCGCAACGCCTTCAAAACCTGCTGACAGTTTTCAATGAGATCGAGACCTTCAATGCGGAGTTTACCGTCACTCCCGAAATGCATGTGCTGAATGGGACGCAGGTGCGCGTGCAGGTTTTGTATCTTGGCTTGGCCCAGGCTTTTTACGTTAGCAAGAGCGGTCGGCTTGCCGGTGTCGGGCGCCCCGGTCCGGATGGTTGGGTTTGGATGCCGAACAATAAGATTGCACGCGATGTCACGCGGGCGATCCGCGTGTTCCGCGATGAAACCGTTCCGTCCTTGGTGAACCTGCCGGTGGAACTGAAATGAGGGCAGCAGCATACATCGCTTCGATCCTGATGATCGGTCCGATCAGTCCAATCGGCCAAGCTGCAGAGGCTTCGTTCGATGGCGCGTCCGCATCCGTTGCGGCCGACCTGCGCTCTGCTCAAAAAGAACTCACCGATCTCAATCGAAAGATCGCGGAAGAAAAGCTGCCGCTTGCGAAGAAGATCAACGAGCTCGAATCCTCCACCGCGGCAAAGCGTGGCGAGTTGAAGACCGCCCGTGCTCAGGCCCGCGATGCCAAGGAAAGCATTGGCGGTCTCGAAACTGAACTGAGTGCAGCGGACCAGGAGATGGAGTTCGTCACCAGTTCACTCGCTGAGTTTGGACATTTTCTTGAGACGAAGATCCATATCAGCGAACTACGCGAATACGAAGCCGTCATCGAGCAGGCCGAGTCCGTCACGGATGACGCGAACATGTCTGCCCTGGAACGCCTGGACAAACAATTCGAACTCCTCGACAAGACGGCCGAACGCGTGGGCAAGTTGATGGGCGGACAGACCTTCGAAGGCCGGGCGCTTTCGCAGGAAGGAGAACTCGATCAAGGTCGTTTCGCCCTTGCGGGACCGGTCGCGGTGTTCGCCGGCAACGCAAAGGGCAACGTCGGCATTGCGCAACTGGAGGTGAACACACTCGATGCCGTGATCATTCCGTTGAACGGCGGGCAGACGAATGAGCTCCGCGAATTGGTCCAGAGCGGCAAGGGACTTTTCCCGGTCGATCCATCCGGAGGACGCGCCCTCCAGATACAAGAGACGCAGGAAACCTTGGAAGAGCACCTGAGAAAAGGGGGGGTGGTGATGATCCCGATTCTCGTGCTTGCTGGGCTGGCGTCATTGCTGTGCATTGCCAAGTGGATGCAGGTTGTTCGCCTGCGCGCACCGCTGCCGCAGGACGTTGAGCTCATTCTCAAACAACTCGCCACCAATCAGAAACCGAAGGCGCTGGACCACGCACGCTCTCTCAAGGGTCCGGCTGGCAATCTGCTGGAAACCGCCATCAACAACGCGAACCAGAAGAAGGAACTCCTCGAAGAGATGCTCTACGAACGCGTGCTTCACATTCGGCCGCGTTTGGAACGCTGGCTTCCCTTCATCGGTCTCACTGCCGCTGTCGCGCCGCTGCTCGGATTGCTTGGCACGGTCACGGGCATGATCAACACCTTCAAGCTGATCACCATGTTCGGCACCGGCGATGCCAAGACGCTTTCCAGTGGTATTTCCGAAGCGCTCGTCACAACCGAATGCGGCCTCATCGTCGCCGTTGCGGCATTGCTCGTGCATGCCGCGCTCAGCCGCAAGATTCGCGGTTTCATTACCAGCCTGGAACAAGCCGCCGTGGGTTTTGTCAACGGCCTCGCCTTGAACAACGAAGAATGATTTCCAAGGCATCCAAACGAATCATCAAGTGGCGATCAAACATGCGCATGGCTACGCGCCGTCGTAGGATGGGCAATCTGCCCGTCCAGTTGCGCGTGGCAGCGAACGGGGCAATCGGATTGCGATCCGCTTGCTGCAATCTCTGTTCTCCAGGCCCAAAGGGCCGATCCTATCACAGTCCAGGGCAACGCCCTGGGTTTGAGGTAGCTACAATGAAGCCCCAACGGGGCGGCCCTAGCTTTCAAACGAAACGGACATCCAATAGAGCCGCCCACTTTGGGGCTGGCCTCATGGCGACCGGACAACCCAGTGCGTTGCCCTGGGCTGGCTTAGCTCTGGCCCGTTGGGTCGGGGTGAAATCACCATGATCAATGACTTCCATCCACCCGGCCTCTGGCATGTCTGGCACGACGGCGGTTGCGTCTTGATCCCGCTGTTTCTGCTCGCGGTCTTTATCGGCTATCATGTCTCCGAAATGCTCATTTACTTCGCCCGCACGGATTGCAAGGACGCGGAGAACATCAAGTGGAACGAATGGATCAAACGGCCCGATCAAGCCAAGGGAGAAGCCGGCCAAATCATCCGTTACTCCCAAGCCGGCGAGAAAAGCGCCTGGGCCGTTCGCGAACGTTTCCTGGCCGTTCGCTCCGCTCGACTTCCTCGGCTGAATCAACGAATTGTGATGCTCGGTGTTGCCGTGACGGCTGCGCCCTTGCTCGGCTTGCTCGGCACTGTGCTGGGCATGTTGGAAACCTTTGAGGCCATCGGTGAAACCAGCGGCAACACCTTGGGCCGAATGTCTCACGGAATCTCCGAAGCCCTGATCACCACGGAAGTCGGGCTCATTATCGCGGTCACGGGTTTCTTCGGGCTCTACTTCGTGCGTCGTCAGCGCAACCGCTTCCGCGAATTCCTCTATCACCTCGAGAACCTCACGCTGCAGCACTGCCAGCAAAGCTGAATATGCAAAGCCGCCGTTATCTTGAAGAAGAGGAAGAGCGTAACGAGGTCAACATCTCGCCCTTGATCGACATGGTGTTCATCCTGTTGATCTTCTTCATCGTTACGACAGTTTTCGTCGAGGAAACCGGCATCGACGTTGACAAGCCGATCGCCAACACCTCGCGCCAGCTTGAGAAGAAATCCATCCTCATTGCCCTCAGCGCCAGCGGGCAGGTCGTTTATGGCGGACGCGAGATTGGGGTGCAAGGGGTGCGCGCTGTGGTGACCCGCCTCTGTGAGAAACAGGCAATTCCCGTCATCCTTCAAGCCGACAAGACGGTGCACGCTGATTTGATTGTTTCGGTGATGGACGAAGCCAAGGCGGGTGGCGCCAATCTCATCAGCCTCTCCACTGACACACCCGGAAGTTGACCATGGCAGCCGATTCTCCAGCGAGTGAAGCGAGCGTGGTCTATCACGCACCGCCACAGTGTGGCATTCCGTTGGTGTCCGCGTTGGTAGCAGCCGCATTTGGAGGAGGGATCTTTGTCGCTTTTGCCGTGTTCCAGGTCCAGCCCGTCGAACCCGAACTGAAGGAAAAGTTGCACCAGCTCGTCGCGGCCGAGATACCGCCCCCTCCGGTCAAGCAACCGCCACCGCCAAAGAAGAAGGCGCCGGTTGAGGAGACGCTCGAAGTGCAGATGAAGACGGAACTTCAAGTGTCCGTGCCACCGCTGGAACTCAATCAACTCAACGTCAAACTCGTGCCCGACTTAAACACGAAGCTGGCCGGGGACTTTGACCTGAACTTTCAAGCCGTCGGCCAACCAGGTGTAACTGATTTTGAAGTATTTGATCTTAACCAGGTGGACAAGCCGCCCAGACCTTTGTTTGTTCCCCGGCCAAACTACCCGGTCTCGTTAAAAAAAGCGGGAATCTCTGGACGGGTGCTCGTCAAGTTCGTGGTCGACTCCGAAGGAAATCCGGTGGATCTGAGCATCCTTGAATCGACCCATCGCGGATTTAACAGCGCAGCTTTGAGCGCCATCAGCCGCTCTCGATTCGAATCGGCATCCAGACGTGGCAGGCCCGTCGCAGTGTGGACCGGGTATCCCATTCGATTTGAAGCGCCGACAAAATAGCATGGTTCTTGTTCGTCATACATTCTTGATCATTATGCTGGCCACTTCGGCCACAGCAGTCGATTTGGATCTGCAGGAAGTCTTCAAGTCGCCGGAATTCAAAGCCCGATTCGCAGCCAGTTACGGATTTCATTCCTCGGTCGAACCGACCATCACGCAGGAAGAGAAGCAATTACTCGACGAAGTCGCCGGAATCCTTGCGACCAATATGCCTGCTGCGAGTATTCGCCTGCTGAACGCCACCAGCACCAATTCAAGTGCGGCCTTGGACTTTACGCTCGGTAACTTCCTGTTCCAACAGAACAAACTGGACCATGCAGCATCTCAGTACCGGGTAGCTCTGAAGAAGATGCCCGACTTCCTGCGTGCTCATAAAAACCTCGCACTGATTCAATTCCAACAAGCCGATTATGAAAACTCTCTGGCATCTCTCCTCAAGTCCCTCGCTCTTGGCGAAGTCGATGAGCTGACATACGGGCTTATCGGACATTGCCACTTAAGGCTCGGGCACCATGCCTCCGCCGAGTCTGCCTATCGACGAGCCCTGATCTTCAATCCCCGGAGCGAGAGTTGGAAACAAGGACTGGCCAGCACACTGATGGCGCAACAGCGTCATGCCGAAGCCGCTGCCTGGCTGGAAGAACTCCTCGTCCTCAAACCGGATCGCGCCAATCTCTGGCTGGCTCAAGCCGACACTTATCTGGGCCGTGAAGATATCGAGCGCGCAGCAGCCAACTACGAACTCCTCCGTCGCATGGGCAAAGCCAGCCCCGGCAGCCTGCTGAACCTCGGCGACATCTACGTCAATCAGGGCCTTCCGAAGACCGCCGTCGATACTTACGTGGAAGCCCTCTCCAAAAAGCCGCTTCCCAATCTCGACCGCATGCTCCGTGTCGCACTCGTCATCCTTGAACAAGAAAACGCGAAGGAATCCGCTCGTCTGGTTTCTGCAATCGAAAAGTCTTTTGCGACCAAGTCTGACAATCTCCTGCGGCTGAAATCTCGTATTGCCTTCAACCAAGGCGATACCTCTGGTGCGCTGGTGACACTTGAAACCTTGTTGGAGCAGAATCCCACGGATGGCGAAACGCTTCTGTTGCTTGGCGATCATTACGCTGAGGACTGGGATCAGGAGAAGCAGGAACGTGCAGCGCTGCTCTACGAACGCGCTTCCCGAATCGAGGGATTCGAAGCCCGTGCCATGGTTCAGCAGGCAATCATGCTCGTGCGCCGCAATCAGTTCGACAAAGCTGTTCTGCTGTTGCGCAATGCCCAGGCCATCGATCCCAGACCGAACGTTGCCGATTACCTTGAGCGATTGTCCCGGCTGGTCGATATCGCAAAACGCTAGTGTTGCGTCATACGTGTATTGACGGGTTGATTAAGAACCGGGCAAACTGCCATTTCATTGCTGACGGACTACACTAGGATACCGTCGAAGTGAGCCACGGGACGGGGAGACCGCACCGCAAATTTGAACCTCAGTCCATCGACAAGATCGTGGATCCAGTCAGACTTGTCCCGTGACCCGCCGGGTGAACTCTCTGTCAATTGTCATCCCCGCCCTGAACGAGGAACGGTTTCTGGGCGGGACACTTGGACGCGTTGGCGCGGCGATTGAATTTGCCAAAGAACGCGAACCTGCGCTGGGAATGGAGGTAATCGTCGTGGACAACGCGAGCACGGATCGAACGAGCGCGGTGGCACACGAGCATGGGGCACAGGTCATACACGAGATAAAGAGAAATATCGGGCACGTGCGAAACCGCGGTGCCCACTCCGCGAACGGCGATATTCTTCTTTTCCTCGATGCGGACACCTTGATTCCCGAACAACTGATTCATCGGGTCGTTGAGGTGATGAATGACCCAGATTGCTGGGGAGGCGCAGTCGAATTAGTGCACCAGCCGAAGCGCCTATTGATGAAACTCTACCTCCTCTATTGGCGCGTCACCGGACGCCTGATGGGCATGGCACAGGGCGCGGCGCAGTTTTATCGGCGAGAGGTCTTTGAGGAACTCGGTGGGTACGAGGTGGAGTTTTACATGGGAGAAGACGTGGAATTCTACTGGTCCGTCAAGCGTGCCGCGCGCAAGCAGGGCAAATATCTTCGCTTCCTGACCGATCTCGGGGTTGTTCCCTCGCCGCGCCGTTTTGACAACTGGCCGCTTTGGAAAACGCTGCTGTTGACCAATCCCCTCGTCATCCTGCTGTTCCGCAGACGGCCGGGATTCTGGCGGGGATGGACGCATGAGGTTCCGCGCTGAGCTGGCAACCGCACTTGTGAATAGCTCCCAATTGACTTCACCCATCCCACCCGATAATCAATCCACATGAGTTCTTCGATTGGCACGCCGTTTTCCGACACCGCAACTCGCGTGATGCTCTGTGGCTCCGGAGAGCTGGGCAAGGAAGTGGTCATTGAACTGCAGCGGCTCGGCGTCGAGGTCATTGCCGCAGATCGCTACGAGAATGCCCCGGCCATGCAGGTCGCGGATCGCTCGCATGTGTTTTCCATGCTTGATGGCGCGAAACTCCGCGAAGTGGTCGAGCAGGAGAAACCACATCTGGTCGTGCCGGAGGTCGAGGCGATTGCCACGGGCACCCTGGCCGAGTTGGAGCAGGAAGGAATGGCGACCATCATTCCCACGGCGCGCGCAACACAATTGACGATGAACCGCGAAGGCATTCGTCGCCTGGCTGCCGAGGAACTGGGCTTGAAGACCTCGCCGTATCTCTTCGCAGAGACGGAAGAGGAATTCCGAGCCGCCATCAATCAGATCGGCATGCCCTGCGTTGTGAAGCCCATCATGTCCTCCTCGGGAAAGGGCCAGAGCGTGGTGAAGACGGAAGGTGACATTCAACATTCATGGAACTACGCGCAGGAAGGCGGACGCGCAGGTGCCGGCAAGGTCATCGTCGAAGGCTTCGTGGATTTCGACTATGAGATCACCCAACTCACCGTCCGGCACATCGACGGCACCTCGTTCTGTGAACCGATCGGACACATTCAGGTGGATGGCGACTACCGCGAATCCTGGCAGCCCCAGCCCATGACCGACACCGCGTGTGACAATGCCCGTGACTATGCGCGCAAGATTACGGATGCCCTGGGTGGCCGCGGAATATTTGGCGTGGAACTCTTCATCAAGGGTGACGATGTCTGGTTTTCCGAGGTCTCACCGCGTCCGCACGATACCGGCATGGTCACCATGATCTCGCAAGACCTCTCTCAGTTCGCGCTTCACGCCCGCGCCATTCTCGGGCTTCCGATTCCCAACATCCAACAACACGGACCCAGCGCATCCGCTGTCATCCTGGCCGAAGGCGAAACCGACAAACTTGAATTTGGCAATCTCAATGCGGCCCTCAGCCAGCCGGACACCCAGCTGCGCCTCTTCGGCAAGCCCGAGGTCGCCGGCAAACGCCGGATGGGTGTTGCGATTGCCCGTGGAGATTCAATCGACGATGCACGCGGGAAAGCGCGCAACGCGGCTGGAGCAGTTGAGATCAGGATGTAGACAGGGGCAACGTGTCAATGGGGAGGATCAAGCTGCCCCAATTCGCACTCAGTGGCTGGTGGCTTCTGTTGGCTACTCGGAGACGTGGACCACGCGGTTGTTCCTGTTCATTAGAAGGCGGTCCGCTTCCGTTTTGTCGAAGCGGCCTTGCTCATCGAGCAGGAGGTGGGACGCGTTGATGGGGCGGCTGGCGGATTCGTTCCATTGATCCATCACGCGTTTGCCGGATTTGCCAAGTTGTTGCGAGGGAGCAACAAAGTTGTATTCGAACTCGCGATAGCCCGGGAGGGATATCAGCGACTTGCCAGCGACGTACCGAACGGCGTCGTAGGGATCGCGAATGAGATAACTGAGGACCGGTGGCATCCAATGCTGGCCTGACGCTTCTTGTGTGGCCAGCTTGCCGAAGTTGTACGCGACGACGGCGCGTTGCGCGGCATCGCCTTGCAGGGACCAGACGACGCCGGCCGCAAAGGTGGCTTCATCCGCATCGAGTCCGGGACTCGGATGCTGGAACCAATCGGTCAATCGATCCGCGCTCCATTTTACCGACTTGTCGAGATGGCAGAGATTGCAGGCGTTGGGGCGGATCATGGGTGCGCTGTCTTTCACCCGCGGACTGGTGATGGCGTGATTGCGGATGCCTTTCATCAATCCCCATGTTGTGTAAGGCATGTGGCAGTTGGCGCAGAGGCTGCCTGTCGAGCCCGCGGCATGATGGGTGTGTTTTGGCCCGAACTCATCCTTGTCGTGGCATTGCGTGCACGCCTGATTGGTGCGCATGCCGGTGGCGAGCTGATCGTCGGCCCATTCCTTGCGCGATCTCAAGTCGCTCTTCCCCTGGTGAAGCCGATGGCAGGAGATGCAGGACATTTCGCCGCGTTGAAAGCAGCCACTCATCCGCATGCCGGTGAATTCGGTCCCGGAGCCACGCGGAACGCCGTCCGGCCAGAAGTCTGCCGTGATTTGAAAATCGATCCGCTTCTGCGCCATCTCCTCCCCGACGTGAGTGTGTTTCGCTTTCATCCGGGTGAGGCTTACTTCGTCAATCCCCTTGAGGTGCCGCGAATCCTCAAGCTTCAGTCCGGCATGAAAGTCGAGCCATGAATCATCCTTGTTCTTTGTTTCGGCGATCGCGTGGCATCCACCGCAGACCTGTGCGGACAGGCGGTGGTCCAGGTCGGAGGGGTTTATGATCAGGTCCTCTTCGCCGTGCGCCAGCGCGATATTGCGGTGAACTTTCACATGAGTTTCGCCCGGGCCATGACACGCCTCGCATGAGATCCCAAGTTCGGCGACCTTTGTGTCGAAAACACCGAAGGGTGTTCCGGAGGGATTGTCCAAAGTCTCCAATTTGTGTTCCTCGTTGAGCCCGTGGGTGGCATGGCACTTCACACAGATGCTGTTCCAACCGCCGGGCTGGATGCGATCGAGGTCATTTGGTGGAGCAACGAACGCAGCCCGGCGTGGAATCCACCGCTTGTCCTCCTTCAGATAGATCAGTGGGAGAATGCCGAGTGTGCGTTTGACGCCCAGCGTGAGCCAGTAGGCCTGCATGTGATGCGAGCCGGTGGTCATCACCACCGGAAAGGCCTGCCGTCTACCGGGAGGGCCGAACTGAAAATCCTGCAGGTTGCCGATCTCGGCCCAGAACTGCCCGTCGCGTTTGAACACTCGATACGGCTCCCCGCCCGGGAAATGAAGCTGCTGGTCGCTGAAATCACCGATCACGCTCTCGGCAGTCGCCAGCTGAGTCATCGTGCGATGGTAGGAATCATGCCAGGTGTCATGATTATGTTGGTGGCATTCGCGGCAGGCTTCCGAACCGGCGAAGCCATTGCGCGGACTTGCTTCCGGCCGGTGCTCCTTGATCTTCGCCTGAAGCGCGTCAGCGGAGAGTGGCTGGTTGGCGGCAGATTCCTGGCTCGCCACACGCTCTGGCTTTGTCGGCACGGCGGTCGGAACGACCGGCAGATTTGACTTGGGATTGCTTCGCGAAAGCAGGAACACTCCGCCAAAGCAGACTCCGGCAACGATCAACCACACGAGTCCGTTGGAGCGTTGGTTGGGGTTCTCGTCGGCCATTGTTGGGAACCAGTTTTACCGGAGAGGATGCAATTGCGAGTTCAAAGGCTTGGGCGATCAACGGCCGTACAACCATGGTCGCAGAAGACGGGACAAGCCCGGCATGATGGGCCAGGTTAACAGAATCGACAGCAGCACGACGGAGATGAGCAGGTTGAGATCGGGATGAAGATTGAGCGGACCGAGCAACGGAGTGGTGATCCAGCGCAGCAGGATGATCGACGGATAAACTGCACAGCTACCGAGCACAACCTGTTTCCAGAACGGTGGCGCGTTCACGGGTTCGTCAGGACGCACATACCACAGCTCCATTCCCTCGCCGTGCTGATGCTGGCTGCGTGCTTCGAAGAGCCCTTCGGATTGCATTAGCCAACGATGGTATTCGTCCGATTGATGCCGGCGATCCATGTTCTGCACCGTGTCGAACTTGAGCACGATCAGGTATTCCAGAAGTGAAGCATCGCGCGGTTCAATGACCTGGCGCGCGCGAAATCCAGGCGCCTGATTGGCCGCCTCACAGATACCGAGGGACCAGGCTTGGTAATCTTCCAGCCGGTCCGCCCGGACGGTCTCGGAGATCACCAATCCGACCCAGCGATCGGGATTTGGGTTCGCGCTTGTGCTCATGCCGTAAGGACATCCTGTAAGACCCCGGCTTGTCGATTCTGTTCAATCGACAAGCGTCAACGGGGCGGTTGAACAGCGCGTTTGCCCAGGCGGGATGAAGGAGTGAGTTGGGGATTTTCTCAGCGCTCAAACCGAGCGCAGTGCACCGGTTGAATCACCAAATCTCTTCGTGGAAACGCCCATGATATTGAGCATGTTCACGTAGAGATTGCTCATGGGCACGTCGTGCCTGAAGCGGACGTGGCGGCCGCTGGTGAGTGCTCCGCCTGCGTTGCCGGCCAGAATCACGGGAAGATCGCGGTGACTGTGTCTGTTGCCGTCGGACAGGCCGCTGGCGTACACGGTCATGGAATTCTCAAGCAGGGATTTCCCATCGACGTCTTTGACCGAAGAGAGCTTATCAAGGTAATACTTGAATTGCTCGGTGTAGAACTTATCGACGCGGGCGATCTGCCGCATGGTCTGCGCATCGTTGCGGTGATGCGACATGCCATGGTGCGGCTCGGGCACTCCGATCTCGGGGAAGCGCCGATTGCTGCCGTCGTGTGCCAACGCGAAGGTGGCGATCCGCGTACTGTCCGTTTCAAACGCCAGCACCATGAGATCCATCATCAGTCGGATGTGTTCCTGATAGCTGTCCGGAACCCCAGCTGGCACAGGCATGTTCGGCGTCGGACGCTCGCCAAATTGTTCGGCCTTCTCGATGCGGCGTTCGATTTCACGCACACCGGCCAGGTATTCATCGAGCTTCTGTTGGTCGTTGCGGCCGAGTTGGGCATTCAGGGCCTTGGCATCAGCCATCACGAAATCGAGCAATGACTTCTGCTGAGCAACGCGGTCCTTGAGATTCTTGGAGCGTTCCTTCGCATTGCCTGTTCCGAATAGACGCTCGAATACCAGGCGCGGATTGTGTTCCGGCGCCATGGGCGTCACCTCGTTCCGCCACGAAAGGTTGAACTGATAGGCGCAGGAGTAACCGGAATCGCAGGCGCCGGATTTGCGAACGGCATCGGTGGAAAGTTCCAGTGATGAAAAACGGGTTTCACCCCCGACGGCCTTGGCGGCCACCTGATCGACCGAGATGCCGAGCTTGATGTCTGCGCCCGCAGTCTTGTAGGCGTGGGCACCGGTGAGGATGGTGGCATTGGCGCGGGCATGATCGCCGGCACCGTCTTTGTGCCCCCATCCATGGTTGTGTTCGAGCCCGGAGAAAACCTGCAGCCGATCCTTGTGCGGGGACAAGGGCAGCATGGTCCGGTTCAACTGAAAGTCCCCGCCTTCGCCCTGCGGAGACCACTTGTCCATGATCACACCGTTGGGAATGTAGAGGAACGCCATGCGCAAGGGTGCACCCGATGCAGTCGTCGCACTCGCGCGAACAGCCGCCTGCGTACTCGGACGGAAGAGCTCCAATCCGGGAAGGGCGAGCGAGGCACCAATGCCTTGAAGAAATGCGCGGCGATTGAATCTGCTGATTTCCATGCGTTGTGTTAGAGAATATGAAGCTCAGCTTAATTCAATTATTTGGAATCTCAATGGAGTTTGGCTGACTTGATCGAGCGGGGACCGGTGCAAAGCCTCAAGCTTCCAGCAACGAACGGCCGGTCATCTCTTCGGGCTTGGGCACGCCAAGCATATCCATGAGCGTCGGTGAGACATCGGCAAGGATTCCGTCGCGCAGCTTTCGCTTGTCCTGATCGGGGCCGACGTAGAAGAGGTGCACGAGGTTTGTCGTGTGCGCGGTATGCGGCTTGCCGGTCGGATCCACCATGCGTTCGGCGTTGCCGTGATCGGCCGTGACGAGCGCAGAGCCGCCCATCTCCTTCACCGCGGCGAGCACTTCGCCCACACATCGGTCGGTGGTCTCAACGGCCTTCATCGTGGCGGGAATGCTCCCGGTGTGTCCCACCATATCGGGGTTGGCGTAGTTGATGATCACGGCGTCGAACTCACCGCTGCGGATCTTTTCGCAAACGCCCGACGTAACGCCCTCCGCGCTCATCTCGGGTTGCAGGTCATAGGTGGCGACTTTGGGCGAAGAAACCATGGCGCGTTCCTCGCCTTCGTTCGGCGTCTCAATGCCTCCATTGAAGAAGAAGGTCACGTGCGGATATTTCTCGGTCTCGGCGGTGCGTAACTGCTTCAGGCCGTGAGACGCAAGGCATTCGCCAAGCGTGTTCTTCATCGGGCGTGGTGGGAAGGCGATCGGCAGGTTGAATGACTGATCATAAGTCGTGTAGCAGACATAATGCAGCTTGGGCCACGTCTTTCGTTTGAACTCGTCAAAGTTTTCCAACATCAGGGCGCGGGTGATTTCGCGTACTCGATCGGAACGGAAGTTGAAACAGATGACGCCATCGCCATCGCGCATCAATGGACCTTCATTTCCAGAAATGACTGTGGCGGGGATGAACTCGTCGGTCTTGTCTTCGGCATACCAATCCTTCAAGGCCTGAACCGGATCGGATTTCTCTGTGCCTTCACCGTTGACGATCAGGTTGTAGCCTTGTTCGACGCGTTCCCAGCGATTGTCGCGGTCCATGATGAAGTAACGGCCAACGACAGTTGCGATCTGGCCGATGCCAAGCTCGGCAATCTTCGCCTGAAGTTGCTCCAGGTATCCGACGCCAGCTGTGGGTGAGGTATCGCGTCCGTCCATGAAGCAATGGAGGCGCACGTCCTTCACGCCCTTGGCCTTCGCCATTTCCAGCAGCGCGTAGATATGATCCTGGTGACTATGCACTCCGCCGTCGGAGACAAGCCCCATCAGGTGCAGCCGCGCGTCCGCGCACTTGGCCATCACATCGCTCATTGCCCCATTGTTCTGGAACTCGCCCTCGCGGATTTGTTTGGAAATGTGCGTGAGGTCCTGATACACGATGCGTCCGGCACCGAGATTCAGGTGTCCCACCTCGGAATTGCCCATCTGCCCGTCCGGCAGACCGACCGCTTCACCGCTGCAAGTGAGGAATGAGGTGGGATTGTTGGCCTCCAAGCTGTCTTGCACAGGCGTATTGGCCAGCAAAATGGCGTTGCCTTCCTTGTCCGTCTCCGATGCAGGAGAAGCGCTCCAGCCCCAGCCGTCGCGGATGATGAGCACTACCGGTCGATTCTTCAGATTCATGAGGTTTTGGTGCGAATCAACCGATTTGATTAATTCGAAGGGCGCGGATCATTGGGAGAATTGCGCGGCGCGTCAATGCGGGTTTGGAGGGGTGGAGAATTGGTTGAAGGGTTAAAATGGTTAAATGGGCTGGAGATGAGCTCTGACATCCATCCATCCTCCCTTCAACTCTTCAACCGTTTAACCCTTCAACCACGCCCCAAAAACGCTTGGCGTAACTCAGAACCCTTGGTTACCGTCATCCTTTCGTGGTTGAAGTGATTTCCAGTGAACGAAGCGAGGCGGTGCTCGCACAGGTGCGCCAAGCAGTGAAGCAGACGCCGGTCTACGACGTGCACACGCACCTCTATGATCCGGCATTCGGCGATCTGCTGCTTTATGGGATTGATGACCTGCTGGTCTATCACTACCTGGTCGCGGAGGGTTTTCGCCAGTTCGATCTTCCCTACGAACAGTTTTGGTCGCTGTCCAAGGAACAGCAGGCGGACGCCATCTGGGACGCCTTGTTCATCAAGAACTCCCCGATCTCGGAATCCTGCCGCGGAGTGTTGACCACGCTCAACCTCTTGGGACTCGACGTCAAGAAGCGCGATCTCAAGAACGTGCGCAAGTGGTTCGCGGACTGGGACAAGGCCGACTACACGAACCACATCATGGAAAAGGCGAACGTCGGCAGCATCTGCATGACGAATTCACCTTTCGACGATCTGGAACGTCCGGTCTGGGAACAGGGATTTGATCGTCACCACGGATTTACCTCGGCGCTGCGCATCGATCCTCTCCTGCTCGACTGGCAACGCACCAGCGAGAGCCTCGCGCAATGGGAATACGATGTGACGCCCGAGTTGTCGGACAAGACGATCGCCGGAATTCGACACTTTCTTGAAGACTGGACCAGGAAGATCAACGGCAAGTACCTGATGGTGTCCCTGCCGCCGGACTTCTGTTATCCGGGCGACAGCGAGTGCGCGCGCATCATGGAATCGGCCGTCTTGCCGCATTGCCGCGATCACGGTTTGCCGTTTGCCATGATGCCTGGTGTGAAGCGAGGTGTGAATCCGCTGTTGAAGATGGCGGGCGATGGAGTATCGAAGGCTTGTGTCACTTCCTTCAGCCATCTGATCTCCGCACATCCGGATAATAATTTCCTCATCACGGCGCTTTCGCGGGAGAACCAGTACGAGCTTTGCGTAGCCGCGCGGAAGTTCCGCAACCTGCACATCTTTGGCTGCTGGTGGTTCACGAACATTCCTTATCTCATCAACGAGATCACGAGCATGCGTCTGGAACTGCTCGGGCTAAGCTTCACCCCGCAACACTCCGATGCCCGCGTGCTCGACCAGATCCTCTACAAGTGGTCTCACTCCCGGGAGATCATTGCCGATGTGCTTTGCGACAAATACACGGATCTGATGAAGACCGGCTGGGAACCCACGCCGAACGAGGTCCAGCGCGATGTGGAAAGTCTTTTTGGCGGGGCGTTCATAAAGTTCTGCGAACCGAACGCGGGTGAAAGTGCCACCGCACAATTCTTTCGCCGGCAACCGGAAGCCGTTCCCGGCCACGCGTAGATAGAAGCGAGCGTGAGGGTCAAGGTCAGACACGCTTCAATAATCACGTAACCACCTCCCCGGCCGGCCAGTCCTGTTCCCTTGGTTTGTGATTAAATCGGTGGCAACTGAGGACTACGCGACGGAAAACTCCGCGACTGACGGCAATCAGATCAAACTGTTGTCGATGCGTTCTCCCTCACCCCGCCCTCTCCCGCTGGGAGAGGGAGAAAATACCCGTTTTCAGGGGAGCCCTCTTTTGCTCGTGCCGCCACATATTATCAAACTCGTTTCCCTTGTTGAACGCATCTTCGGGCGATTGACTTGCCGGGCATCGTTTGACAGCGTCACCGCCCATTACCACTGATACATGGCGAAGTTCCACATATTGAATGGGGAAAAAATCGGGCAGTCGATCTCACTGCCTCAAGGGCCTGCCACGATCGGGCGCGGTGACCAGAATACGTTCACCCTGCCGGACGAATCCATTTCCACACAGCACGTCCTGATCATGAGCGACGGCAACGCCTGTCGCATCAAGGATCGCGGATCAAGCAATGGAACCTTCGTCAACGGTGAACCGGTCACGACCGCTGACCTCAAGAGTGGTGACATCTTCAAGCTCGGCGAGATCGAAATGCGTGTTGATGTGCATGCCGGCGCCAAGGAACCCGCACGAAAACCCGCGGACGAGCTTGGCAAGGCACTTGGGCAGCAGATGCCCAAGAACAAGATCGCCAAGAAAAAAGTGGCTGCCGGTCCGAGTTTCGCGGACATCGAACGCGAGGCCGGTCCCAGGAAGAAGAAGATTGTGATCACGCTTCCGATCCTTCCGATCGTCGGATGGTGTATCGCGCTTGGTTTCACCGGTTATTTCTTTTACTCCCTGTTCGCACCCGCCAAGAAGAAGACCGTTGCTGCGCCCCCTCCACCTCCGCCGGCCGTCCCGCAGGAACTGGTAAAGGTCGCGCCTCCCGTGGGATTCGTTGCCAACGACGCCCCCCCGCCATTGCCCTACGAAGTTCCTCCCGGTCCGGCGCTTGGGGATCTCGATCCCTCCGAAGTGCATCACGTGTCGAAGTTTCCTTCTGCGCAGGATGCCGTGGCCGCAGCCAAGCCGGGTTCGGCGGTCGTCTTTGATCGCGGACGCGTCGAGTCGCTCATCATCGACCACCCCCTCACCAACATCCAGTTCATCGGCGGGGCAAGCACTTGGGATGTAAAGGCCGACCTCGTTGACTGCCAGTTCTTCTGGCACAAGCCGATGAAGTTCATCCAGCACACCGGGATCATCGAACGGTGCGCCTTCTATCGATCACACAGTCCGCAGATGCGTCTCAAGCACTCGGACGCGGTGTCATTCTATTACGGTGGTGAGACTATCGACCCTGCCGATGGTGCTTCCGGACCGCAGGTCAGATTGACTGGGTTCGTGCGTGGTGTGACCTTTCACAAGCCATTGGTTTCTCCCGTTGAACCCGAGAAGCGACGCTGGGACATGTTCTGGCATCCGACCTTCCAGCTTCATTCTGTCGATACGAATGCGCCGGGCTACAACACCTACTTCGTTTCACCCGTGTCCGTGGGACAGACGGCCTGGATTCCCTTCCATGTGGTTCGCGGCGCCGGAGTGACCTTTGCACAGGCGAGCACACACCTGAACACCTGGTCAGATCCGCTTATCGAAATCGACTACGGCATCGATTGCGCGCTGCTGGCAACGGCGTTCTCCGGTCGCGGCAGCGCTTCCAACGCCGGCTACTACCGCAAGCCCAACAAGCTTCAATACGCCGGTCACACCGAATGGGGGCACGATCACATCAACGCCCCCTTCCGCGGTGCGGCTGCTCGTATCGCCGGACAACGCAATCGACTGATCGGCGTCGGCAATTTGCTGAACTGGAGCGTCGGTCCCCGAACCGGCCTTCCCGGCCTGCACTATGGAGACGGCATCGTCGTTCGTGATCCCTTCATCGAGGAATGGGCGGCTGAATCGGTTGGCATCCGCGCCAATCTCGCCCATCCGGTCCGCGTCTTCCGACTCGACTGGAGCTACCGCGCAGCCCCTGAGGCGAAATGTAGCGCAACGAATCTCACCAAGCACTACCCGCGTCTGGGGCCCAATATGGCGCAACCCGTTTTCATTCCGCTCCAGGATCCCCGCGCACATCCGCCGGAACTGGATGGCAAACCATTTGAGGACTTCACCGGCAAATCCGGTAACGAGATTCACAGCGCGTTGGACGCCGGTCGTTACGTGTTCCTCGGTGAGGGGGATTACAAGTTCGACCGGCCCATCACCAACGGCCTCGTATTCGGCGCGGGAATGGAAAAGACCGTCCTCGAATGGCCAGCCAAGACCGACTGCTCGCAACGCGATTGCAAGGGCCTGATCAACGTCACGGTGAAGGGCGGGACCTTCGGCTACAATAGCCAATCCGGTTCCGGCGGATTGACGAACACCGCCAACGCGATCTTTTTGCGCACACGATTCAAGGACCAGGAGCAGGCGGGCATCAACGTGCACGCGATCCAAGATCAGGTTTATCAGGATTGTGAATTCGTCGGTGCCAAGAACGGCTTCATCCAGGGCAAGTTCAAGGGCCGCGAGTATTGGTGGAGTTCACGCGGTCGGGCTCCGGGAATTGAGATTCTTCGACTCAATCTGGTGAACTGCCTTTTCAAGGACATCCGCAACGCCTGCGTGGATCTGAACATGAAGGAACTGGCCAGCGGATTGGTGGGCATTCATAACTGCACGTTTGAGGAATCCGGGCAGGGCATCCGCCTGACCGGCGGGAAGTCGCACCTGATTCAAAACTGCAAGTTTACCAACATCGGAAAACCGGATGTCGGTGCGCCCGTCGTCCAGGTCGCCGGCCGGGCGATCGTCGCCATGAGCCACCTCGATATTCAGAACGTCGAGTTCGCACACTCTCCCTTTGGCGTTTTTATGGACGGCATCTCGATGATTTCGCACAGCAAGATTGCTGGCTGTGAAAAGGCGCTCATCTCGCCCAAGACCCCGATTGTCGCCGATCATGTCATCAGCAAAGACGGCGCGATCGATGTGCCGTACAGCAGCCTCGTGTTCCTATCTGCCTTTTCCAATGCCGACGTGAAGAAAGGTGCAATGATGGTGATGGACGCCGACCGCTTCAAGAGCATCACTCTCGAATCCAGCACAGAACCGCTCGACACCACGCCCCCGCCTGAGGTGAAGGTCGTCGCGGTAAAGAACTCCCGTCTCGGCAACACGCTCACCTGGGCACCGGTGGACGATGCTGATTCCGGCGTCCAACAATACGCGATTTACGCCCACGGCGAACTCATCGGCCGCACACCAATGACCACCACCATCAGCGAACGCAACATCGACCCATTTCAGGCGCCGAAGATCGAACCCATCTTCATCGACCCGGTGTTCACCAACAACGTCTACCAGGTCCGCGCCATCAACGGCGCCAACCTGCAGACCGGCGGTGGACAGATGCCCCTCCAAGGCTGGCAACCCTTGCGGCCGTTTTTTGCTGATGCAGTGGGAGAGCGGGTCTACATCCAAGAGATCCAGTTCGACGAGCGCAAGAAGACCTGGCAGGTCGTCTCCGCGAAACGCCAGGCCTACAATGCACGCACGCTGAGAAACGGCGGGCGTCCGGACAAGCTGGAACTTCCCGAGGGTGTGTTGCGCGAGTCGAAGCCGGCCGGCGCGGAATAGCAATTATTCCGGCAATTCCTCTCCCCGGGTCTCCGGTCCCATCATTGCAACCACGCAGCCGACAATGTAGATGGGAACCATGTAGATCGCGGCTTGCTGTGGGGCGAGAGCCAGCTTTGCGGAAACCAGCAGGTAGACAGCGGAGCCGATGCGGCCCATGTTGAAACAGAAGCCCGTGCCCGTGCCTCGCAATTTTGTATGATATAACTCCGGAAAGTACACTGCATAGCCCGCGTGCATTCCGAGCGTCAGGAAGCCGAAGATTGGCAGAGCAATCGCAAGTTGTGTGTACGAGGCGCCGGAGGGAATCAACCAGAGGAACAACACAGCCACCATGATCGCAGCCCCGGCGTGATAGAACACGAATGCACCACGCCGACCGAGGCGGTTTGAAATCCAACCAAACAGCACGAGACCAAGACCGCCACCGATTGTATTCAGCGTCATGCTCGTCATCTCGGCCTTCTTGATGGTATCCGAGTGTTTTTTGAACGCGGCCTGTTTCACTGCCTTGTCCGCGTCCGCGGCAACGCTCTCGGCTGTCAATGCGGTTGACTGGGCGTGACGCAGCAAGGCGTTCTTCCCGTAAATGTGGCAGCCCCAGAAGGTGATCAGGCCAATAGTGGCCAGCGTCACGCCGACCATCGTCGCACGCAGGTTTGCTCCTTTGAACAGTTCGCCCATCTTGCCCGTGGCCTGGGACTTGTCCTGCGCGGCTCGTTCCTGAGCTTTCTTCCATTGATCCGGTTCGTGCATCTTCCAGCGGATGACCAGGATCAACAGGGCGGGCACGACACCGATGAGGAACCCGAGCTTCCAAGTTTTGTCGCCCCATACCTGAGGTGCGAGGATGAAGTAACCCACTGCGGCAGCCAGCAACGTTCCACCCACGCTTGAAGCGTGGAAAATCGAACTCATCACCGGTCGCGAACGCTTGGGCATGACTTCGGAGACCATCGCACTGGCGACGGCCCACTCGCCCCCGACGCCCATCGCAACCAGGAAGCGAAGCACGACCATGTGCCACGGCTCGGTCGCGAGCGCGGTCACACAGGTGAACAATGAGTAGAACAGAATGGTGACGATCATCGTCTTGGATCTTCCCCATTTGTCGCTCAACCAGCCGAAGTAAACTCCGCCGACCGCGCCGCCGATCAGGAACGAGGCGAAGGAATACTGGTTCCACATTGCAACCTTGGGATCATCCGCGGAAACCCCGCCAAGCAGCTGGGGCATGGCGTCGCGCATGCTCGCCACGAAGATCTGTCCTTCAAAGATGTCAAACATCCAGCCAGCCGAACACACGACCAGGACCAGCCATTGGTAGCCGGTGATTCCCTCGTTCCACTTCAGGTTCTTTTCTTCGCTCATAAATAATTCAGGTCTTTGACACGAATGCACCCATCCGCAGTTGTCGGTGAATGCGCAGGACGCTAAACATCACGGTTGCACTGTCAACGAAACAGTTGTGGGACGATGTTGCAGTCGGAACGCGGAGTGAGCGTTCTGTCCGATCAGCGCTTGGCCCCAGCGAGCGTGGCAAGATGTTCGAGGTTCTTCGCGAACGTCCGCATCGAGATGATGCGATTGCCACTGCTGCCCTTGTCATGGCGAAGCGATCCTTTCTCCACCCAGGCACCACGCGAATCGAGTGACTCCATCACATTCTTTCCACGCTTGATCACATTGCTACGAAGCCGGTCTGGGCGAACCAAACGATGGTCGGGATTGAACTCTCCGGGATTCAAGCGAAGGGCCATTTGGTAGGAACGCTCGATCGAATCGAGACCCGAACTGACTTTGAAACTGTAATGCGTCGGCATGTCCGAATCACTGTAGGTCAGCTGATAATCCTTGGTGAAGTACAGCGGCTTGTTGGAGTTCAACTCGTAGAAGCGGGCGAGTTTGCCGCCTGGCAGTTCTGATTTCCGATAGTAGGCAAGCGCACGCGGAAGGGGTTTCAGGAAGCGGCTCTCACCGGTCTGCCGATACAGGCTGATCAGCGATTTCATGACGGCCTGGGATTCGCCACCGGTCACCGCTGCGGGCTCAAACTTTCGGGCCCAAGCGGGGTGCATGTCCCGATCGTATTGTTGCGCCCAGCCGGGCTGTGGATCGGGCATCTGGGCCAACACGAAGAAATCACCGGTCTTGAGCGCGGCATTGAGGCAGTCCTTGCGGCCGTAGATGCGCCAGGCCTCAATCATCATGTCGATGATGTTGGACATGTTGTTGTCGTTTAAGGTGTAGTGGCTGATATACTTCTTGCCTTCGTACTTGCGAGACCAGGTGTTCGGGTAAGAGGCTTTTTTCACCGGGAATTCCGATGGGTTGGGTGGTTCGACGTATTGCTGGGGCCAGGCACCGTTCGGGTATTGCGCGGCGAGCATGTGCTTGAGGGCATACTCGACGGCTTCGCGAATCTTGGGATCCCGAAACTTCAGTTCTTCATCCACGTGCATCAGCAGTTCCAAAGCGGATTGGCTTTTGTCGTCATCGAACGTCGTGAGGTTTCGTTTGCCGGCCTTGGCTCCATCCCTGCGGTAGGTGTATCGACGTGAGCCTTCCGGACCAAGATCGAAGTGGGACGACCAGCCGCCGGATTTCAATTGCGCCTTCACCAAGGCGTGTGCGCACTCGACAGCCGCCTCCAGGCAACTGCGATCGCCACTCAAACGCCAGGCCTTCAAGTAGGCTTCACCCACGAACGGTGTGCCTGGCGGCTGTGTCCATCCGCTGGTCTTGTTGGCCTTGCCTTCGCCTTCCTGCGACGAAAGATCGGCCGCGTAAGTCCACAGGTATGCGCCTTGGTGTCCGATGTTCTTCCGGTGGAACGAAACCACCTTGCGCAGTGCGCGGGCAGCGTCGCGCTGGTCCGCCGTCTGAGCGGGCGCCGATGAAGAAAGCGGCAGGAGCAGGAGAAGTGACAGGAATCGGGATTTCATTATGGGTTCCGTTTGTAAGTGGTTTCGTCGCGGAATCAAGTAGCGATGACGCGCATGAATCGAAGGCACGAATTCGAACCACCTCGCTGACCAGAATTGACAAACCATCGGGCAGCGCGCGTTCATCGGTCATGTCCTTCGCGCGATCGCTTGGTCTTCTGGTTCTCCTGCTCGCTTCTTCCGTGCAGGCCGCCCCCCGCTTTGCCACCGTCTTCTCCGATCACATGGTCATCCAGCGCGATCGTGGGATCAAGGTCTGGGGATTCGGCGCACGGACCGGTGACAAACTTTATGTCCGTTTCGCAATCACGACAGTTCCATGCAAGATTGAATCCACCGGTCGTTGGTCCGCACGCCTTCCTGCCGCGAAGGCGAGCTCCACCGGACGCCGGCTGGAACTGCTGAACGGCGACGAGGTGGTGGATGCAGCCGGCGACGTTCTCGTCGGGGAAGTGTGGCTGGCCGCCGGACAATCCAACATGGGCTTCACCGTGAACGCCATGAAGCGGGGGCTTCCCGATGCGGAAGACTGGATCAGCACGGCCGAATACCCTGCCATCCGGATGCGCCGCGTGAACGATCCCGTCCTCATGAATCGCAAGGCCGGGGCCATCGATCTCATGGTGGGCTCCTGGGTGCCGATTTCACCCGAAAGCGTCGGACGCATGTCGGCCGTCGCTTCCGTGTGCGCGCGGGTGATGCATGAGAGGTTGAACGTGCCGATCGGGGTGATAGATGTCTCGTGGGGCGGCAAGCCGATTGAGCCGTTCATTCCGCGCGAGGCGTTTTCATCCCCGCTCATGCGGAAGATTGTCGAGCTTTCGGATTCGGATCAGTTGGAGGATCTGAGAAAACTTCGCGGTGGGGTATTCGTTCGCAATCCTCAGGGAAGGCCGGGTGCCATCTTCAATGCCCGCATGGCTCCGATAACCGAATTTGGTGTTCGCGGATTCCTGTGGTATCAGGCCGAATCCAACTGTGGTCGGAGTGAGGATCCCCGGGATTACCGTTTCAAGATGACCGCGCTTGCCGACGGATGGCGCGGAAGATGGAGGCAGGCCGATTTGCCTCTCTACTACGTTCAACTTCCGAGTTTCCCAACGGCGACCGGATGGATCCGTATGCGCGAGGAACAGCGATTGGCGCAGTCCATTCCACATTCGGGCATGGTCGTGACGATCGATGTTCCGGGTGAAGGGATTCATCCTCCCGACAAGATCTCTGTGGGCCGGCGTCTGGCGCGGTTGGCACTCGGGAAAACGTATGGGATGGATGTCACCAATTCCGTTGGTCCACGCTACGCCGGGCATCGCGTTGTGGGAGGGGAAGTTCGGGTTTCGTTCACGAACGCGAACGGGTTGATGGTTGGGCACAAACCGGGAGTGTTGTCCGCAAGGGAAACTTCCGGCGCTCTGGATTGGTTCGAGCTCGCGGACGGCCAGGGAAACTGGCATGACGCAACAGCACGCATTGAAGGAATGGAGGTGATCGTATCCAGTCCGTTGGTCACAAACCCCATGGCCGTTCGCTACGCCTGCGATGTCGAACCACAGGGATTCAATCTCTACAACGCGGCCGGATTGCCAGCCTCACCCTTTTGTTCCGATCTGGGACTGTTGGCGTGGGAAGACCACGGCGCGAAGTGAGCATCGGGTTTTGGTGGAGCATGCGATTAGCGTCCTGTCAGCCAGGTCATTTACATAAATCTGGACGGAGGGCGAAGTAATCGAACTCAGGGTCCGTTACGAAATAACCACAGCAAATCTGCTCGTCCTTTCCCTCGTTTCCGGTGTTGGAATCCACGTCAAATAGCTCGCTCCACTCTCACCCCTTCGTCGCGACGACGCACCAGTCCCACGGATACGGTTCCTGCATCCACTTGGGAGGCTCTTCAAACTCGGTATCCCAAGCGTAATCCAGCTTGCGGATCGAACGAACATTGAACTTCAGTGATTCGAGCCGGAGTTGGATTTCTTCCCGGAGGTAATGCTTGGTGGTTGAACCGGCGATTTTCACAATGCCATCTGAAGCGATTTCCAATTCCTCCCGGCGTTCGGCACCGTTCGCGATTCGCTGAGCGCGAGCCGGACTCGTTCCCGTTCTGAGATACCATTCAGTAAAGCGATGATCTGCCAGCATCGCGGACTCCACGGAAGGAACGACCAGCAGCAGTGTCCCATTCTTTTTGAGATGACGCGCCAGAGAATGAAACATGGCGAGTTGATCTGCGAGGCGGGGGGACAAGAGCGCATTCACGCTGAGGATGAAATCGACGGGCTTGAAGTGGCGCGTGGTTTGGCGAAGATCCTTGCGAAGGTAGCTGACGTTTTCGATTGTGGCGTGGGTGCTGCGGCACTCACGAAGGCATGCGGCTGAAAAATCGATGGCGTTTACGTGTTGAAACCTGGCAGAGAGCAGGGGCAGGAAATTGCCGATTCCACATCCCATGTCGGCTGCGAATGCTCCCGAAGCCCGGCGGATTTCCCGACGAATGATGCCGCGCCGGTCATTGGCCGCGACGTTGAAGACTTCCTCAGTGTAATTGCTTCCCGTTTTTTCCCAGTAACGGCGATCGTTCATGAACGCGGCGTGCTCTCGGCGAATCTTATTGCTTCTTTTTTCTGGTTGGCTTCTTCGCGCCCTTTACCGGGAATAGCGTAAATACCTTGGATTCCACCCGTGCAGTTTTGAACAAGCGCTTCGCGCGCCCGACAATATCTGCGTTCTGATCGGCAACATTGTTCTCTTCCCCGATGTCATGGGCGAGGTTGTAAAGTTCGATCGGGGCGTTGCGGTTCTTCGCAAGGTTTTGGCGGATGGCTTTCCAGTTGCCCATGCGGACCGCCTGTTTCTTTCCGCGCTCGTGGAATTCCCAGTAGAGATATTGATGTTTCTTCTGGTCCTTCTTCCCCAGCAAGGTGGGGAGATAGGAGATGCCGTCGATATTCTTGGGCGGTTTGACGCCCGCGATGTCGCAAGCCGTTGGAAGCACGTCCCAGTGCGCGCAGATGTGGGCGCTCTTCGATCCCGCCTTGATCTTGCCGGGCCACCAACAGATGAGCGGAGTGCGAATGCCGCCCTCGTATAGATCACGTTTGTATCCTTTCAACGGACCGTTGCTGTCGAAGAAGTCCGGCTTGTGGCCGCCTTCCTTGTGCGGGCCGTTGTCGGAGGTGAACATCACAACGGTGTGTTTGTCGATCTTCAGGTCCTTGAGCAACTGCACGATTTCACCCACGCCGCGATCCATCAGCGTCATCATCGCGGCAAATTTCGCGATGGGGTTCTTCACCACCTTGTGTCTGCCGTATCTGCCGGTGGTTTCCTCAAATTGAGGAAACTTCTTCCGCCACGGTTCGGTGTCTTCCTCGGGCGCATGCATGGCCGCGTGCGGAATGGTGATCGGCACATAGGCGAAGAAGGGCTTTTTCGCGTTGTCCCGTATGAATCTCAGCGTGGCGTTGTGAATGAGGTGTTCAGAATAGGTGTTGCCGTCGAGAGGCACTTTCTCGTCGTTGCTCCACAGGTGGCCGGGGTAGTAGGTGTGCGCCTGACGCTGGCAGTTGTAGCCGAAGAAGGTGTCGAAGTGTTTTACCGGATCGCTGCTGGATCCGGGCGAGCCCAGGCCCCACTTGCCAAACATGCCAGTCGTGTATCCCGCCTTCTTCAGCAGACGCGGAATGGTTACGATGTCCGCCGGCATCGGCCATTGTCCTTCGGGCTGAACCTCCTTGTTGCCGCGAACGAAGCAATGTCCCGTGTGAAGACCTGTCATCAACGCACAGCGCGTCGGCGCGCAAACCGTGCTGCCGGAATAATGATCGGTGAATTTCATCCCCTCCTTTGCCAGCCGATCGATGTTCGGCGTGGTGAACTTCTTCTGACCGAAGCAGCTCAGGTCGCCGTAGCCGGCGTCGTCCAGCATGATGTAAATGATGTTGGGCTTCCGTTCGGCCGCGCTCGCTGTGTTCGCAAATGCGAGTGCAAGAAAGGCAACAAGGAAAATGGCAACGATCTGCTTCATATCAAGAGTGGGGTGAGTGTAGCGACGAGACGTGTGCGTTCAATCCGTATGTGGACTGCAACTCGTACTCCGTCAGCAATGAACTGACAGTTTGCCTGGTTCTTAATCGTTGCCTTAACTCCTTGTCTCGATCTCGGCGGGAGATTGAGACAAGGACGAAGACAAAGATTAAGAGCAACCCGTCCAGTCACGCGTGCATCGGTGAAGTGTGGTCGGCAAGAACGCCTACTTCTTCGCCTTGTCCCTGCGCAGAAGCAGCATCTTGTGAACGCGCGCGCAATCGCCCATGTAGTTGCTGAGGGGGGCGTATGCAGCAGCCTTCATCACGTGATTGCGCGCCTTCTCGTCATCGCCGTGCGATTCAAAGTAGAGGGCGATGTAGTAGTGCGCGTAGAAGAGCTGGTAGTTCAATCGCAGGCCTTCACCCTTCTCCGCCGCGGCAATGACATCTTCCACCTTCGTGCTGCCGGCAAACAGGCCATGGATCTCCATCATCGGCACACGCCGGTCACCCTTGATGGGAATGAAGTCTTTCTTGGCCCGTTCCAATCCCAGCGACTTGGCAGTGCAGATAAAATGGAACACGGCGTTTTCGACATCCGCGGAATTCACGGTCTGGTGCAGTTCGAACTGCTGGCGGCCCTTCTCATATTGTCCGGCGTAATAGTGAGCAATGCCGCGTTGCCAATGATATGGTTCCTGGCGTGGATGAAAGGAGATGAACTTGTCCCAGTCCTTGATGGATTCCTCGATCTTCCCACTTCGGAAATAAGCGCTGCCACGTTCCTGGTAGGCGTAGCCGCGTGACTGTTTCGGCGCGGCCGCGTGCGGTGAAAGTTTGATGACCTTGCTGAAATCCTGGACCGCCTTGTCGTAGAACATCATCGCGGCTTCAGACGCGCCCGCTTCACTGGCGATCGCGGCGTGAAGCGTGCCACGGAACATGTAGACTTCCGCGTTCTCGCCCAGTTTGGCGAACTCGGAGTTGATGATGTCGAGGGCCTTGCGGTATTCGCGACGGTTGAAGGCTTTCTGTGATTCGAGAATCCGCTCTTGAAGCGTGTCTCCTGCCGATTTCGGATTGGTCGACTTCGTTTTGGAATCCGCGGCTGGAAGTCCAAGCGTGCACAGGGTTGCCAGCAAGAGTATGAGAAGCTTTGGCATCGAGGCAGCGTAGGGGCAGGTTCAGATTCGATCAATGCGCAGTTGAGTCCCACCGTTTCGCTGCCGTTAAACTTCGACGAGCGACCTCGGAATTGGATCGAACCCGCGCCTGTCCACTGGCCTTCCATGAATGAGAGCTTCTTCATCGCGGCTTTCTTTTCCGGCAAGTCGGGCGAGTGACGCTGGGCCTGCGTTGTGGACAGGGAGAGTGCGAAGATGGCCAGGCCGAGGAAGATGGTTGGTTTCATGATCGGGTGGATTGGGTTGGCACGATATGCCGGGTAGGTTCGCACGCTGCTACAAACTTGGATTGAACTTCCGACCGGGTGCGATTGCAAGTGGGCGGGGAGGGACGAGTTTACGAGTCCGTGGGCGCGAAAATCCGAGGCGAGTATGATTTGCCCCGTGCCGCTGCGTGTAGATCTCAATTCCAGGCCACGTTCTGTTCAGCTCGTATTCTTCCGCGGTCAATACCAGTTCATCTGATAGGAATAGATGATAAAGTACTTGATGTAATCGACGGTCGCCTGATCCGGCCATGAATCCAGTTCGCTTCGCATTTGTCCCGGCGAAGATGCAAGGTCATTGCTCATGGCAATGTGCGCACGATCCGCATCCGCGTCGAAGACAATGAATCCTTCATTTGTTCGCGTCCATGGTTGCCAGGTGATCGGGTTGCCGGATGCGTTCTTTAATCTTCCATCCGGAGAATGCAGAAAATCCTTGAGATGAGCGGACATCGCGCCTGCGAGAGCCTTTCGCCCGGTGTAGTTGGCTTCGTTCCATTGTTCCTTTTGCCAGCGAACCCATCGGGGTGGTTCCACATCCATCCAATCGAAGAAGAACGGCAGCTCAAAACTGTGGGACGCGCCGAGAAAGAACTCGAAGTTTTCCTGACGTGGATACTTCAGGTCATGCATGCCGGAGCCGTAATCAAAGCGGAAGACGTAAACGGGATGCCGATCCTGCGAACGAACCATTGCCCGTGCGGGATCGTGGGCGCCGAAGCGATGAAAAAGCCCCGTGGTCATTCGGTTGATGAAATTCCAACCGCGTTTGAATTCCGCAACCGACGCATACTTCACGCGCGCCTGGCCTTCCAAACCCGCGGTGATGGCTTCATCGAGCGGCATCTTCTTCTTCATTGCATTGTCGAAGACCGCCTTGAAATGGCTGTAGTGGAAGTATTTGTTCTCGTCTCGAGTGGTGCCGATCATGACCGGCTTGGGAAACCAATTGCCCTCCGTGAAATCCACCAGCTTGGAGACGACATGTCCGTCCGCGTAGCCATAGCAGAACTCCGGTTTGCCCCGGCGACGGTATTTCGTGGGGATGTTGTCCTGGTCCAGATCGCCCCAATCCATCATGCCCTTTCCGTCCGGACGGCGATAGCCGGCGTAAAGTGTTCGATGATCGCGGCTGCGCAGGAACCCGGCGACTTGTTTTGGGGACATTTTTTTGCGCAGGGCCTGCGCGGCTTTGCGATCGGCTGCGGTCTTCGAATAAACCAGCATGTTGATCAACGCGGTCTCGGCCGCCTTGTCCCCTCGCGAATGCGGTGCCGCGAACGGATAGGCACTCGACATGAACGCCTTGTGAAACAGGGGCGCGGCCAATTCCGAGTGCAGGAGGAACGAAACGTTGGATGCGCCGGAAGATTCTCCGGATAGCGTGACATTGCCGGGATCGCCTCCGAAGGCTTCGATGTTTCGCCGCACCCACCTGAGCGCATGTATGATGTCGAGCAAGCCGAAATTGCCGGAGTCGTTCAACTCATCCCCCGGCTTTCCTGTTCGCAGCGCGGGATGCGTAAACCAGCCATAGACACCGATGCGATAATTCATCGTCACGACCACGCAATTCGCTTTGTGCGCAACTGTTCGCATGATGTTGGCCATGCCGTCGTAGCCCATGTTCCCTCCGCCATGTACATCGACCAGCACCGGCAGGTTCTGCTCATCGCTTTGCGGGCGCCAGACGTTGAGATAAAGCCGATCCTCGACCCCGCCTCGTTCGCGTTTGCGCTTCGCCGGTTGTTCGCAGGATAGTGTGCCCTTCCACGGTTCTGGTGCTTGCGGCGCTTTCCAGCGAAGCGGACCAAAGGGCGGTTTGCCGTATGGAATCCCCAACCAAGCCCGGGCGTATTCGCCCATATTCGTTCCGCGGACCAGGCCGGTATCCGTGCGGATCACAAGGGCGTCGTCATTCGCAGCTGAGAGGAGGCTTGAAGTCAGAAAACACGCGCCCAGCACGATGCTCCTAAACGTTGTCAATTTCAGCACAGGATCGCAGGGCATTTCAGAAAGGTTCGATTCGAGGCTTGATTTCTTCGAGGAGATCAAACTCTGGTGGTTTGCGCGCATGTCGCTCTGGATCATACCGTCCCCTGAATCCTGCGCTACGGCAAACGGTCCGCAGGTGGTTCGTAAAGAACTCGTTGGGGCCGAAATCTTCGTCAACTCCAAACACCGCCTCGAGCTTCCGATCAACCTCGTCCACAGCCAGTCCGAAGACTGGAAAATCGATATGTGGATTTGGCAGTTCCACATGGTGGTTCTCGCCACCACTGTAATTTGCCTTGTGAAACTCATCATCCGCGAGCCACAGGTAGAGTTTTGTTTCTCCGGGATTCGATCGGATGTTCCTCTCGTGATGGGCAACCGCTTCGGTCGCATTCTTCAGCAAATTCTCGGCAGGTATTTTCGCGTGGAGAGACTTCCCAAGAATGCACGAGCAAGGTCGTTAGTGTTCAGCGTGTCACGGATTTTGATGGTCCGGATCACCGGCGCGTCGTGGGTGACGGTCAGAGGATCGAACATGAGTCCTCGCGCCCGAGCATACTCAAAATCAGCTCGGGATACGTCTCCGCTTTTCCATCCACCTGCTCCCCAACACGCCTTGAGCAGAATCTGCATTGCCTTCTCATCCGTGGTTTTGGCCGTCTACAGAGAAATGGTGCGGGGTGCAAGTGTTAAGGGAAGAAAGGATTTTTATGCTTCTTCGTCTCAACATTCAATTGAGGGCGAATCGTGATATACACGCTGAAAACAGGGAGCACACACGTCGCAGCAGCCATCAGATCGTGTAGTCGGTGAATTCGGGATTGAACGCCGCGTTGGGCGGCTGGAGCATGCCGGCGGCCACGGTCTGGTTGGTGCCTTGTTCGATGAGGATGAAGGATCCGGTCAGGCGGTTGGTCTGGTAGGCGTCGTAGACGATCGAACGGGCGGTCTTGATCTTCACTTCGCCGATGTCGTTGACGGCGAGTTCAGCCGGTTCGGGTTCCATCTTTAGATTCTCAAAGTTCACCTTGGAATCGATGGCGGTGACCATGGCCTGGACGGTCTGGGTTCCCTGTTTGAGGAAGTATTTGCGGCCCTTGGTCAGGGGCTTCTGGTTCATCCAGCACACGCGGGCGCGAAGGTCGCTTTCTACACCGGGCAGATCGTCGATGCCGACGACGATATCGCCTCGGCTGATGTCAATGTCCTCTTCGAGCTGGATGGTGACGGACTGAGGGCAGAAGGCTTCATCGATTGAACCGCCATAGGTCCAGATGTCCTTTACCGTCGCCTTGTATCCGCTGGGCAGCACAAGGACATGATCGCCTTTCTTGACAATGCCACCGGCGATCTGGCCGCTGATTCCGCGGAAGTCGTGGAGCGATTCGTCACGCGGGTTTTCCGGTCGGTTCACCCATTGGACGGGCAGGCGGAAGTTGTTGAGATTCCAGTCGCTGGCGATGTGAACGGTCTCGAGATGCCCCAACAGGTTGGGTCCCTGATACCACGGCGTCTTATCGGAGGTGGTGACTACGTTGTCACCGTTCAACGCGCTGATCGGAATGAACTTCACGTCGTGCAGGACGTCGAGGCGCGGCAGGAAGGATTCGAACTGATCGCGGATTTCGAGGAAGCGTTCCTCGGACCAATCCACGAGGTCCATCTTGTTCACCGCAATGATGATGTGTGGAATGCCCAACAGCGCGGAGATGTAAGTGTGGCGCCGACTCTGCTCGATCACGCCATGTCGTGCATCGACGAGAACGATGGAGAGGTTCGCGGTCGAAGCGCCGGTGACCATGTTGCGGGTGTACTGAACATGTCCGGGAGTATCCGCGATAATGAACTTGCGGCGTGGCGTCGCGAAGTATCGATAAGCCACGTCAATCGTGATCCCCTGTTCGCGTTCGGAGCGGAGACCGTCGGTCAGATTAGCCAAGTTGATCTCACCACCACCGGTAATGTCAGCGGATCTTTCCAATGCTTCCATCTGGTCCTCCATGATGGATTTGGAATCATACAGGAGGCGCCCGATCAATGTGGACTTCCCATCATCGACGGAACCACAGGTATTGAAGCGAAGTATTTCGACAGGATGGTGGGCGGTAGATGGAAGATCGGAGATGAGAGATGGGGAGGGCGTCATTGCAAATAGAAGCGTTCAGGTTCCATGTCGGTTCAACTGCCGACGGATCGGATGAGTCCGCTGTCGAGCTTCCCAGTGTGGATGGCTTGTTCGCGAAGCGAGTCAGCGTCGTGTTTCGAAATGGTGGCGTTATCGCCGAGCACGTACGTCATGGATCGAACTTCGCCACATGAGCGTCGTGCAAAGTTGTAAAACTGTTTTTTCTCTGCCTGGTGAAAGGACTTCCAACCCTCGGCAATGTTGTTCATTACCGACAACGAAGCACGCCGCAAGTGGCCAGAAAGACCGGAGTCCTTCGACAACGGTTCTCTGCTGCAATGTGCATGCACCTGATTGGTTAGTTTTCCAGCCATCTGCCAAGCTTCCAAATCTTCAAATGCTTCCGGTTTGTCCATAGGGCCCACCAACTCCTATCTCCTAAAAGTAACCCTCTTTCTTTCTGTCTTCCATGGCGGCCTCGGAGGCTTTGTCGTCCGCGCGCGAGCCGCGTTCGGTGACACGGGCCGCAGCGATTTCGGCGATGATATCGTCGTGGCTGTTGGCAGGGCTTTCGACCATGCCCGTGCTGATGATGTCGCCGATGGTGCGGACGCGGACGATCTTGGTTTCGACGCGTTCCTTTTCCTTCGGTGGCAGTAGGTCGGTGACGGGCAGCCATTGACCGTGGCGCAGGACGCATTCGCGCTCGTGGCTGAAGTAAATATTGGGAACTTCGAGTTTCTCTTTGCGGATGTATTCCCAGACGTCCATCTCCGTCCAGTTGGACAGTGGGAACACACGCATGTTTTCGCCCATGTTTACGCGGGCGTTGTAGAGGTTCCAGATCTCCGGACGCTGATTCTTGGGATCCCATTGACCGAAGCCGTCACGGAAGGAGAAGAAACGTTCCTTGGCACGGGCCTTTTCCTCGTCGCGTCGAGCACCGCCGATAGCGCAGTCAAACTGGAATTCCTCGATCGCGTTCAATAAGGTTGGAATCTGAAGTTTGTTCCGGCTGATTTCACCCGGGGTTGGAACGGCAATGCCAGCCTTGATGGCGTCTTCGACTTTTCGAACGATCAACTTGCCGTTCAGTTCCTTCGCTCGTCGGTCGCGGAATTCATTGAGTTCAGGAAAGTGATGCCCGGTATCGACGTTGAGGAACGGCATCGGAATCTCGGATGGGCGGAAGGCCTTCTCGGCCAGACGCAGGAGGCAGATGGAATCTTTACCGCCAGAGAACAGAAGCGCAGGTCGTTCAAACTCCGCAGCGACTTCACGCATGATGTGAATTGCTTCCGTCTCGAGATACTCCAGGTGGTCCAGGTGATATGCGCTCATTGATTGAACCCTTTAACCGATTAAACCCTTCAACCCTTCCCCACCACCGGGACGTGCAATCCACACTCCCGCTTCTCACCCGCTTTTACCGGATCGAAATAATCCCATTCGTTCGGCAGATCGTGTTCCTTCAGGTAGGCCTCCATGTCGTCGTCGGACATGTGGAAGGCGGGGTTCACCTTGAGGCTGCCAAAGTTCACGTCTTCGGCAATGACGTCCAGGTTGGCTCGATTGGGGTTTTGAACGGCGCGCAGTCCGGTAATCCACATGGTCGGTGCGAGTTCCTTCATGCCGCGGAGGAAGGGTTCGATCTTGGTTTCGCAGCTGAACTTCTTGTGCAGTTCCTCGTTGTCCGGTGAAGGAACGTCGTTGCCGTGAAGAGCCTTCCAGTGCTCAACCGTGATCTGAGGCGTGTAGATGACGACATTCAGGTTCAGCTTGTCGATGACCTCTTTCGCGTGACGATAGGTGGCCGGACGATTCCAGCCGCTGTCCATCCAGAGCACGGTCATGTCCGGCTTGGCCTGCACGCAGAGGTGCAGGATCACGGCTTCGTAGGGGCGGAAGTTGGTGGAGACGAGGATCTTGTCCCCGCCATTTTCGACAGCCCAGTTGGCGATGTCCTGCGGGCTCTTACCGGTTAGATCGGCGTTTGCTTTGGCGATTTCTTCTGCGGTCATTTGAATTACTTGTTCTCGTCGATCCAACGGATCAGGTCGTTCTTGGACTTTGTCCCCGCGAACTGGGCCTTCACTTCGCCACCCGAGTAAAGGAAGAACGGGGGTAGCGTCAGCACACCGTGCTACGAGGTGATTTCCATGTTTTCGTGCGCATCTAACTTGAGGATTTTTGCGTCCTCACGCTCGCGTCCGATCTCATTGCTCATTTCGTAATGTTTATTAAATTAATCAAGTCACTTATGATTAAAATGACCGCAGATGTCAATGCGAAAATGCGGGCCGGGTATCTGGGCTGAGTTTCGGAGCTTGGGGAACGGGAAAGTTGGCTTGGTGACGCCTTAGAGATCCCGCCAGGGAGTGAAGTTCATCAAGGTCGCCTCGTGTTTGTGATCGTGTACCTCCACTTTCGTGAGGCTGGCGTACTCGATGTCGATCTTGCCGAAGTGGCTGACCGGGATATCCAGCAGCAACGAAAGCAAACCCCGGACGACGCCTCCGTGGCAAACCACGCCAATCGTTTTGCCTTTGGCGTCTGCAAGAATCTGATCGAGGGATGCACGCATCCTGCCGAAGAACCGTTCGCTGTTCTCGGCGTCTTTCACGCGACCGGCCATGAGTTCATCGAGCCAGGTGAAGACATTGATCTGGTATTCGTCGCGAACGCGCATCCACGTCTTTCCCGTCCATTCGCCGAAGTCTATTTCGCGAAGGTCATCGATGATGGTTGGTTCGGGCTGTTCCATCATCGTCAATGGGGCGGCCGTCTGGCGGGCGCGCTTCATGGGACTGCAGAAGAGCATGTCCAGTTTGGTGAGGCGAAGATACTCGCCCAGGTCCTGCGCCTGCCCGACACCGCGGGGCGAAAGATCCATGTCGATGGTTCCCCCAAAAATTTTGTGATAGCGGACATCGACCTCGCCGTGCCGCATGAGGATCAGGGTTGTGAAGTCACTCATTGGGGAAGTTCAAACTCTTGTCGACCACGAATGGGGTGGGACTGCTGGTACTACGAGGCTCCCAGCCCCTGCCAGAGGTGGGCGCTCATGATCATTCCCTTGCGGTACTGTTCGAGGCTGAACTTCTCGTTGGGCGAATGGAGATTGTCGTCCGGCAAGGCAAGTCCTAGCAGCAGGGTGTCCGCCCCGAGGATTTTCTTGAAGTCGTTGACGATGGGAATCGATCCGCCTTCGCGCATGACGATCGCTTCGTGCCCGAATGCCTTCTTCAACGCGCTCAACCCGGCCTGGACCTGATCGCTCTTCGGGGCGACGAGGTAGGGATCGCCTTCGTGTCCGCCTTCGATCGTGATCTTTACGGACGGCGGACACACCTTCTTCAAGTGCGCCTTCACCTGGCGAAGAATCGTTTGCGGTTTTTGATTGGGGACGAGACGGATGGTAATTTTGCAGCTGGCATAAGACGGTACAATCGTCTTACTGCCCTCGCCTTGGTAACCGCTGGTCAAACCGTTGATCTCGAAAGTCGGTCGCGCGCTGCGTTGCTCGGTTGCTGAATAACCGGGTTCGCCGAAGATCTTCGGCGAACCCAGCATCTTGAGATAGGCGCGATCGGAATGAGGAACCTTGGCCATCTGTTCGCGCTCGTACTTTGTGAGCTTTTCGACGTCGTCGTAGAATCCGGGAACGAGAACCTTGCCCCTGTCGTTGCGGCACTTGGCCATCAGTTGGCAAAGCGCCATGGCGGGGTTCTCAATCGAACCGCCGAACACACCCGAATGCAGATCGCGCGCGGGTCCGTCCAGGCGGACTTCCAGGGCCATCACTCCACGAAGCGCATAGGTGACCGCGGGATGCTTTGGACTCGGCATGCCGGTGTCGGAAACCACCACGCCCTCGCATTTGAAATCCTTTTTCCGTTTCTGAACGAAGGGCGTGAGGTTGCTGGAACCGACCTCCTCCTCGCCTTCGATGATGAACGTGATATCGCAGGGAAGATCCGTCCCGGTTTTCAAATAGGCCTCGACTGCTTTGAGATGAGCCATGTGCTGGCCCTTGTTGTCGGTCGAACCGCGCGCATAGATGTTTCCGTTGGCGATCTGGGGTTTGAAAGGAGGCGTCTTCCAGAGTTCAAGCGGATCGGGCGGCTGCACGTCGTAGTGTCCGTAAACCAGGTAATGCGGCTTGCGGCTGTTTTTTTTGCGCGGCGTGCGAGCGACGACGATCGGCTGACCGCTCGTCTTGCAGACCTCCGTCTTGAGTCCGATTTCCTTGCACTTGCCCGCGATCCACTTCGAGCAGGCCGCGATGTCCTTCTTATGTTCAGGCTGCGCGGAGATGCTTGGGAAACGCAGGTATTCGCTCAGGTCGTCGACGAAACGCGACTGATTATCCTCAATGTAATCGAGCACCGATTGCATCCGCGCATTTAGCCGGGAAGGCGGATGCTTGGCAAGGTTCACCCCTCGCTGAATTGACAGCATCCATTGCGCAAGGCATCTTCCAACAACCCGAGTGAAAACATCAGGCGATCATTTGAGACCTGCGACCCGACGCTCCGCCATGGTGACGTTGCTGGTATTCGTCGCCTATCTCATCTACCTCCCCCTCCATCTTTCTGCCGTGCCACACTGCCTGGAAGGTGTCGTCCATACGCAGGACCACGTGCACGCGGACGGGCATTACCACCACGATCACGGTCACCACGGCCACGATCATGGCGACACTCATCACGAGCATCATCCTGCCGAATTGCATGACGTCGCAGCGTTGTCGAAAGATGATTCCGTTTCGAAGGATCTTCTGATTTCAGGTCATACCTCGTGGCTTCGAGCCCCGAAGCTGAATTCGGTCAAGGTTTCGATCGCCGATCGGACTCCTCCCGCCAAACCGCCTGGCTGGGAACGTCCTTCGCGCGCCCCTCCCAGCGCCTGACGCAACCCCTCCCCATCACGTTCGGACACGCCTCGGGTGAGGTGTGTCCACTATTCAGTTCCCCGGCCTGCTGTTAACAGCATATGAAGCTACAATCTGTTTTGACCGCCTTAAGCGGTGTCCCACTCTGCCTGATCATTGTCGGTTGCCGTCCACCGGATGCGCCAAGTCACGGGCATTCGCACGGCCACGGGCACTCCCATGGTTCCGGGGGACACGCGGCCGACGAAGCACAGGAGCCGGTCCGGTTCCATGCAACCGTTTGGACCAATGGATTTGAAGTATTTGCCGAACATGAGGCCTTCGAAGCCGGGATGCTGGGCACGCTGGCCCTGCGTGTCACGCTCCTGGAGACCGGCCGCCCCCGACCAACGGGCGCGATCCGCGTCGTCGCTCGAAACGACGCGGGCAAGGCTTTCGAACATCTCCAGGCGCGCCCGGCAACCGCCGGGGTTTACCTGCCGAGGATCAAGTTTCCCTCCGCCGGAAATTGGGAACTCAGTGTCCGCATCAACGTCGATGGGCAGGCGCTGACGATTCCGCTGAAGTCGTTGGAAGTATTTCCCGATCATGACTCAGCAATGGGAACCACGGCACCGGAATCACCCACGGGCGTGTTGCTTTCCAAGGAACAGCAATGGGAGTTTGAGACCCAGGCGGTACCGGCAGGACGCAGAACCTTGCGGGAACGGATCAGCGTGCCCGCGGAGGTCGAAGCCACGCCGGGCCGACGTGGTGCGATCACCACTCCGATCTCGGGTCGATTGACGGCGGCTGCGTCCGGACCGGTGGAGATTGGAAGCAAGGTATCTGCGGGACAAGTTGTTGCGCGTGTTCAACCGGTGTTCTCTGAAATCACCACGCGGCTCGTGGAGGCGAAGGCCGCGATCGAGCGTGAACGCATCAAGCTCGATGATGTGAAAAGGACCTACGATCGCATCCGCAAGCTGGCGGATCAGGGCGCGAAATCTGCGCGTGATTTGCAGGCGGCTGAACGCGAGTTGCAGCTCGCAGAGAGTGCGTTCCAGGCTGCCGAGTCGCTGGCGAAGGCCTATGCGAGCGCGAACTCAGATCTGCTCGCCGGGCGTGATGGAAGCGCAGCCAGCGTTGCGCTCACCGCGCCGGTTGATGGGACGATTGTCAAACTGGCGGAGATCGCGATGGGCGAATTTATCGCCGAAGGCTCGACCATCGCGTGGACCTTGCACTCTGATCCGGTTCACATCCATGCGCATGTGCCGGAAGCATTGATGCCCCGGCTCACCAACGTCCTGGGCGCGGAACTCGAATTGCCCGGAGCATCCCTGCCGGTCCTTCGAAGGTCTTTGGGGCGGCTGGTGACCTTTGGCGAACAGGTCCATCCTTCCACTCGCACCACCGCCTTGATCATCGAAACACCGAACTCGAATCGCGTCATGCGCGTGGGTCAGCGGGTGACCGTGCATCTGATTGTCAGCGAATCACGGGTTGCTTTGTCCGTTCCAGTTGAGGCGGTAATCGAGGAACAGGGGCGTAAGACCATCTACGTTCAAATTGCGGGTGACACGTTTGTGAAACGCGTGGTGCGGACGGGAATCCGCGATGGAAAGCACGTGGAGATTCTCGACGGCCTTTCCGCGGGGGAACGCGTCGTGATCCGAAACGCAAACGCCGTCCGATTGGCAGCCGTCGGCGGCAAGAGCATTCCGCACAGTCATCACTGAGAAACGCATGAACGCCCTCATCCGAATCTCACTTCGCAACCGCGTGCTCGTGCTGGCTGCGGCCATGGCGCTGACGGCCTACGGAATCTGGGTGGGCCGTAATCTTCCCGTCGATGTGTTTCCGGATCTCAGCGCACCGACGGTTACGGTGGTGACCGAGGCGCATGGAATGACGCCGATCGACCTGGAACAACAGGTGACCTTCCGCATCGAGACTGCACTCAATGGTGCGTTTGGGGTGAGACGAATTCGTTCGGCAACTGCTGTCGGGATTTCACTGGTGTGGGTTGAGTTCGACTGGGACACGGACATCCGGACGGCCCGGCAAATCGTCTCCGAAAAGCTGGACCTGGTGGCCGGCGAAATGCCCGAGGAAGTGGAACGCCCGATCATCGCGCCGAACAGTTCGATCATGGGGGACGTGATGTTCATTGCGTTGACCTCGGATCGGAATTCCCTGATCGACGTGCGCAATCATGCCGAACTGGTTGTGCGTCGGCGGTTGCTCGCGGTGTCCGGTGTCTCACAGGTTTCCGCAATCGGGGGTGGGGTAAAACAATACCAGGTGGTGGCCAGTCCTGAATCGCTTGCTGCGTACGATGTAACGCTGGATGAACTTTCGGAAGCTCTCCGCGCGGCCAATCGCAATGTGTCCGCCGGCGTGATCAATCAAAGCGTCTCGGAGTGGCTGGTCTCGATCGAGGGACGCATTCAGGACACCAACGACATTGCAAGCATCGTGATTCGCAGCGAAAGGGGCACACCTGTCACGGTCGGCCAGGTTGCACAGGTTCGCATTGGAACGGCGCCCATGCGGGGGATGGCAGCCGCCAACGGATCACCAGCGGTCGTGCTTGGGATTCGCAAGCAATCACAGGCCAACACGCTTGAGCTGACGCGACGACTGGAGGCGGTTCTCGATGATCTTGAGGCGACGATTCCGCCGGGAATGACCTTGCACCGGGACATCTTTCGGCAGGCGGACTTTATTCGCGTCGCGGTTTCAAATGTCGTGACCGCTCTGCGCGACGGCGTGCTGCTGGTGGTGATTGTCATCCTGTTGTTCCTCGCCAATTTCAGATCCACCGTCATCACGCTCACTGCGATTCCCCTCTCCTTGATCACGGCCGTGCTGTCGCTTCAATGGCTGGACGCCACCATCAACACGATGACTCTCGGAGGAATGGCCATCGCTATCGGAGCGTTGGTCGATGACGCGATCATCGATGTTGAAAACGTCTTTCGCCGATTGCGCGAAAACTGGCAGTTGCCGGAAGAGAAACGTGTGCCCGCACTTCGGGTTGTCTTTACGGCAAGCGCTGAGATTCGAAGCAGTATCACCTTTGCAACGATCATCATCGTGTTGGTCTTTACGCCGGTGTTCTTCCTCGACGGCGTGGAGGGACGGTTGCTTGCGCCTCTCGGAATGGCTTACGTGGTTTCATTGCTGGCATCACTCGTCGTGGCGATGACCGTGACGCCGGTGCTGTGCTATTTCCTGCTCCCGGAAAGCCGGACGATCGTGCGCGAGAAGGAGCCGACGCTCACGGTCATCTGCAAATCGGTTTACGGGAGGGTCCTTCCGTTCCTGCTCAACCACACCTGGGTGGCCACGATTCCGACACTGGTTCTCTTTGGCGCAGCTGTATTCCAGATGACGCTCTTTGGCCGGGCGTTCCTTCCGCAGTTCAACGAAGGCAGCCTGACCATCGGTGCGGTGACAATTCCCGGCACTTCGCTGGTGGAATCGGACAAACTCGCCTCCCGGCTTGATCGGATTTTGTTACGCCAGCCGGAGGTGGTCGCCTTTTCGCGCCAGACCGGTCGCGCCGAACAGGACGAACACGTAATGGGCGTGGAAGCTTCGGAGTTCGAAGTGCAGATCGATCTGAAAGACCGGACCAAGGCCGAGTTCCTGGCGGCCTTGCGTGAGGAATTCGATGGCGTGCCGGGAATGAACATCGAGATCGGCCAACCCATTTCTCACCGCATCGATCACATGTTGTCGGGAACCCGCGCGGCAGTCGCCGTGAAGATCTTCGGACCGGACATCTACGAATTGCGCAGTCTGGGCGAACGGGCGCGATCGGCCATGGAAAACATCCCGGGGGTTGCGGATCTCTCGCTCGAACAACAGCGCGATGTGCCGACGCTCCGGATCCGTTTTCGGCGCGACGCGTTGGCGCGGCACGGACTCACGATCGATCGCGTAGCCAGCCACATCAATGCTGCAGTGCAGGGCGAGAAGGTCAGTGAAGTCCTGGAGGGTCGGAACGCATTTGATCTGGTCGTCCGCATCGATCGGCCGGAATCCTGGACGCTTGAGTCCCTGGGCGAGTTGCTCATCAGCACGCCCTCCGGTGCACGCGTTCCGCTCGGTGCCGTTGCGCAGGTCGAACGATTTACCGGGCCCAACCGCATCAGTCGCGAACAGGTGGAACGCAAGATCGTGGTGTCCTGCAACGTGGCTGGGCGCGATGTTATGTCCGTGGTGAACGACTGCCGCGAGAAGATCGAACCCATGATCAACGCGCAGACGGGCTATCGCGTTCAATTTGGCGGGCAATTCGAGAGCGCGGCCGCAGCCACGCAGGTGATCACTTTCGTGGGGGTGCTCGTCGTGATCGGGATCGCGTTGTTGCTGTATATGGCCTTCAGTTCTGCGCGTGATGCCACGTTGGTGATGCTGAATCTACCCCTGGCACTCATCGGTGGAGTCGCCGGGGTGTATTTCTCGGGAGGCGTCTTGAGCGTGGCTTCGTTGATCGGCTTCATCACCGTGTTTGGCATTGCCGTGCGCAATGGCATCATGCTCGTTTCTCACATTCGACACCTGCAGTTGTCGGAAGGCGTGCGGGAGTTTCGCGAAGCCGTCTATCGCGGCGCAATGGAACGGCTCGTGCCGATCCTGATGACCGGCCTGGCCACTTCGCTCGCACTCATCCCGCTGGTGCTTGGCGCCGGCGAACCCGGCAAGGAAATCGAAACTCCAATGGCAATCGTCATTCTCTGCGGCTTGACCACGTCAATGCTCCTCAACATGGCGATCGTACCCACGCTTTACCTCCGCTTCGGAAGACCCGTTGAACCCGAACCCGTATCCGAATGAACATGTCCTTCACATCTCAACTCAGGGTGCGCTTCCTGCCGGTCTGTCTATGTATTGCCACTCTGGCATCAAGCGCACGCGGCGCCACAAACAACGCCCTCACACTGGAAGAAGCCCTGCGACTCGCAGAGAAGAACAGCCCGATTCTCGATGCCGCGTTGGCGGGATGGAACGCGGCCGAGCAACGCGCCATTGCGGCCGGCTCGCGACCGAATCCCTCGTTCTCCATCGGCACGGAAGGACTCTCACCCGGAGATCGGCCGTTCACCAACGGTGACTTTCTGGCCGGCGTTTCGCAAACCGTTCGCCTGAAGAAACCCGCAAAACTCAAACGTGACATTGCCGAGGTCAGGCGCGAGAAAGCCGCGCTGGAATATGCTGCAGCGAGGAATCGTGTGAGACAGAGCGTAAGTTCTGCGTTTGCCGGAGCACTGTTTACCCAGGCGAACGAACGTCTCTTTGCGGAACGGATCAAGATTCTTGAATCCAACGCGGCGCTGATGAAAGCGCTCGCTGATGTAGGGGAGCTCGTTGTCGCAGATACGGAGTCGGCCCACGCGGACCTGGATCATGAACGGCTGGATTACCAGGAGGTAATCGGCAATCGGACAGTCGCCTTCAAACAACTGGCGACGGCGATCGGACAGCCGGACGCCGGATTCCACACGCTGAATGGAAAGCTTGAACCAACGCTTGCATTAAAGGACTTGCAGGAACTCACGGCCGACTTGGAAAAACTTCCGTCCCTTCTTGCTGCGGAGTCTGAAGGCGACATTCTGAAACTCCAATCACAGCTCGCACGCGCATCCCGCATTCCTTCGCTCAACGTCGAATTGCTCTATCGACGAAACCAGCAGAACCGGCGCGACGGGATCGACGCAAGCGTGGCCATCGCGCTGCCGCTCTTTGACGACAAGAAAGCCGAGGCCAAGGCCTTTGCCGAAGATGCGAACGCGGCAAAAGCTCGTGCCCAGACATCGCGCCAGAACGCAGCCCTGGAATTCAGCCGCATTCGAAACCAACTGCTGGCATCGCTGAACCGCGTCGAGCACATCCGCGACGAGCTGCTGCCGCACCAAAAGGAAATCGTTCGTCGGAGTGAATTGCTGTTGAAAGCCGGGGAGATCAATCAACTTCAGGCGAATACGGCGTTGCTTGGCGAAACCACCGAGAGGCGCCATTACCTGAACGCCTTGCGGGAGGCGCATCTGCTTTGGACCAGAATTCAGCGCTTCTTGGTGACGCGTGACGAATGAAGCCCGGATTCGACAAATACAATTCTTGAGTTCGTCGGTAACAATTCGGCACCGACGCGATCTTGGTTGGTGAGATGCGGGAAGATTCCGAAATCATCGAAGCGGTAAAGGCAGGAGAGCAGGAGCTCTTCGGCGAACTGGTGGAACGGAATCAGCAGCAGGCCTTCGGTATTGCCTGGAGCCGTCTGGGTGATGTTTTCGCTGGCGGAGGAGGCATCCCCAGGAAGCCTTTGTTCGCGTTTACAAATACCTTGGGGCGCTGCGGGAGCCATCGCGATTTGCCGCCTGGTTCGGTCGGATCGTGCGCGGAAGAAACTACGCGTGGTTTTGGAGAAGCGCGCCGAAGACGGCCTGAAACGCTTGGGGCCTTCGCGAAATCTCGCCCCGCTCGTGCTCGGCCTCTTGCCGTCCGCCCCGATGGGCACAGGCGCGGCGACCGCTGCCACCGTGGTTGGAGGCAAGACGTTGGGTGGCGGCTTTGGTGGAGTTGTGTGAAGTAATCGGCAAAAATCACTTTCACCCTTTACTGAAGCCACCAAACCCTCATCCATTCACCGCTTCGGCCAATTCATGTGAAACTACGGGGTAACCACTTTGCTGTCGTTCCTGGCTTCCGGGATTATTGGCTGTGGGACCGGGACCTGGAAATTGACAGTAAGGCGCCGGGGCATTTGCCCCGGCGCCACCTTTTTTTGGACGTGTTTTGAGGAAGGGGGCGATTGGAAGCCGGTCTCAGAGTGCGGCCAAGATTGAGAATTCGGAGCGAGCTCTGATTACTCAGCCGAATCAAGTCCGAGAATTGCCGTGCGCGCCTTTGCTTCCACCTCGGCCTGGCGATCTGGGCTTGAAAGTTTTTCCCCGTTGGTTTCACAGACGTAGAAGCTGTCAATGGCCGCGCCTTTTTCAGTGGTGATCTTGGCGAGTTCGATCTCGATATTGAGATGGGCAAGGACATCGGCAACGGCATGCAGCAGACCGACGCGGTCTTCGGTCTCGAGATCGATCACGGTGAACTGGGTGGACGTCGCGTTGTCGAACTCAATCTCGGTGGCGATGCCCTCGTGATAGTCGGTCGGGCGCTGCTGGTTCTTGTGCGCGAGCAGTTCGTGCAGGTCGAGTTCGCCCTTCATGGCGGCAACGAGTGTTTCTTCAAAGGTCTCGCGTTGTTTCTTCCTGGCCATCTCACCCGTTGCGGCGTTTACGACGTGGAAGGTGTCGAGGACGATCTCGTCTTCGCGGGTGAAGCCACGCGCGCTCAGGATGGAAAGACCGGCATGGGCAAAAGACCCGGCAAGCAAACTGAACAGGCCGTGCTTGTTCCAGGTCGCAATGCGCATGCTCGTGCAACCGTGATTGGTTTCGTCCCGCCAGGTGATGACCGGCTCGAGCGCGGCTTTGCTTTCCGCGGTCAACTGGTTCCACATGAATCGATGAACCAGCTGCATGTCGGCGGCAATTTCGCGCGCGGTGTGGGCATGGAAGTAACGGCCTGGCAGCTTGCTGAAGTGCGCGTCGATTTCGTCGCGTTCAACGATGTCGGGAAGGATTTGATCCACCTTTTCACGTAGCTGCGCGCGGTGCTTTCTTTCCGACCGCATGAATGCCGTGTCTCCACTCACATCGGCATTGGCCTTGGTGTAAAGCGTGCGCAGGAGCTGATCCTTGAACCCGTTCCAAAGATCGTCGCTGGTGCCCATTGAATCAGCGACCGTATGAAGCGTGAGCAGGTTCAGCCGTTTGGGCGTCTGGACGATTCCCGCGAAGTAGGCAATCACGTCGGAATCATCGAGATCCCGGCGTTGCGAGATGCTCACCATCGTCAGGTGATGCTCGATCAGGAAGCGAAGCAGTTCCGCGGTGTTCTCATCCAGTTGAAGCCGACCGGCCACGCGATTGGCTAGCTTCACGCCGGATTCCGTGTGCGTGGTGTCGTCCAGTCCGCGCCCGGCGTCATGCAGCAAGAGGGCGAGGTACAGCGGGAACGAATCTTCTACGTTTTGGAAGATGCGATGGTAGGGCCCGGCGTATTGGTTTTCCTCCTCCCAAAGCTCGTCCAGTTTTTCGATACACCGGAGCGTATGCTCGTCGCCGGTGTATTGGTGATAGAATTCGTGTTGCACCAGGGCCGTCATGCGGCCGAACTCGGGCAGATACTTCCCGAGGAAATCCACCTCATGCATGGCCCGCAAGGTGCTCGCCACGTTTCCCTTCTGCGAAAGGATTTCCTCGAAGGTTGAATGCACGTGCTCGTCGGCGATGAACGAACTGTCGACCAGGCGCAGGCTTTGGCGAATGAGCTGCGCGGTGTCCGGATGCAGAACGCAGTTGCGTTGCTGGCAGTAGAGGAAAACACGCATGAGCCGGCGCGGGGCGTTGGAGAAGACACGCCGGTTCTGGTGTTTGAGTTCGCCATCGAGAATGTCGAAGCCGTCGATGTGGGGCTTGGTTACGATCTTGCCGAAGATGCCCTTGAGAAAGTTCAGCTTGCCGGGATTGGGAAGCAGGGCCAGGCGTTGTTCGATCGTACGCGTGATCAAATGAATGTTGCGCGCCTGGGTGTAATACTCGTGCATGAACAACTCCAGGCGACGCGCCGGCGATCGGTCTGTGTAACCGAGCGCGTGGGCGACTTTGGGTTGCACGTTCTTGGTCAGCACGTCGCCGTCGCGATTCGTGAGGTAGTGAAGCTCGTTGCGCGTTCGCAGGAGAAAATCATAGGCGGCCTCCAGATCCTTCCGCTCGCGCCGGCTGATGAGTTCCTTCTCCTGAAGTTCCTTGAGATTGCGCGTGCGGTATTTGACCAGGGACATCCAGATGAGGTTCTGGTAATCGCGCAAGCCGCCACAGCCGTTCTTGATGTTCGGTTCCTGAAGCAGGGCCGTGTCGCCCCACTTGGTCCGACGCGTGTCCTGGTCCTCGATACGTTGGCGGATGTATTCGTTCTCCTTGCCGAGGATGCACTTGGCGAGCACTACCGATTGCATCTGCTCGAAGAGAGCCGGATCGCCCATGATGAAGCGAGCCTCAAGCAGGGAGGTTTTCGACTGCATGTCCTCGTTCGCGACCGCAACGCAATCGGCAATCGTTCGGACCGAATGCCCGACTTTCAGGCCGATGTCGTAAAGCGTGTAGAGCAGCCCATCCGGATCGACCATCGCCTGAAGAAGTCCGGGCAGCTTGCCCACCGAAGCCGCCACGCCGTCGGCCGCGTGAAGGATCATGATGTCGATGTCGCTGCAGGGATTCAGCTCGGCACGGCCATAGCCGCCGATCGCGATCAAGGCGTGGCGGGGAAGTTTTTCATCGGCGTGCTTCGCCTCGAAATTTCGCTGAACCGTCCGGAGGATGTTAATGTGCAATTGGTCCAGCACCTCGCTGCGCGCCGCGCAAACTTCCCGCCCACCGGCGCCCCCGCGATGCAGCATTTTGAGGCGCGCCGTCTCGACCTTGAGGAAAGTTTTGTAGCGTTTGATTTCCTTCGCGGGCGACCGGCCGACCGCCAAATTCAGGCGATCTGCAGCACTTTTGCGGATTTTTTCCAAGGTTTCGGACACGCCGGGGGCAGGGTAGGCGCAAAAAAATTTCCGAGGCAAGCAACCGTCCCGGATTTTTGGTGTTTCAGCCCCCGTGTCGGCAACTCGAGCACAACTCGACGTAAAATGGGCTACTGATACGGGTTCCCCCGATCTTGTGCCGATTCGGACAAGCGATAAGATCATCCCAATGCCGGTTGGTGAACTGACAGATGCAGCCTTGATGGAACGGATCAAGTTCGGCGATCGCGAGGCGTTTGAGGAACTGGTCGCCCGTTTCCGCGGGCCGATCATGAACCTCGTCCAGCGCACGCTGCCCGATGTGACCGAGGCCGAGGATCTGGCCCAGGGCGTCTTTGTTCAGATCTACAAGGCCGCCCACCGCTACGAACCCCGCGCCAAGCTATCCACCTGGATCTTCACCATCGCCCGCAACCTCTGCCTCAACGAAATCCGCCGGCGCAGCCGTCATCCCGCCGAGTCCATGGAGGCGCACGAGGAAAACGAAGACGGACATTACTTTCATCAGTTCGAGGATCGAAAGGTCTTCAACCCCGGCGACCGCACTCTACAGAACGAACTCACAAGCAAGATTGAAGAAGCGTTGGCCGTTCTGCCGGAGAAGCAGCGCACCGCCATCATTTTGTGCCGCGAAGGAATGAGCTACGACGACATCGGCGAGGTATTGGACGCGTCCTTGTCCTCGGTAAAGTCGCTCATCTTTCGCGGCCGGGAAACCTTGAAGAAACGATTGAAACCCTACCTGCGCACCGGAGCATGGACGGATTAACCCACCGACATGAACGAAGCTGAATACAGAGAATTACTTGAGATCCGCCGGCAGCGGGAACTGACCCCTGCCGAATTGCACCAGCTGGAGCAATGGCTCGCCGCCCACCAGGAGCACGCCGAGGAATGGGAAGAGGAAGACACCTTGTCCAAGCTGATCGGCGGATTGCCCGATGCCGAGATCTCGTCGAACTTCACCTCGCAGGTCTGGCAGAAGATCGAGCTCGATGCACGAGAGCGTGAAGCGCCACGGCCGACCTGGCTGGGATTCCTGCGCGGACAGTGGCTGAGGATTCCACGCCTTGCCTGGGCAGTTGCGACTCTTCTGCTTCTGGTCGCTCTGGTCCAGAAGCATGAACAACCCGAAAACAATTCTGAAGTCGCCGAAGCGCTTGTTCCCGTCAGCGAACTCGTCCAAGTGCCGACCGTGGAAATGCTTCAAGACTTCGACGCGATCAACGCCATGGCACACGCGCTGACGGAACCGGATATGGAGCTTCTTGCCGTCCTCGAAGGATTGACCAAATGAGAACGCTCTCGGTCATAATCATGGCCCTGTCCCTGACGTCCAGCCACGCGGCCGGGCTGCCCGCCATCCCGGTGCCCGTGCCGGAGCAGGCATCCCCCGTAAAACTCTTCCGCGATCTGCTCGCCAAATCCCCCGGCGAACGGGACGCCTACCTCGTGAAGCAAACACCCAAGGTGCAGTCGTTCATTCGTCAACGCCTCGCCCGGTACGAGGCCATGTCGCCCGAGGTTCGCGAGATGAAGCTACAGACCACCGAGTTGCGATTCTTCCTGCGGCCGCAACTCACCACCAATCCCGCGCAACGCCAGATCATGCTGGCCACCACACCACCGCAACATCGCGAGACCATTCGCCAGCGGATCGAACGTTGGGACGCGCTCGCGCCCGAGCTTCAGCAACAGATCATCAAGAACGAATCGATGCTGAACATGATTCTCCGAGTCGGTGATCCGGCCGAGGGAGTCACCGGGCAAGTCCCGGGCAAGTCCCGCGAGGAACTGACCGCTTGGAATTCGCTTCCTCATGGGGACCGGCTGGAGATGCTGGACAAGTTTCGGAGCTTCTTTGAGTTCAATGTGCTTGAGAAGGAACGTATCATAGCCAGCCTGCCGGAATATCAACGCAACAAGATCACCGGCACAATCAGCGCCCTGCAGAATCTTTCCCCCGAACAGCGCGCCGCCTGCCTGAAGGCCCTCCAACGCTTCGGATCCATGACCGTTGCCCGACAGCAACGCTTTTTCCGCAACGCCGACGCCTGGGCAAAGATCACCCCCGAGGAAAAACGCGCCTGGCGCCTGGTCGTTCGCGAAGCTCCTCCCTTGCCGGGGTCGCTTCAGGCAAAACTGTTCTGAGAGTTCGTAATCCTTGTCTTCATCTTTGTCCTAATCTCCGAGAATAAGGCAACGATTGGGACAAGGACTAAGAAGGGGACGAGCAGGCCATTTCTTGGGCGTGTGCACGGGTTTCCTGACCGCGCACTCGGTCTCGATCTTACGAGGGAGACCGGTCCGCAGCGAGCCCCTGAGGGCCATCAGTCGCCCATGTCATTCTTCCTTCACGCTCACATCCAGGCAGATCAAAACTGAACGATCGCGGGTGAGCAGCAGGCCGTTGGAAAGAACGGGCACCGTCCAGGTGCGGCGCGCATTGAAGATCTGTCTTCGCGAGACTTGTGTAAACTTCCAGGGCGTTGCCTCGACGACGGCCAACTGGCCATTCTCGGATTGGATGATCAACTTGTTCCCCGCGCCCATCAGCGAACCCTCGCCGTACGTATTCGTGCGCCACTTCACGCGCCCCGTCAACAGGTCCATGCAAACCAGCTCACTTTCATCGAACCCGTAAAAGTGTCCGCCCATGAGAACGGAACTGCTGAAGTGATTGCGCATGTTCTTGTTCGACCACACCGGGCGGGCGTAACCCTGGCCCACTTCAAACAACGCACAGCCGGTATCATAGCCGCTGGAGACAAACACCTTGTTCTGCCACACGATCGGTGTGGCGATATTGTTGCCGTTCTGCGTCGTCCAACGGCGCGAGAACACGGGCTTGCCGGTCTTGGCAATCCGACCGCTGATCGTCTGAGCGCTGAACATCACGAAGCCCGGTTCGGCACCGAACATCATCGGCATGGGCGAGGAATAACCCGCGGTGTTGCTGCCGTTGCCCCAGAGGAGTTGTCCATTGTTTTTGTTCAGCCCGATCACCGAGCGTTGAGGGGAGCCGGTTTCCACGATCAAGGTGTTGCCGATTACCAGGGGCGAACCGCTGAAGCCGTACAAGACCTGCCGCGCGCCATAGTCGGTGACGATGTTGCGGGTCCAGACCAGCTTGCCGTTGTCCGCGTTGAGGCAGATCAGGTGCCCCAATCGGCTGAGCGTGAACACGAGTTTTCCATCCACCGTTGGCGTGCAGCGCGGTCCGTAGAATTCCCGAAGGTCAAGGCCGGAACAGGGATAGCTGTAGCGCCAGAGCTCCTGGCCGTTCTCCGAATTGAGACAGAAAATCGTGTCGCTGTCCCCAAAGGTTCCCATCGTGTAGACACGGCTGGCACTGGTGGCCATCGATGAGTATCCCAGGCCGACATTCGCACGCCATTTCACCTTCAACGGCGCGCGTCCCCAGTTTGAAACCCAGTTTGTTTCCTTGGAAATTCCGTCGCGCAGCGGGCCGCGCCATTGAGGCCAGTCAAACTCCTGCGCCGGTGCCGTCAGCACCAGAGCGGACAGCAGAAAGGCGGCTCGAATCATTGGCGTCATGAGGGAATTAAAACCGTAGCGTTCTTCGCGTCAAACGAAGTCATTGGTCGAGGGCGAGAATCTCGCGTTCAGGCCCAAGGTAGCTTCGGAAGCTTTCCGAAGTATGCGAGCGACGGGCGGAGTGATGTCAGCGAGCAGTCAGTCAGGTTGTGCGCGGGTCTCCCGACCCGTGCACCCATGTGACTGAAGGTCTCCTGGAGCGCTGGGCGACCTTTGGTCGAGCGGGTGAGACGATCTGGAGACCGTTTCACAACAGCGTGCGTGCGCGATTCACCCAGCTCATGACTTCTCTCCTGAATGAACTCGGCGGCTCAGAGGCCACCGCTACAGTCGGCTTGAAGTAACTTCCTTGCGCCTGCGTCAGAAGCGTTTACTTTCGCCCGCTCTCGAATCATCCACGCAATGCGTATGTATAAAACGATCACCACCTTTGCCCTGCTGCTTGTGCTCGCCACACCGACCTTCTCCCAGAATGGCGACAAGAAGAACGAAGCGCAGGTCGCGCCCATTCCCGCTGACAAGATTCCACCTGCGCCACCGCTTTCGCCCGAGGATGCCCTGAAGACTTTCAAGGTGCCCGATGACTTTGAAGTTCAGATCGTTGCCTCCGAACCGATGATCCAAAACCCCGTTGTCGTGAAGTGGGATCGCAGCGGCCGGCTATGGGTTTTGGAGATGCGTTCCTACATGCCCAACGCCGAAGGCAAAGGTGAAGACCAGCCGGTCAGCCAGGTCGCCATTCTGCACGATACCGACGGCGACGGCCGAATGGACAAAAAGACGGTCTTCCTCGGAAACCTCGTCATGCCCCGCGCGATGTCGTTCTTTCAGAACGGCGTGTTGATCAGCGAACCGCCGGGGCTCTACTTCTACCCAATCCTGCCCGGAGACAAACCTGGCAAACGCGTCGTGGTCGATCCGGATTACGCGCCGAGTGCCGCGCCAAAAGAAGGGAAGATGAATGTCGAACATGCCGAGAACGGATTGATCCGCGCGATCGACAACTGGTTCTACAACGCCAAGGCGACAACCAAGTATCGCTACACCGAAGGCGAGTGGAAGAAAGCCCCGACCTACTTCAAGGGCCAGTGGGGAATCAGCCAGGACAACTACGGACGCCTCGCATTCAACTCCAACAGCGATCACTTCCGCATGGAACCCATCCGTTCCGAATACCTCCTGCGCAATCCCTTCTATCGCAGCGCCACCTACAGCATGCAGCCTCTGCCCAATCAAACCGTCTGGCCCGCGCGCATCAACCCCGGCGTGAACCGCGGATACCGCAAAGGCGTTCTTCGTCCTGATGGAAGGCTCGCCCGCTTCACCGGCGCCAGCGGTGTGGAAATCTATCGGGGCGCGCACTTCCCGCCTGAGTTCATCGGTGATGCCTTTGTCCCCGAACCGACGGGGAACTTCGTGCGCCGTGATGACGTGAATGATCAGAACGGCAAGTTGAGCGCCGTTAATCCCTACGGAAAAAACGAGACGGAATTCCTGACCTCCACCGATGAAATCTTCCGTCCGGTCAACGCCCACGTTGGACCCGACGGAGCACTCTACCTGGTGGACATGTATCACGGCATCATCCAGCACCGGCACTTCCTGACCTCCTACCTTCGTTCCCAGGCCGAAAGCCGTGGCCTGGAAAAAGTCGTCAGCCTCGGCCGCATCTACCGCGTCGTGCACAAGAAACGCCCGCTCGACAAAGGACCGGATCTCGCCAAGGCCGACACGGCCACACTCGTGAAAACCCTCAGCCACAGCAGCGGCTGGTATCGCGACACCGCCCAGGAAATCCTCATCGACAAGGCCCCCGCCTCCGCGATTCGCCCGCTGAAGGAACTTGTTTTGAACGGCAAATCACATCTCGCCCGACTGCACGCGTTGTGGACGCTGAGTGGTGTCGGTTACGTCGATTCAGAAATCCTCACCAAGGTCCTCGCAAAGGAAAAACACGGCAAAGTCCTTGCCGCGGCAATCCGCCTGAGCGAACCCGTCCTGAAAACCTGGGAACAGGAAGACGCCCTCAACGCCATTCTCAAACACGCAGGCAGGAAGAACGCCGACGTAAAGGTTCAATTGGCACTCACACTTTCAGGCGTGGAGAGCGAACGTGCCGTCCAAGCGCTGGTCAACCTGGCGCGTGATAATCCGAGCAACAAGTCCATCCGCGATGGCGTCATATCCGGCATGCCCGGCCGTGAAGGGAAGTTCATTGCCGCACTTCTGGCGGACAAGAGATTCAAGCAACACAAGGATCTGGAAAAACTCCTCGGCGATCTCGCACGCTGTGTGATCATTCAGGGCCGACGTGATCCGGTAAATGACCTGCTCACATTGATCGGCAGCGATTCCACCGCCAACTGGCAGAAGACCGCGCTGATCGTCGGAATGACACCTCAGAAGATCAAATCCACCAAAGGTCTTCCCCCGGTTCGACAGAAGAAGGTTCGGCTTTCGGAGGAGCCCAAGGCATTCGCCGCACTCAAGAAGATCAAGAGCAAGTCCGTGAAGAACGCCTTGCGCAAACTCGATGAAGTCCTCATCTGGCCCGGCAAACCCGGAGTGGAACCCGAGCCGCCGGTTCGCAAGCTGACCGACCAGGAAAACATCCGCTTTGTCATGGGCAAGCAACTCTATGGGACCACCTGCGGCAACTGCCATCAAGCGCATGGCTTCGGGATGCCTGGCATGGCCCCTCCCCTTGCTGACTCAGAATGGGTGGCCGGCAGCGACGAACGGCTCATCCGCATCGTGCTTCAAGGCGTCGGCGGACCGATCACAGTTCTCGGTCAGAAATACAACATGGATATGCCCGGGCACGGCACTTTCAGCGATGATCAGGTCGCCTCCGTACTGACCTACATTCGCCGCGAATGGGATCACCCTTTCGATCCGGTCTCACCCGCAAAAGTCGCCAAAGTCCGCAAGGCGACCGCCGGACGTGCGGACGGGTGGACTGCCGAACAACTGCTGAAGATCAAATAGACTGATCACCAAATGTTTGAGCGTTTCGCCCATTGTGTGAGGCAGGCTAGGAAGAACGCTTCAACCAAGGTTGACTGACTAACAGACGAATCTGCCGAATGGCAAAGGCCGCAATAGGCAAAACATTCGCAACTGGTCTGAGGGTCGAACATGCTGTGGTTCAGCACGAAAAGGACTTCGGGCTTCTCCGGAACGAGGGCGGCTGTTAAAACCTCGCGCGATGTCAGATCCATTGACAATCGGTTTTCTCGGCTCGGGCAAGATGGCGACTGCTCTTGCGCGGGGCTTTCTCGATGCCGGATTGGTCAAAGCGGATGGATTGTTTGCCAGCGATCTCTTTGAACCGGCTCGCGACGAATTCGCGAAGCAGACCGGAGCGAGGACTTTTGCCAACAACGATCAGGCTGCCCACGAGGCTCGCGTCCTCATTCTGGCAGTCAAGCCGCATCAGGTGGACGAGGTACTGCAGGGAATCTCCGGGAAGATCACCGATCAACACCTGGTGATTTCCATTGCGGCCGGAATTCAAATCGGGCGTCTGGAACAGAATCTTCCATCAGGCACAGCCGTGATTCGCGTGATGCCGAACACGCCCGCGTTGGTAGGTGCTTCTGCGAGTGGGTTTGCGCTGGGTTCGGCTGCGAGTGCCGACGACGGCAAACTGGCCTTGCAGCTTTTGGAATCGGTTGGCGTTGCCTGCGAGGTCAAAGAATCGCTGCTGGACGCGGTCACCGGGCTGAGTGGAAGCGGTCCGGCATACGTCTACATGATGATTGAGGCGTTGAGCGATGGCGCCGTGGCGGTCGGATTGCCACGCGATGTCGCCACGCGGCTGGCCGCACAGACCTTGGCGGGAGGCGCAAAGATGGTTTTGGAAACGGGCAAACATCCGGGCGAGCTCAAGGACATGGTCACCAGTCCGGGCGGAACAACGATTGAAGGATTGCACGAGCTGGAGATGGGCGGTGTGCGCGCGGCATTGGTGAACGCCGTGCGCGCGGCTGCTGAGAAGGCCAAGATCCTTGGCCAAGACTGATGGGTTTTCCTCCTCCAACTGAGAAGCAGGCCAAGATCATCTGGTCAGCGCTGACGACGCTCTCGGTGGCGATCTCCCCGGCGGAATCCTTTACGGCACCGCATCGCTGATCAGTTATCTTTCTCCGATTCTTTTGCCTGTCGCGATGGCCGGAATCGCGGCCTGCTTGCTGGAACCTCTCTGCTGACGTGGTTCGAACGCTTTCACATTCCGCGCGTGCGCGCGATTTTGCTGGTTTATGTGATCATTCTTACTTTTTTCCTGCAGATGATCGGAACGGTCATCCCGACGGTCGTTGGGTAGGCGACTGATCTGGTTACTCGCGGCGAATGGATGCTCGACCGGTTGCAGTCGCGATTGCTGGCGACCCCGAAAGAGACCGCACCAACAAGTTTTTTGCCGCCAGGCCTCGGGATCGATGTGACGAACAATCCGGCGTTGGCTACGAACACTGCGCCGGACACAAACGGAATCCCCGGACCTGCCCCTTCCTTCGGATGCCACCACCAACATCTCGGGACCAGCCCTTCAGGGCACAAACATTCCAGCCAGGCCATCCGCGCCCATACATCATCAGACTTCGTCGGGCGATGGGGGCGGCCTGCTCGAAAAGCTGAACCGCCTCGGTCACGATCCGCGCTCATCCAGACCCTCATGAAGCGTTATGTTTGGGTGAGGTATCGACATGGGGTGGATTCGCTTGCAGCTGACACCCTTGAAGGGTTCAAATCGGAGGCGAAATGAATCCCATCAAATTGATTCTTGCAGGGACGCTCGCAGCGTTCGTGAGCATGCCGCTTTCCACTCCTGCATTTGACGCCAAAGCTGCGCTCACACGGGCCTATGTCGTTCCCGATGAATTCAAGAAGGACTTCGGCGAGTACCGATCGTTGCTGACATTTGATGATGACCGGCCGGTCCGCAATGCGGCCGACTGGGAAAAACGACGCAAGGAAATTCGCAGCGCGTGGATGGAGTTGATGGGGCAATGGCCGCCCATGGTGAAGGAACACAATGTGAAAATCCTGGAAGAAAAACGACGCGAGAATTTCCTTCAGAAAAAGATCCGATATCAATGGACGCCGACGGAAACAACTGACGCTTACCTGTTGATTCCCGACGGCAAAGGTAAGCGGCCGGCGGTTCTCACGGTTTTTTACGAACCGGAAACGGCAATCGGTGAAGGAAGGGAGAATCGAGATTTCGCTTATCAGCTCGCCAAGCGCGGCTTCGTTGCACTTTCGATTGGCACCACGCGCACAACCCAGGCGAGGACCTACGCCAATTACTGGCCCAGCCGAGAAAACGCGAAAGTGCAGCCCCTGTCGATGCTGGGCTGCGTCGCGGCAAACGCCTGGCATCTCCTGGCCAAGCAACCCGAAGTGGATTCCAAGCGGATCGGTATCGTCGGCCATTCCTATGGCGGGAAGTGGGGACTGTTCGCAGCAAGCCTCTTCGACAAGTTTGCCTGCGCGGTCTGGTCCGACCCCGGCATTGTGTTCGATGACTCTCGAGGCAGCGTGAACTATTGGGAGCCCTGGTATCTTGGCTACGAGCCACCTCCTTGGCGCAAGCGGGGCAAGGTCACGGAGTCGAATCCAGCCACCGGTGTGTATCCGCGTCTGCGGAAGATGGGACGCGATCTCCACGAACTCCATGCCTTGATGGCACCACGGCCCTTCCTCGTTTCCGGCGGCAGTGAAGATCCACCCAAACGCTGGCAGGCCTTGAATCGAACGATCGAGGTCAACGAACTGCTTGGATTCAAAAACCGTGTGGCGATGACCAATCGTCCGAAGCACTCACCCACGCCAGAATCGAACGCGGTAATCTATGAGTTCTTCGAGTCGGTCTTGAAACCGTAGAAGTGCCCCACACGAGGATTACAACTTGGCTCGTACTGACCCCACTCCCGAGACCATGTTCGAAAGCTTCTGCCTGGAGGCCCATCGGGCGGTCTGACTGAGTCCGCAATCCGGTGCGAAGGAAAGCCGGTCGGCTGGCGCGTGTTTGAGACATTCGTTCACCGCGCGCGCCACAAAATCTTCCGGCTCAATGAAGTAACTCTTCACATCGATGATTCCCACCGCAACGTCAGCGCGTTTCGCGATCTTGCCGATGATCTCCAGCTCGGCGTATTCGCGGCTGGCCATTTCCACGTGAATCTCGTCGGCCTTCAGGTCGAAAAATGCGGGAAACATCGGCGCGTATCGGCGATAACCCACGGCGTGTCCCTTGAAGTTTCCGAAGCACAGGTGCGTGGAAAGCCGGCACTTCCCGATGACCGGTTCGACCGTGCGATTGAAGATGTCCACAAACCTCGCCGGATCCTCCTTGTAAGCGTAGCAACTCATCGACGGTTCGTCGACGGTCAGTTCCGTGCAGCCGGCGGCCACCAGGTCTTCCAGTTCCTTGCGCACGATCGGCAGCAAGGCTTCGGTGATCGCGTATCGATCGGTGTATTGGGCGTTTGGGATCAGTCGCCCGCTCAAGGTGAAAGGGCCCGGAACGCTGGCCTTCAGGGTCGGGGAATTTGACCTGCCCTCCAACGTAATGCCGGCAATACGCTTCAGTCGTTCGAAATCCTCCACCGTCCCCAAACCATCCGGCGCAACCAGGTCTTCCGTAATCGCGTGCTTGCCCCGTTGGTCGTGGGCGGGGGGGCCGTGCAACCGAGGTGAGGCGGATTCCATCTCGATTCCACGCAGGAACCCGTAGAACGACAGATTGAAATCCAGCCGCGTCTGTTCGCCATCGGTGACCACGTCCAAGCCCGCAGCAAGTTGATCCTGCACGGCAACCGTGACCGCGTCGTCGATCAGTTCATCACGATCGGCTGGCCCAAACTGGTCAAGCCGGCCACTGGCAAACTCCAGCCAGGAAGGAAAAGGGTAACTGCCGATGACGGTCGTGCGGAGCGGACGCGATTCCATGCCGCAATCGAAACGCGAATGTCCCGCGCCGCGCTAGTGAATTCTGAGTCGATTCTCACGACACAGAACCGCGGCAGACACAGATTTGTGACATATATTACGTGCTTGTGTCCGCCTGACTCTGGGCACGTCGAGCTTTCCTTCGCTTGATCCACCGAAATTGTCCGCGCTTGACCTTCGGCCTCTCAGACAAATTATCTTCCGCATGCCCGAGCCGATCGCATACCTGAAAGGTGAGTTTGTTCCCGCATCGCAATGTGTCCTTCCCGTGTGGGATCTGGGCATTGTGCTCGGTGCAGCCGTGACCGATTTCTTTCGCACCTTTCACCAAAAGCCCTACCGCCTGGAGAATCACGCCCGGCGCTTCTATCGCTCCTGCAAGTATGCGCGCATTCAACCGCCCGTGAGCCTCGAAGAAAGCATGGAAATCTCGAAGAAGCTGATCCGCGAGAACGGCGGGCTGGCTCCGAGCGACGAACTGGGACTGGTCTACTACATCACCGCTGGCGAAAATGCGGTCTATGCGGGATCGGCTGGCATGCCGGATTCGCTCACGCCCAGTTATGTGCAGCATACCTTCCCCTTGAGATTTTCACTTTGGCGTGATCTCTTCCTCAAGGGTGTCCATTGCGTCACGCCCGCTCCCCGGCATTGGCCGCCGGAGTGTCTCTCTTCCAAGATCAAGAACCGCAATCGACTTCACATGTGGATCGGCGAACAGGAAGCCAGGCTCGCAGATCCAAAGGCGATGCCCCTGTATCTCGACGTTCATGGAAACATCACCGAGACCGGCGGATCCAACTTCGTAATCTATCGCGATGGCAAGGTCATCTCGCCCCGGCGAAACAATATCCTCTGGGGAATCAGCCTCACCGTGCTCCAGGAAATTTGCGACGAAATGAATATCCCCTTCGTTGAGGAAGACCTCCAGACGTACGACGTGATCAATGCCGACGAAGCCTGGCTACCTTCCACGCCCTGGTGTCTGGGGCCAGTCGTGAAACTTAATGGCGAACCCATTGGGGACGGCAAGCCCGGCCCCATGTGGCGAATGCTCCTCGATCGCTGGAGCAAGATTGTCGACAAGGACATCTATTTGGAAATTGCGGGTGAGGACTCGTAGACGCGAACGTGAGTTCGCCCAAGCCCATGAGTCAGAGCGGAATCACGCCCGCTGCTGCGGCGTCAAGACAGTAGCTCTCGCAGGACTTCACCATGAACATCGGTGAGCCGATGATCGCGGCCGTCGATGCGGGGGTGAACCGGGATTGCCGGTGCCACAGTGTGTTTCTTCGTGTTTTTCATAAATGCCTTCCTCGCTGCGGCTTCGGGAAAACAAAAAAACCATCGCCGTTTTCAGCGATGGGTTGGAAAATCTCAGTTTTGGTTTTTGTTACCGGATGAACCTCCCGTCGCCGAACGCGCGCTTGACGGACGCGCGTTGCCACCACGCGTGGCAAATCGCGGATACCGCAAATACGGGTCGTTTGGTGACGTGAGCCATCGGAAGGAGTTCATGGTGTGGAATCGCCGGATTGTCAAAGCGTTCCGAATGTCGCTCAGGGGTGCGATTGTAGCCGCAAGCTCATCCATCTCAAGTGGGGCTCCGGGCACTCCGATAGTCATTGATCATTGGAATCACTCACCGGTTCGTGAAGACTGGGCGCGCATCGATGAAGCCCACCAAGGTCCATTGGGAAACACTTGAGCGATTGCGCGAGACGTTCCTGGCCGCCAAACCCAATGCGCCCGATTACTGGAAGCGCATGGAGGATCTGCGTGACTACGATCGCACCTTTGGCCTGCGCATCGCGTGGAAGTGGGATGCGGTCTTGAACGAGCTGAAGCGGCTCCGCTGGGAACCACCGGGCGGGGATTGGCTCGACTGGGGTTGTGGGAGCGGAATTGCCACGCGTCGAGCGCTTGGCGCGTTTGGTTGCGAAGGTGTTCGAGAAGTGGGTTTGTTCGATCGTTCGTCCAGGGCTGTTCGGTTCTCTGGTGATGAAGCGAGGAAAGCGTTCCCTCGCGTTACGTTTCGTGAGTTGCGTGCGAATGCGCTTCCCCCTCGAAAACCAGTCGGCCTGTTGTTGATCAGCCACGTCTTGAATGAGCTGGATGAAGAACGCCGGGCGACCCTGGTTCGACTGGTGCGTCGTGCGAAGTCAGTGATCTGGGTGGAGCCCGGTAGCAAGATCGAGGCGCGTGCGTTGAGCGGAGTGCGAGATGAGCTGTTGAACGAATTCAACGCCGTGGCGCCATGCACCCACAGCGGTCCGTGCGGAATGCTCACGCGCGGGAATGAGCGCCACTGGTGCCACTTCTTTGCCAGGCCGCCCGAGGGCGTTCGCGCCGATGCCGAGTGGCAGGAATTCTCACGCCGATTGGGCATCGATCTTCGCAGCGCCCCGTTCAGTTACCTCGTCATGGAAAACAAAAGGCTGAAGCGGGAGCCGGTATCGCAGCGCAACGAAACCCGCGTCATCGGGCGTCCGCGGGTTTACAAGGCGACTCTCAAGGTGATGGGTTGCAATGCCGACGAACTCGAAGATCGCGAGGCGCAGAAACGCGACGTCCCGGATTTTTACAAGTCTTGCAAGAAAGAATCGCAGGGAACGCTGTATCGATTTGGGCTCGCTGCTGAGCGGATCAAAACAGTTGAGGAATTGGACTGAGCCTTCTCCATGGAGCGGATTCCTCTCTTGTCGCGCCAAGGGATTCCTTAACTAAGACCCATGGATTCCAAGATGAGTGAGGCGGCTCGAAGAATCATTCACGTTCTGCGTCGCTACACGGCCGATGAATGGGGAGGAACGGAGACGGTCATCCAGGAAATCGCAGGCATTCCCGTCCGTCGCTACGACTACTGTTACCCCCTCTTCCAAAACCCGGCTCTGCATAGACTCGCCATTCCCCTCGGATGAGACGATGATCGGCCCGATTAAACTTGCGTTTTAGCCGTTGAATCCGCACGCCATCGACCGCACATGCTGAAGTTCACCGTCCAGTATAAGGGCTTCAAGTCCGAGTACTACGTCGAGAACGATGAGATCTTCATCGGTCGCCGACAGGGCAAGCATCAGCCCGATGTCTGTCTGAACATGGACATGCGCGTGCAGGCGCGACATGCGCGGATGAGCCAGCAGGACGGCGACTGGTTCTTGGAGCCCACGTCCGGCCGCAAGGATGTTCGCGTCAACGGCGAGTTGATCGATCTGCCGATAATCGTCACCAACACGTGTGACATCCAGATCGCCCAGACCTCGGTGAAGTTTGAGGCGGTGGTCGCGCCGAAAGAACGCGGTCCGTCGCAATGGCGGGAGGTGAAGATTGCGTCCCGGCCGGCGAACGTCATTTCCGATCCGATGGGAGATCAGTTGATGATCCAGACGCGCGTGGATGCCTGCCAAAAGGCGGCAACGTATTTTGACAACGAATGTGAACACGACCAGGAAAAGGTCGCACTGCTGGCAACGCTACCGGTGATGATGAATGAGGCGGAAGATGTATTCGCGCTCAGCCGGCTGGTGTTGGATTACATCATTCCCGTGATCAACGGCGCCGAACGAGGCGCGATCTTCATGGTCACCGCCGATGCCGCGGAATTCGATCTTTGCGCCAGTCAGCCGGAGAAGAGTCCGCCTTACAGCCGTGCGTTGATGACGCGGGCATTGACGGGCGGGCATGGATTCATCTGGAAAGTCATCGAGGATGAGTTGGTGACCGACAGCATCTTCCATCACTCCATCGCTTCAGGCCTCTACACCCCGCTCATGACAGGCGATCAACTGGTGGGCGCGCTGATCATCGACAACCGGCGGGACACCGAGGCCTTTGCGGAGGAGGACCTGCAGTTCCTCATGGCCATCGCACAATGCACGGCTGCCGCGATGGCTGAGCGATTGGATGGGTAGCGGGTCAATCTCCCGCTTGATCGTCACCGCTGGCCACGTCCGGATCGAAGGCTACCTGACACCTGTGACAGTCAAAGAAGAGGTAAGGTGGCAGGATGGCGCTGGTGAACTGATGATCCTCCCGTTGGTTGCGCACGCGGGGTTGCCGGATCTCAATCGGCCCCAGCCCCGTCTGGAGCTGGCGCGCCGGCAGATGGCCATTGCCAACGACCAGTCGATGCCCACGTTCATCGCGTTGATCCCGATGTTGGTGCAGGTAGTTGGTGACTTCGGCCTCGATGGCCTGTCACACTCTCATCCACAACTTCCGGACATATCTCAAAGAGCCTCTTGTTGACCTTCTTTGAGAATTGTCTCAAGCGTCGGATACCCCAGGTGTTTGCACCCGTTCCAGGCGAGCAACGCTGAAACCAGAGTCACGTGTAAAATAATTCGTCGTATGGACGCAGCATTTCGGCACGACGGCCGAATGACAAGATCGTTGAACGGAAATGGTTCCTACCGGGTTCTGAACAGTTTACAACGAAGAGAAACCGTGAGAAACAGGACAATGACCCGTTACCCACCGCGCATGATGCAAAAGGCTTTGAGAAACCTGTTGTTCGGGATTGGAATCGTCGGGTCGTCCGTTTGCACTCCTGCTGGCGAACCGTCCGAAGGGGAAAAACTGTTCGCCCTCAAGCTCAAGCCGCTCATCAACGAAAAGTGCATGGCCTGTCACGGTAACGACCCTGATAAGATCAAGGGCGGCTTCGACATGCGCACGCGTTCGTCGATGCTGCAGGGCGGTTACGAATTCGAATCGAAGGTGCTCATTTCCGGCAAGGGCGAGCAGAGCCTGCTCTACAAAGTCACCGCCCGCATGGTTGAAGACTTCGAAATGCCGCCAAAGCAAGCTGACAAGCTCACCCAGCAGCAGACCTGGTGGATTCGGGACTGGATCAACACCGGGGCGCCTTGGCCAAGCGATGAACGGATCGCTGAAATCGAAAAGCAATACGCCGAAGGTGTGCAGGTTGCCACGTCCGGTGGCTTGAGCGATGACTGGACCAATCGACGTTACAAATCCGGACACCTCTGGGCATGGCAGCCGCTCAACCTCACGAGGGTTCCAGCCGAAACGAACTCGATCGATTGGTTCATCAACAAGCGATTGAATGACGCCGGACTCAAGCCCGCGCCAATGGCCGCGCCTCGCGAATTGGCCCGCCGGATCAGTTTTGGAATCACCGGCCTTCCGCCTTACCCCAAAGCCGCGCGCGAGTTTGAAGCCGCGATGAGCGATGATCCCGCACAGGCCGTGCGGGATTACGCCCAACGTCTGATGACCTCCAAGCACTATGGAGAACACTTCGGCCGTCATTGGTTGGACGTGGCGCGCTATGCCGATAGTGCCGGCTTCGCAAACGATTACACACGCCCCAACGCCTGGCGCTATCGCGACTATGTCATTCGCGCATTCAACGACGACAAACCTTATGACCAGTTCGTGCGGGAACAACTGGCCGGCGACGAGATCAGTTCGAAAGATCCGGAGAAGGTGATTGCCACCGGATTCCTCCGCATGGGGCCTTGGGAACAGACAGGCATGAGCGTATTTCGTGTGACCCGCGTGCAATGGCTGGATGATGTGACGGATTCGGTCGGGCAGACCTTTCTCGGTCATGCACTACAATGTGCAAAATGCCACGACCACAAGTTCGACCCCATCCCCACGCGCGATTACTACAGCATGATGGCGGTGTTCTCGACGACCCAGTTCGCCGAACCGGACGTGCCCTTCCTGAAGCGTGAGAACAAGACCTGGTTTAAGGAAGCCAACGACTGGACTGTGGCCAAGATCCGTTCGTACCAGAAGCAACGCAATGAGTTGAACGCGCGGGTGAAGAAACAGCGCAAGAAGGAAACGGGCGATGCCAAGGTCGGCGACAACGGACTGGATCCCGGTGACGAGGCGTCTCTCGCCCGTATGGGCAAGAACATCAGCCGCCACAATTGGGAATACGACAAGGTGCATCCGATCGCTTTTGCCGTTCACACCGGCAAGACCATCGAACGCAGGAATGTCGGCAATCGCATCCGCATGCCCAAGGATCCTTGGGCCAAAGGCTACATGGACAAGGACACCATTCTTACTGGTGGCGATGTTTACTCACGCGGCGATGAGGTCCATCCCGGCCCGCTCAGCGCTGCCACCAAGACAGCAGCGATGGAAGAAACCAAATTTCCGTCTCAGCGAGGCAAACGACGTCTCGCGCTTGCCAATTGGATCACCGACAAGCATAACCCTTTGACCGCGCGCGTGTTGGTCAATCGCGTCTGGTCCTGGCACTTCGGGAAAGGCATTGCGGGCAATCCCAACAACTTCGGCGCCACCGGCAAGTCTCCTACGCATCCGGACCTGCTAGATTACCTTGCGCATTGGTTCATGGAGAATGGTTGGTCGGTGAAGCGGTTAAATGAGTTAATCGTGTCCTCGGAAGCCTACCGTCGAAGCTCGCGGCATCCGAATGCCGACGCTCTGACGAAGAAAGATCCGAAGGGGGAACTCTACGCCACGTTCCAACCTCGTCGCCTCGCGGCTGAGGAATTCCGCGATGCCATGCTCGCTGCCAGTGGCGAACTCAACCGAATGGTCGGAGGGATTCCCTGCCGGCCGGACATCAACATGGAAGTCGCGATGCAACCGCGGCAGATCATGGGTGGGACCGCATCCGTCTACGAACCGGATCCCAAGCCTGCTCAACGTAACCGGCGCACTGTCTACGCCGAGAAGATCCGTGGCCTGCGCGATCCATTCATGGAAACCTTCAACCAACCCGGCCCGGACAAATCCTGTGAACTTCGCGAAACCTCCACCGTCGCGCCCCAAGCCCTCACGCTACTGAACGCTGAAGAAATCCAGGACCGTTCCCTCGCCATGGCTGCCCGCGTGTTGAAGTTCGTGAAGAAGGATTCTCACGCGATTCACTGGGCCTTCGAACTCACGCTCGGACGTCATCCGTCCGCAGCAGAACTGGAGCTGAGCCTCAAGCATTGGGCGGAGGCAACAGCTGAAGAAGCGAAGAAAACCTACAAGCCAAGGCAATACGTCAGCCACGCCAAGCGCACTGTCATGGCGGAGAAAACCGGTGAGCCCTACGATTTCATCGAACACATGCCCGCCTACGAGAATTACCAACCAGACCTGCAGCCGCACGAAGCCGATGCTCGCACAAGAGGCTTGGCGCAGATCTGCTTGATCCTCTTCAATTCCAACGAATTTGCATACCTGGATTGATCGTACAATGAATACCTGCCTCCCAATTCTGTTCTTTGGGCGCAGCCCACAAACTCATGAAGCTGGAGGGTTCACAGAGCCAGTGGCCGGGGGTAAGCGAAGCGCCACCCCCGGATGGCGACCCAATAGAGTCAGCACCCTGAAGGGGTGCCAGAAAATCCCTGCGGCCAAATCGTATCTGTCATGAACAACCGCAATTGGATCGCCACACCGACGCGCCGCGATTTCCTCTACGGCATGGGCGCTGGCCTTGGCACGGTCGCGTTTAGCTCCATGCTGCAGGCTGCTGAACGCCAGACGCACCACACAGCCAAGGCGAAGCGTTGCATCTTCCTGTTCATGGAAGGCGGACCGTCGCATATCGACACTTTCGATCCCAAACCCGAACTCACGAAGCGTCACCTCAAGGAGTTCCAACGCTCCGGCGAGATGGAGAGCGCGATGTCCTCCGGCAAACGCTACTTCGTCAAGAGCCCTTTCGAGTTCATCAAGGCAGGCCAAAGCGGTTCCGACATTTCTGCGGAGTTCAGGCACCTGAAGAATCACGTCGACGACATGTGCTTCTTCCGCGGATGCCAGGTCGAGTCCGTTAACCACCCGACGGCGTGTTACCATGTGAACACCGGCAATCGTTTCGGCGGTGATCCCGGAGTGGGCGCATGGGTGACCTACGGCCTCGGCACGATGAACGACAACCTTCCTGGCTTCGTCGTTCTGCCGCGAGCCAGCTATCCGCAAGGGGGCGCAGCCAATTGGTCCAATGGATTCCTCCCCGCTCAATTCCAAGGCACGCCCCTTCGCCCGCAAGGCAGCCCGATCCTTGATCTCAATCCACCCGCTGGTGTCACCCGGCAAGGCCAGCGCAAGAACCTCGACCTGCTCGCCGCATTGAATCAAAAGCATCTGGATAAACGACCTGGCCGCAGCGAACTCGAAGCCCGCATGCAATCATACGAACTCGCCTACCGCATGCAGGCCGAAGTCCCCGAAGTGCTCGATCTCAAGGGCGAAAATCCCAAGACACTTGAAGCCTACGGCATTGGCAACTCACGCACTGACCCCTTCGGCCGCAAGTGCCTCCTCGCCCGGCGCCTCGTTGAGAAAGGCGTTCGATTCGTTCAGGCCTACGCCGGCAATTGGGACAGCCATGACTACATCCAACGCGCCCACGGCAACCTCATCGCCTCCGTCGACAAACCCATCGCTGCACTCATCAACGACCTGAAAGAACGCGGCATGCTCGACGATACCCTCATCGTTTTCTGTGGCGAATTCGGCCGTACACCCGACAACGGATTGCGCGGGGGCGGCAAGAGCTATGGCCGCGACCACAACGCCAAGGCCATGGCCATGTTCTTTGCCGGTGGCGGAACAAAAGGCGGACACACCATCGGCAACACCGACGAGATTGGTGCCGAAGCCGTCGAAAACGTGCACCACATCCGCGACGTCCACGTTACCCTCCTCCACCTTCTCGGCCTCGATGACAACAAGCTCACCTTCTACCACGCCGGCCGCTTCAAGCAACTCAGCCAATTCGGCGGCAAGGTGATCAATGAATTGATTGCCTGATTGAGAAAAACTCAGAAAGAGTCGTTGAACCTAATCCAACTGCGCATTTCTCGTGGCCCGGACGGTGAGGATAATTCTCATGCGGACAGGCCCGCATCACGTCGGCCAACAATGATTGTCGAGTGCTCAGCGATCCGCCGATTTCCTTGATCGCGGCCACCATTTCCCTGCGTGCCCTCATTTCGCGCGTGCATTCCGGTGCCTGGGAAGCGATGAATAGGACCGCGGTTCCGAGGACAACGAGACGACTCGTGTCGTTCAATGTCATGAGGCTTCCATTAAGATTTACATTCGTCAGTCCGGCAAAACCGAAGATGCCGTGCTCCGACAAATTGCACTTTCGTTCGTGTTTGCTTGAATTCAGAGCCGATCTTTCGTCTCTATTCAGCCGACCGAAGACTGAAAATCATGAGTTCATCTCCCATAGAACACGCAGGCGAAGCGAATTCGAACCGGCTTCGCCAAACACTTGTCGACACCGAACCACTTTGTCTGCGCACGCGGACGACCAGCATGGCGGTCATCTCCCATAGCGCCGGTTCCTATCACTACACTGCGGATGGCCGAAAGCTGGCGGACTTTACCTCCGGTGTGCTCGTTTCCAATCTCGGGCACAACCCGCGCTCCTGGTGGGAACGGTTGATGCAGTACATGAAGCTGGACAGCCTCTCCGGGGACGGCGGGTTCACTGATGCCGTTCCCCTGACCGCGTACAACGCCTCCACTGAAATTGAGGCCACAGCGAACGAGCGGCTGCTGAAGAGCATGCGTTCAGTCAAAGGAGGCGACCGGATGGAGCAGATACTCTGGTCCGCCAGCGGAAGTGAAGCCGTTCAGAAGGCACTATGGGCCTCCATGGCCCGGCGCGAAGGACAAGATGTCATTCTCGCCACACGGGGCGGGTTTCACGGCAAGAAAGGACTTGCTGGCGCGGTGACGGGCAGCGAGCAGGACAAGGAACGCGATCCTCGCGTGCGCTTCATCAGCTTTCCGAAGGACGAATGTGCGACATTCCAGCGAAGGTCCGAACCGATCGACCTGACTCCCTATCGCAAGGAACTGGACGAGCTGCATGCCGAATTGGGGGATCGCATCTGTTGCCTGATCACCGAGCCTTATCTCGGCGGAGGCGGTTCGTATCATCCGCAGCCGGAATACCTGCAGATGCTTCAGGCGTTCTGCCGGGAGCGCGACATTCTGTTCATCCTCGACGAGATCCAATCCAACTTTGGACGTACGGGCGAGATGTACGCCTACACCCATTACGGAATCGAACCCGACATCGTTACCCTCGGCAAAGGCATGGGGAACGGCATCCCAGTAGATGCCGCGGTGGGTCGTGCTGATGTGTTTTCCAATCTCGGCTTCGGCGAAGGATCCGACACCTGGAGCGCTCATCCGATCGGGTGCGCGGCTGTCTTGGCCACGCTGGATGAATTTGAGAGCAAGAATGTGCTCGAACAGGCTCGGCCACTCGCAAAGCTGATTGAGGAAAAACTCCTTGAGCTGACAGAGCTGCCCGCGATCAACACGATCCGCGGTGAAGGAACAGTCTGGGGCATTGAATGCGCGGCGCTCGGCGATCGCTCCGCCGAAGAGGTCGCGGATGAAATCGTGCGTCTCGCCTATTGCGGGGATGGCGATGGAAACGCCATCCATCTTCTCGGCCCCTTGGCAGGAAAAGTGATCCGTATTGCTCCTCCCTTGGTCATGCCACTCGACGAAGCGAGCGCTTACTTCGACGCGCTGCATGGCATCATTCAGCGGACAGCTTAGGGTTTGCTGATCAAACTGCTCAGGAGTTTCCGCACCACAATTGATCGACGCCCATTCGAGCACCTCGACGGTCGAGGAAGCGTGTGTTCGCATAGCCGTCGCTGTAACAGCCGAGCGTTTCGTCGAGATCCTCGCAGTTGATCAGGCGATTTTGGGCAGTTGGATTCCTCGCGGCGCTGCGTCGGCACGTGCCAGAGTCGGAAGAATGGCTGTGAATTGAACGATCAGGTTCTTCCGTTGCGCATCAGTTCGATTCGACCCGCTCCACCTCGATCTTGAGATCGCGAATCGTTCCGTTGAATTGATTGGGCACTTCATACTCGCCCACCGGTTTGACTGTGTCGGCACCGATCTGAAGCGAGTCACCTGGATCAAGCCCAATGAGACCGGCCTTCACGGATTGCGATTGCCCGCCATCGATGCTCAGGGTCATACGTCCGTCAGCGTGCCGAACTGCCTCGAAGCTATGCTCTCCGGCGCCGAGCCTCGTGCTGGTGATCACCTTGCGTTTCCAGTCCGCGCATTGCGCAAAGGACAACTTTCCGTCGCTGAGGTAAACGGAAAGCCCCATTCGATCTCCGCCGTGGGCGAGTATGACTCCGTTGGCATTTTTCGAATGGAACCGGCCGGTGTATCGAATCGTTCGACTGCCGAACAGGCCGGGCGCTCGGTCACGCGGCAGGTCCAGCCAGCTCTTGCCGTTGAACTGCCACGCCGGTTTTGCCTTCTTGTCGACAACCACTCCCTTATTCATGAAACGCAATGGCTTGCCCTTGAAGTCCATCCGCACTGTGGGCCCCTTGAGCGGGGCTGCTCGCCTGAACGCCTTGCGCGCTTCGCTGTATTCTTCCGGCGTCATCACGTGAACACGCTTGGCCCAGTCGTCCCATTTCTTCTTCAGTGAGGCGAATTTTTGCGGCTCTGCGGACGCGAGATTGTTCAATTCCGTGCGGTCTCTCGAAGCGTCGTACAACTCCCATGGACCGTTCCTGCTGCCCACAAGTTTCCAGGCGCCCTCGCGAACAGCGCGATTGCCTTCGTGTTCCCAGAACAGTGTGCGCGATTCTGTCCTCTTCGAATCCAGGAACGGAACCAGGCTGCGCCCCTCCATCTCCTGGATTGGCTTGCCTTTGAAGCTCTTCGGATACTTTGCGCCGGACACCTCTACGAAGGTGGGCATCAAGTCGATCAGATGCGCCACTTGATGTCGCAGTTCCCCCTTGGCTTTGAACCCCTTCGGCCAGTGAATGACAAAGGGCGCACTCACCCCGCCCTCATGATTCTCCCGCTTGTATTCGCGGAACGGAGTGTTGCTCAGGTTCGCCCAGCCCTGTCCATAGCTGCTCGACCAACCTCCGACGCGTGCCCAGTCCTTGTAATTATCAACCGTGTGCTTGTCTCCCTTGATGCCGAATAACCCGGTCTCCTTGGTGCCACCGTTGTCGGACACGAAGACCAATAGCGTGTTGTCCAGCTCACCAATCTTCTTCAGGTGATCGACCACGCGGCCGACGTTCTGGTCCAGCCGATCGATGATCGCGGCAAATAGCGCCATCTTGAAGTCCATGTCATCACGTTGCTGTTCGGTCAGCGTTTCCCATTTGGGCACGTCCAGAGCGGACAGAGGCCAGCTCTTGTTCAACATGCCAAGTTCCTTCAAGCGCTCATGCCGGTTCTTGCGAAACCCTTCCCAGCCGTCTCGGTAGCGACCACGATATTTCTTCGTGTCCTCAGGCTTGGCGTGCAGCGGGAAGTGCGGTGCGTTGTAGGCGAGATAGAGGAAGAACGGCTTGTCATCCTGCTTGCGCACCTCGTCGATGAAATGGATTGCGTAATCGGTGAAGACATCGGTGGTGTACCATTCCTGATCCGGGTGCAGATGATTAATTGGCTTGTCCGTGACCGGGATGACCAATTCTTCGCCCAGGTAAATCTCCGTACGCGGAACAATCGTGAAGTAGCTGTCGATGTAACCGCGAGTTCCGTAGAAGTGCTGGAATCCACGCGCAGTCGGCGATCCTTCATCGCGCCAGCCCAGATGCCACTTCCCGGTCATGATCGTGTGGTATCCCGCCGAGCCCAGCACTTCTGCAAGTGTCACCGCATTGAAGCTCAAACGATCGCGATAACCCCGAACGCCGGTTTCACCTGCCATGTGCCCAATGTCTGCCTGGTGTGAATACAGGCCGGTGAGGATGGAGGCCCTGGACGGACAACAGCGACCGGTGTTGTAGAAGTGGGTGAAGCGAAGTCCATTGGCTGCCAGTCCATCGAGATTCGGTGTCTCAATCTCCGAACCGAAACATCCGATATCCGAATAACCCATGTCATCCGCAAACAGGACGACGATGTTGGGTCGCTTCACGGCGTGGACGATCAACAGAGAAAGCAGCAGGCAGGTGAGTGACGTGACGCGTTTCATGGATGACAGGGCTTGTAGGCCGGCTTGGAGGAAGCGTCAAGGTCGCGCCGGAGCCATGCCACATATGTGGCATGGCTCTGTACATGTTTTACCGGCCGCTGATTTGATAGTCTCCTCTGCATGTGTCATATCTTGAGGGTAAGAGATCTTGGAGGACGGATTTCATTTCCGCAGTGGGGTGCTCGATTATTGCGATCTATTTCTCCGCCGTAGCTTTGTCAGGTAATCGGTCCGGCGAGCCCCGTTCGATCAGTCAGCAGTATTCACGGAGTCCGATCGAGCAGAGTGAGCAGCCCGTGGCTTATCGGTTTGCTTTGACTTACCATTCATTATTCGCGCTCGTCTGTCGGGGGGCATGTGCGCGATTCGCTTACGCTGCACGTCGGGCATACTTGCGGGAGCATGCGTCATGAGGCTGCCCAACACATCGGAGCGAAGCTGCGACTCACTTGAAAACCGTTGATCACACACCCATCTACGCCGACCCTGAACTGCACGACGCCCTAATCCGGGGGCATCTCCGGTGGTGAATCGTCCGGGTGAGTTGAAGCATTCAGGCACTTTGTTCCAAGGATCAACAACAGCGTTCCAATTCCAGCGAGCACCGTGGCGAACACGAAGATCATCCGGAGGTTTTGATTCGTTTCCTGAGCGATCCATCCGATGCAGAAGTTCGCGAACATCGGTCCCAGTCCTGATCCAAACAGCACGAGCAAAGTTTGCGCCGTCGAACGCACTTCCTTGGGAGCAATCGCATTCACCAAAATACTGGCACCGATGTGATGAAAGACGATCACCATGCCGGTGAACAAGTGACTCAGAATCAGCAGCGTGAGGTTGGAACTGAACACAAAGACCAAGTGCCGAAGCAACATGCACACGGCGCCGACCAGGATCGTGTGCGCGTAGCTTAGGCGATGGAGGAAGCGTTTCTGCCACTGAAAGAGGAATACTTCCAGGATCACCCCCACGCATTGGGCCGGGCCAATCCACTTGCGTTCCAGTCCGACCTGTTCGAACAGCGCTGGAGAATAGATCGCCTGGATGGCGAACGATGACGCCACCAGAAAATAGACCACGAGCAGGATCAGGTAGGCGGGATTGGACATCAGTTGTTTCACCGCGGCTAGGTATCCAATTGGTTTTTCGGTCGCATCTTTCTCGTGCAACACCCCGATCGGCGTATGGGGTAGGAAGAAGGATACCAGCAGCATCAAACCGGCGATGGCCGCGCCCAGGTAGACGGTGATTGAAAGGTCGAGCCTGGGATTCGCGGCCAGCCAGAAGAACACGATTCCCGACGGCAACATCCAACCGATAGAGCCCCATGATCTCAATCCGCCAAAGTCGCGCCGCGCGTCTTCAAGATGATGAAAGCTTAACGGGTTCAGCAGGACGAGCGACGGATTCATGCACACGTAGAATGCGACGTATCCGATCAACAATCCGGTGAATTCCTTCTGCTTCGCGAAACTCAGCAGCAGAACGACCAGCAGGACATTCAGGATCGAAAAGAGCCGGTTCAGGGGGATGTAACGATCGGCGAGCATTCCCCAGAGGAAGGGGAAAATGAGCAACAAGCCGGAGGCGCTGGAAAAGATCCGGCTGATCTGCGTGATGTCCAATCCGCGGTCCTGAAAGAACAAGGTCACAAACGGCAACACGGCACCGGCCACTGCGAATTGCAGCAGCATGGTAAGCGTAAGCGGAAGGCGCTTGTTGATCATGCCCGACACAACCCACTCGTCGGACAGGTCTGACGATACCGGCTCAGCGCTTCTTTTCCTCCTTCAACCCCGCGAGGTATTCAATCACGTCGCGCAATTCGCGCTTGGTGAGAATAACACCCATGGACGGCATCACGGAAACCAGGGGGCTGCGTTCCTTGACGTCCGATATCTTCACCTTGGTGGTCGAACGGTCTGGCATGCGCAGTTCAATGTGGTTCTTGGTTTCCCCGCGGAATTGGCCACCGATTACCTCGCCATTCTTCAAGGTCACGTTCATGAGTCCGTATCCCTTGGTGACGATCTTGTTCGGCTCCAGCATGGAATGAAGGATGTAATCGCGCCCCTTGCTGCCGACATTCTTCAGGTTTGGCCCGATGATGCTGCCCCCCTTGGTGTTGTCCAACTTGTGGCAACGCACGCACTGCCCCACGATGTGAGTCTTCACAACCTTCAATCCGGCCTCCGCGTCCCCGCCATCAAGGCATTCCTTGAACTGATCGGTGTAGTTCGTCGGATTGCGCGAGGCTTCGTATTCGCCGAGCAGGTTGGTGAGGTTGAGGCCCGCGGCCGCCTCAATGACGTCCAGGTGAATGTTCGCCGGATGCTTGCTCAGCCTGGCAGCGTATTGGCTGACGATCTGCGTCGCGCGCAAGGCGTTCATTCTGCTCAAGGTCTTGAAGGCGGCCTGCTTTTCGCGAAGCGATTTGGATTTCTTCAACTGCTTCCCGAGATATTCAGCGGCCATGCGTTCGTTCGTCTTGGCGAACAGCTGAGCAGCGACTGAGCGAAGATCCGCGTCTTTGGACTGCAGCGCGTATCCGACGGCGCTGTCGTTATTCAAGCCTTTCAAAGCGACAATGCGGAGACTGGATGGCGCCTTCTTGTTTTCGAGCAGAGTAATGAGTGCGCTGGGTTCCAACTTGAGATTGTACGCCGTGGTGAGTTGCACCGCTGGTTCCAGCAGTGTGTTGTCGTCCGATCGCATGAGCTTGCTGATGGCCGGGGCGATAGCTTTCGCAATTGTCGCCACCTCGCGTGGCTTGGATTCCCGTCGGCGCCCATCGACGCGGTCCAGCAATGCAGGTTCCGTCCAGTTCTTCAGCGCGTCGAGGGCCTCAAGCTTCATGTCGCTGTCGGCCCGCTTGTTGAGCGCGTAATTTGCAACCCGTGCCGCATGTTCTGGAGTGCCGAGCCGGTAGTTCGCGTTGATCGCGCGTCGGATGAATTTCTCATCGCTGTGCATGGTGCTGCTTAGTGATTCGGCCAGCGCGGGCATGGCGCCTTCGATCGACCAATCATCGTGGATGGCTCGTGCGGCTTCGGCGGCAACGGTCGCGTCATTGTCGTTTAGGAATTCAGTCACCGCGTTGTGATTCTGACGGCGGAGTGCGACGACAGCACAGCTGCGAACAAATTCGGATGAATGTGACTTGAGTCCCGCCAGTTGCTTCGCCGTGGCTGTTCCGGCGAAACCGTAGATCACGCCGTGTCGGAGGTAGTTCTTCTGGTGAGAAAGAGATTCTGCAAGTTTGAGAAGGGGACTGAATGCTGATTTGACTCGGAGTTTTCCGACGGCGAGCGCAGCGTGGAATTGCACGCGTGGATTTTCGTGATTGATTGACTTCACGATCTCGGCTGGATCCACCTGACCAGGTTTCAAGTCAGCCTGCATCTTGATCGCCTGGACTCGCAGTTCCGAATCCCGGCTTCTGACGACCCGATGAAGGGTGGCATTGCTAAGTTCGTCGTTGCGGGTGCGGGCGAGTTGGCCAAGACCCCAGAGGCAGTGCACGCGCGCGTGAAAGTGACCGCGCGCAAGATTGGAGGCCAAGGCGCGGGCATCGCCACGACGGACGAGCTCAAACTGCGCGCCGAGCCGGACGCGTTGATCCGGGTTGCCGAGCAGTGCTCCGAGTTCACCAACGGAACGTTCCTTGAAGCCCTGTTCCAGAATCCTCTTGATCTGGTCGCGAAGGGGATTGTTGGCGTGTGCCGGGTCGTCGATCTTCCACACCGCGCCTTTATTGTTCAGCGGATAGCCTCCACCCCAATCGACAGCGTACAACGCGCCATCGGGTCCAAAGTTCAAGCCGGTCATGGCAATGCCGTTGCCGATGGGATGCGAGTTGATCATCTCAAAGGACGCTCCCTTGGGTTTGACCTGGAAGGCCCATTGTGTGCCGCGCGGGGCTTCGGTCATGAAGAAGTAACCGTGATAGGCCGGGCTCAATGCAGTGCCGGGATTGTAGACGAAGCCGCAGGGGCCATCCTCGTAGTTGCGGATCGGCGGAAGGATGTAGGCGGGTTGGCCTTCGTGCCAGGGCTTCCAGAGTTTCTCATCTGTCCAGGGATTGAAGCCGCTTCCGCGATACTGGTAATTGTTGCGCCAACCGGCGTCCATGCCTTCAACGATGTAAACGAAGCGCTCGGATTCGCCGGATTGGTCGGCGTCGTTGTCCACACCGAACCAGTTGCCCCTTTCATCGAAGGCCATTTCCTGCACGTTGCGCAGGCCGTAGGCAAACACTTCAAAGTTGGAACCATCAGGATCGCAGCGAAGCACGCCTCCTTGATTCGGATAGAGGAACTTCTTTCCCTCCCTCGACGTCACGCTGATTCCCTTGTCGCCGATCGACCAGTAGATGCGGCCGTCCGGTCCGACGCGCAATCCATGCATGTCGTGTCCGCCATAGGCGATGTGGACACCGAAGCCGTGGGCGATCACTTCGCGCTTGTCAGCTTTGCCGTTACCCGTGCTGTCGGTGAGCTTCCACACGTCGGGTGCGATCGTCGCGTAGACGTTTCCGTCGTGTGCAAGCACACCGGCCGCAATGCCCGTCACTTCCGACTGAAAGTTCTCGGCATAGACCTGCATGTGGTCCGCGAACCCATCGCCATTGGTGTCTTCCAGCAAATGAATGCGTTCGGTGAGATTTGTCAGGTCGCGCCAGTCATGGAGTCCGTCTCCGTTGTAGTCCTTCACGCGCTTGGTGTTCTTTTCTGAATCCTCCGGTCGCAGGCGTGATTTGAAATGCCGGCGTTTGTCTTCCACCGACTTGAAGCCGACGTCATCGGGCACCCAGTCACGATTGTTGCGGATGTCGAGGTCGTTGGCTTTGCGTCTCTGAGTTTGGGTGGCGAATACGCGTCCCCGGTTGTCGACGCTGATGGCGACAGGATCGGGCACGGCAATGTCCGCACTCCATTTCACGAACTTCAGCGTCCTGGCCTGGGCAGCGAGTTTAGGATCGATGGGGGAGGCTCTTGCTGCTGCCGAGGCAGCTTTGACCGATGCGATGGTTGGCACGCCGACGATCCGGACGTTGTGGATGTTGGCCCAACTGTTCTCATTGTTGCCCTGCATAAGGATACGCAGGTAACGCAGCCTGGTCTTCGAGAATGAATAATCGTCCACCCGATCGCCTTTGCCAGGGCTGGTGTGTTTGCCCAGTGACTTCCACCTCTTGCCATCGTTCGATGCCTTGAGTTCAAAACCATAGTTGCGGTGTCCGGCGACGAACCCGATGCCGATCTTTGAAAGTTCACGTTCCTTCTCAAACTTGAACTGCAGCCACTGTCCCTTGCCGTTGGCTGCCCATTTCGTCTTCGGATTCCCATCAAACACATTCAAGGGCGAATGACCGGACTGGGTGTCACTGGCACTGACGCTCAGGAACTTGTTGAGTTCCTTGCTCTCGGCTTTCTTGGGAGCGGGCTTCGGCTTTTTCTTCGCTGGAGGAGGCGCATTGACGAATTTCTGATCGGCCTTCTTTTCGATCTTCACACCGTTCAATCGGAAGTCATCCCAGAGACCAAGGTCATCAAACGAACCCAATCCTATTGCACCCCATTGGAAGGTCTTGTCATGCGCGACCTTCTGCGGCTTGTCCATGTCGTCGAAGTAGATCTCGATGAGGCCGCTCTTTACCTTGCGAACGACTTTCACCTCGTGCCACTGACCGTCCTTCCACGGCACGCCGACATCCGGCGTCTCGGTGATCTTCGTTCGCGGAGCCTTGTTGACGATGAAGACCTGGCTGGAATGCGGATCGGGTTTCTCGCCGAGATGCACGTAGTAGAACTGTGAAGGATTCTGAAAGCCGAAGAAGATGCACATGTCGCGATGACCGCGGGTGGTTTGCAGAGTCTTGACCTTTGCAGTGAGCACGAAGTCGCCCACGACCTTGTCCTTCAGGAGCGTGATGCTGTGCGGGCTGCGAAAGGGCGGTTGGTATTTGCTCTTGCCGTGGAGGTGATAGACGTGGTTGCCATCGTCCAGTTTGTCGACCGTCCACATCTTGGCATCACTGGGGAGCCAGGCCACAGCTCCGCGTTCAAAGTCATCGGCGTGTATGAGTGTGAGCGCTGCCTGTGCGCTCAATGAGGTGGCGATCAAGCCAAGGATGATGGGGAGTGAGTGGCGGTTCATAAGAGCAGCGAAGTTTCTAGGTGGGTCAGACTGAATTGCAACCGCCCAATTCGAAAATTGGGTTGGTCGATCACCAAACAACTCAAATTCACGAAAGGAATGGCCTGGCGCGATCCCGAACGGAGTGGACCTTTCAGGCTGATACGATTTGTACCGGTTGGCAGGAGGGCGGCTACGCGCCTTGTGGATCCCAGTCTTTGAACTCTTGTTGGATTTTCTCGCGAGAACAGCGTTCGCGAAGCACGGCCCGGATTCGCAGGGTGTAATCCGTGTTCACCTCGTAGTCGGGGATGATCCACTGGAAGTCCCACGCGGGATTCGTGGTTTGTAACAACTTGTTGGTTCCACCCCCGGAAGGTGAATGGGTGAAGCGGACTTCCTCTGGGCGATCGAACATGGTGATCCAGGTGTGGTCTTCAAAATTGCCATAGTAGAACGGCTCCTCGTAAACCATGCGTGAGTAGTTCTTGAAGAGTGCGTCGCGGCCTGGATCGTAATTGAGCGCCTTCTTGTCGTCGCGATGCAGGATCGTGCATTCGTCGTTGTGTTCCTGTGAAACGAGCTGAGACCAGAGTCCGAGTCGATTGGGCCATCCGCCACGGAAGTAGATGCTCTTGTCCAAGGGCGCATTGATGTAACTCGCCCAGAACAGGCCGATCCAATCCTGCTTGAAGGCATGCTGCGTCGCACGACAGCGGAAAGTCATGTCGATGTAATGGGGAGCGCGGAGTTTGAAGCGAGTCCAGCTCTCGAGGCGGTAGGTGGGAGTGGGCGGTTGATGCAATTCGGCTTCGGAATCACTGATCTTACGATATTGCATCGGGGCAACGCGGGGTTCGAAAAAGACGTCGCGATCTTCAATGCTTCCTCCGTCGAAGATGTGCTCGAGATTCAGTCCTGCGATGCCGGGAACGAAGATGCTTCGGGAACCGGTCTTGTGCTTGAGGCTCCAGAGACCGTTGTAGCCTTTTCGGTGTTTTTCGTGGGCTGCATTGTCTCCAATGACGGCGGTCAGATCGCCAACCTGAAATGTTCCATGTGCCATGTCGCGACGATGGGGGAGAGGCTGGTTGAAGACAACTGAAGAGACGTGTGGCCTCTGGTGGGGCGGACCCGCCAAGGGACGGTTGCTCAAAGGCTTCAGTTGTGGACGGGCGCGCGTGAAGTTCAACAATTACCTGTTGCAATCAGAATCCGTTGTGATAGAAACCCCGTCCCTTTTTGGGAAAACGAACGAAAGAATTTCTTATGTCACAACATCGCAGTTTGAAAGGCGCGGGAATGGTTGGTGCGAAGCGCAGTGTGTTGAAGCGCTTCGAGCGCGTTGAAATCCTCAAGAAACGCGGCGAGTGGAAGGAAGGCAATCGCGTCACCGGATTGAAGAAGACCAAGCCGGACGCCTGATATTGATTCCAGCAGAACGGGCTCGGTTGCCGGAAGGCACCCGGCCCGTTTTCTTTTGTCCCTCGTTCCTTCGCCTTTGTGAAGATCCGCCTGCAGAAATTCCTCGCCGATGCCGGCGTCGCCTCGCGCCGTTCGAGCGAGAAGATCATCTCCGACGGACGTGTACAGGTGAACGGCAAGGAGGTCCGAATGATGGGCGTGAAGGTGGATCCCCGGCACGACGAGGTGACGGTCGATGGCCTGCCCGTTCGCGCCCGCAACAAGATCTACGCGGCCGTCAACAAACCCGTCGGTTATGTCTGTTCGCGAAAGGATGAGCGTTCCAAGACGGTCATTGATCTGCTACCGCCTGATTGGAGTCACCTTTATCCGGTCGGCCGGCTCGACAAGGATACGGAGGGGCTGATCTTCGTGACCAACGACGGGGATTTCTCGCTGAAGCTCACCCACCCCCGCTACGCCGTTCCCAAAACCTATTTTGCCTTCGTCGCCGGGCGGGTCAGTCCGGCGACGCTGGAGAAAATCTGCAAAGGCATTGAGGACAAGGGCGAATTCCTCAAGGCCAAGAGTGCCGAGATCCACGAAATAAACAACTCCCACTCCACCGTCGAGCTCGTGTTGACGGAAGGCAAGAACCGGGAAGTGCGCCGGCTGTTCGCGGCGCATGGGCACAAGGTCGACCAGCTTTCACGCACGCAAATCGGGCGCATCCGCCTGGGCGAGCTGCCGGTGGGAAAATGGCGGACATTGACAGAGAGCGAGATTAAATCTCTACTAGCGCACACATGAAACCCAAGATTTTAGCAGCCTTTACGGCAGTCTTGCTGGCTCTCACGCCGAACTTTGCGTCCGCACAGACGGGCAAAGTGAAGGGCGACAATGTAAACGTCCGCGGGCAGGCAACGCTCCAAAGTGAGGTGGTGACGCAGCTCAAGAAGGGCGAGACGGTCACGATCATCGACAAAATCCCGCCCTCGCGCCGAGGGCCGAAGGAACCCTCGAACTGGTATCGCATAGCGTTGCCAGACGACACACCGGTCTGGGTCAGCGCGCGCTTCGTGAAGGACAATGCGGTCACCGCTACCCGCCTGAATGTTCGTTCCGGTCCGGGTCAAAACTTCAGTGTGCTTGGCCGCATCACCAAGGGCACGCAGGTCAATGAACTGCGTCGCGTGAATGATTGGATCGAGATTGGTACGCCAGCCGGTGTGCATGGCTACGTTGCCGGGTTCCTGATTGAAGCCGAGGGCTTTGGAACTGACACCGTTGCGGCTTCACCCGTTGTCCCAGTTGAACCTGTCACACCAGCTGAACCTGTCACACCAGTTGAACCTCCAACCACAGCGGTGATCGATGTTCCGGAAGTCACTCCGATCGTTCCCACCACGCTCGAAGACCCCGAACTCTCCGCCGTGGTGGTCGCACCGATTGAACCTGCACCCATTCAGCCGATCCAGACGACACCGGCCCCAACACCGGATTTCCAGCAACCTCCAGCTGGAGCTCAACCCACGGTCAGCACCATTGGCGATGCACCTCCAACTCCCGCTGTCGCACCGAATCCAGCCCTGATGCCGGACGAAACCGACCTCGCTGCTGAGACCGGCGACGTACGCTACCGCGTCGCGCCCGAGCCCAAGAAGAAAACCATGCTCGGCCGCTGGTGGCAGCGATTGACCACTCGGAAGAGCAAGGATGCGGAGACCGCCCCCCCACCTTCGAGTGGGAACGTTAACCAGCCGTCTCCAGTGCTGGATGAAGGGCCCCTTGAGCCGCGCATCATCAGCCGGGAAGGCATCGTGGTCCGCGTCTACAACATTCAAGCTCCCAGCGACTGGGGATTGCGCGAGGTCCACACCTCCAAGCTGATCAATTATCTCTGGGCCGCCGATGACGAGATCCCGTGGACCAAACTGCGTGGCCGTACTGTTCTGGTTACCGGAGAGGAAGCCATGGATCGCCGTTGGAAACGCGTCCCCGTGCTGAAGATCGAAACCCTCAAGACGGTCGACGACGATGGAGAAGGCTAACCTGATTGATGGCCGCGCCATCTCGCAGCAGATCCATTCCGAAACCAAAGAACGAGTTGAAGCGCTGAAACAACGCGGCGTTCAGCCCGGTTTGGTCTTCGTCCGCGTGGGGGAAGATCCCGCTTCCAAAGTCTATGTCGGCATGAAGGAGAAACGCAGTGCCGAAGCCGGAATTCATTCCACGACCAAGGTTCTCGCCGAAACCACCACGCAGGAAGAACTCCTCAAGCTCATCCACGAATTGAACGCCAATCCGGATGTTCATGGCATTCTCGTTCAAGCGCCCCTGCCCGGGCCCATCAGCGAACAGGTCATTTTCTCAACCGTGTCCCCCAGCAAAGACGTCGATGGGTTCCATCCGGAGAACGTCGGCAAGCTCATGCTCGGCGACACCACCGGATTTCGTCCCTGCACACCCGCGGGTGTGCACGAACTCCTCATCCGTTCGAAAGTAAAGACCAGCGGCTCGCAGGTGGTCGTTCTTGGGCGCGGAAACATCGTCGGGAAACCCATGACCGCCATCCTCTGCCAGAAATCCGATCACGCAAACGCGACGGTCTCTCTTTGCCATTCTCGAACGAAGAACATCGCCGAACATTGCCGGGCAGCGGACATCATCATAGCCGCCATGGGCGTGCCGCTGTTTGTGAAAGAAGACATGGTGAGCGAAGGCGCAACCATCATCGACGTGGGCGTAAATCGCATCTCCGACGAAAACGCTCCCAAAGGTTATCGACTCGTCGGCGACGTCGACTTCGAAAAAATCCAACCCAAGGCCGGTCTCATCACGCCGAACCCCGGTGGAGTCGGGCCAATGACCATCGCAATGCTGTTGCAAAACACTGTGCTGGCGGCCGAAAAACAAACTTCATAATCAACCCAGAACAAACGTGGCTGACTTAAGATCCCAGAAGATTCTCCCCGATCTCCAATGCTCCCTGCCCTGCGAAGACATTCGCCAGGAACGCAACGGCAACTTCATTCTCATCGGCATCATGCCCTTCATCCGCGTGCCGCAACTGCCGGTGACCATGCCGCGCATGTGCATCATGAGCCGTTGGGCCAACGGCCTCGGCGAATTCATTGAAAGCACGCGCCTCATTGGACTCGAAGGCGGTGTTCTCAACGAAACCAAGGTGAAGTTCGTGCTCGAGGATCCCGCCCACAACGCCACCAACATTGCGCTGTTCGCGAACTGGGAGATCAAGAATCCCGGCATTTACCACATCGAAGTGCTCGTCGATGACGTGTTGAAGCTGCGCTATCCCTTCAACGTCATTCTCGCGCCACCACCCGAGCAGCAGCAGCAGCCGGCCGCCGAAGGTGAAGGCGAAGCGCCGGCGCAGGAAGGCGCGTAGTTGCCCGATCTCGTTCCGCGCGCTTAAATCCGCCCATGGCCGACAGCGAGGAAGCGGAAGAACAATCCCCGCCCACCGCCTGGAATCCGTTGACTCCAGGTGGGGTTGCGAGCTATGCGAACGCGCCCCTCGGCCAGCTTATCTTCACCCAGGCCATCGTCGCCTCCATCGTCTTTGCCGCGACCCTGTTCTATCTCAGCCGCGCATGGATACCGGTCATCAACAGCGCGGTGGAGAAGTTCCCCAATGGATCGGAACTCGGCGATGAAGGCCTGAGAGTCGTTGGATCTCATCCTCTTGTGCTCGGCGAAAACACCTTGCTCAGCGCGACCTGGGTCACCAACGACGCCGTCAATCCGGACGCCGACATCGAGCTGCGCCTCAACCGCAAGAGCTGGTCCGCGTCCTCGCTCCTTGGCTACGTCACGCTGCCCTACCCACCGTTCGTCGAAATCGATCTGTCCCGCGAAAACCTTGCATCGAAGTGGGGTGCCTACCGATCAGCGGCCGTGCCGGGACTTGCGGCAGCGATCACGATCGGCCTCTGGCTGAGTTGGGTGGCGATGGCGGCCATCTACGCCTGGCCGATCCGGGTGATCGTATTCTTCCGCGACAAACTCACTTCCCGGCTCGGCAGTTGGAAACTCTGCGCGGCATCACTCCTTCCAGCCGCTGTCTTCATGTCCGCGGCAATTGTTTTCTACACCCTTGGAAAAATCCCGCTCGCCGGCCTGCTCATCGCCTTCCTTGCGCATTTCGTCATTGGATGGCTGTATATCTTCCTCAGTGCCGTTGCTTTGCCATTGATTCCCGAGGCCGAACAAATGAAGGGCAACCCCTTTGCCAAGGGCGGCACGAAGAAGAAGGCGGGAAAGAAAAGGAACCCGTTTGGCAAAGGGAAGTGATCCCAGAATCCAAGCTATTCCTCGTTCCGTTCCGACAAAGAATCCGCGATCGCCCGATTAGTCATCATTCGTTCTGCGAGCAGTTTCGAAAAATGTTCCCCGCCCGGATCGGACAAATGAAGCGGGTCGAAATACGCCTCCTCGTAAGACATCTTGATCCAGGAAGTGGCATCGATCATCGAAACGCCGCGCTCTCGCAGACGTCTGCGGACCGTCTCCATGTATCTCAACCAGGTTTCGTTCGAGAGAGATTTCTTCTGCACCTCTTCAATCATCGGCATGAACAAGACGACCAGGGGCAACTCGTTTGCTTCGCATTCGCTGATAATGCTCTCGATTGCGCGTGTGAATCTGAACTCGCCGTTCACAATTTCGTGGATGTGATTCGTGACGTGCGTCGCGTCCGGAAATACCCATCGCACCGGATCGCGGTGGTGATAAACGTTCCGCGCCTCGTTCGACATGCCCCAGGCCGACATTCGCCGACGCAGCCTCTCCACCTTGACCCAGTAGCTTCCAAGCTCGGCATACATCGGTATCCAGCGTGAAATCGAAAACGGTAGGAATCCCTCATTCACCACTGGAGCAGACAAAGTCGCTTCATCGTCCGAATCGAGAAAGTACTCCAGTCGCGCCCTGGCGGGACTGCCCGGCTGAAGCGCGCACTCTGGATCAGTCAGTCGGAGACCAAATACACCATACACCACCGCCCGCAGACCCAGGTCCTGTCGGATCGATTTGCGGAGTGCCAGGTAGTGTTCCAGGCCGGTCGATGCCCCCACCCCACAATTCGCCGCCCGAATCTGATCCGGACGTAATTCTGCCCAACGTCGCTGAAAGGCCTCTGGCTTGAATCCCAGTCTCATGGTGGAATCTCCCAGAAAGAGCAGATCAACCGGTTTCTCCAGGCTCATGCGCTGATAGATGCGATCTGCGGTCTCCATGAACGTGGCGCGCTCGGCACGAAACCAGTAGCGGCATCCGATGTTGAACAATGCCAACTGAAGCAACAACAGGAGCAAGTTCAGATACAGGGGGCTTCGCGGCATGAATCAAAAGTCGATGTAAATGAATTCCGAGTGTTGACCCGAGAAGAACATGATCATCACGAGCATCAAAAACCACCAGACACTCCAGAATCTGGAAGACACCACCGGCAACGATCCGCTCGGCCGTGAATCTCTCGCTCCACTGAGGTAGTCGAGCCATCCCATGATTCGTATCAGTCGTTCGTTCATAAGTTCTCAGCCGAGCAAAAGGCGTTCAAAGAAAAGAAATGCGGTGGAGAGATCCATACAGAAGAACGCCCATCCGATGAAAACCGGGCCTCGATGTCCAGTGGAATTCACCGGGACGGCTAGAACCGAGCCCCCAGAGAAAACTGAACATACGGCGCACCATCGCCGTTGGCGGTCAGATCGCGACGATGAAATTCGAAGCGCCGGTCAAAGATCCAACCGGCGGCCAATTCCGCGGTAATGCTCCCGCCGACATTGAATCGCGCTCCAGCACCGGCGCGGATTTCACGGAAGTCGACGAGTTCGCTGTTGAGATTCGGACGGCCGACTGAATCACCAAAATCCTCTGCCACCCGGAATGATCCTCCACCAAGCGAGCCGCCCGCAAAGAGCGTCAAGTCTTCGCTGATGCTGTATTCGATCTGCGGACGCGGCAGCCAGAATTCCAGCTTCCAGTAATCGTCGATCAACCAGGTCACGCCGAGCGTACCGATGACCTTGCTGCTGCGAAACGGGTTCAACATCAGTTGCGCGCCAATCTCAAGGTCGTCGTGCACGAGGTACGCGCCCTCAAGCACCACCGGCGAGGTGATGTCCTCACCCGAGATATCGCTGAAGTCGCTGTATATTCCCGGCAGCGCCTCGATCCGGGCGCGCCACGAATCGCCGAAGCGTCCCTGGGCACCTACCACGCCCGCTACGGATTGCAACGTATTGGGCAGTGGCGAGCCTGCCGGCGTGCCGAACTGAAAGCGGCGCAGGCTCACACCACCAAGGAAATCATAACGGTCGCGCACGGGAATCTGCGCCACGTAAACACCACCAAACTCCGCCGAATCGATGTCGCCCAGGTTTGCATTCCCCAAACTGATCGGCGCGGAGAATCCGTAAGTAAACGACGAAGGGGGCGAACTGCCGTACCGATTCACGCCGTACGGAGACCCGATATGCTCGTTCGAGTATTGCGCGTGCGCGGCTGTAGCAGTGATGAGAGCGGCCAGGAGGAGGTATCGTTTCATGATGATAAGTGTGAGGTTGGGGTTAAAGTCTTGATGGAGAAACTGTAATTCTGGTGTGAAGTCATCGCGTCCATGAAAACCACTTCTTGAACAGCCCGGCAACGAATGGTGTCAGGCGCATGCGTCCGTAGGCATCTCCCGCCTTGCGAATGGCGTCCGCCTGCGTGGGATACGGATGGATCGTTCCTGCGATGGAACCGAGTCCGATCCGCTTGGTTATCGCCAGCGAGATCTCACAAATCATGTCACCCGCATTGGGCGCCACTATGGTTGCCCCGACGATCTCGTCCGTGCCTTTTCGGCAATGAACGCGCACGAATCCTTCCGTCTCGCCTTCGAGAATGGCCCGGTCCACCTCGGCCATCGGTTGATCAAAAGTGTCAATCCCAATGCCTTTCGCTTCTGCGTCCGCAGCCGTCAAACCAACATGTGCCAGTTCCGGTGAAGTATAGGTCGCCCAGGGAATCACCAGCGTACTGTGCCTGGCCTGTCCCTTGAACAGCGCATTGCGAATCACTGCGCGCGCCATGAAATCCACCGCATGCGTGAATTGAAACGGCGAACAGATATCCCCGGCCGCAAAAATCTTTGGATTGGCCGTCTGAAACTTGTCATTGATTTTCACTCCCTTCTCAGAGAACTGAACGCCGACATTTTCCAGCCCCAGTCCCTCCACGTTCGGTGCGCGCCCCACGGCGATCAGTAGCTTGTCGACCACGATGTCATATCCTTTCTTCGGGTGATCGTATTTCATTCGGATCGAACCATCCGCTTCCTTCGAAAGCACCACATCGCGCGATCCTTCCACGAAACGAACCCCGTCACGTTCCATTGATTTCTGAACAATCTCTGCTGCATCCCGATCTTCCTTCGGCATCAGGCCGCGACTCGAAGTAACCAGCGTCACTTCCGATCCGAAACGCGCAAAACTCTGCGCCATCTCCGCGCCCACCGGTCCCGCGCCGATGATGCCAAATCGCTTCGGCAATTCCGTGATCGAGAAAAGCGTTTCGTTGGTGAGATAAGGGACATCATCCAATCCCTTGATCTTCGGGGCCGATGCGCGAGCGCCCGTGGCAATGACGGCTTTGGCGAACTTTAGCTTCTTGCCACCAACCTCGACGGTCTCCGAGTCGAGAAACTTCGCCTGGCCGAGAAACACATCCACGCCTTTGTCCGTGAATCGTTTCACCGAATCCGCGGGGCTGATGTCGCTGCGCAGTTTACGCATGCGTTCCATCGCCTTGCCAAAGTCGATCGAAACGCCGTCCGGCACGTTCACGCCGAATTGTTCCGCATCGCGCACGGCCGCATAAGCCCGCGCCGCACTGATGATGCCCTTGGAGGGAACACAGCCCACGTTCAGGCAATCCCCGCCCATCAAACCGCGTTCGACGAGTGCGACCTTGGCGCCGATCCCAGCCGCCCCAGCCGAGGTCACGAGTCCGGCCGCACCCGCGCCGATAACCACAAGATTGTATTTCTCCGCCGGAACGGGGTTCTGATAGTCGAGTGGGTGAACATTGGATTGGAGCGTCTGGTTATGCTCATCGAGAGGTTGAAGTGCTTCGAATTGGCTCATGGAAAGGATGTGGTTTGGTTGGTTGACGGGTTGGATGCTTGCAGGGGTGAAGGGTCAGGCGTTTGTGGGTGAGCCGGCTTTCTTGAATCTGGCGACGACCTTGCGCATGACGAACGGCAGGAGGCCAAGAATCACGAATGCCGCAATCAATCCTGGAGAGAGAGTTCCACTTGCCCCGTTCTTCACGAAATGATTCAGGCTGGGGACCTGGGATCCGGCATACACGAACGCGGCCGTCCCGGGAAGCATCCCCACCTGGCTGACCCACCAGAAAGTTCCGGTGCGGATCGGCGTGAGGCCCATGACGAGATTGATCACAAAGAACGGCACTGCGGGGATGACCCGAAGCGTGAAGAGATAAAAGGGGCCTTCGCGGTCGAGGGCTTCGTTGAAGGTCTTCAGTCGATCGCCAAACTTCGACTGGATGGAATCGCGCAATAGAAAGCGGCTGAATAGAAAGGCAATCGTTGCTCCGGCGGTCGAAGCAAAACTGACCAACAAAAGACCCTGCCAGAACTTGAAGAACCAGCCGACGACCAGCGTGATCACCAGTGCCCCGGGCAGGGAGAGGCCGGTGATGGCGACGTAGATTCCGAAGGCGATGCCGATGACCAGCGCCGGGTTTTCTTTTGCGTAATTCCGCATGGCGGTCTCTTTGCCTGCGAGATACTCGAAGTTCAGGGTATGTCCGAAGTTTCGCCAGAACCAGAAGGCGAGTCCTGCGAAAATCGTCAGGACGATGAGTTTGATTGCGGGATTGCCTTGTTTCGCTTCGGCGACAACCGCAGTGGATTCAGTGTTTTCAGGGGAATTCATGATGGTCGGCGGGTTGAGGGTTTTGTGGGTTCAGTTGAGGGAACAGGCGGTCGCGTGGGCAGCCTTCCATTGCGACAACATGCTGTCGAGAACGCTGAGGGCCGAATCGATCGGCTCGAGGCTGCGATTGAAGCAGCAATGAAGTTGACCGGGGAAGCCACAGATTCATGAATACGGACAAGCCGGGTTGTATTGGAACACGAACACACCGAACTCCGATTCTTGATTCCGAAGTGTGAGGTTCACCATGACTTAGCTTGGCGCCTGGGCTCCGGGGCTTCTTTGGAAAGTGGATTCTGAGCTTTGAAGCTGGAGGTTTATCGCATGGCATAACCGGGCCGGATTACCAGCCACAGGGGTAGAACCTCTTCTGCTCTTGCCACGACATCAGATCAAACGCATTCGAACATTTGTGTTTCGTCTCGCGGATGCAACTGCTTGTGACTAGTCTCCCTCCTCGTTGAAGAACCTGCTCCACATTCTCGCCTTGCTTGGATGTTTGTCGCTTACGTCTGCACGCGCGCAGGATCCAGCATCGACTGAAATTCACCCGGTCGAGCAACGCGACTACGATGCCGCGGTCAAGGCCTACGAAGACGGCCTCTTGGAATACAAACGTGCCGAAAGTGAGTTTCGAGAATTCATCCGCAACTGGCCGCGTTCCCTGCTGCGTCAATCGGCCTATCTTTACTGGGCGAAGTCGCTTTACCAGAGGGGCGAGTATGAGCAGGCCGTAAACCTTCTGCTGGAGAAGATCGCCTACGCGGGCAAGTGGGCGGATCGCTATCAGTTCTGGATTGGTGAATCGTGGTTTGCTGCGGGAAACTACGAACGTGCGGCAAATGCGTATGGGCAGCTGCTCGTTCGCTATCGCGATTCCGATACGCAGTTGCGTTTCCAGGCGAGTTACAACGAGGCGTTGGCTCGTCGGCGACTGGGGCAGTTCAATGATGTGATTGCCTTGCTGGAAAGCCCGTCGGGCGCCTTCCGTCAAGGGGCGGATCTGCATCCCGAACACAAACTGGTTTCGTCGGGGTATCTATTGCTGGCCGAGACGCGCATTGAGATGAACGACGCGGATGGCGGGACGGTAGCCTTGTCTCACCTGAAGAGTTGGGAATTGAATGCGGAGCAGCAATGGCGCCGGCAGTATCTGCTGTGTCGCCTGGTGCTGACGAGCGGTTCGAAGGACCAGGCTCTCACCGCTTCTTCCAACGCGGTGACGATTGCCATTTCATCCAACCTGCCCCCCTTCGCGGTCGCCCAGTCCTATCACCTGCAATCGGGCATCCTCGAGGAACTCGGGCGTCCCAATGAGGCGATCCAAGTGTTGACGAACAATCTCAGTGACGCGACGCCGTCCGGTCTTCGGCGTGACGCGCTGATGAAGGTGGTCGATCTGCAGATCCAGCAGGGACACACGGCCGGTGCGATTCAGACACTCGAGCAGGTGGCCGCACGGCCACAGGTGGACGTGAAACCACTGGCCCACCTGACCTTGGGCGAACTTCGCATGAAGGAGTATTACGCCGTGCCGGCCACCAATCGCCTCTCGAATTCCAATCTCTTGAGCCTAGCAGCCGCGGATCTGGGGGCAGCGATTGAGATGAAGGCCGATCTGTCCGGGCATGCCGTGTTGCAACGCGGCTGGTGCAGATGGGAACTGGGTCACTGGACCGAGGCGGGCGTGGATTTTCAGACGGCAACCGAGCTGCTTCCGCGATCCACCAATCACGCCATTGCGATGTTCAAGCTCGGGGAGACGTGGCTTCGGCGGGCGAACCAGACCAACGCAATGAAGACCTTCAAGGATCTGGTCGACGCGTATGAGAACTCCTTCACGGTCCGGAACGAACTGCTGGATCACGCGCTCTACAACCAGCTGCGAACTGCCGTTGCAGTGGGGGAACAGCAACTCGCCGAGGAAGCGGTCACGCGGATACTGGATTGGTTTCCCAACAGCTTCTTCAGTGATCGTTCGTTGCTCTACTTCGGGCAGGAACTCAATCGCCAGGGCAAGCAGTCCGATGCGCGAGATGCGTTCAAGGAACTGATCGAACGCTTTCCAAACTCCGAACTCGCACCACAGGTGACGCGCGCCATTGCGCGAACGTTTGAACAGGAGGGTGAGTGGTCCTCGGCCGCGCGAGAACTTCAGGACTGGCCCAATTCATTTCCCAATCATCCCTCTTTACCGGACGTGGAATACGATCTGGCATGGCTGAACTACCAGAGCGGCACGCCGGAGTTGGCCTTTCAGTTGTTCACCAATTTCGTTCACCGCTTTCCCGAACATTCACGTGCGTCCCTCGCCGAGAAGTGGATCGCGGACTATTACTTCAACCGGCGTGAGTTCAACAAGGCACAGGAACGATATCAGCTTCTGTTTCAGAAGGACGCAGGCATTCCCTCGCTGATCAAATACGAGGCACGTTTCGCAGCCGGGCGTGCGGCTTTCGCCGGCGGGCTCTACGCTGATGCCACCAACGCCTTTATCAGGCTCATCAACGACCCCGGATGTCCGGAAGAATTGAAGCCGTCGATCTGGATGGCTATCGGAGACACGTCCCTTCGCGCCGGCTTTGAGGCGGACCCATACGGAGGCGCGATCAACGCATATCAGCGCGTAACGAATTCTTATCCAAACCACCGACTCTCCCCTTATGCGTTGGGCAAGATCGGGAATTGTCACCTTCAGTTGTTCGAACAGGATCCTGCGAATCCGGATCCCACCCGGCTGGATCGCGCGACCGAGGCATATCGGCTTTGCATGACCTATCCGAATGCGGAATCGCTCGCTCGAACCAAGGCGGAGATGGGTCTGGCGGTCGTGCTGGAAAAACAGGGCAAGACCGAGGAGGCCATGCAGCACTTTGCCAATGTCTTTTACGAAAAGAACCTGCGACCGGGCGAACCGATCGACTTCATGCAGATTCAGGAGGCCGGTTATGCGATCGCCCAGGCGATGGAACAAAAAGGCGAGTTTACCGACGTGCAGAACGTGTATCGCCGGCTCCAGCAGATGTTTCCCTCGATCCGATCGGTCATGGCGCAACGAATTCAGCGCGCCCGGCAGATGGCTTCCGGGGGTACCCGTTGACAGCATTGTTCCTCCGACTTAACTTCCCACCGCGATGTCGACCAGCACCCTGCCCATAGTGACCGTCACGCCGAACGCGGCCGAAGAGATCCAAAACCTTCGCGAGAAGGAAACCGATCGAAATGGCGAGCACCTGCGCGTCTACATCGAGAAGGGCGGTTGCTCGGGCATGCAATACGGCATGGTGTTTGATGAGGAACGCCCGGATGATTTCAAGGCCCAGTGGCATGGCGTGACGATATTGGTGGACCCCTTCAGCGCCGATTACGTGAGGGGCTCCATTGTCGATTTCTCCGATGAACTGACCGGGGGCGGGTTTAAAATCAACAACCCGAACGCCAAGGATAATTGCGGTTGCGGGAAGTCGTTCTCCGCCTGATCTGGACTCGGCAACGGTCGCGGGTCTGGAAACCTGCTGGCGGGCGGGCGAGGAATCACTTCTTTCCGATCGCCAGTGAAGACATCATCTGGTCACGCCCGGCAACGCGAGCAGAAGTGGACTCGTATCTCACTCGAGAAGGTCTGTTATAGCAGGCGATTCCCGGGCGAACGCGATTCACTCGAACCGGGCTCCCGCCTGCAATTCACTCCCCGCCAGAAAATCCCGCGCTGGAATTCTCCGCCCACCTTCCTTCTGCACCTCCAAAATCCGCAAGGCCCCCTCGCCGCACTTGACCACCATCCCCTCGCGATCTGCACGCACCACCTGTCCGTGCGGGACCGCCGGCGCATCGGCAAGATCGGCCTTCCAGAACTTCAGCCGATGGCGCTCCTCGCCCTGAATCCAATCCGTGTAGGAACCGGGCCACGGCGTGAACGCCCGGATCTGACAGTCCAGTGCTTCCGCCGAACGTGACCAATCCAATCGGCCGTCTTTCTTGGTGATCTTCCGTGCGTGGGTCGCAGCATCGTGATCCTGTGCCTTGGGACGCAATTCCCGAGCCGCGAGTTTCCGGATCGTGTCCGGCAACTCACGCGCACCGATTTCGGAAAGCCGGTCGTGTATGGTCCGGGCGTTGTCATCTGAAGCGATCGGCGTTTCCACGATTCGCAGTATCGGCCCGGTATCCATCCCCTCATCCATCAGCATGAACGTAATCCCGGTGTTCTCTTCGCCATCGTAAATCGCCCACTGAATCGGCGCCGCACCACGATACTTCGGGAGAATGGAGGTGTGAAGATTGATGCAGCCCAGGCGCGGAATGGACAGCAATCGCTTCGGCAGAATCTGTCCGTACGCCATGACGACAATCAGATCCGGATTCAGCGAGTCCAATCGATCAAGAAACGATTCGTCCCGGCAGCGTTCGGGTTGTTCCACTGCCAATGCGAGTTCGTTTGCGGCCTCTTTGACAGGCGTGGGATGCAGCTTGAGTTTCCTGCCTTTCGGCCGGTCAGGCTGGGAAATAACAAGGGAAACGCAGAAATCGCTTTCGGAGGAGAGAGCCTGCAGGACGGGAGCAGCGATCTCCGCCGTTCCCATAAATACGATGCGGAGCCGGTCGATCAACCCTCGTCGCCAGGACGCACGTGGATCTCCTGGATGTCCGTGATCTGTGCGACCTGATCCATCGTTCCCCCGCCTTCCTGCGGACACTGCAAGGTCACATCCGTCTGCGTGATCTTGGGAATGCGCTTGACCCAGTATTCACCACGGGTGGTGATGAAGCAGAGCCATGCAGAGCGATAGGGCTCGTCCGGAACCAATTTGAAGAACGGAGCAAATTTGGTCTCGATGAAGCGCTTGTTGATGTTCACCTCGCCCTTGGTATAGGAAGCTGCCTCAAGTGCACCAGATTCGGCTGCGGGTGCTGCCGGAGCCTGCGCGCCGGGTGGTTTGGGCGCTGCCGGTGCCGCGATCGGGGCCGGCGCGGCGATACCACCACCACCACCACCACCTGCGCCGGGAGCAGCAGGTGCAGCAATCTTTGCCGGCGCCGCTGGAGCGGCAGGGCGTTTCGCCTGTGCGACCTTTTTGGCAGCAGCACCGGCTGGTTGCGCGGCGACGACTTTCTTCGCCTTCGGCTTGGCGGCCACGGCTGCAGCCTTCTTCTTGGCGGGTTTGCCGTCATCGTCGTCTTTCTTTCCGAGCACGGTGTCCTTCTTCTCCACCTTGCGCGGCTTCATACAGATGAACACGATCGGCGCGATAATCGGAGCCGCAGCTGAAATGCCCGGCACCATGAACTTGTTCCATCGGCGATAGATCCCCACCGCATAGCCGGCAAAAATATTCGCACCATAAATCACCAGGATCATGAACCAGCCGGGCAGACTGCCAAACATCGCACCCATGAATGAACCGACCTCCGGTAACTCAGGTTTGCCCTCAACATCGGTGTAGGAGGGCGGATCCAGCTTTCCTCTCTTGGGAGCCGGCAGGGAAGCGTCCTGTCCCCCCTTGGGCTTGGGACGATTGATCAGGAACTCAACGTAGGGTTTCGCCTTCTTGTTCTTCTCCAGGAGCTTCAGCGAGGCCTGATCCAATTTGTTGTATTTGATCCGGCCGCTGAGACCGCCCGAAGGCTTGCGAAGAATGACCCCGTCTGACTTCGGGGAGAAAATCTTACCCACGTGCTTTGTGCCGTTGGTCTCCGTCAACGTAATGTTTTCCTGCGCGAAAGCGGGAAGCGTCAACGCCAACAGCAGAATCGATATCCGGACAAGCTGCATAGTCCGCACTTCGTAGCAGATCCCCCATTTCACGCAAAACAAAAAAAGGGGAACAGGAGGGTTGCCAGGCGCAGCTCAGAGATACCCCCGCAGCAGCGGACGAGACAGGCTCCTCAGAACCGCCGACTCTACCCGATCGCAATGCCCACGGCGACTTTCCGATAATCCGGCACGACGCCGATATCGGTTTCACGAAGGTCGTAGGCCACGAAGGCACGGGCGCTGATCCACTCGTTAAAATTGTAAAAGACTGTTCCACCGGCGGTCTGAAGCAGGTCATCCCGCCCGAATTGATCTGCGTAGTGGGTGTAGACGATTCGATAAAAAGGTTGAACCGCCCAATACGGACCGAAGGAATGCGTGTAAGCCGCGAGCAGACCCTGATCGAGACGGTCCTGCGCAGAACTCGTCGCCGGATCCCCGGGAGTGTCGGTGAAGTGAAACGCACCCTGATAACTGAAGCGCAGAAACCGCGTCTCGCTGAAGTAGATCTACTTTGTCAGCGCATAACGCGGTAGAAACTCCCGGTAGAATTCGTCATACGCTCCTTGATTGAGCAATCGCACGTAATCGAACCCGACCTGAAACTACCAGTCATTCGTCGTGTTGAACTGCAGCTGCGAAACATCATGGAAACCCCCAACCAATTGGATGCCAAGGGAGCAGAAGTCACACTGCTGCTCACCGACCTTCGCAACTAAACCCCATGGCTGAAAAACTCGGCGCAAAGGGGATGTTCAAACTGCTCAACCAGATCTTTGAGGCACAGACCGCTGGGAGAGGGCGTGAAGGAGAACGCATCGAAAATCCTCTGGCCTGACTATTGTCAAACGCGGGGGTGCTCATAGAATGGACCTCAGCCGCCACCACTCTTAACACACACGGAAACCGGGACGTGTAGCTTCAAGGCGTCCAGGGCCTCACGAACCGCTGCGAGCAATTGACGGATCTCATCAATTCCCAAGCGCCCGATGTTTCCAATTCGGAAACACTCCTCATTCGTCAGTTTGCCCGGATAAATGAGCATGCCGCGTTGCGACAGTTGTTCGTAGAATTCCTCAAATCGAAACGCGTCATTATTCGGGTAGGGAAAAGCCGTTATGATCCATCCCTGTAAATCGGGCGCGATGTACTCGCGAAAGCCCAATTCACGCATTCCGGCAACCAGTGTCGCATGATTCTCCCGATACCGCTTTTCGCGTCCCCCCACTCCGCCTTCAGCTTCCAGCTCCCCAAGTGCTTCGAGAAAAGCCAGTATCGAATGAGTCGGTGGCGTGAAGCGAAACTGTCCGTTCTTCTCCAGGCCTTCCCACTGCGCCAGCAAATCCAGACTGACACTGCGTGCGGATCCTTTGCTGCGAATCAACTTGTCACGATTCGCAATTACAAACGAAAAGCCAGGCACGCCTTCAATGCATTTGTTTGAGGAAGAAATCAGGTAGTCGATGTGAGCCGCAGCAAGATCCAAGGTGACCGCCCCGAAACTGCTCATGGCATCCACAATGTAGGTGCGGCCGAATTCGTGGACGACGGCACCCAACTCCTCGACTGGGTTCATGATGCCCGAAGTCGTCTCGCAGTGAACAACAGCAACGTTGGTGATCTCCGCGTCCATTGACAGGGTCTCGCGAAGATCGCCCTGGGATGGCACTTGATTCTCGGCGGAGCAAAGTTCCACGGTCTCGATGCCAAGTCGCCTGGCCATGGCAGCAATCCGTTCCCCATACGCGCCGTTGATCAGCACCAGCAACTTGCCTCCGCGAGGAATCACCGAACCAATCGTCGCCTCGATCCCAAAGGTTCCACTCCCCTGCATGGGGATTGCCTCATACCCGGTGCCACGACTCACTTGCCCCAACGCAAGGAGCTGTTCGCGAACCTCCGCCACGACACGAATGAAGGCCTCGTCGCGCGACCCTAGGTCGCGCATCATCGCGGCCTTGACCGTTTTCGACGTGGTCAGGGGCCCGGGTGTGAACAGATATTTGTCTTTCGATTCACTCATCTTTTTCTCAGCGACGGATGTCGTCCCAACTCAAGCACAATCGGGTCGTATCCGTCAGGATAAACGTAGCGAATCTCCTCCGGAACGTGATGAAGAGGCGAAAGGGCTTCGATGCCCCTCAACACACTCCGGGAAACTTCGACTGGAGCCGCCGAATCCAGGATCCTCACCTCCTCAAACTCACCGTCGAAATTCATCCTCACCAAAACCTTCAGATACACACCTCCAATGTTCGGATACGGGTTCATTGCCTCCTGAATGGCAAACTGAATATCGGCGTAAATAGCCTGCTTGTAATCAACGATCGTTTGGGCGTCCTCAATTGACCTGGGTTGAATCCCCGGCACCAGTACGGTCTTGCTCCCACGCTCTGGCTCCGGAAAGAAGGTCACCTGACAACCAATCGCAAAGAGCAATACTCCGGCAACAATGGACAAACGCAATCTCAGTCGAAGGCTCACCACTCCCAATCGTGTCTGTGAAAATCTAGGCGACAATAGTATCCGGAACTGAATCCGGGAGTTTTCTCCCTCACCCTCATTCCCTCCTTCGCTATCCGATCCAAGTTCGGGGTCTTGATGATCTTCTGCCCGAAACGGCCGATGTCCCCGTATCCCAGATCATCCGCGAGCACGAAGATGATATTCGGCTTCGAACCAGCCACGCCTTCGACTCGCATCACTCCGCAAACGATCAGCAGACATCCGATCAAGAATTTCAACTTGCACATGACCGATGACCTATCAGGCGCGAATGATCCAAACAAGATTGAAAGCCCAACTGATTTCATGCATACCCTACGTCCTTAAAAACATGAGAAACACCATCCTCATTCTCCTTTTCCTCGCCTGCGCCCAGCTCCACGCGGCCAAACGACCCAACATCCTTTTCATCATTGTCGACGACCAGTCCCCCTTCGATCTCAAGGTCTACAATTCCAAATCCGAACTTGATTCACCCAACATCAATCGACTTGCCGCTGAAGGAATGGTCTTCGACGGCGCCTACCACATGGGCTCGTACAGCGGCGCCGTCTGCACGCCTTCGCGGCACATGGTCATGTGTGGCCGCACTGTCTGGCATCTCCCCAACCGGCGGGGCGCAAAGAAGGGACTCGTTCCCGCGGACGTCGCGCAGAACACCATGGCCGCCGTTTTCAATCGCGCCGGCTACGACACCGTCCGCACCTGCAAACGCGGCAACAGCTACGAAGACGCCAACAAACAATTCACCATCCGTAACGATGCGACCAAGCGTGGAGGCACTGCCGAATCGGGGAGCGCGTGGCACGCGGAACACGTCCTCAACTACCTGAACGAGCGAGAGAAGCAGGACGAACGCAAGCCCTTTCTCATCTACTACGGTTTCTCCCACCCCCACGATGTCCGCGATGGCACACCGAAGCTGCTTGCCAAATACGGAGCCACCAATCACCGCGACAAGAACTCCTTCCCACCGGCCAATCCAAAACAACCAAAGCTCCCCATCAATTATTTGGAAGAACATCCCTTCCACCACGGGCATCCGGGACTCCGCGACGAGGTCAGGGTCAGTGGAGTCTGGGAGCGACGCGACGAACGCACCATTCGCAACGAGCTCGGCCGCGAATTTGCCTGCAGCGAGAACATCGACATCCAGGTTGGCCGCGTCCTCAAGAAACTGAAATCCATGGGCGAACTCGAAAACACCTACATCGTCTACACGGCTGATCACGGCATGGCGATCGGGCGCCACGGACTGCAGGGCAAACAAAACCTCTACGAACACACCTGGCGCGTTCCATACATTGTCAAAGGACCGGGCATCAAACCCGGTCGCGCACCGGGCAACATCTACCTCCTAGATTCGCTATCGACCATTTGCGACCTCGCCGGCATCAAGGCGCCCGAGAGCAGCGAGGGGATCAGTTTCAAACCCGTGCTCATGGGCAAACGACAAACCGTCCGCGACACCCTGTTCGGCGTTTACTGCGGAGGAACCAAACCCGGAATGCGTTCCGTCCGCAGAGGCGATTGGAAACTGATCAAATACGACGTGATGGACGGCCAGGTTCGCGAAACCCAGCTCTTCAATATCGCCAAGAATCCGCACGAGTTCATTCACCAACACGGCAAGTGCAAAGAACTCGCGAATCTCGCTGACAGCCCGAAGCACGCGAATAAGTTGAAGGAAATGGAAGCTCTCCTCCTCGCCGAGATGCGTCGCCTCGACGATCCCTATCGTCTGTGGAATCAACCCGACGACGGACTCACGCCGCCGAATACCAAGAAGCCCGCAAAGAAGAATCGGAAGCGTAACAACAAGAAGCCGAAGTGAATCGCGTGGCACCGGACGTGAGTCCGCTCTGGCCGGCAATTCCGGAAGTGAGCGAACTTACGTTCGCATCAACAGTGAGCAAGAATTCGGAGAGCTGAACTCATCAGCCCCTTCAATGAGCCCCTCACTCCGCGACCGACTCAATCAGTATCCGCGAATATACCTTCCGCGCTTCCTCGTAAGCCTCTTTCGCCTCCGCGCGTTCGGCTTCCTTGATGCGGCCCTTCTTCGAATTCCAGCAGACATCCACCGCCTTCATGCACCACTCGGCGCTACGCCGACTTGCCCGGATCGGTTTGCCACCGACTTCGACGAAGATCGGATTCGTGTGTGCGCTGGGCAGGATTCGCACCGCCACCCAACTTGAGTAATCAATGTCCAGGTCGAACTCCATCCGCCGGGTCTTCCCATCGGCCTCCAACATCCGCTTTGCCATCGGATAACCGTTCACGATCAGTTCAACCGGCACCTTGCGCGTATTCCCGACGCGCGAACGTTCAATATGCCAATAGGGCTTGGCATCCAGACGCGCCTTCCGAATGGCCTCCGTCCGTTCCGTGGGCTTCGGAGCCAACAAGGCTGCTGCATCAAACGACACCTTCACCTTGCCAGGCTTCGCGAGGTTCAACTGACTGATCTTTCCATCGGATCCGGACGTTCCAATTTCCACATCGTTCACTTTGAGATCCATCAGGTGGCTCATTCCGTCACCGCAATAACTTCGGCCGTTCTTCAATCCGTGAACCCAGTTGTCGAAGTCCAGCGGCTCGTTCGGATTCAACTTCACGTAGATCCGTCCGAGACCGATCTTATCGCCATAAATGCACGGGAAATCAGTCTCTCCACTGATCCGCGCGCGGAAGCCGCAGTTCAAGGTGTGATACCAGATGTTCAATTCCCAGATCGCCGGAGTATCCACGGCCGAGATGAAATGGCAGACATCATGCGCCACCGTGACGATGTATTCGTTCGCACCGATGCCATCAAAAGGAGGCATCGCGTAGTCCGGCAGCTTGTCCGCGGCGCGCCCGATTTGCGCCTGGTTTCTGCCTGGACGCCGATACGGCATCATCTTCAATCGCTCGCCGTTCGGACCATAGTCCGGCAAGGCAATTCCCCAGCCGCTGTGGCTGTAACCAACCACGCCCCCTTGTTCCTTGCCCCACTTCAGCACCGGCAGAGTCCAGGTCGGCCATTGTTCCAAGCGTGTCGTGCCGGGATAATCATCCTCGTTCAAACGCAAGAGACACAGATGCCCAGCGTGCGATGAAGGAAAGCCGCTCACTTCGATGTCATAGCGCATGAGGTAGTTCGGCTTCGAAAGCGCGGAGATTTTCCCCTCGAAATACTCTTTCTGCGAATACCAGCAGGGCCCCCATGTAAGCACGCAGCCGACGTTCAGATCTTCTCCCAGAATGTGCCGCATCATATCGGCAGGCGTAACGCCCTCGGTGGGATTCTCGTAATGCGAACAGCCTGCCGCGTGCACGTGATGATCTCCCGAGAACCACCGGCGCTTCGCCGGATGAATCCAACGCTGCAGTTTGAACACCGCCCGTTGCGAAGCCACCCCGCTCTTTACCGTCAGTTTGTGATCGCGGACGAAGTACTCCGGTCCGCGCGAGACGTTCACCGTGTATTCACCCGGCGGCAATTGCAGCGATTCGCCATCGGCACGATAAACCTGATCGTGAAAATAAAAGTCCGGTGCCAGGCGACGAGCCGGGTTCGGATAAATCCGTCCAAACCGATCCCGCACGACAAAAGCAGCTGAAGTGGGCTTCCCATCAAAATCCTTCACCCCCAGCGACACTTCCACCGCAGGTACACACGTAAACAATATCGCTACTTCATTCCGGAACCCGATGTCCTGTGTTCCCTGGCCCACATCGAACGCCAGAGTCGCCTCTCGCTTTCCGACATCGCGGCTGTAGAGCTGGATGATCCGGTACTCCAATTCCAGGCCCGACAAATTCGGCCGCATGGGCCGCGAATCCACCATTGTCAGATCAAGAAATCGTTGAGCCACATGGGCCGCCGTGATCTCCGCCTTTGGTTCGGGGGAACTCCTGCTGCGTTTGAACTGCGGCAGGGCGTTCGGACTCTTCGCACGCAACGGAGGAGTCACCCCCGCTTCATTGGCGACTTTCACCAGGAACGTCCGCCAGCCTTGATGCACCAGTTCCTTCTTCACCGGTCCTTCTGAGACCTTCACCCGGCTCTCGGGATTGATGTGCACTCCCGCCACACAATATTGATCCAGCACCGATTCAATCGTCTTGATCGCGGCCTTTTGATCGTCCGATGCCATGGCGCTCTTCAGCTTGAGCGCATCCGCTTCGGACAACGGTGCTCCCACGTAATCCAGCGCTTCCATCAATCGTTTCGTCGAAGACACCAGCGGCTGGTAAGCCACTTTGTCCACCATCGGAAGTTCAGCGGAAACGGTCGTGGCCAGCGCAAACGCAATTACAAGTCTCAGAGATAATCTCTTCATTGGGGTCCTGTCTGTTCTGTTGTTCCTGTACTCAATGTGGCGAGCACAACTCCTTGATCACCTCCGCCGATTTTTTCAATCGGGCAAACTTGTTCTCCCAGATCTGCAGACAGGCGTCATGGATGTGATCATGAATCGTTGCCATGCCATCCGTCACGGCCGTCATGCGGTAATTCCGCGTCGAACCTGCCACGATCGTGCTGTTCACGCAGACGTCTGTCGTGACACCCGTCGCGATAAGATGGGTGATGTTCTGTGAACGCAGAGCCAGGTCCAAATGGGTCCCGTAAAACTTGTCGTAGGTATGTGCCTGTAACACCAGTTCCGAACTCAAGGGCTTCAAGGCATGGATGGTCCGCGCCGATTCCGGCCCCGTGCCCGCGTCCGGCCCGATCCGGCAATTGTTTGAAGGGCAACCGTAGCCGGTGGGTTGCCCTTCTTCCGGATGCAAATGCTCCGGCCCGAACGGATTTCCCCGCAGGCAGGGAATTGAATCCGCATACACAAACTCCGTGAAAATCACCGGCACCGCTTCTTCCCGGCACCGCTCAATCAGCTCCGCAATGGTTGGAACCAGATCCCGTCCCTTGGGCACCTCCAATGAAGCTCCTTCGTCCAGGAAGCCTTGCTGCATGTCGATGACCAGCAGTGCGCAATTGCCGGGCTCGAGACGATGGGATTCGTCGATGCGCCGAAGACGCGCCGCCAGGATTTCATCGGAGGACATGTGGGCGATAACAATCGAGCCCGACCCATTTCTCAAGAGCAAACGATTGGGATTCCGTATCGTCGAAAAACCGTCTATCAAGTTTTTGTGCAGGTCGAACGCGTCAAATACATCATCTGGGCCAATGACATGAAACGCGCCGTGAACTTTTATCGCCAGGCCTTCGATGCCGAAGTCACTCGCGAGAATGAAGTCATGGCCGATCTCAACGTCGCCGGCGCGATCATTGGCATCCACAGCGGTGGCGAAGGCAAACGCACCTGGACCGGCATGAGCTTTCAAGTCGCCGATCTCTTTGCCGGTTGCGATGCGCTGAAAGCTGCCGGCGGCTCGGTTCTCAAAGAGCCCGAGGACACTCCCGATGAACCCGCCCACCTCGCCATGTGCATGGATTCTGAGAACAACGAAATCATGCTCACCAAGAAGCGCGGCTAACTGTCGGACTTGTCCGACGTGTCTGACCAATGAACTACACATCCTACAAAGATCTTCCCCCACTCGCCGGTCTCACCGATTTCGAAGGTGCCAGCAAGCCCGGCCTCTCCGTTGCGGAATGCGTTCGTCGCCATAAGCGCTATCACTACGCGTTCAAGCGCCTGCATGAGATCTTCACCGCGCGTCTGATCGCGGAGCCCATCTATGAACTCAAGATGGCCTTCAGCCTTCACTCGCACTATTGCGCGGAACACGCGGCTGCACTGCGCGCCCGCGTCGGTGAGATGCGTGAACCACCCCTCGGCCTCGACGCCACTCCGCATGCTGCTTTGGAGCTTCTCTTCGATGAAATCCGCAACGCGCCTGATACCGCATCGCTCCTGCTCGGCCTCTACGAAGTTGCCTTGCCCGCCTTGAAGCAAGCTCTCGAGCAACATAGCTCCGACACCAACCCCCTCGTCGACGCCCCTTCCAATCGTATCCTCAAGTTCGCCCGCCTGGAAATCGACGAAATGTTCACATACGGAACCATAGCCATCGGGCAACTCGTTGATTCATCGGATCGCGAAGTTCACCAAGAATGGCTTGCGCTCCTGAACAACGCTCTCGCTTCAGCCGGCAATCTAAACGGCACTGCTCCTGAATCTGCCGATGAACTCACCCGCCTCCACTCCGCCAAGTCCAACTACGACAGCAAACCGGCGCGAGACGATCGTTTCCCCGATCCGTATAACATGGGGGTAAACGCGGAAGTCTTCCTTTACGACGAGGCCATGCCCGTGAAGGCAAAGACGCTCATGATGTATTACAAGCGCCTTCGCGAAATCGACGTTCCTGAAATGATGGCCAGCATCATTGTCGAGACTCCCGGTAAACCCTGGAACTACTACGTCGACATGACCCGCCAACTTTGGGACGAAGCCCGCCACGCCATGATGGGTGAGGTTGGGTTCGTCAATGCCGGTGTCGATTGGCCCCGGCACGTCATGATCAACTTCACCTGGTCCCTCGCGCTCAACGAACAACTCACACCCATGGAACGCCACGCTGTCCTCTACTTCATCGAGCAAGGACTCATGCCGAAGACCGGCAAGCGCTACGAGTGGGAAGTTGGCAAGGAATCCGGCGATCCACTTTCCGCGCTGTTCCAGGATTACGACTGGGCCGATGAGGTCCTTCATGCCCGCATTGGCCGCGACTGGTATGTCCCCAACTTCGACGATTCCAAGCAATCCATCAAATACGGAGACGAATGCTGGAGTAAAGTCCTTCTCAACTGGTCAGCCTGGAAAGAGAACGGCCATACCGAACACCGCAACTGGTGGCCCGATTGTTACCGCGACGCATGCAAGACCTGGAAAGTGGAACCGGATGAGAAAGTCCTCGCCTTTTCTGAGACCTACGAGCAAGTCCGTGCTGATCTTAAAGACCTTTCAGCGTCCGGTTGACGCGATATGCCCCATAGTCCTTGTAAGTCATATAGGTCCTACTTCTCCGTGCGCTGAACCATCCTCCTGATCTCCTCCACCATCAGCTCCGGCTCCCGGAACGCCACATCGTGCGCGCTGTTCGTCGAGGTTACATGCCGCGCCCCGACCTTCTCCGCCCATGCCTTGTGCCATTCGATCCATCTAGGCGTTGATCGCCTCGCGAACGGCTGATCCCGCACCAAACCACCTGTCACCACCGTAATCGGCACATCCGGCATTTCAGCCAATTCAGCCTGCCGCAGGGACATCCCTGACATCCCCCATTCCGAGCCGCTCGTTTCGTCCGCCTTCGTGATCCGATTCACCTTCGGAAACTCCCTAGACGCCCATTTGATAAACTCCTCCTGCGTCGGATCAATCAACACCATCCCTGACACCTCACCCGGATTCTCACCGGCAAACACCCGCACATACGGACCGCCGAACGAATAGCCCACCATCACAAACGGTGGTTCTAATTCTGCGCTCTTCAGGGCCGTTCGCAGCTCATGCACAATCTGCATCGCATCCCGCTGCTTGATCTGTCCCGGCTGCGATCCGAAATACCCCGCATGATCGTAGCTAACCGTCGTTGAAAACTTCGACACGTCCCGCTGAATCCGCGACCATGCCTCCAAGGGCGCCACTCCGAACTGTTCAAACACCACCACCGGCTTTCCCTGTCCGGCGATCTTCATCCGCAGAAGATGCCCACCCGCATCATAGGTTGTCGGCATTGCACGAAATGCATCAACCGCAATGAAGCCTCCAAACAGAATCGAAAACGCACCAAACGCAACCGAGCGCCATTCCCATCCATTGAACCGCCGAACCACTCCCACCGGAACAGCAGCAAACAGTGCAAGAATCAACAACCACTTGATATGCGCCGCGCTCGAAAACGAATACTCAATGCACCACGCCGCAATCAACCACACCGCGGCCCATGCAAACGTAACCCCTTCAACCCTTAGCCCCTTCAACCCACTCACCCCCTTTACCACCACGACCGTCCCCAATACCACCGGCGCCAGTCGCATGAACTCCACCAGCATTGGCCGATACTGCTCATCACTCGACAGGAAGGAAATTCCGCCAACCAAACCGATGCCCACTACTGCGCGAACCGTCATCGACCACTTCCGCCACGACGAATCTTCATCGAATCCCGCCAATACACCCCCGACCAATCCGCGATAGCCGACAAGAAAGAGGCTCAGCAACGCACCAATCACCAGGATCGGCGTCCCTGGCATTCCAAAGTTGTAGACGATCGTCTTCCACAGATGCGACAGATGACCCAGCGCGCCGAAATACGACACCCACAACACCCCGGTGATCGCCGTAATCACAAACGCCAGCAAGAGGCTCACGAGTCCCACCCGCATTCGCGCATTGATCAACTGTTCGTTGCTAACGGGTCGCAACCGAACCGCCACCGGATATTCATTGTCCAACGACCAGAAATCCGGCTTTGCGAAAGCGATTCCGATGATCCACGCCAGAGTCACCGGCGCGAACAACAGCGTGAGGAACGCATTGATCGTCGCTCGGTTTGAGAATTCCCCAACGGTCGATGACAGCAACAGAAAGAATCCATCCACCATCAACACCGCCAGCGGCAGAACCAATCCGCACAACCGCCAGTCGTGCCAGAACAAGGCACGCTCAAGTGAACCAAACGGGCGCAGCATCCGTGCCCTGCCGCGTTGTGCCAATGAACGAATCCACACCGTTCCGCACCCGCCATGCCCGCGCCGTTGAACCTCCACGCGCCACAGCGCCACCCCGGCCATGGCCAAGGTAAGCAACACCAAAGACGCGTGAGCGATTCGCGCGGTATCTTCGACTGTCGCCGACGGATAGACCGCGCTCACGATTGCAAAGGAAATATCTCCCGTGAACAACACCCATCCCACCCCGAGCAAGGTCGCGTAGATTCCGAGCAGTACCACCTTCAGCTCGCGCCGCTCGGCTACCGACCAAAGCAGACACTGAAACCCGGCTGAACCCGCGATCAAAAACAGGCAAGGCCACAACACCGGAAAGTTCATGTCCAAGCGCGGCAGTATCCAAATCGCCCACACCAGATACATCGAGGTCACCGCAACCGCCGACATGATCATCGGCACGCCCACCAACCATCGTGTTCCTACCGGCAAGGTGAACAGCCGGCGTGGGAACGCTCCGAACACTTCCTTGTGATTCGCCTCCGTGAAATGAAACGCGTACATCATGAAGCCCACGCTCATTCCGAATCCATACAAGATCACAAAGGTCAGGCCCTGCCCAAACTCAGTCGCGGCCAGCAACGCAGCCAGCAGGACGATCCCCGCGCCCTTGATCAAAGGCGTCCGCCCCTGCCGATACGCATCCCAGACCAGCGATTTGATCATCGCCGTCTTCATCCCTCACGCGCACTCCCGGACAAGCCCGCGAAGATCTCATCAAAACTCGGCGTATCCTCCTCAACCAACTCGGCTTTCAGTTGACTCAACTCTTCGCTGAGTGCCGTCCCCGCCGTCCCATTGCGCTCCAGCAGAAATTGAGATTCTTCACCACTGCTCTTCACCAATCCGGACACACCATTCACCGAAACATCCTGCGGAACCTTCACCGTCACCAATCGATACCGTTCCTTGAGTTCGCCCATTCGACCGGTCGCCATCACCTTCCCGCGATCCACGATTGCCACGAAATCACACACGCGCTCAATCTCATCCAAGAGGTGCGACGAAAAGAACACCGTCCGTCCCTCTTCTCCGATTGTTCGCAGAATCGCCTCCAAGATCTCGCGCCTCACGATCGGATCCAGCCCCGAACTCGGCTCGTCCAGAATCAACAGCTCCGGATGGTAAGCCAAGGCGATCATCAAAGCCGTCTTCGCCAACTGCCCCTGTGACAAGGTCTTCACCTTTGCTTCGCGCCGCAATTGAAAGCGTTCCAGCAACGATTCCACGTAGCCATCATCCCATCCCTCGTAAAACGCCTTGGTGAACCGGACCAGTTCATCCACCCGCATCCAACTCGCCAGATCCCTCTTCTCGGACAAGTAACCGATCCGCTTCAGCACCTCGATCGATTCAACCACCGGATTCATACCCAAGGTCTTCACCTCGCCAGCCTGCGGCTTCAACAAACCCAATGCATGCTTGATCAAGGTCGTCTTCCCCGCGCCGTTCACACCCACGAGACCGAACACACTCCCCCGTGGCACTTGCAATGATACGCCATCCAAGGCCTTTACTGGTCCGAATTCACAGACGAGATCCACCACTGAAATCACCGAATCGGATGACGAAGAACTTGGAAAACTCATCGCTTGCCCCCGTTCACATGACCGTTTCCACATCGCTTTTTCACCGCCTCAAGAATCTCGTCATCATCAAAGCCCTGCTGCCTGCCTTGTGCCAACAAATCATCCACCACGCCATTCAATCGCCTCAGCCTCTGTGCCCGCGACAAGATCGGTGAATTTTCCGCCACATAAGTTCCAGCCCCACGCCGCTTCACCACACAACCCGCCCGTTCGAGCTCCAGATACGCCCGCGCCACAGTGTTCGGATTCACCACCAGCCGCTCAGCCAGGCTCCTGATCGCCGGCAGTTCCTCCCCGGCTGACAGGGTCCCAGAAGCAATCAGGCTCTTCACCTGCGAGACGATCTGAAAATAGATCGGCACGCCGGAATCAGTTAAAATCCGCAAACGCATGGAAAGTATCACTGTATTAATTCATTAATACAGTGCAACCTCGAATTCGTTACACGAGAACGCAGAAAGAAAAACCACCATCAACTGAATCGCGTCGGCACACGCACCTCAGAAAGCTCCTCACAACTCCGTTCCCGTCCGGTGAACAGAAGATGCTGGAATTGAGGCAGAAGGAAGGCGACCCTGAGAAACTCAGGACGGCTCAGCCTCGGTCGCATTCACTAACGGATCGGTTCGGAATTTCACCCCACGCTCTTCAATGTCAAGAATCGCGCGCCGCCTTTCATACACCAACGCACCGGCTCCGTTGAAAATCACCATCCAAGTTCACGGTGTGTCATCCGACCTGCTGAGCAACAAAACCAATCCGTACTGAACGACGAGGCTCAGCGCCAACTGCGCACCGCGCTTCCAGATCGAATCGGTTGTTCGCGTATCGTGTATCCCGTTCAACGAAGAAGATACACCAACCGCCCACGATCGAAAGCCAGATTGGCCTCCCGGAGGAATTGACGCGATTCTGAGATGCCACCGATTTCTGGACCGGTTTGTATCTTATTCTGAGTTGAGTAGATTGGCTTCAAATTGATTGGGGGAGATTGAGGCAAGGATGAAGACAACGATTTAGAGCAACCCGCCATACACGTAAGACGCAATACTGGTCCGCTACTGTGAAACCTGAGGATTTCGCTCCCCTATCCCCAGATCTGCCGATCCAATGAACGATACTGAATCGCTTCGGAAATGTGATCGGCACTGATGTTCGCTTCTCCGCCAAGATCGGCGATCGTGCGAGACACCTTCAGTATCCGATCGTAAGCGCGGGCGCTGAGGTTGTATTCGTCCATCGCCATCTTGAGCAGATCCAAGGTGGCATCGTCCATTTGGCAGAACGCTTTCAACTCCTTGGTTCCCATCTGGGAGTTGCAGTTCACATTCGGTGAATTCTTGAAGCGCTCCTGTTGGCGAATGCGTGCTGAAATGACTCGTTGCCGAATTGTCTTCGATGATTCGCCGGGCGCAGCGCGGGACATCTCGCGAAACTTCACCGGAGGCGCTTCGACGTGGATGTCAATTCGATCCAACAACGGCCCGGAAATACGACCAAGGTAGTTTTGTATTTCGCGGGGCGTGGACTTCGATTCCTCCGGCATCTTGCCATCCGGCGTCGGATTCATCGCAGCCACCAACATGAACCGGGCGGGGAAAGTCATCGTTCCCGCAGCGCGAGAAATGGTCACCGAACCATCTTCCAAGGGCTGGCGCATGGTCTCCAACACACTGCGTTTGAACTCGGGCAGTTCATCGAGGAACAACACGCCATTGTGCGCCAATGAGATTTCACCGGGTGTGGGATTCACATTGCCGCCGAGCAAACCCGCATCACTTGCCGTGTGATGCGGCAGCCGATAAGGCCGCACTGTGATCAACGACTGACCTGCCTTGAGACGCCCCGCAATGCTGTGGACCTTGGTGGTTTCCAAGGCTTCTTCCAAGGTCAGCGGGGGCAGAATGGAAGGCAGGCGCTTGGCCATCATGGACTTCCCGCTTCCCGGCGGGCCGATCAAAAGTAGATTGTGGCTTCCGCTTGCCGCGATCTCCATCGCGCGTTTTACGGACTCCTGACCTTTCACATCCGCCATGTCCAACAACTCTCCCGGTGGCTTCGCAAAGAGGGCGTCGATGTCAACCGTGGTCGGTGGGATTGCGACATTGCCCTCCAGAAATTCGACCGCCTCTCTGAGGTTCTTCGCCGCGATGACGGACAAGCCATTCACGACAGCCGCTTCAGGCGCGTTGTCGACGGGAACAATGATCCCCTTGCGGCCTGCTTGCTTCGCCTGGATTGCCATCGGCAACACGCCGTTCAGGCGTCGAACCGCGCCGTTCAATGCGAGTTCACCGGCAATGACAAACTTGTCCAACTGATCCGTCTTGAGCTGCTCGCTCGCCGCGAGAATTCCAATCGCAATTGGCAGATCGTATATGGGGCCTTCCTTGCGAACATCGGCGGGAGCGAGATTGATGGTGGTCTTCCCCATGGGGACTTTGAATCCAGAATTCACGAGCGCGGTGTTTACCCGCTCCAATGATTCACGCACGGCTGCGTCCGGTAGCCCGACAATTACCGCTCCGGTGGTTCCCCAATTTGAATCCACCTCCACCTCGACGGAAAACGCATCAATGCCGTTGACCGCCGACGAAAATACCTTGGCCAGCACGGCGCGAACATCCGGGAAAAGCCTTGCTGTGGCAATTCAGTTGTTGCTGTCGTCCCGCCGGGAATCGGGCCGGTCATCCTGTTTTCCGAAGAAGGATCGTACCGCCTGGCTGGATCCAAGCATCAACAGGACGACCAATCCGAGCGAAAGCACCTTCGCCACCGTGCGTCATCGCACCCGGCAGACCAAAGGCAACGGCAGTCGCCAAGCGACCTTGGCGATGGTCTTTCAACTCCTACGCCAAGCCGAAGGCAAGTGACGCAAACTCAACGGCTCCCAGCAACTGGACAAGATCATCGCTGGAGTG
>PBAL01000013.1 GCA_002715965.1 Verrucomicrobiales bacterium | reverse complement strand
GACCTAAGTTTGATGTTCTATGGTATGCCGTCAGCACAGGGTCTTGTGAGTTGAACTTCAGATGCCGTATTGAGAGATTTTGGACCAGAGCTGTTGCCAGCGTTGGCTCGAGAGCAAGAGACTGCGCAGCCGAAGCACTTCCCCCGGCACCATCGCTTTTCCATTTCATCCCCGAACCGCACATCCGTTCCTTGACCAGGCGTTTGCAGGCCGCTTCGGTGATGCCCGAGCCGGTCGATGCCGATGTGGTGTTTGTTCACGTGGTTTCCTTTCGGTTGATGTTTGTGGAGTTGGCTCATTCGCTTTTATTGAACCCGACTCTTTTTACCGAAGGGAAACCGTTTTCCCAGCTAGCTCTTAATGGCTGCCAGTCAATTGTTTTTGACACACGAACTGTGCTGGTTTGTGTGTTCCGCGGGTCGATTTTCGTCACGAGCTACTGCGGGCTCCTCCCAGGTGAAGGCCGATGAGACTCCCCGCCAAATCGACGATCACTGATCCTTCCTGGTTGCGACGGTGGTTTCTGCTTTTCCCCTTGGCGCGCATCGGCAAACTACGCGCGCCATGCGTTGGTCACAATTATTGATTCCAACTCTCAAGGAAACACCCGCCGAGGCGGAGATCGTTTCCCATAAGCTGCTGCTGCGCGCCGGCCTGGCCCGCAAGCTCACGGGCGGACTCTACACCTTCCTGCCAATGGGCCTGCGCGTGCTGCAACGCATTCAGCAGATTGTCCGTGAGGAAATGAATCGCGCCGGGGCGCAGGAGGTGTTGATGCCGGCGCTTCAGCCAACGGATATCTGGAAACAGAGCGAGCGTTATGACACTGCCAGTGATGTGCTCTTCAAGGTGAGCGATCGCGCGGAGAAGGAATGGGTGCTCGGTCCCACGCACGAGGAGGTGATCACGACGCTCGTAGCCGGCGAAATCAGTTCTTACCGGCAGATGCCCTGCAATTTTTACCAAATCCAGACGAAGTTCCGTGATGAGATCCGTCCGCGCTTCGGACTGATGCGCGCCAAGGAGTTCATCATGAAGGACGCCTACAGCTTTGACGTGTCGGACGATGCGGCCTCGGCAAGCTATGAAAAGATGTATGACGCCTACGGACGGATCTTCAAACGTTGCGGTCTAAAGGCCCTTCCAGTGGAAGCGGATTCAGGCGTGATCGGCGGAAAGTTCTCACACGAATTCATGGTGCCGGCTGAGACCGGTGAAGACGATGTGGTCTATTGCGAGTCCGGCGAATACGCGGCCAACATCGAGAAGGCCACGAGCAAAGGACCGATCACGGAAACCCCGCAATCTAGCACCGGCGATGCGCCCGAGAAGTTCGAGACACCCGGTGTGACCACCATCGAGGCGCTCGCCAAGGATCCTTACAAGGTGGCCGCTCACGAACAGATCAAGACCCTGGTCTACATCGTGAACGACCAGGTCGTGCTCGTCCTCATGCGCGGCGACGATCAACTGAACGAGGCGAAGTTCGCGGGCCAGCTCGGAACAACCACCTTCCGCGCGGCTTCGGCCGGTGAGATCTTTGAGGCACTCGGCGCTCACCCCGGAAGTCTCGGCGCCGTCAACGGGGTTGCGGGCAACGAAAAGATCAGCGCAGTTTATGCCGACAAGGTCTTACGTGGAGCCGCGGGCATGACGACCGGTGCGAACGAGGACGGATACCACCTGCGCCATGTTGAAATTGATCGCGACATTAGTGGCATCAAGTGGCACGACTTGCGAACGGTCCAGGCCGGCGAAGCATGCACGGTCACGGAGAAGCCACTGAAGATTCAACGCGGCATCGAGGTCGGGCACGTCTTCAAGCTTGGCACGAAATACAGCGAAGCTCTCAACGCGATGTTCCTCGATGAGGGCGGCAAGGAACATCCCTGCGTGATGGGTTGTTATGGCATTGGCGTCACCCGCACGATGCAGGCGGTTATCGAACAATCCAATGACAAGTGGGGCGTCATCTGGCCGGTGAGCGTCGCGCCCTTCCAGATTTGCCTCACGCCCTTGAATGCCGATCCGGGAAGCGAACCGATGCGACTCGCCGAGCAGTATCACGCGGAGCTGGCTGGGAAGGGTTACGATGTGATTCTGGACGATCGAAACGAACGTCCCGGCTTCAAGTTCAAGGATTCCGAATTGGTGGGGATCCCCGTCCGCCTCGCAATCGGAGAGAAATCACTTGCGAACGGCGAAGTGGAGTTGAAGCAGCGTGGTGGCGAATTGCAAAAAATCGGCAAGCACGAGGCAGTCGCAAAAACGATCGAACTTGTCGAATCCCTTCGGGCAGAGCTGGAGGCGCCTCTGAGCGTTTAATCGGTCGCGCCAGCGTATTGGACTACCCCGACAGCACGAGGACCGTCGACACAACGGGTTCATGCCCCTTGGCGACGATCATCATCCCAAGAACGCGAGTATTGAGGCGGATCGCGAGGAAAGCGGCAGAGGACTGCCGCAGTCCAAGACGCTGCCGCGATCGACGTGACTCAGCGACCCCAATCACGCTTACGTCATTTTCAAGTAATGTTGCGCCGGGCACAGTGCCCGCCTCAACATGCACTATGCGACTCATTGTCCGAATCCTTTTTGTTTTCCTGGCTTCCTCCGTCAGCGCTACCTGCAATACGTCCGGGAAATCGCTGAGCGTGGCTTGGATTGGAAAAACCTCGGGCCGGTGATCGCGGCTTACCGCGAACAGCTGAAGGACGAACTCGCCATCGACACCCGAAAGCTCAGCACTTTGGATGCATTTCTCCGGGCGACCGCCCCGGCACCAGAATCCGAGGAGGAAGCGAGCGGCCTGAGCGTGGCGATGCCGGCAAGCGGTGACAATCAATTCGGCGGGCAGTCCTCAGCACTGACTTCCACGTCCTGCTCGGTGACCACGATTTTCAGTGACTCAGGCGTTGGGTTGGCAGCGAGTTCGACGGCCTGAGCGGTTTGTTCCAAGGGAAAACGATGACTGATGAGCGCTCGCACATCAAATTGTCTGGAGAAAACCAGTTTCGCCACAGCGCCTTGAAGGGTGAAGTCTGAGGAATAGCTGCCAATCAGGTCCTTTTCATCCACGCAGATTTCCGCGAGGTCCAATCCTGATTGCGCGCCGCGTTTGGTGTGGGCGAAGAGCATCACCTGCCCCGCACCTCGAAGGTGCTTCATGGACTGTTGGACAAGCGCATCAACCGGGACCGCGACCACCGAAGCGTCCAGGCCCTTGCCGCGCGTGGCCCGACGGACTTGCTCATCAAACGTCTTCGCATTCGCTCGGATGGTTTTGGAGGCTCCGAACTGTTTGGCCAGGCGAAGACGTTTTGACATCAGATCCGTTGCGATGACCTTGATTCCCTGGAGGCTGAGCAGCTTCGTGAACATCAACCCGATCGGCCCCTGTCCCGCAACCAACACGCGATCGCCGGTGAGGATGTTTAATCGCTTCACCGCCTTGAGCACAGTGTTCACTGGCTCCAACATGGCACCTTCTTCAAGCGCGTTGCGGCGCGGAATCTTCACGACACCGGGAAGACAGAAGGACATCACACGCACGTATTCTGCATAACCACCACCCGCCGGTTCAAAGCCGGCAGTGATTCCGGTGCGTTTGTATTGAGGGCATTGAGCGAAAGCGCGATGCCCGCAGGCGTGGCAATTCAAGCAGGGAACGTGATGATGCAGGCCCACACGGTCGCCGACGCGAAACCCGTGCACCTTGGCACCGACCTTGACGATGGTGCCGGCAGTTTCGTGCCCGAAGATCCTTGGAGGGGCGACTGTTGCATGGTGGATCTTCTTGATGTCCGTCGGGCACACACCGCACACGCCGACTCGCACCAGGATGTCATGTGCGCTGATGCGAGGAACTGGAACGGTTTCAACCCGCAGATCGCGTTTGCCGCGATAAACCACGGCCTTCATTTCCCTCGGGATGGAGTTCATTCGTTGCTTGGGGACGCAGGCGAGGCATTGCTGTAAATAAGTTCAGGCGCCACCTGGTAATCAAGGTAGATGCTCTCGTGGATGGCCAAGATGAGGTCCAGTTTCCTGGCGGTTTTGCTGTGCCGTATGCCGATGGAATAATCTCCTTTGGCACGGGACCATTCCGCTCCGAGGTTGGACCCCTTCTTGCCGTTGTCATCCACGACGGAAATCAGATCAATCTGCTTGTCCGGCATTGGTGGATCCACAGTGATGAGGAGGCGCAGGTTTCGGTCGGAGAATCGCGCCATTCCGCCTGGTTTGGCATGTTGTGCTGCAAGCGCACCGATCTCCACCCGATGGCCAAGGCGGTTGGTGACCAGGAGAAGAAATTGGTGGTCAGCTTCCAGTCCGATCCCCAGCTGCCCTGCGGTTGTCGGTTTCCGGTGGCGTCCACTTGCACGACCCCATCGGGTTTCCAATCAGCCACGTTGGTGCCTGATTGCCTGATCGTGAACGTTGCCAGTCCTTCCTGCCGTTCTCCCGATTTCGCGGGTTGAAAGCTGCGATCGCGTGTTCCGAATGCCAGTCGTTCCAGGGTGAATTCCAGTCCATTGGTAACGAGCGTCACGGGAAAGGGATCGGCTGGCCAAATCGGGTAACCGCTTTTCCACATCGGATTGCGAAACTTGAAGCCCGCCACCGTTTCCAGGCGCCACGTGGCGTTCCGTTTGAACACCGTCAGAATGAGTTCCCGCGAACGTCGGGTAAATGACCGGAAGGCGATCCCAATGATCCCCCCGCCTGAACTCACATCCGAGTCTCCATGGTCGGCAATTCCAGTGAACCCGGTCTCGTCAGCAAGACTGAAAGAGAGGTGATTCAGGTCCTTTCCGGAGCCCATGTAGTCCAGCAGGACGGCGAAGGCCGGATCGCCGTTATGAAACGTCCTCGTCCTCTTCAGCTTGAAGAATCTCACCAGCTTGTCCGGCAATCGATTCTTGATGGCTTCCCAGCCGCCGGTCTTGAAATAATGTTCCCTGCCAAAAGCCGCCTTGCGGAATGCGAGTGTTGACCCGTCCGGCAGAGTCTGCACGCCACTCGTGGAAACCGGCACTTTCAGTGCGCTGCCGATCTGCAGAGCCACCAGCACGACGAAAATCAGCACGGACAGGGTGATTCCGATTTTACGCTTCATAATGCTCTGCAATAAGCCGCCGGGATTGGTTTTGTCTCAGACAATCAGCGCGGACATCACAACCTTGCCCGATCGAATCCGCAACCGTTAACCTCGCCCGCCATGAGCATTGTAAACAAACTGCATCACACGCGCTATCGCGTGAGCGACATCGATACGACCGTCAAGTTTTACAAGGAAGTCCTCGGACTCGAGGAGGTGCGTCGCAGCAAATCACCGCGTGGATCGGAATTGGTTTTCCTCAAGGCCCCTCAAAGCGAGGAGCTGATTGAAATCTGCTATTACCCGAGCAGCGGCAAGGTCGAGGTGCAGGAAGACCTGACGCATCTCGGCTTTGAAGTCGACAGCCTGGAAGAGTTTGGCAAGCACATCGCCGGTCTTGGAATCGAGTTTTCCGACGGTCCCACGTACAAGGAAAGCGGAGGTGGTTTTGCCTTCGTCGATGCCCCGGAGGGTTATGAGATCGAGTTGATCGAACGCCCGAAGGAAGCGATTCAGTGAGCTGATCTTGGAACGGCGCTCACATGTTGACTCCAGCGGGAAAGGCGTTTGCGGGATCAGTCGAGGATAGCGAGTTCTGGCACATGTGTCGTTGAGCGCGAGCCGGAATTGCCCGATTTACGCAACCCCTGCCGGAATGGGTTGTTGAAGTTGAAAGTCGATCCTTGATTGGCACAATTGCGCGATCAACCCCAAACCAAATGACCATGCGTAAGATCCTGTTCCTGTTTCTCAGCTGCATCACCTGCGCGGCACACGCACAGAAATCCACATCGCCGGAGGAAGCCTGGCAGGCGGTGATCGAGGCAATGCGCCCGCCCGCTCGGCCGGCCGACACGAAGGGCCGACTGATGACCGCCTCGGAGATGCAGGCCTTTCGGAGATTGCAGGCCGTGACGTCTGCCCATGCGGCCGACCTGGCGCGGGACTTTGCCAAGAAGTTTCCCACACATGAAAAAGCGGCCACGGCACGACTCCAAACCCAGCGTCTCCTCAGTCGAGCCGTTCTCGGTGGGTTGCACAATCGCGCCGACGAATTGGAGGCCGTCGAAAAAGAGATCATTGCCAGGCATTCACTCACCGACGATCAGCGTTACGCCATGCGCAAAGGTGCGGTGGAGCGCAAGGCCATGATTGCCCAGGCGAAGAACGGCGGGGACGCCATGCTCGCAGCCTATGAGCAGGGCGTTCGCGTTCTGCAGAAGGAGTTTCCGAACCGGCCGGAAAATTTGTTGATGCTGTTTTCGGTCGCCAGCCGCAGTTCCGGGAGGAAGGCGAAGGAACTCGCCGCGGAGGTTGCCAAATACAGCCCATCCCCGCAGCTCAGGGACAGCACCTTGGCCTTGCTGAAGCAGATGGAGCGCATCGATGCGCCATTGCGGTTGAAGTTCAAGGATCTGAACGGAGACGAGATCGACACCGCCAAGCTGAAGGGCAAGGTGATCCTGCTCGATTTCTGGGCGACTTGGTGCGGGCCTTGCGTTGTCGAGCTTCCCAAGTTGAAGGGACTCCACGCGAAGTATCACGACGAGGGCCTGGAGATCCTCGGCATCAGTGCAGACGTCGACAAGAAGGCGCTCGTCGCAATGGTGAACTACAAGAAAATCCCCTGGCCTCAGTTCTTCGACGAGGAAAACCGCGTCAATCGAATCAAGCAGGAACTCGGCGTCAACGAACTCCCCGCCCAATGGCTGGTCGATCGGAAGGGCAAGCTGCGCAGCACCAACGCAATGGTGAATCGAGAGGAACTCATCAGGAAGCTCCTCGCCGAACAGTAGCTTCGTGTGCCACGCGAAGCCTACGAGAGACATGTGGAACGATGTCAGCGAGGTTGCGTGATCAGGCGGTGGTAATAGCTGCCGAGGCTTCGGCTGAAACCGTATGTTTTGTCTCTCAGCGTCAATCCCTAAGAATTGGGCTGCCAGGACGTCAGTAGCGGAAATCGCAGTCGAAGTGAGCAGGCTCAGGTCCGCTGCTACGAGGACTTGATTACATCAGGTCGACCGGGTCGATGTCGACGGTCAGGCGAATTTCTTCGGGGATGCCGAAGCTTTCCAGAGTCGTGGCGAGTCGGCGGCTGAAGCGGCTCATCTGGCCAAGCCGAAGCATGATCTGGTAGCGGTAAAAGGTTTCTGCGCGCAGGAGTGGGGCAGGAGCCGGGCCGGCGAGGACCATGTCAGGAAAATCGGGCTGATACTTCTCCAACTCACGCAGGAGGTGATCAGAGGTGAAACGGACTTTTTCTTCGTTGCGGCCGCGGAGGGTGAGCAGTGCAACGCGTGAAGCCGGCGGGTATTTCAGTTGTTCGCGGAATTCGATTTCCTGGTCGAAGAATCCTTTGTAGTCGTGGCGCCGGGCGTATTGGATGGCGGGATGAAAGGGCGTGAAGGATTGCACGTAGACTTCGCCTTCGATGTCGCCACGACCGGCACGTCCAGCGACCTGGGTCAGAAGTTGGAAGGTGCGTTCGCCGGCGCGGAAGTCGGCGATGTGCAGGCCGAGATCCGCGTAGATCACGCCCACGAGGGTGACGTTTTCGAAATGCAGTCCTTTGGCAATCATCTGAGTGCCAATGAGGATGTCCGTCTTGCCGGCTTTGAAATCGTTCAAGGCGACACGGTAGTCTTCCTTGCGCTTCATGAGATCGGAGTCCATTCGCTGAACGCGTGCATGGGGGAAGAGTTTGCCGAGCGTTTCTTCGACCTTCTCGGTGCCGATGCCGGCGTAGCGGATGGAGGCATTCCGGCACTTGGGTTCGGGGCAGACTTTGGGCGCATCGTCCGTGAAGCCGCAGATGTGGCAGGCGAGTTTGGCGTCGCGGCGATGGTAGGGGAGGGAGACGCTGCAATTTGGACATTCGGCAACGAAGCCGCATTCGGGGCACTGAAGTGAGGTGGAGTAGCCGCGTCGGTTGAGAAAGAGGATGGTTTGCTCGGAGCGTTCGAGTCGTTGGGTGATGCCTTCCTTGAGCTGCGGTGAAAGGATGGGCGTGCCCTTTTCCTTTCGATTCTCCGATCGCATGTCGATGACACGGACATGGGGCATGCGTTTGTTGTCCGCGCGTTCGGGCAGGTTGAGCAGATCGTATTTGTGCCGGCTGACGTTGTGGTAGCTCTCCATGGAGGGAGTTGCCGAACCAAGAACCACCGCGGCATTTTCGCGCTTGGCCCGTACGACGGCGACGTCGCGTGCGTGGTAGCGTGGGGCTTCTTCCTGCTTGTACGAATGCTCGTGCTCCTCATCGACAATGATCAGGCCGAGCGGTTCGACGGGTGCGAAGATGGCGGAGCGAGCGCCGATGACAATACGCGCCCGGCCTTGGCGGATCTTGTGCCATTCATCGTGCCGCTCACCAGCAGACAGATGACTGTGCAGGACGGCGACGAGCGTCCGGAGTGGGCCATGGCTGAAACGGGCTTTGAAGCGCTCCACCGTTTGCGGGGTCAGGGAGATTTCGGGGACGAGCACGATTGCCCCGCGGCCTTGGGCGAGAGAGTGGGCGATCGCCTGAAGATAGACCTCGGTCTTGCCGCTTCCGGTAACGCCGTAGAGCACGAAGGGTTTGATCTCACCGTTCTGGTCTGATTCGGATTCGTCTTCGCGGGGCTTGGCACCATGGGGTTCTGCTGGGAACCAGACAAATTCCTCCGGCGTCGTGAGGCGCGTGTTGTTCCACCGGTCGATGAAACTCTCGGCAGCAATTGGGGAGTCGCGGATGTCGGACCACACATCGCCTTTGCGTTCCATGGCCTCGTTGATCTCGTGTTCGGAGTAGGAGGCGATGCTGTCAACGATTTCACCGAGCGGATAGGCGCGTGTCTGGCCGCCCAGCTTCATGGTGAGCGGTTCGACGATGAGCTTGATGGATCGATCACCGACGCAGGCAAGGTGGCAGCGCGCTTTTTCGCCGTGCCAGAATCGACAGGCTGCAAGTGCCTGTCGCTTGGCAATCGCGGAGAGTTTCAGATCGTCCGCTGCGCGGAGGGTCACGTGGTGGCAATCACCGCGGGTTTCGGTTTTCGAGTCTGCGCCAAGCGAGAGGAGATCCGGTTCTTCCGGTTCAACTTCGAGTTGTTTTTCCAACGCGGGCGCCGGGGCGTCGTGCAGATGATCCAGGGCAGCTTTGATGCGCTTAAGTCCTGCTGCCTGATCACTGTTGAGAGGAAGGGGATTGGTACGCCCGATGGCTTCGTTCGCATAGGGGTCGCGTTCGTTGACTTCTGTCGAGATGGTGACGACGCCCTTGTCTTCCAAACGGCGGACGGTCTCCGCCGTGCATTCGGCGAGCTTGCAGAGTCCCGCGAGCGGAAGTTGTTGATGTTCCTCCATCACAGCAAAGATCTCCCCCTGGCGCTTGGTGAGCTTGGGAATTTCCACGCCGGGCACGAGCTTTACGTAGAGCTGCTCCTTGAATCCCTTTTCCTTGGTGCGAACGGCTGTGGGCAGAACGCTCTTCAGTGCCACTTCCGGAGCGCAGCAATAGTAGTTGGCGATCCAGCGGGCGAGTTCAAGGACCTTCGGGGTGATGAGCGATTTGACGCCGACCGCTCGCACGATGTACTTGAGATTGGTCTGGGTGGATTGCTGCAGCAGCGCGGTGATGACGCCGAAGACTTCACGGTTGCCAAAGGGCACACGAACGCGTGTGCCAATATCGATCTGCTCTTCGAGTTCGCGCGGAATCGCATAGTCGAATTCCCGACGGAGTGCGATTTCCAAGGTGACGCGCGCGACCATTCATCGAAGCTTCGGAAACTCCCGAACGGGCTTCAAGCCCGCGGGTACGCAAAAACCCGCAGCCGATCGAAATCGGGCTGGTGGGAGGAGAACCGGTAAGCTGCGTCAGGTTGTCGGTAGGAGGTCCGATGTGGAGGCGAATTCCAAATCGCGGGTGAAGAACTTTGTCGGGCAATCGGGGTAAGTCTGCTTGGTGCACTTGGGGCAGATGCCGTAGCTGAGGGACGATTCGTCGAGCTTGATGTCAAGCTCGTCGGCTTCCTGCCATTCGCCGTTGTTCAGGCAGGCGCGCTCGCATTCGCGGCAAGTGTGAATCAGGTCGAATTCTTCGAGGGGAGGAGCAGGGCATTCATGGTCGGAGCGGGTTTCAGATTGTAGGAATGAAACTTACATGCCTTCCCCAAGTCTGGATATTGGGCGGAACTCCTAATGGCAAACTCCCATGAACGATGGGGTTTTTTCCGGTATTCGAGGCGATTCTCAGGCCTGAAAGGCGCGGTCCTGTTGGATCCATTGTTGGAATGCCTCCTGGATCCGCCTGGTCTGAGGCCCGGGCCTGCCGTTTCCTACAGATTTGCCATCGATTTCAGTGACTGGCATCACCTCCATGGTCGAACTCAGAATCATGGCTTCCTTGGCTCCCCCGAGGCTGTCTGAGGGAATAAAATTCTCAGCGACGCGAATGGAAAGTTTCTCACAAAGTTTCAATACGATCTCCCGCGTGATACCGGGGAGAATCAGATTACCCAGCGGTGCCGTGACCCATTCGTTGTCGAAGATCGCAGCAAAGTTGGAGGAGGAGCCTTCGGTCACGTTCCCTTCTCGGACGAGGACGGTTTCGTACGCGCCGGCATCGACCGCATTCTGCTTTGCCATGACGTTTGGCAGCAGGGAAACGGATTTGATGTCACATCGAAGCCATCGTTCGTCGGGCGCGGTGACTGCCTTGCAGCCGATTTTTCGCAATTCTGCGGGCGACTCAAACGGTTTGGCGAATCCATAGACGGTCGGCTGTGTTCCCGACGCCGGAAATGCATGACCGCGAGGAGCCGCGCCACGCGTGACCTGGATGTAAACCGTCGCTTCGCCGGATTGGAGCTCATTGGCACGAATCAGCTCGGCCGCGATCGCGGCCATGTCAAAGTCAGCTGGCGGCTCAATCCGCAATTCGCTCATGCTGCGCGCCAGGCGATTTGCGTGGAGATCGTTGCAGAAGAGGAAGCCGTCATAGGCATGAATCACCTCATACACACCATCGGCAAAGACAAATCCACGATCGGCCGGCGAGATGAAAGCCTCGCCTTCGGGAAGATATTGACCGTTCAGGTAAACCTGCATGCGAAAAAAGAGAAACGCGCCCTGGGACTAAGGCGCGTTTCGAAAGGGATTGTGGTTGGATGATTACTTCGTCTTGAACTGCTGGGCGGCCTTTTCGTACCACTTCTGAGCTTCGACAAAGTCTTTTTCGGCGCCGTTCCTGCCGTTGAAATAAGCGTTGCCAAGTTTCAGGGATGCATTGGCATCGCCGTCATTGGCCGCGGCTTTCAGCTCGTCGAGCGTGTGACTGCCGCCGCCACCAACAGTTTCGCAACCGGTGGTGAAAACCGTGAGGGCGCATACGGCTGCGAGGATTACAAACATTCGATTGAGTTTCGCCAGGAGTTTCATGGGTGCACTGTGTTTATAAGTAGTTGTCTGGAGCAAAAACTAGCGAGTTATCAGGGATTTCGGCAACACTTTATTTGAACAATTGAGTTTTCTACGGGGTTTTCCGTTTTGACGGAAGGAGTCGGCAGTCGTAGTAATGGGCGCAGCAAGATGAATCTGCGCATCCTCCTTCCAACAATCATCCTGATCGGATCCGTAGTTGCCGGGTCGGCGGGCGAGCGGATCGTGTTCTCTGGCAGGGACGGCCGACGAGTCAGCTTTCAGTTTGAGAAAAAGGAGATCCTCCTCCCCGCAGACCTGCAGGGAGACGCCAAGAAACGGGAAGACAACAATCTCGTCCCAGCACATTTCAAAGTGCTCACCTCGCGCGTGACGCCCAACGCCGTGCAACGCCGAGCCGCACCTCGCCGATCGGATCCGAAACGCGATTGGATCTTTCGCGACCCGGACAAGGCCGCTGCCGCCCGTGAAAACGAAGGCGTGCCGGAAATCTTTCAGGACAAGTCAGAGGACCCGACCATGGCGGACATTCTCAACGGCGAAGAGGTCAGTCGTGAGGAACAAGAATTGACCGAGGAAGTGGAACGGGAACGCGAGAACGAAAGACGCTCGGACGCGCCGGGCTACCAATCCAAGTATGATTCGCGCCAATCGTTGAAATACGAGATCTTCCAGGTTGGCGGAAAGGGCGGTTCATGGCTGCAGCAGCTTGAGCAGAACACCGGCGTCGGTCGCAAACTTGACAGTGCGTTCGCCAACGCACGAGGTCTCACGGGAAGCCCGGCGGACAGGGACCGCCACAAACAATCCATGACGGCGTTCAAGCAGATGCTCAGCAATCCGTTTCAGAACAGCGCGTTCGGTGAATCGACCTTGGCGAGTGGCGGTGGGCTGGGCGCGCGCCCCGGCCGCGGAGTGAAGTTCAATTCCAATCCGGGCGCACCGGGGAGGCAGAAGTTTGATTTCAGCCGCCCGGCGGGAATTCCCAGTGCGTTTGACAATGCGAATTCCTCGCTGACGCCCGTGCCGGACAACAACAAGTTTCAGACCAAGCCAACGCCGACGATCAAGAAGCGCAGTTTCGAGTTGGAGATTCCCAAGAGTCGATTTCGTTAGTATTGCGTCATACGTGTAATGGCGGGTGGCTCTTAATCAGGCAGACTATCATTCCATTGCTGACGGTGTACTAGTATGGTGATCGAAATCATCGGGGAGCGACCTTGTTCAGTGCTTTTCAGGAACTCGTGGAAGCTCTCTCGTCAACCCCAACGGCCGAAGTCCTTGAAAACTTCTGAGCGAGCACCATTGGATTGTAGCGGCATGCCGGTCAGTGCCCGGCGCTCCAGTTCTTGAGCAGCCCCCAGGCAATTCTCAGTCAAAAAGAAAGCCACCGGAATCCCGGTGGCTTTTTGTTATCCAAATGTGTGGAGCAACTGGCTCTTACTTCGAACCGATGTTGCTGAGAGCGCCGAGCATGCTGTTGTGCAGGCGATAGCGCCAGTAAGGGATCGCGGCCATCAAAACCGTTCCGGTGCCCTCATAGATCCGGACAAATCCTTCGCCAGATGTCAGTGAGCCGAGCAGTGACTTGGTGGCGCGTTGGGCGCTGTATTTCATCTCGGATGGACGCGCGAGCACGTAGTTGCCGTCGACCACAAGCTTGTCGTTGTTGATGTGCACCGCTTCGACCGGGCCTTGCGCGCTGAGCACGACCTTGCCGTAGCCGCTCACCTTGGTTTGAAAATCGAGGAAGCCTTCACCGCTCTTCAGCGAGGTGAGTGTCTTTTCGCGATAGGCATCAACCTTCACGTCGGGATCGCTCGCCCAATAAGCGCCGGATTCGAGAATCCATTCGTCACCTTCGAGTTCCATCACATGAAAGCCGCCCATCGACGGTTCCAGATAGAGTTCGCCGGTGCCGGTGTAGGTGGGGCGGAAGATGGATTCGCCCGTCGCCAGAGACTTGAAGAAGCCGCCGATCGACGGCGCCTTGGATTCCATCTCGATCGCACCGCGCATGTAATAGAGCGCACCGGATTCACAGCGGATCATTTCGTTGTTGAGGGTGACTTTTACAAGGCGGACGCCTTCCTGCTCGATGATTTCGTATTCTGCCATTGAGATTCCTTCAGTGTGGTGAAAAAGCGGGGGCATCATTCACCTGTCCGCCAGTGAAGCCAACTACAATGTGCGCGAGGAAGTGGAAGTTTGGGAAACTCCAAACATCAAACCTCAAGCTTCAGGCCGCAGTCAGATCAATTGGTCGCCGTACTCAGCGATCGTGGAGCCTCAGGTTGAAGCTTGGAGTTTGGAGCGACTACTCAATTTCCCAACGCTTCCGAAGCCGCTTCAACTCTCCCTGAATATCCGTCCCTTCGTAGAAGGTGAGCCAGCCCTTCACGCGCGAGGTTTCGCCGGGGGCCGCCTTGGGAAAGATCGGGTCCGAATGCATGCAGGGACAAAGGACATTGCCCCAAGGCCGGTGATTGGGCGTCCAAGCCGTGATCACCCAGCGATTGCCAGCGTCGTTGCGGCAGGCGATGAAGGGCTTCTCGATTACCTTGTTGTCGTTGCTTTGCCGGGAGAACTCCGGTGCGCCTTTGAGCATGACGCAGTTCTGCGCGCGCATGCCGGTGAGCGTCTCGCTTGTTCCATTCTTCAGCCATAGCTCCATCATCACGTCCTGCTTCATAGGTTTCACGCAGGCTCCGATGAGGATTCCGTTGGGAAGTTCGCGCTCGATTTCGTACCAGCCGCCTTCATGGCGTTCCCACTCCATCCGCTTCATTTCGATGCCTTTCTCGGTCCAAATGGTCGGCACATGTGTGTGAGCCAGGTAGGTCAGACCGAGGTTGGACCAGACTGCCTCGGGCGCATCCACCACGACAAAGCTTTGCGGATCCCAGGGCGTGAAGACGCTGATCTTGGTTTCGCGCTGTGGATAAACGGCGCCATCGAGAAAGCCGATGCGGGGATGCCAACCACCGGGGAACGGCCGGATCTTGAGTTTGTCCGGTCGTTCGGACGACATGTTCTCCTTCGGGCGGGTGATGCCAAACTTCGTCAGTGCCGCGACCTGTTGCCTGTCGTTCAGGCCGGTCGCACGTTGAACGTCTGACGGGCCAAAGCCGTGGTCGCCAACCAGGTTTTGAAGCCAGTATTTCTTTTCCGCTTCAGTCGTTGGTTTGCGTGCATTGCTGATGTCCACCTTCTGACCGCGAAGGAGCGGGAGAACAAACGGTTTGGTGGAAACGCGGTAGGTCTTACCGGAAGCGGTCTTGAATGCTGCTTCCACCACGACTGCCTCGTAGCCGTTCTGTGGCACCTTGCGGATGATTGAGATGTTCTTTGGATCCGCTGGCTTCCTTAAGGGCTTGGGAGTCCACTTGGTTTTTCGGAAATCCCGTTTGCCAGAGGACGCGGACCAAACGCGGATCAGATTCGGTTTCCGGTCGAAGTTCACAACGATCTCCCGCGTTGCGCTGTCGCGCTCACGCACTCGCCACCGGACGGTTGGATGTTCCGCGCCAGACACGATGTTCTCGTAAAAGGCAGCAAGGGTGCGAACGGCTTCGCTTTCGTTCAATTTGTGTCCGGCGTTGGGTATCTGGTACATCAGCTTGGGTTCGGAAAGATCGTTCCAATAGTGCTGCGCGGAATCGACCACCCAGTAAGGATCATTCAGGCCGAGCAGGATTAGCTTGGGCATGGTAAACCGACGTCGATATTCGTAAGGGTCCACCCACTCGCGAATCCGCGTCATGGCCTCGTCTTCTTCCTCCTTGATCAGTCCGAGATCCGTGTAGTCGTGAATTTGTTCGCTCTGCTTGCCCCAGACCGTCCGTGCCCAATCCGTCTGCACCTTGCTGTTGAGGATATCGAAGACCATCGGAGCGATGGCCGCCACGCGTCTGTCCGTGGCTCCGGTTAACCAGGTGGTCCATCCCCGCTTGGAAGCACCGGTCAGCACAAATCTCTTCACGCTTCGCCCTCCCCGTTTGGAGTGCTGGCTGATGGCATCCATTGCTTTTACGACGGACTTCACCATCGGGAACAATGCCGGCCAATCTTCGTCGCCGGTCTTGATATGTTGCGAGAACGTGTAGGCGATCAACGCGTCTTCCTTCCGATCGAACAACGGTTGGTTTGGGACATTGTTGATGACTGCCGCAACGGCCCCGGCCTGGTCGGCGATTCTCTGCAGGATCTGTGTGTAACGGCCCGGTCCGGATGAACCGCTGATGAGAAGCAGCACGATGTCCGGATTCTTGATTTCCTTCGGCTGCACCAGCAGCAATTGATGTTTCCACGCGATGTCGCGCCAGGTCTGCGAGGTCAGCTCGATCAGTTGTTCCCGACCGTTCTCTTTTCCGGCGGTCCAGCGGAAGCTGTTGTCTTCCTTTTTCAGGTAACGCGTCAGTGCGTTTTGTTGGCCGGGTCGCCAGGCGGCAGATGCGTCGGAGCCAAGGAGGGAAACGAAGAGCAGGAACAAGATCGATCGCGGGAACTTCACCATGAGTCGTGCCATGTAATCGGAGTGGATTTCTGACCACAAGGAATTCCTTGTCGAAGATGTGCATTCGTTTCCGCGTCTTGTATCCCTGCCCGTTGAAACCTGTCCTGTTGACGCGCACGAGGTTACGATGACTACGAATGAGCATAAGACCGTTGTTTCCGGCCCGCCGGAATCACCGGTTGCGTTGCTCTACCAGTTGCGCAACGCGCTCGAGGATCCCCATGGCCGTCGTTCTGAATCGGTCACGGACTTTCTGTTGGGGGGGGCTGGTTCATCGAGACCTGAAACCCGATAACATGATGATCGGGGAATTCGGCGAAGTGACGGTGATGGATTGGGGGCTTGCGAAGGTCCTGTCGCGCGAACCGGAGGAGCACGATTCTGAGTTCATCAGTGATGACACCTATCAGACCCTTCCCGGCCGTGTGAAAGGCACGCCACGATACATGGCTCCCGAGCAAGCCAAGGGAATATCCGAAGAGGTGGACGAAGTCCTGAAACGCGTCGCGACCGGAACCATTGATCCACCAACCAGCTACAATCATCGGCATTCAACATCTGTCTCGGTCTCAGGGGACAGCTCCGCCATTCGCCCGCCCGTAGTGGATCACTGTCCTGATCGACGCATCCCATCCTCACTCTCGGCGGTGACCATCAAGGCATTGGATCGGAAGAAAGGCGAGCGTTACCAGACCGTCGCGGAATTTCAGGACGACATCCGCTCTTGCCAGGAGGGATTCGCGACCACAGCGGAAGAAGCAGTTGCGTTCACAATGTTCTGGTTGTTGATCAAGCGGCATCGTACCGAGGCGAGCCGAAGATTGTCGTCTCGCTTCAGTTTGCCCTTGAGCGGACAGGAAGAGACGAGTGACGCGAACACTCCCGCAAGAGCAGTCAGTTTCACCCAAAAAGGAACTTGCCCCGTCCCGCGCCCGATGATTTTTGCTTGTTCAAAATTCACAACGTCAGGTTTAGCAATTCAGGTGCCAACGAGTTCGGTGGCTTTTTGGCGAAATAGCGAGGTTTATTGGTGTCGCACAATGATTGCAATGCGAATCAAAGATTTAACATCAGCTTGGGCAATGCTATCCGAGCGAGCGTGCAAAATCGATAGGAGATTCTGGCCGACATAGCCGCGGAGTCCACGGGTTTTGTTGTCAGAGCGCATCCATTCACATCGACGGCTGCCAAGAAACGCGTCCACCGTTCTGAATGTGCAGCCGGAGCCGGCGGGTCATGTCGTTGAATACCGCAAGATTCTCCTGCGCGAGATCGGTTGTTTCGTAGGGGTCGTTCTTCAGATTGTAGAGTTCGATTGGTGAAAAGGGGCTGTTTTGAAGGACCTTCCAGTCGCCCCGACGCAGCGCCTGCGTGGTCAGGCCCTGGTAGCGGTTGTTGCCCTCACGTCGGCAGAAGTAGAGTTCGTCGTGTTTTTGCTGGCCGTTCTTCCCGAGCACGGTCGGCAGGAAGGACAAACCGTCGATCGTGTGGTCGATCTTCACTCCAGTGAGTTCGGCCAGCGTGGGATAAATATCCATCGTCGCGCCGATGTGCGCGGACTGGCTGCCCGCCTTGATGCGGTCTGGCCATTTCGCGATGGTGGACACTCGCAGGCCGCCTTCATACATGTCCTGTTTGCCGAGGCGCCAAGGGGAGTTGTTTGCGCCTACGTTCAACTGCCCGCCGTTGTCGGATGAAAAAATCACCAGTGTGTCCTTCTCTTGTCCGGTGGATTTCAATGCGTTTAGCACCTTGCCGATGCCGTCGTCCATGTGCTCGATGAGCGCGACCAACCCAGCGCGTTTGGGCGTCATGTTTGGCTCGCGTTTCTTCACCTTCGCCAGCCACTCCTTCGGTGGATGAATCGGCGTGTGGGGTGCGTTGTAGGCAAGGTAAAGGAAGAAGGGCTTCTCGTGGGTCTTTTGTTCCCTGATATAATCAACGGCCCATTCGCTGAACAAATCTGTGGCGTGTCCCTTCGGATCAATCTCCTTGTCATTGAGGTACATGTAGTTCGTTCCGTGCCGGCGATGGTTCCAATAGTCATCCATCATGTCTCCCAGGAATCCCTTGAAGTAATCGAAACCGCGCTGGTGTGGTCGATTCGGCGCCCAGATGCCCAAATGCCACTTGCCGATGATACCGGTGTTATATCCGGCCAGTTTCATGACATCGGCGATGGTGATCGCCTTGGGATCGAGGTAGCCCCACGAATTGACCGGGTTGCTGCGAATGACGCCCGGCACGCCCACCACATCGGGATAGCGGCCGGTAATCAGCGATGCGCGAGTGGGGGAGCACACCGGGCAATTCGCGTAGAAATTGACGAACTTCATGCCCTCGCGTGCAAGTTGGTCGAGGTGGGGGGACTTGAGGTCTTTGGCGCCGAAGCAGGAAAGATCAGCGTAACCCAGATCATCCACCAGGATCACCAGCACGTTCGGNTTGGCTGCGTTGNTGAGTGGCACAAGCGCAATCAGCAATATCGCGCTNAGAAGNGTTTTGATTCGCATGCGNCATGAGTAAAAGGAGACGTGCCGNTGGAAAAGGATTTTTGATTAGGAGATAGGATTTGGCAGATGGAAGATGGGAAAATCAAAGTGCCACCTCCTGTATCCCAGCTATCAACTCCCCCAGCCCCAACCTTGACCTCAATGGGTCACCGCCTAAGATTCGGCGAATGGTGATGACGCAACGAATTATGACATTGATGCTGGCGGGAGCCGTGTTTTCCGCATGGGCGGCTCAGCCGCGGGGCGAACTGTTGAACGGCATCGTTGCGATCGTGGACCAGAAGGTCATTACGGAGAACGAGGCCAAGGAGTTCATCGAACCCGTGATCGAGTTCTTGAAGAATCGCCACGGGCATGAACCCAGGGTGTTCCAGGAAAAGGCGCTCAAAGCTTATCGCGACGGCCTCAACGAACTGATCAATCGCGAGCTGATGCTGGCCGACTTTGAGAGCGAGGGCTTCCGCCTTCCCGAGCGCTTCGTGGAGAATTTCGTCCAGGACCGCATTCGCGAGCAATACGGCGACCGTCCTCGCCTCATCAAGACGCTCGAGCAACAGGGAATGACCTACGAAGACTTCCGCAAGGAGATCCGCGACCAGTTTGTCATCGAGCAGATGCAGGCGCGAAACGTTTCGTCCGTCATCATGATTTCCCCGTTCAAGATCGAGACCTATTACAAGGAACACATCAAGGACTACCGATTGCCCGATCAGATCAAGCTGCGCATGATCGTCCTCAACAAACCGGAGACAGGGGATCGGGCCGCAGTTGAGAAGCTGGCGTCCGAACTTCGCCGTCGCATCAACGACCTCGCCGACTTCAAGGAAATCGCAGCCATCTACTCCGAAGGATCACAGGCCTCCGATGATGGCGACTGGGGTTGGATCGAAACCAAGGTGCTTCGCAAGGAACTCGCCGACGAGGCCAAGCTGCTCAAGAAGGGCGAAACCAGTGGCATCATCAACACAGCGGATGCCAGCTACATCATGCATCTGGAAGACGTCCGAATCGCCTACGTTCGTCCGTTGCACGAAGTCCGCGATGAGATCGAGCGCCAGCTGACCACCGAGGAACGCAATCGCCTTCAAAAGTTATATGTCGATCGGCTGCGCAAGAAGGCGTTCATTCGCTTCTTCTGACTCCCATCGCCGAGATCGGATTCTCTGCTTATTTCCCCGGCCTGATTGGCTGTGTCCAAGCCACTTCCCAGTCGCCCTCAACGATCGGGTTTTTCTGGCGAACCGATGAGACCACCTTCGCTCGAACGTAGAGTTCGTCGCCCTTGAACTTGTAGCTCGCCTTCGGGCCGAGAACCTCTTTCAGGACTGCGCCGACGTCGTCAGAGTAACGATGCGTTAGCCTGAGTTTTTCGCCGGCCGCATTTCGAATCGGAGTGTGATAGCTGTCAAATCCCTTGCGCGTGCCAATGAACTGAATCGTATAATTCACGCCGGCCCGGGCCTTCACCACCAGTGAGATCTGTTTTGCGTTCTGTTCAAGAGAAGCGAGTTCCACGCCGGTGGTGGAATAGAAATCTCCACGTTTCATGGCGTTGATCAATGACGCCGGCGTCAGATCGGATGCACGAACCATCACCCAGCCACGGCCGGTGTTGCTGAGCTTGGAGCCGGTCTTGTGGTAGGCATGAGAATCATCCGTCGCAAGCCCATACATCAGGGGAAGCTTCAATTCGGTCAGCCGACGCGTGTTGACGATATCCCAGACGCGTTCGAGGCCGGCATGTGTCTTGTCGCCACGATTTCGAACATACGGATGGCCGTTGTAGACCTCAAAGAATTGCTCGCCGCGAACCTGCATCAATTCCTCGGCCGTGATTGCCCAACCGAAATTCGGATGATTGATGTGGGGAAGCATTGGCTGGCCGGTTTCCTTTTCCTGGGCGAGCACGGCATCGATGTTCTTCTGCAACGTATCCACCACGTTGTCCCCGGTCTGTGGTGCGATCCTGTATCGCAGGTTGGAAGCGTTGAGGTGAATCGGCGACGTCAGATAACGCGAAGTGATCTCTTCCGCCTGGATGAGCAGAAACTTGCCGGGCCGTTCAAACTTCGGGCGATACTCGGAAAGTTTCTTCAGCCGGACGCTCGTCTTCCCTCCTCCCTCGGTCTTGGATTCCACCCAATCCGCCCCCCAGCGCTTCAGATACTTCTCATAGGCGATGTCACGATTGCGCTTCTCCTCCACCACCATCCACTTCTCGGTGTCGTGACTGATGTTGTGATCGGTGATGGCCAGAAACTGGTATCCATTGTCCTTGTACCAACCGGTGATCATTTCCGGAAAATCATCACCGTCGCTCCAGAAGGAATGCGTGTGCAGATTACCCTTCCACCAACGGCTCTCAGTCGCGTTGATGGAGATTGAGCAGAGAAACAGGATCGTCAGAAGGACTCTTTTCATCGGGGGATGGAATCAGTAATCCGCGAGGTTCACAATGCTTTCGGAGCGGATTTACGAATCGTCACAAATCTGCAATTGCAAAAAAAAGAGCCCGCCAGATTGCTCCAGCGGGCTTCGGAAAGCGTCAGATCACGCACCGTCGTCGCCGATGGCCTCAACGGGGCAACCTTCCATGGCTTCCACGCATAGGGTTTTTTGGTCATCGCCATCGGGCTGCTTGTAGACGAAGGAATATCCGCCGTCTTCGTTGCGTGTAAAATTGTCAGGCGCCGTCTCCCGACAGAGGTCACAGTCAATGCATTGATCATCGACGTAGTACGTGCCCGGTTTGTTGTCTTCGTATCGATTATCGAGTTCAGCCATAACGAAATCCGTTTACTGCCACCAATCTAGTCGGGGTATGCCTGACATTCAAGTCTTTCCGGATTCCTTCAACCTGGCAGGTCCCTGGCGATTTTGAGGTAAAACTCCCGCACCCGCGATTCGGTTTCTCGAAAACGCCTCTTCCATTCCGCGATGGCTGCAATGTTCTGCAAAGGAGATTTCAATTCCGATGGCCCCCACCAACCAAGCTGATTCAGGTGGTCTGCAGGAAAAGGAAATTCAATCTGCACTATACGTTTGGACTTTGTGCTGCTGATGAGTTCTTCGGTCCAGCGCTGGGAGCTTGAGGGAACCAGGCCGTCGTTGTCACAATCGGGCATGAGCTCGGCTGCCTTGCGCAGCGGCCGAAAGACTTCCTTCGTTTTGCTCCACACGGCCTGGTAGATCACCTGGTTATCCGCCTCGGCAGCTTCATGCGCGGCATTGAATTCCCGGCGCGCTTCCGTCCCCAAATCGCGCGAACCGCTGATATCAATAACCGTCTCCAAGGATTCAATCCACTCGCCAAGGCCTTTCTCGAGAAGTCGATCCGCGACCGGTGTTCCCCAATGCGGAGTTCCAATCGTGGTGAGCGACGCGATGCGCTCGGCCCAATCCGGTTCGCGTACGATCAGCGTTCGTGCATCCAGCCCACCCATGCTATGCGCGATGATGTGAACCTTTGTGGCTGCGTTCGCGTCCAGGATGCCGGTGATCTGATCTCCCAGTTCGGTGGCGCGAGTTTCCAGGTCAGCCGCAAAACTCACCAAGGTGTGATGCACTTCGAATCCATTTTCGGTGAGATGAGATTTGATGCCCTTGAAGGAATGACCCGAGTCGGGAAGCTCGATGTTCAGCAGGCGCAGCCATTCCGCAAACCGTTCCCGGATTGCATCAAATCGCGCGATGCCACAGGCAAGGACGATCGGATGCGGTTTGCTGAGCTCGGAGCCGGACATCAATTGAACTCCGGTGCACCGTCGCAGGTGGACTCGGCTTTTCTGGCCGCGCGTTGTTCGGCGAAGAAGGCGCGTAGCAGATTACGTGAAGGTTCTTCCAACACCCCGCCGGTAATGTCGCACTGGTGATTCAAACCGGGAAACTGCAGGAGATTCATCGCTCCGCCCGCTGCTCCACCCTTCGGATCATGTGCGCCGAAGATCACGCGCTTGAAGCGGACGTGAACCACCGCGCCTGCGCACATGGGACAAGGTTCCTTGGTGACGAACAACTCACAGTCGCTCAGTCGCCAGTTGCCGCGTGCCTCCTCAGCCGCGGTGATCGCGAGCATTTCGGCATGCGCGGTTGCGTCGTTCAGCAGTTCGACCTGGTTATACGCCCGCGAAATAATCCGCCCCTGATGCACTACCACCGCTCCCACTGGAACCTCCCGCGCTTCATAAGCACGCGCAGCCTGACGCATGGCCTCCCCCATGAAGTAGAGATCACTCTGCAGATCTATGATGGGTTCGTCGTTCATGGTGGGGGGAAGGGGCGCGCGGAAATCGGCCCCTTAAACCTGTTTAACCCTTCAACCAGATTACTTCGCCCAGTAGTCAATCACGAACACATCCTCCAAGTGCGGCTTGAGCAGCGCGACGAAGGCCTTGTGCGCGGGATGCGGAAGATAGGCCTCGCGGGCTTCTTCGCTTTCAAAGGTCACAAGATAGCAATGCGTGATTCCCTTGTTCAGGCCCTCTGGACTGTTGTTCTCCCCCATCTCGAAACTGGTGATGCCGGGAATCTTGTTTTTCAGTGCGCGGAATTCGCGGCCTATCTCAGCGATCTTTTTCTTCGTCGTACCTTCCTTGTATTTGAAGCACACCACGTGGCGCAGCTTGCCTGCTTTCTTCTTCTTTGCATCAGCGGCAGTTGAGGAAGTGACACCCAGAAGTGAAATGGCAACGACGGCCGCAATCAAAATGAGGAATTTCATAGGGCGCGAATTAACGGAGTTTTGACTACACGACGCAAGCCGTGAGTTGAAAGTGATTGGAGGATGACTTGTTAAGCAGGCTCGATACGCACGCGCTTCTCGTGGTGGGCGGGTCTCCCGGAACTCATGGAGACGTCGATCCGGCAGGTGAAGCGGTCAGGAGACCACTTTACGGTTCCTTTTAAATTCAGTCGTCACTCGAACAACCAATCGTCATCGACACACACGCAATTTCGTGTTGAATGGGAGGACAGATGTTCATGCGTTTGGGCCTGACAATACTAATTGCGTTCCTCCACTGCGGAAGCATTGCCGATGAATCCAGCGAAGGAAAACGCCCGTGGTCGTTCCGTTCCTTGCGGAAAGTGGAGCCGCCAAAAGTAAACACACCCGGCAGAATCGATCGCTTCGTTCTGGGTAAATTGAAATCAGCCAAGCTCAAGCCCGCCTCCGCTGCCAATCGACGCGAGTTGTTGCGCCGTGCTTACTTTGACCTCATCGGACTTTCTCCCACACCCCAGGCAGTTCGAGCGTTTGAGGCCGACCAACGGCCAAACGCCTTTGAACTGAGGATTGATGAACTCCTGAAATCCAAACACTACGGCGAACGTTGGGGACGCCATTGGCTGGATCTTGCCCGTTACACGGACACGACGGCCAGCTGGCTGGATTCGACCGCCTCGGCCTGGCTCTATCGCGACTGGGTGGTGGACGCCTTCAATCGCGACATGCCCTACTCGGAGTTCGTGCACCGGCAACTGGCAAATGATCTCCTCCCGAAAGTCGATCCCAAGCAGAATGCCGCGCTGGGTTTCCTGGGTCTCAGTCCCACGTATTGGAAGGAACTCCAACTCCCACCAGAAATCATCAAGGGCACGGTGGCCGATGAATGGGAGGAACGCGTCGATGCGTTCGGTCGGACCTTCCTGGGACTGACGCTCGCGTGTGCCCGCTGTCACGATCACAAGAGCGATCCGATCACGAATCAGGATTACTATGCGATTGCCGGCGTCTTCGCGAGCGTGCGCATCGCGGATCGTCCGACGATGGCCGAAGAACTCTGGGTTCCGGTCAAAAAAGCGCGCGAAGAGGTCGCCAAGATCAAGGAGCAGATCAAGGCCTTAAAGAAAAAGAAACCCAAGGATCTGAAAGAACAGGAAGCGAAGCTCAATGCGAAGATCGCCGCGATCATGAAGGCAACTCCGCATTACAACATGGCTACGGTGAACGGCATTGCCGACGCCGCGCTCTTCGTGCTGCCCAAGACCAAGGGGCACGGCACGATGCTTGACTATCGCATGGGCAAGGCACGCAACCTGCCGGTTCACAAGCGGGGCAATCCCAACGTCACCGGTGAAACCGTTCCGCGCCGATTCCTCTCTGCCTTTGCCGATTCACCCGATGTCGGAAGCGGATTCAAGAACGGCAGTGGCCGCCTCGAACTTGCGCACGCGATCACCGATACCGCCAAGCCCCTCGCGGCTCGCGTCATCGTGAATCGCGTCTGGCAACATCACTTTGGCAAGGGATTGGTCACCACGCCGTCTGAGTTCGGCAGTTTGGGCGACAAGCCAAGCCATCCCAAGCTACTCGACGACCTGACCGCGCGATTCGTTGAGAACGGCTGGTCCATCAAATGGCTGCATCGAGAAATCATGCTCTCCAGGACCTGGCAGCAATCGTCATCCAATCCGCAAGCCACGGAACTCGATCCGGACAATCGCCTGCTTGCCCGCATGCCGCGTCAGCGGCTGGACATTGAAGCCTGGCGGGATGCCATCCTGCAGGTAGCCGGCAAACTCGACCTGACGGTCGGTGGAACATCCGGGGACCTCAAGGCAACCAACAATTTTCGACGTACGCTCTACGGCAAGATCAACCGTCGCGACCTCGACAAGATGCTGACCACGCATGACTTCCCCGACCCCACCGCACACGCCGCGACCCGAAACGTGACAACCACCGCCCTGCAGCAGTTGTTCACGCTGAACAGCCCCTTCATCCGACGGCAGGCCGAAGCATTGGCGAAACGCATCCTCGAACAGCCTGAACCGGAACGAATTCAATACGCCTACGAACTCCTCTATCAACGCGCCCCGACGGCGAAGGAACAACAGATCGCCAGCGCATACCTCGCCGAATCGGACAAGAATCCCGCGCAATGGACGCACTACGCCCAGGCGCTTCTCGGTGGCAACGAGTTTCTTTTTGTGGACTAAGCATGCACGAACCACTCCCCATCAATCGACGCGACGCACTCAAGACCCTCGGTGCAGGCATGGGTTCCATCGGCCTGGCCGGCACCCTTGGCGCAGCTCCAGGTGCGACCATCGGCGCTCATTTTCCCGCGCGGGCCAAACGCGTGATTCATCTCTTCATGAATGGCGGACCTTTCGGACCCGACTTCATGGACCCAAAACCGGCGCTACAGAAATACGCCGGACAACGGCCCGAAGGCGTGAACCTCCGCACCGAACGCCCGACCGGTGGCCTGCTGAGCGTGCCTTTCAATTACGACCGCCACGGACAGAGCGGACTTGAAATCAGCGATGCGCTTCCATTGACCTCGCGCCACGCCGATGACATCTGCGTCATGCGTTCCCTTTACACCGACAATCCCAACCACGGGCCGGCCCTGTTGCTCATGAACAACGGCACCATGACGCCCAAGGTGCCTTCCATGGGCGCATGGATGTCCTATGGACTGGGCAGCGAAAACGAAAACCTGCCCGGCTACATCGTCCTCTGTCCCGGCAAACCAGTGCGTTTTTCGATCCTCTGGAACAGCGCGTTCCTCCCCAGCAAACACGCCGGCACTTACATCAATCATTCCAAGCTCGACCCGAAGCAGATGATTCCCTGGCTGCACAATGGCGTGCTTGAGGCGAAACAGCAACGCAAGCAACTGGACCTGCTGCAGTCATTGAACGCCGAGCACCTCGCGGCGCGCGGGGGAGCAGACCAGGCGCTCGAAGGACGCATTGCTGCGATGGAAACCGCGTATCGCATGCAGTTCGCTGCGACCGACGCCTTCGACATTAATCGCGAACCCGAAACCGTCCGCAACGCCTACGGCAAGGGCCACTTCGCCAATGGCTGCCTCCTGGCACGTCGCCTCGCCGAACGGGGTGTTCGCTTCACCCAAGTCTACTATGGCAACAGCCAGCCTTGGGACACGCACCGAAATCACGATCCCAGCACGCGCAAACTCGCGCTGGCCATTGATCAACCCGTCCACGCGCTCCTCAGCGATCTCAAGCAACGTGGCATGCTGGACGATACCCTGGTCATCTGGGGCGGAGAGTTCGGCCGTACTCCGGTCAGCGAAAACGGCAATGGGCGCGACCACAACCCGCATGGCTTCATGTATTGGATGGCCGGCGGTGGAACGCGGGGCGGCTACGCTTACGGCAACACGGACGACTTCGGATTCAAAGCCGTGGAGAAGCGCATGCATCACCACGATTACCACGCCACGCTCCTTCACCTCATGGGCATCGACCATGAACGCCTCACCTTCCGCCACGCCGGCCGCGACTATCGCCTGACCGATGTGCACGGACACGTGGCTCAAGAGGTGTTGGCGTAAGCCTCCTTAAATTCAACCTCCGCAGCGCGTTCCCAAATTCCATCCTGGAAACGAACGCCCCTCAACACATGCTGGGCGCCGGCTGCTCTCATTTATACAGGTCGCAAGGGATCAGGCTGATTCGAGTCTTGGCAGGATGTTTTGGTGCTGAGCCGACTGCCCGCGCCGCACAACCTCCATCCTTGAATCCATCCTCGAACAATCCGTATATATCTTGGTATCCCGGTCTGATTGGCCGAGCCGAACCCATGTTGAGAACAGCACAACTGTTACTGGTTGCCGTGCTTCCCTCTTGTCTTCAAGCCGGAGCGGAAACGGGTGTGGAGTTCTTTGAAAACAAGGTTCGCCCAATCCTTGTCGCGCGTTGCTACGACTGTCATTCCGAGCAGGCGGGCAAGCGCAAGGGCGGCCTTTGGCTCGATCGCAAGGCCGGTTGGGAATTCGGAGGCGATAGTGGGCCGGCCCTGTTTCCAAAAGATATCGACCGAAGTCTGCTGCTCCATTCAATCGACTATCGAGATGAAGATCTGCAGATGCCCCCCAAGGCACGATTGCCGGAAGCGGAGATCCAGACGCTGAGACGCTGGGTTGCAATGGGGGCACCTGATCCGAGGGACGCTGCACTCGCCGGCGCAGTTCGTAAAACCGAGATCAACTACGAGGAGGCCCGCAAATCATGGGCCTACCGTCCGCTTCAACAACAGGCGCCTCCGGTCATTCGCAACGACAATTGGTCACGCGGTTCGATAGACAAATTCATCCTCGCCGATCTCCACTCCCAGAAACTCGAACCTGTGGCCGACGCTGCGCCGAACACACTGTTGCGACGTGTCTACTACGACGTCACCGGCCTCCCTCCCACACCCGATGAAATCGAAGCTTTTCAGAAGGCCCCATCGGAGAGTGCATTTGTCACGGTGGTGGACGATCTGCTTTCCCGGCAGGCCTTCGGTGAAAAGTGGGGCCGTCATTGGCTCGACGTTGCGCGTTACTCGGATTCCAACGGAGGCGATCGAAACTTCACCTACTACCAGGCCTGGCGTTATCGCAACTACGTCATTGAGTCGTTCAACAGTGATCGTTCCTACTACGACTTCGTCCGCCACCAGATCGCGGGCGATCTTCTCCCATGGGAGAGCGACCGGCAACGACACGATCAGCTCGTGGGTTCCACCTTCCTCGCTCTTGGGCCGAAAATGCTTACCGAACGCGACAAGGAAAAGCTCCGGCTCGACGTTGCAGACGAACAGGTCGATACGGTCGGCCGCGCATTCCTTGGCCTCACGATGGGTTGTGCCCGCTGCCACGATCACAAGTTCGATCCCATCTCGCAGGAGGACTATTACGCGATGGCCGGGATCTTTCGCTCAACGCAGGTCGTCCTCGGAACGCGGAACGGTTGTGTGAACGTCGCCAGTTGGGTGGAGGAAGCATTGCCCGTGGCCGAACCGAAACGTTCAGAAACCGCGGCCAAGGTAAAGCGGCTCGAACTCGCCATGCGCCTGACGGTTGAACGGCAATTCAAGAAGAAGGCAGGCGGCCAGGCGGCCAGGGACGAGCTTCCTTTCGCCGGCGTGATCTACGACGAAGCCGACGCGGAACTCAGAGGCAAGTGGAGAAAGTCCAAGCTGAATCCGAAACGCTTTGGAGACGGATACATCGTTCACGACGCCGATACCGGGGAAAGCAGCGCGGTGTTTCGGGCGAGTCTTCCGGAGAATGGTCTCTACGAAGTTCGCGTTGCTTACAGCTCCGATCGACGCCGCGCGAACAACATACCCATTACCATCGAGGCCTGGGACAAGATCCGACACGTCACGCTCGATCAGACCAGAAAACCCGCGATCGCCGATCTCTTTCAGCCGATCGGACGGTTCAAGTTCGAGAAAGGCGGACGGGCAAACCTGATCATCGAAAGCAAAGGGACGAAGGACTTCCTGATCGTCGATGCCGTTCAGTTCGTGGCCGTGACGGACATCAAGCGTGAAGCTCGCGCGATTGCGGAAGCAACCAAGGGCAGATCGGATTCCCTCTTCACCATGACGGAAAAGCAGTTGAAATCCGAACTCAGCAAGCTGATCAAGGAGCTGAAGACTGCGGATGTCGCGATGGTTCCACGTGATGCAACTGATGCAGCAGACATACATCTCCGCGTTCGCGGTGAAGTGAGCCGCCTGGGCAAGAAGGTTCGCCGGAACTTCCCGAAGGTGGTTCACGCCAGCGGAGCGCCGAAGATTGCCGAAGGTCAAAGCGGCCGGCTTCAACTCGCGGAATGGATGGCCAGCCGAGACAACGCGCTGCTGGATCGCGTGATCGTGAATCGCATCTGGCACAACCTTTTCGGCCGCGGAATCGTTCAGTCCGTTGACAACTTCGGCAGGCTCGGCACTCCTCCGACCCACCCCGATCTGCTCGACCACCTGGCAGCAGATTTCCGGGCGAACAAAGGCTCACTCAAGAAACTCATTCGCAAGATTGTTCTCAGCCGCGCCTATCAGCAGAGCGCGATTGCCTCGGCTGCCGTCGAAAAGGCAGATCCGGAAAATAAATATTTCAGCCGCCGGAATCGCCGACGCCTCACTGCCGAGGAGATCCGGGACAGCGTGCTGTTCCTTTCCGGACGCCTGGCATCCAAGCCGGGCACTTCGACCGCAACGAAGTATGGAACGGACCTGGACAAGCCCATGAGCTTTTCCAAGGAAACACTTCGGACGGTCTACCTGCCCATCGCTCGCAACAACCTCGTGGCCGAACTCGAGCTCTTTGACGCAGCGAATCCGGATCTCGTCAGCGGCACGCGCGCCACGACGACCGTTCCCACCCAGGCGCTCTACCTGTTGAACAACGAATTCTTTACCGAGCAGGCCGATGTCATTGGCAGGGAAGCTGCCGAGCAGAGCGCAGAAATCGATCAGATCAAGCACCTCTACAACGCAATCCTCAGCCGCCAGCCCGGTTACATCGAGGGGCAACGTGCGAACGAATTCCTCTTCCAGATCATGAACAATTCGGAGATGAATCGAGATGAGGCACTTGGCCATCTCGCGCACTTGCTCCTTGTCTCCACTGAATTCTTGTTCCTTGATTGACACCGATGAATCCGGCCTCAACCGCCTGTAATCATTTCGATGCCCCGACGCTCTCACGGCGGGCGATGCTTCAACGTGCGGCCGGCGGATTCGGCGCACTCGCGCTCGCCGGTCTGGCAGATGGCGGATCACTGCAATCGCACCATGTTCCCCGGGCCAAGCGCGTGATCTTCCTCTTCATGCATGGCGGGCCCTCGCAGGTGGATACCTTCGACTACAAGCCGGAACTCCAGGCACGCAGCGGGGAGCGGTTGCCATTTGCACCGGCCAAGAATCTCGATCCGACCTCCACCACCCAGGCCAAGCTCCTCGGATCTCCATGGACGTTCGAACAGCATGGCCAGGCGGGCCTGTGGGGCAGTGAACTTTTCCCGCACGTCTCCCGACACCTCGACGACATCTGCGTTCTCCGCTCGATGCAGAGCAAGGGGCAATCCCACGGCCAGGCGGTCTGCATGCTCCACACCGGCACGGATAACTTCGTTCGCCCCTCGGTGGGTGCCTGGGTGAGTTACGGATTGGGGCGATCCAACGAAAACCTTCCCTCATTCGTGAGCATCAGTCCTTCGGCCGGTCACGGAGGTCCGAGGAATTACGGTGCGGCATTTCTTCCCGCATCGACGCAGGCAACCACAATCGGCGCGAACGGCAAGCTCGCCAGCAAGGCCAGTTTCCGATTCCTGAATGGCAAGGGTGGCGAAGATCTTCAATCCCGCAAACTGGCATTCCTCCGCAACTTGAACGAAGAACACCTGCGCCGAACCAGACACGCGCCGGTCGAAGGCATGATCCAGTCGATGGAACTCGCTTTCCGCATGCAAAGCGCAGCGCCTCCCGTGATCGGTATCGACCAGGAGCCTGACCACATCAAGCAACTCTACGGCATCGGCGAAAAGGCCACCGACAACTACGGCCGCCAATGCCTGCTCGCACGACGCTTCGCCGAAGCCGGCGTCCGTTACATCCAGGTCAACACCGCCAACGTGTGGGATCAGCATTCCAATCTGGTTGGCGGCCATACCAAGAACAGCAAAGCGGTCGACCTTCCCATTGCCGGCCTGCTGGCGGATCTGAAACAACGGGGCATGCTCGAAGACACCCTGGTCGCGTGGGGCGGAGAGTTTGGCCGCACCCCAATCGTGCAAGGCTCCAACGGACGTGACCATAATCCTCAGGGATACACGATGTGGGTCGCCGGTGGCGGCGTAAAAGGTGGCATTGCTTACGGGGAGACAGACGAGTTTGGCTACTATGCGGTGAAGGATAAGGTGCATATGCACGACTTCCACGCCACGCTTCTCCACCTCATGGGCCTCAATCATGAGCGCCTCACCTACCGTTACGCCGGACGCGAGTTCCGCCTCACCGACGTCTACGGCCACGTGGTGGAAGACATCATTGCGTAATCATCACATGGAGGTGAATGGGGATCGGTGGCGGATCGAGGCGGTACAGCCGAATCTACTTCCTCACTGCGGTGCGCCTGCTTAGGCTCTCGCGCCATGCAGGATTTCGATCAACGCAAAATTGCCACCTCATTTCTCGTCGCGTTGGCGTGTGCGCTTTCGTTCTTCGCCACAGACCTTTCCGCCGGAGAAAAAGGCAAGAACAAGAAGAAACGCAAGAAGCCCGCTGTGCCGAAGGTCGGTCCGGCAACACCCATTCGCGCGCTCGTGGTCACTGGCGGCTGTTGTCACAACTACTTCTTCCAGAGCAAGATGTTGACCGAGGGCATCTCCAGGAAGGCCAACATGAAGTGGACCGTTCTTCACGACGGTGGCCGCGGGACAAAAGGCGAGATCAAACTCTACGACGATCCGAACTGGGCGAAGAATTACGACGTGGTGATCCACAACGAATGCTTCGCCAACACCATTGATCCTGAATATATCCGCAAGGTCACCAAGGCACATCACGATGGCACGCCCGCGCTCGTGATTCATTGCGCCATGCACACCTATCGTGGAGCGACCATCGACGATTGGCGGAAGTTTCTCGGTGTCACCAGCTTTCGCCACGAACACAAAAGCGAGTATCCGGTGAAAGTGACCGCACCCGATCATCCGGTCATGAAAGGATTTCCGAAGGACTGGGTGACACCCAGCGATGAGCTCTATGTCATCGACAAGGTCTGGCCCAACGCCAAGCCTTTGGCGACATCCGTGAGTGAACGAACCAAGAAGGCGCATCCGGTCTTCTGGGTGAATCAGTTTGGCAAGGCACGTGTGTTTGGAACCACCTACGGGCACAGCGATGCCACCTTCGAGGAAACACCGTTCATCAACGTGCTCGCCAACGGCGTCCTCTGGGTCACCGGTCATCTCAAGTGATCGAGGCCGTTCAGAAAGACGACGCGTTTCTTGAGGACGTCCGCGTCAAACGCGGCCTCGGTGAGCTGTCGATCTGGTGGCTGGGGCAGAGCGGATTCCTCGTCCAATCCGGCGGCAAGCATCTTCTCATTGATCCCTACCTCTCGGATTCGCTCACGAAGAAATACGCCGAGACGGACAAGCCGCACGTTCGCATGACCGAGCGGGTTATTGCACCTGAACGCCTGGACTTCATCGACCTCATCACTTCCAGCCACAATCACACCGACCATTTCGATCCGGAAACGCTCGACCCGCTTCTCAGCGTCAACCCCGCAACCAAAATCATTCTGCCGGAGGCCAATCGCGGGGTCAGCCCGCCCAGACTCAGTGAACACAACGATCCGGAGCGGTTCATTGGGATTGACGCAGACCGGACGCAGCGCAGCGGGGGAATAAACGTTCACGGAATTGCCGCGGCACACAACAAACTCGAGCGCGACGAACGCGGACATCACAAGTTTCTCGGATACGTCTTCGATATCGGCCGATGGCGCGTTTACCACTCCGGCGATTGTAGGTGGTATCCCGGGCTCGCCGAGGGCGTCCGTCTTTTTCGGCCGGACGTCGCGATACTTCCCATCAACGGCGACGAACCCGGGCGCCGCGTCGCCGGCAATTTCGATGGACTCGAAGCCGCGCGGCTCGCCAAGGATATCAAGACGAAGATCGTGATGCCCTGTCATTTCGAGATGTTCGAATTCAACACCGTCGAACCTGATCTCTTCGTGAAATCCTGCGACGAAATCGATCAACCCTACAAGGTCATGCGCAGTGGCGAGCGTTGGAGCAGCGAGGAGTTCGGCTGACAATTGATTCCGACCATGTTGAGCTTTGCGCGTGCAGGTGCGTGAATTCGCCGAGCGCGTGCTCTTTGCGGACACGCTGGAAGACAAGCTGAGTGGGCCGGATTCTCTGGAAGACGACCGGCCGGGAACGGGCTTGGACACACCGGCTCAACCAGGCCGCCCGACGAACCTTCAGTTCCGCGCAAGTCCGGGGAAATTTGATTTCCCCGGAACCTCCGGACTCGAGGATGAACGGCGACGCGCCAAGCTCCTTCACTTCTTTGCCAATCACGAATTGCTCGCCACCGAACTCATGGCGCTCGTGCTTTTGAAGTTTCCCGATGCACCCCGGATCTTCAGATCCGGCGTCGTGCAGACCTTGAAGGAAGAACAGCAACACACGCGGATGTATATGCGGCGTTTGAAGCAGCTGGGGATCGAATTCGGCGAGCACGACGTGAACGATTATTTCTGGCGCACGATCTCGACCGTGGAGTCCCCGATGGATTACGTGAGCCGCCTCTCGCTCACCTTCGAACAGGCGAACCTCGACTACACGCGATTCTATTCCGATCAGTTTGCGCGCATCGGTGACGAATCCACCCGCGCTTTGCTCGATCGGATTTATCAGGACGAAATCGGACACGTGAATTACGGCCTGAACTGGTTTCAAAAGTGGAAAGATCCCAACCTGAGCGACTGGGCCGCGTTCGAGCGACAGCTCGCACATCCGCTCTCGCCGAGCCGCGCCAAGGCCGAACCCTTCAATGCACAGGGCCGATTGGACGCGGGCATCGATCCGGACTTCATCGATGAGTTGTATATCTATTCCAAATCCAAGGGCCGCACACCCAGCGTCCATCTCTTCAATCCCTTCGCCGAGTCCTACCTGGCGCGGTCCGGCTTCGAACCCAACAAGCAACAAGCCGCACTTGCCTGCGATCTCGAAACCCTGCCGATGTTCTTCGCGCGACGGGACGACGTCGTGTTGGTGAATGAAAGACCGCGGAGCGGATTTCTCGCGGAACTCAAACAGGTGGGATTCGAGATTCCGGAGTTCGTCGAACTGCAGGATGGAAACATCCCCGAAGAATCGGATCTTCGAGCACGCAAGCTCTCTGATCTTCGGCCATGGGCCTGGAGTCCGGATGCGCTGAAAGTTCTGGAGCCGCTGTTCGAGAACATCACCCGTAATCTACCCGCGACCGGAGACGAATGGGAACCGCGGTTCCAATCGCTCTTCTCAAAAGTCTGCACGCAGCCGATCCTGAAACGCGTATTGGAGGAGTTCGACAGCGACGAATTGACGTGCTCGAGACTCTGCACAACGGAACAGATCAGCCGCACTGCTCATTCGGTATCCCAAGCGCTCACCGAAATAGAAGCCATTCGCCAACAAGGACATCAACGCGTTGTCGCCAAAGCCGCTTTCGGTGTCGCCGGCAGCAATCAACTACGCCTGTGGGAACCTGAGATAACACCTGCGCAGCACAAATGGCTGGGACGGACGCTGGCCGATGAATGCGTCGTCATCGAACCCTGGCTGGAACGCGCACTCGACTTCTCTTTCCAATTCGACGCCGAAGAAGGACAGGTAAAAAAGATTGGACTCGTGAAAATGCGCAATGACAAGCGCGGTCAATTCCAGCAATCCATCTGGACTCCGCGGTTCGCACAAGGACTCACGGATGACGTGGCCGGAATTCTCCGCGACCGTTCACGTGATTTGCTGGGCGAGTTACATGTGGCACTCGCAGAAATTCTCACTGATCTGATCGCCGACACGGGATTCCAAGGCCCTATGGGGATTGACGCCTTCGTATACCGACAATCGAACGGCGAACTGCGAATCCACCCCGTGGTGGAACTCAACGCCCGAAACACCATGGGCCGCCTCATGATCGAACTCATGCGCCGCACGGCACCCGGCCGTTCCGGTAAAATGGAACTCGTCGGCCAAGCCGCCTTGAAGAACTCCGGCTGTGCATCCTTCGAGGAATACGCTGCGCAGCTGAAATCCGAACACCCCCTCCAACTGCGAGGCGAACCCCGCCCGAAGATCAACTCCGGTGCCGTTTGCCTTAACGACCCATCCAAAGCCACCGGTTGCCTGGCCACGCTTGTGATCGAATGAACAGCTGTTCATCCCATGCTTTTCTGGTTCAATAATCCGGTCTCGCCTCCACCGGCGCGATTGGAGCCCGCGCGATAGTGTTCAAGCGATACGGCAGGCGACTTTTTTCGTGAAGGAGGAGGGGAGGTCTTTGCCGGGGTCTATTGCGAAGAGCCCGGTAACGGGTGTGTTTTCTTCGATCACACTGAATCCGCATACCACGGAGATTGGTCGCCGACGTATACGAGTATTGGCTCGTTTCATGAGCATCTCAACGCTCTCGTGCTTCGCAGGATCAAGATCCATTTTTGTGAGACTCAATACACAGCTGGCAAACGGTCAGCTGACAAAGCCAGAAAACTATTGGCCGACTTGGGCGCGGAATTCGTTTTCCCCGACGAAGAGCCACGACTGGCGCAATCCATGCCTGCAGGGATCTCCCTGCGACGAACAATGCGTCTCAGCTGATGTTCACGCATATGGAGTGCATGCGGCGAATTGGAGAATGCAAATTCGACCAATCCGCTCGTGCGCATCTCACGTAGATGGCTCTACGCACGGCCGCCCCGGACAACATCGAGGAGTGCGAAGAATTCCTGCGATCGGATGACTGCCAAATCCCTGGAAGAGTTGCATCAATCATGGCTGCGACTGAAAATCCAAATGTCATCCCAATGTTTGTTCGTGGCGCCTGCCTCGATCCCGAAGGGATCGCACCAATAACCGCGGGTTCTGTGGCACACCCTCCGAGGTGCATATTCTGAGCGAATCCAACCGGGGGTGGCGCTTCGCTTACCCCCGTCTACTGGCAATGTCACCCCTGTGAGGTGTTATGAAACTGTCGCCAACAGATTTGTGTAGTGGACAGCCCAGTGGGTTGGTTGGGGGAGATGACGCTCGTTTTCGGGATTGGCCTCGTTTGTCCCATGGATACACGCAAACAGTTTATCAATTGCTCTAATCGGCTAACCGTCTGGGAGATTCACGCTCATGTACATGCTAGAATTCAAGCTTTCCGAAAGAAAACGTAGCCGCTACTCGATTGTGAACTTTCGAATCTGGGATCCAGCGGCCGCAAATTCGGTCTTCCGCTTCTGCCACGTCTTCGGACCGAGATAGCCCTTGGGATGAAGTGTCTTGGGAAGCAGAGGATCACCCTGCACGGCATCGAGCCAGGCGTGGTGTTCGTCCCGTGCCCATTCCCGCATCTGATCCGAGCTTGCCTCTGAGGTGATGCCTCCTTTCGGTCGCTGCTTGAGGATGCTCTCCAACTTGCGATAGCGCTCATTGATCCGATCGAAATCCCAGGCGGTATCGACGATTTCACCGTCTGATTCACCCGCGCATGGGCGCGCGTCCAGAAGCAACAGGGAACCCGCGTTCACCTTGCCGTCGGCAAGGATTTCCTCTTCCTGTTGGAGAGGATCGGGCGTGGTCCAGACGCTGTTTTGCAGACAACCAAAATGATGATTGCGCAGATAACGCCAGAGCTTGACGCGTTCGGAATTCTGCGTGTTCGGAATATCGAAGAGAATCATCCGCCAACTACCATCCCACTTTCGATTCCAACGTTCTTCCGGATCGCGTCCGCCAAGGACTCGGATCCTCCCCGCAGCGGTGAGCCGGAAGATTCGATCGTCTTCGGAAAGCGAATCACGTTCGATCAACTCTGCCTTCTCCAGACGTTTGACGCGCCGCATCAATCCCTCGCGATAGAGCCAGCCTTCATAGGACTGGTTCAGGTTTCGAAAGGTCGGCTGCAACATCATGTCGGCCGTAAACAGCAACATGTTCAACAGTTCTTCGCTCTTCGGTTTCACGCTTGGAAGCCTAGCACGGAGTTTGGATAACGGACGTAAACTTGTCACATATGTTACATATATTTGTCCTGGATATTTTGGTGGAGGAATTGGTGCTTGGAATTATTCGCGGGCAGACACATGTATTCCGCGGAACGTGTCGAAGAAAAGCAAACCCACCAATCCAGCCACGGCGGATGCCGGCAATGGCACGGCAACGGAGGTGATCGAGACCAAGCTGACACCGAAGGTTTTCGCGGGCTTGCTGGGCCTGCTCATTCTGGTGACGTATCCGGATGCGATCGTGGGAGACGGCACCTTTGTGCTGAAGGATTACGCGGTGTTCGGGTATTCGCTGGCACATTATCACAAGGCCAGCGTGTTTGAGGGAACGATGCCCTTGTGGAATCCGCTCAACGATTGCGGGCTTCCGTTCATGGCGCAGTGGAACACGCTGACGATGTATCCGGGATCGACTTTCTACCTGTTGTTTCCGTTGACGTGGTCACTGGGTGCTTTCTGTCTGCTGCATCAATTCGCAGGCGGGCTGGGCATGTACTTTTTGGCGCGGCGTTGGACGGGGAATAACCTGGCCGGGGCGGTTGCCGGCCTGGCGTTCGCGTTCAATGGTCTGACACAACATTGCCTGATGTGGCCGAACAACATCGCGGCGCTTGGTTGCCTGCCCTGGGTGTGGCTGCTCGCAAGACGTGCGTGGCAGGAAGGCGGTCGCTGGATTGGGGGGGCTGCATTGATGGGCGGGACGCAGATGTTGTCCGGCGCGCCGGAAATCATTCTGTTGTCGTGGTTGATGTTGTCGGCGATCGCCTTGTTGGATCTTCTGGAAACACGGAAGGAAGGTTCGGAGATCACTGCCTCTCCGAGGCAAATCATTCTGCGGTTCGGATCGGTTGTCGGGCTGATCTCCCTGTTGGCCGCGCCTCAGCTGCTTCCCTTCATGGACATGCTGGCACATTCGCCGCGGACGGGTGAATCGGAGTTCATCGATTGGCCGATTCCTTTGCTGGGCTGGGCCAATTTCTTCGTTCCATTATTTCACATGCAGACCAGCGCGACTGGCGCGTGGTCACAAATTGGCCAGGGGTGGACACATTCGTATTACGCTGGTGTGGGAATTTTGTGGCTGGCGTTGATTGCCCTGATGAGGGAACGAAATAGAATGACGGTTTTTCTGACCATCGCATTTGTAGGAGCGCTGGTATTGGGAATGGGCGACAAGACGCCGGTTTATCCGGCAGTGGCCCAGGTGATTCCCCTGCAGTTCATGCGCTTCCCGGTGAAGTTCATTGTGATTGCGACGATTGCGCTTCCGTTACTGGCCGCGTACGGAGCGCGTGGGTTGCAGCGGCCGAAGCAGGAGGCACAGAACCTGGCGATCTCGGCGATGGTCATCGGCGCATTGTTGATGACGGTTTACTGGTTAATCGGCGCCAAGCCGGACGAGCTAGCGCATCCAGCGGAGGCCTATCAGAACGCGGAAGCGAGAATTCTGCTGTTTGCCTTGGTAGCCGGTGCGCTTCTCTGCGTCGCGAATGCTTCGCTGGCAAAACTACGAACATTGATCTCCATCGGGGTGTTGATCGTGTTGTGGTTCGACCTGAAAGGGCATCAACCGAATCTCGCTCCGACGATCAAACGTTCGAACTACACCCGCGAGAATCCGACACTTGGCCGCTTGGCGCCGGGTGTCATCGAAGGCCGCGAGCGAGTGATGCTGCTGGGCCTGACCCAGATGCAAAACAACTTCCGAAAGCAGTCCACCGTGGAGGAAAACTTCATCCAGAATCGCTTGGATCTTTACAGCAATCTCAACCTGCCCGAAGGGGTCGCGAAGATCGATGGCTTCTTCTCGATGTGGTTCCCGGAAAAGAAGGAAGTCGAGACCTTGCTTTATCGGCTGGGCACGACGAACGCCATGCCGGGCCTCGCAGACTTTCTGGCCATTCGAAATCTGAGCTCGCCCACCCGGTTCATGGATTGGCAGGAACGTTTGACCGCACGTCCGTTGATCACGGCGGGGCAAGCGCCGGTGTTTATCGGGCCGACGAATACGATCGATCGGATGTCGCAACCGGACTGGGATTCATCGAAGGAAGTATTCCTGCGTCCGGAGGTGAAGGACAGGGTGGAGGCAGAAGCATCGCAGGAGGCGGAAGTGATCGAACCATCGTTCACGGCACACGAGGTAAAGTTCAAAGTAAACTCACCTGTTCCAACAATCGCGGTGGTTGCGCAAAACTTCTATCATCCTTGGAAGGCATCGGTGGACGGCAACAGCGTGGAATTACTGCGGGCAAATCACGCGTTTCAAGCGGTGGCCGTTCCGGAGGGAGAACACGAGGTGGTCATTCGGTATGTGGATCGCAAATTCCAGGCGGGGTTGGTCCTGTCGATGATTGGAATTGTTGCCTGCGCGGTCCTGATGTGTCGGCAAAAAATGCCGGCCGTTGACGATGGCGAAGCCGCATGAGTGAGGGGCCGGTGGATGCGAAGCGCGAGTTGGCGGATTGGTTTTCTCCCGGGCGATTTGCACTGATGTTGGCCTTGGCCTTTGTGGCGACGTTCTGGGGTGTGCTGACGGGGACGGAGGGGTTTTATCGTTCGGATTACGGCGTGCTGGGTTATCCGGCGATGCATTGGTTCCGCGAACAATTCCTGTCCGACGGACTTCCGCTCTGGAATCCGTTTAGCAATTGCGGCGCGCCCTTCCTCGCCCAGTGGGGAACGATGTGCCTGTACCCAGGTTCGGCATTTCTGCTCTGGGCGCCGTGGCCCTGGGCCTTGGGCGCGTTCAGCATCGGACACCTCTGGCTGGGTGGCATGGGGATGTATTTCCTGGCGCGCGACTGGACCAGGAACAACGTGGCCGCAGCATTTTCGGGAACGGCTTTTGCGATGAGCGGTGCGGCAATGGCCTGCCTGATCTGGCCGAACTATTGCGTGGGACTGGGATGGATGCCCTGGCTGGTCGGGTGTGTTCAACGCACCTGGACCGAGGGTGGTGTCTGGACGCCGTGCGCAATTCTGGTGGGCACGATGCAGATGCTGGTCGGAGTGCCGGAATTGGTGTTGCTGACATGGCTGCTGATTGGGGTTCTCTGGTTGTGTTCCGTTCCGAAGGAAAAACGCGCGTGGCATTGGACATCTCTGCCGTTGGTTGCGGCATTGGTTGCATGCCTTTCTGCAGCGCAACTGATTCCGTTCTTCGACCTGCTCGATCAATCGCAACGGGACGCGAGTTTTCGTGACGAGCGCTGGCCGATGCCGATCTGGGGTTGGGCAAACCTGTTCGTTCCCCTGTTCCATTACGGCCGGACAGACCAGGGCGTCCTCATGCAACAGGGACAATTCTTTCTCGCATCTTACTACCTCGGGCTGGCGGTGATGGGTTTTGCTTTCCTGGGTCTTTGGAAACAGCGCGAACGGCGTGTGTGGATTTTGGGTGGAGCGACACTGCTCGCGTTGATGTTGGCATTGGGCAAGAAGGGATTCGTTTATTCACTGTTGGTGGACCTGTTCCCAGGAGGGGGTATTGCGCGTTATCCGATCAAGTTCGTGTTGTTGGCTGCGTTTGCGATTCCGCTGCTGGCGGGATATGGGGTGGCGCATTTCCTGGCGCAGACCGAAAACAAATCTGAAAGTCGCTTTCGGGAATTGGCTTCGGTCATCATTGCCGTGGTGGCGGAAGTTTTCATTCTGCTCGTGTTGGCGCACGGGTTGAAGAACCAGTTCGACCTGATGCCGGAAGTCCGGTCGAACACGTCGGGACGTTTGATTTTGTATGGGCTGTTGATCATCGCCTTTCTGAAGGGAGCCAATCCTGAGATCGCCGTGAAACTGCGCAAGATCTACCTCACACTCGCACTCGCGTTTCTCGCGATGGACCTGGCGAGCCATCTGCCGGGGCAGAATCCCACCCTTTCCGCAGGCATGTTTCACCATGATCTTGTTGAGGAGGAACGGGACACGCTTTCACCCATGCTCGGCGCGGGTCGCGTGATGATTTCGCCGGAGGCGGAGAAGGTGTTGCTCTTCAGCAAGGTCAAAGATCCGGCGCAGGATTGGCTCGGCAAGCGCCTGGCCTGGTGGTCGAACCTGAACCTGTTGGAAGGTGTTCCCAAGGTGAACGGATCCATGACGCTGCGCATGGCCCGACAAGACGAGTTGGAACGGGGGCTATATCCGAAGGACGGTGAAGCACCGGATGCGGAAGGGTTGAAGGATTTTCTATCCGTCACGCACATCACTTCGGCTGAATCCGCGGTGACGTGGACGAATCGTCATTCCGCGATGATCTGGATCAGCGCCGGCCAGAAAACGGTCGTTGGCGAACCTGGCGCGGCGCTTGAGAAGCTACTGTCGGACGAGTTTGATCCGCGCGAAGTTGTGTTCCTGGAGAACGACGGCAGTGTCTCTGAAGAAACCAACCGGGGCAGAGCCACGGTTTCAATCCAATCGGCTCAATCCGATCGCTTTGCGTGCGAAGTCGATGCCGCAGAGGCGACGGTGGTGGTGTTCGCCCAGTCGTACAATTCGAACTGGCGCGCCACCGTGAACGATCAACCCGAAACGATCCTCCACGCGAATCACGCCTTTCAGGCCGTGCGAGTACCGGCTGGCAAATCATCCGTGGTATTTCAGTACGAAGAACCGGGGCTGATGCTGGGTGGAAGAATTTCACTGCCGACCCTCATCCTGATTATTGTTTGGCTGGTGATGGCGGGTCGTCGTGCCGGCAGATCACCAAGTCCCGCAGCAAATCACGAAGGCTAGCCAGTGCCGTTCACACTTGCCCACCCACTTGCGGTAATTCCCCTGGCGCGGACGCGACTGGTGTTTTCTGCGCTGGTCATCGGTTCGATGTCACCGGATTTCGAGTATTTCCTGCGCCTTCGACAAAACAGCCGCGCCAGTCATTCGATCGCGGGAATGCTGTTCTTCTGCGTTCCGGCGAGTCTCGTGCTCATGTTGCTCTGGGAGATGCTGATGAAACGTTGTGCGTTTGAACTCTGTCCGCGAGAGATTGCGAGATTCATCCGCTTCTGGCGCAGCGCAAACGCATGACCATCGTCGGAACCATGATCGGCATCGCGGTCGCGATGGTCTGGCATCGATTCCCGCCGACACAGGACATGGATCACTTCAAGGCCTTCGTGGTTCGGTCGCTGGTGGGATTCTGTGCCTTTACGCTTTGGCAGTTCGTTGCTTACTCGGCGTGGTTTCGCGTTCGGCACATCAGCAGGGCGGACCGAAACAGTTGACATCGATCTGCAATGCTGATTTCTTGCTCAGCCGCTTGGCACGGGACGTAGCTTAGCTTGGTAGAGCGCCACACTGGGGGTGTGGAGGTCGCTGGTTCAAATCCAGTCGTCCCGACCATTTCCTTTTCCCAGATTCGATCTTCAAAAGCACCACCGTGCGCGCCATAAACCGGCATGCACAGATGCCTCGCAGCGCTTCTCGTTCTGGTGTTTGCCGGCCTGACCGGTTCGGCCGCCGACTATGATGTGGTAGTTTACGGTGGGACGTCCGCGGGCGTAGTTGCCGCGGTGCAAGCCAGGAGAATGGGCAAGTCCGTCGTTTTGGTCGGGCCGGACAGACACCTGGGCGGGCTTTCCAGTGGAGGGCTTGGGTGGACGGACACTGGCAACAAGGCAGTAATCGGCGGATTGGCTCGCGAGTTTTATCACCGGATCTGGAAGCATTATCAGGAGAAGGAGAACTGGAAATGGCAGGAACAATCCGAATACGGAAACAAGGGACAGGGAACGAAAGCCATCGACGGCGAGCAGCGCACGATGTGGATCTTCGAGCCCAGCGCTGCGGAAGGTGTCTTTGATGCATTCATAAAGGAACACGACATCCCTGTCTTTCGCGACGAATGGCTGGTTCGAAAGAACGGCGTGAAGCTCCAGGACGGTCGGATCAAGTCCATCACCATGCTGAGTGGGAGGCGATTCACCGGACGCATGTTCATTGATGCCACCTACGAAGGCGATCTCATGGCGGGTGCCGGTGTGGATTATCACGTGGGCCGGGAATCAACCGATACCTATGGTGAAGACTGGAACGGAGTTCAGACCGGCGTATTGCATCACCGGCATCATTTCGGTGCGGTGAAGGAGAAGATCAGCCCCTACGTCGTGCCGGGCGATTCGAGCAGTGGTGTGCTGCCGCGGATCAGCACAAAACCACCCGGTGCATACGGTTCGGGCGATAAGCGGATTCAAGCGTATTGCTTTCGCGTCTGCATGACCGACCACGATCGGAATCGCAAGCCCTTCCCAAAGCCGGATGGTTACGATCCCTCGCAATACGAGTTACTCGTGCGAATTCTCAAGGCGGGATGGCGCGAGTTGTTGGACAAGTACGACCCGATTCCCAATCGCAAGACCGACACCAACAACCATGGCCCAATGAGTTCCGACAACATCGGCTACAACTATGATTACCCCGAAGGTTCGTATGAACGTCGCAAGGAGATCATTGCCGAACATCGGCTCTATCAGCAGGGCTTGCTCTACTTCATGGCCAACGATCCGCGCGTGCCAAAGGATGTGCGCGACGTGATCGGCCAATGGGGACTGGCCAAGGATGAGTTTACTGACAACGGAAACTGGCCGCACCAGATCTACGTTCGCGAGGCGCGCCGGATGATCGGCAAGTATGTGATGACCGAGAACGAGCTGCAGAAAGACCGCCCGACACCGGAACCGGTGGGCATGGGTTCCTACACCATCGATTCGCACAATGTTCAGCGTTACATCACGCCGGAAGGCTACGTTCAGAATGAGGGAGACATCGGTGTTTCAACGCGCGGGCCGTATCAGATCGCCTATGGATCTCTGGTTCCGAAGGCGGGGCAGTGTTCGAATCTCCTGGTGCCGGTATGTGTGTCGAGTTCCCACATCGCCTTCGGTTCCATTCGTATGGAACCGGTCTTCATGATCCTCGGCCAATCTTCGGCCACAGCAGCCGCAATGGCGATCGATGGCGGTCTTGCCGTTCAGGATGTTCCGTATGCGAAGCTCAAGCAGCGGTTGCTGGCAGACGGACAGGTTTTGGAAACACCAGCCAGTGCAAAGTTCGGATCGAAAGGCGTGAATCCTGCGAGTCTGAAGGGGATTGTTCTGGACGATGCCAACGCAAAGACGACCGGCCATTGGAAGAACAGCACATCCTCCCCGAAGTATCTGGGCTACAGCTACCGGCATGACAACAACGCGCGCGATGGGAAATTCACCGCCCGCTTCGAACCGAAGATCACCAAGGCGGGCCGCTATGAAGTTCGGCTGGGGTACACGGCGCATGGTAATCGCGCAACAAATGTATCTGTAAACGTCGTGTGGGCACACGGCTCCAATCAGATGCCGGTCAATCAACGCAAACGACCGCCAATCGATGGTTTGTTCGTCAAATTGGGTGTATATAAATTCGCGCCGGGAAAGCCGGCTGCCGTGATCGTCTCCAATATCGGGGCCAATGGCTATGTGATCATTGACGGAGTGCAACTCGTCCCGGTGCCTTAGATTCGGCCGGTCCCGTTACTCGTAGCGGAGCGCTTCGATCGGATCCAATTGCGCGGCTTTGATGGCGGGGAAGAGGCCGGCGATGATTCCGACGAGACCACTGAATCCGACCGCAACGGCCATGGCCGTCGTCGTGATAACCGGAGAATTGGCGGTGGGGGACACGATCTCGATGATGAACACCAGGCCGTAGGAAGCCGCGATTCCGGCAAGGCCGCCGAGGATGGAGAGGGCGATGCTCTCGGCGAGGACCTGGAGGAAGATGACGGAGTCCGTCGCGCCGACGGCTTTGCAGGTGCCGATTTCCCGAATGCGCTCGTTGATGCTGGCGAGCATGATGTTCATGATCCCGATGCCACCAATCAAAAGGCTCAGACCGGCAATGATGGCGCCACTGAGACGGGCGTTGCGAATGCGCTTGTTGATGTCGGCAATGCGGTCCTCGTTCGTTCGGAAGGTGAAGTCTTCGATTCCGCGATGAGTAATCATGAGGATGTTGCGTGCTTGTTGGAGTGCCGGTTGCATCATCTCCATGCTGCCTACCTTGATATCGACGTCGGTCAGGCGGAGCTCTGGTTCGCCGTGAGGTCCTGATGCTGCCCGGAAGCGCAGCCAGGCTGTGTTGAGCGGAATGTGGATGACATTGTTCTTGTGGAAGAACGCAAATGTTCTCCGAGATTGGCCCCATCCCTTTCGGCGCTTCGGGCCCGTTTCCTCAGCTTCCTGTTTTGCCGCGAGTTCGCGTTCCTTTTTTTCCTGTTCGCTTTCGTAGTAGCGATAGATGCCGACGATCTTGAAGGGCTGGCGGTTGATGGTGATTTCTTCGCCGATGGGAATAAATTCTCGGCCGATCTCTTCGGGTGAACCCCAGAGTTCGTCGCGAATGCCCGCGCCAATGACGCAGACGTTGCGAGCCTGGCCGGCTTCCAGTTCGGAAAAGAAGCGGCCGTGCTCGACTTCCAGGAGGTTCATTTTCAGAACATCCGGCCAGACTCCGACGCACTCGGAAGTGCGCGCGCGTTTGCCTTTGTACCCGATGATCGCCTTTCCGAGACTGATTTCCGGATTTACCGCGGTGATGAGGGGGGCCTGCTTGAGTGCGTAGGCGTCGAGGATCGTGCGACCCGTTGCCTGGTCGGCGAGATGTTCCTGGTGGGCGGGCACGTCCTCCTCGCGAATGAGCACCTTGTCCAGGCCACCGAAGGCGATGATGGATTCCTTCATGCCATTCTCCATGCCCTTCACGATGGCGGCCATGGCAACCAGGCTGGCGACGCCGAGGACAATTCCAAGCATGGTGAGGAGCGAACGTGCCTTGTGTGCCCAGATCTCCTTGAGTCCGATGACGATGATGCTGAGGAGATTCACGGACTAGTTTTGCGCTCCGTTGCCGGTGAGGATTTCAGAAACCGATTGGGAGAGTATCTCCACGGTCAAGGGCTTGCGCAGCACGTCCGCGAAACCCGTCTCGCGGTATTCTTCCGTCTCGCGGTAGCGCAGGTGTCCGGTCATCAGGATCACCGGGAAGTCCGGACGCACGTCATGGATCAGGAAGCGAAGATCGGTTCCGGCCATGCCTGGCCCGTCATCCATGATCTCCAGCACGAAGTGCGGCCCGGGGCTGAGTTCGTCCGTAGGCAGCTCGCCGGGTCTCAAGAATCGTGCGCGAGCGCGGATGGTGATCTGTCCGTTGCGTTCGCCGATCGCATGCCAGGCGTTGGTGCAGAGGTTGAGCAATGCCTCGCAGATCTGGGTGGGATCCGCATCGACCAAGGGTAACTGGTCCGGGAAGTCGTCCTGCAGCTTGATGTTCGCTGGAATGGTGGAGCGCAAAAAACGATGCGCCTCCTTGATGGGCGGCAACAGGTCGACGGTATCCAGCTGAGTCTCGCCCTTGCGACTGAACGTGAGGATCTGCTGGACCAGTTCCCTCGCGCGTTTGGAGCCTTTCAGGATTTCGTCGATGCATTCCCCGAGGGCGAGTGCCGTCGCGAAGGCGTCGATTGCCGGTCGTCGGGAAGCCATGAGCGATGAGTGGAGATTCAACCGATCGGAGGTAGAGATCAAGGAACCATTCCCCCGCTCGGCGCCGGTTTGTACCAGCATGATGGTTTCGCTCATCGGATGCAAAGCCAAGCATGATGTGAAGGTTGCCAGCCAGGACATCGCCAAGGCGGTGGAAGTCTGACACCAGAAAGTGGAACCCGGCTGACGGATTCGGTTGAGGTCCGCAAGCTCTGGACCCAGGACATCAAGCCGCGGATCGCGAGATCCGTTCCGGCGTGGAATCGGAAGTCTCGAAGGCGCTAAAACTCCTCTGAGAGAACGGGACAAACACGGGACACTTTCGCGGCCTGCCGCCAGCCGGTCGCGGGCCTTCTACTTGAACACACCCAATTTGTTCAGGAACACCAGCACGACGAGCACTGGCGCGATGAATCGCACGCTGGACAACCACAGACCAAACAACTTTGCAAACTTGGTGTCCTTGAAATCGGATTGCGCGATCTCGCGTTTCAAGACCCAGCCCGCGAACATCGAAATCAACAAGGCACCGATTGGGAGCAGGTAGTTGCTGGATGTCTTGTCGAGGATGTCGAAGAAATTCCCGCTGACCGCACATCCAATGCCGATCAGGAAACACAGGAAGCCGAATCCGATCGAGACCTTGCGACGGTCCATCTTGAATTCATCCACGAAATACGCAGCGATGACTTCCAGCAGTGAAATCGCCGAGGTGACCGCAGCGGCCAGGAGCAGGACAAAGAATCCGATGCCCGCAATCGTTCCCGCAGGCAGTTGTTGAAACGCGCCAGGGAGAGAGACAAACACCAGGCCCGGTCCAGCGGCCGGTTCCACTCCAAAAGTGAAGACGATCGGAAAAATGACGAACCCCGCCAGCAACGCGATTCCGGTGTCCATCACCGCGACCCAGGCGGATGATGAAACCACGTTGTCCTCCTTCCGCAGATAACTTCCGTAGGTGAGCATCGCCCCCATGCCGAGGCTCAATGAGAAGAAGCACTGCCCCATGGCAGCCAGGATGGTGTTGGGAGTCAGCTTGGAAGCATCCGGTTCCAACAAGAATCGGACACCCTTTTGCCAGCCCTCCTGTTTCATGGCGAACACGATCAAGGCGATGAGAATCACAATCAGCAGGGGCATGAGAACTTCGCACACCCGCTGGAGACCCGATTGGACGCCCGCATAGACGATCGCGATCGTCATGCTGATAAAGATGCCATGATACAAGATCTGCTTGCTTGGTGATGACGTCAGCGCGGCAAACAACTTTTGTACATCCTCTGGCGACGACGAAGATGAGTACGCTCCCTTGGCGCCCTGGATTATAAACTCAATACACCAACCCGCCACCACGCTGTAAAATGACAGGATCATGAACGCTGCCAGCACCCCCATGAACCCAATCATTCGCCACGGGGATTTTTCATGATCCAAGGCCTTGAAAGCGCCCACCGGATTCCGCTGAGTCGCCTTTCCAAGCATCACCTCCGCGATCAGCACGGGCAGCCCGAGGAAGAGGATCAGCACCAGGTAAACCAGCAGAAACGCGCTGCCCCCATTCATTCCCGCCACGTAAGGAAATTTCCAGATGTTCCCCAATCCCACCGCACCTCCGGCGGCTGCCAGAATGAACCCCATGCGGCTTCTCCATTGGCCTCGATCCGTGTTCGTCATGGTGGGCGCAGGTTGGTTGATCGGCTAGGGCGAGGAAAGGAGAAAAGGGGTAACTGGTTGAAGGGTTGAACGGTTAAACGGATTTTATGCATCGATTCCCCTTTAACCCTTCCACCCCCCCGCTAAACCCCCTATCGTCCGGGCGTGCCCGATCCGATTTCGATCATTGTTCCTGTCTTCAATGAAGAGGACAACGTACAGCCGCTTGCCGATGAGGTGATCGCGGCGTTTGACGAGGGGGGCTGCGATTGGGAACTGGTCTTTGTGGATGACTGCAGCAGTGATTCCACCTGGGAGAAGATCGCAACCGCGCGCGGGAAGAACCAACGCGTCAGGGGATTCCGACTGGAGAAGAACAGCGGACAAAGTGCGGCTGTCTGGACGGGCATTCAGGGTACGGATCGTCCTCTGATCGCCACACTGGATGGCGATCGGCAGAACGATCCCGCCGACCTCCCGATTCTCCTCAAGGAACTGGACACCTGTGACTTCGCTTGCGGCTGGCGTCATAAACGCAAGGACACGTTTCTGAGGAAGATCTCATCTGGCATCGCGCGCTGGTTTCGTTGCCGGGCGCTCAGGTCGGACTTCAAGGACACAGGCTGCGCGGTTCGCGTGTTCAAGCGCGAGTGCGTAAAGGCCTTGTTCGGTTTCAACGGACTGCACCGTTTCATGCCGATCATCGTGGCAGGCGCGGGATTCAAATGTCGTGAAGTTCCGTGCAACCATCGGCCACGCGTGGCCGGCGAATCCAAGTACGGTGTCTGGAATCGTCTGTGGCGGGGGATCTACGATTTGATCGCGATCTCATGGTATCAGAAGCGACGGGTGAATTCGGTCAAATTCGCCGAAGCGGAACCGGCAGGTGATTCATGACCGCAACGGGCGGTTTTCACGGGTCAACCCATTGACATCCGAAGCCGATTTGCGAGAATACGGTCAGGTGGGACCTGAGAGTTTCTGGAGATTAAGAGGGAACCGATGCCTGGACGTGGCATTGGCATTTGCCTTGTTTCTTTTTGCATTTCCGATTTCGTCCGTCCCACCGCAGGTCACCTCGCATCCCCAAAGCCTGACCGCCCCGGTTGGGGGCACCGTTGAATTCACGGTAGCATTCAATGGCACACCGCAGTTGTTCATTCTCTGGTTCCACAACGGAACTCTCCTGGCCAGCGAAACCTCAAGCACACTGCGCATTGAGAATCTTATCCCGGCACACGCGGGAGATTACCACGCGGTCATCGTCAACTCGGAAGGTTCGGCAACCACCACCACCGCCCGGCTCGACGTAATCGCAGCCGCTCAACTTGGCACTCCGACGAAAGTGCAGCCCGATCGGTTTCAAATCATCTTCAACCTGCCGGGACAGACCGCATTGAGCGCCAGTGACGCTGCACGGTTTCGTGTGGAAGCCAGCACGGACATGCAGAACTGGAATCTCCTGCCCGCAGACCTGACCGAATCCGCTGGCGCACTGATGCTGGAAGATCAGGTGGAGTCCACCTCCAAGGCCAAGTTCTATCGGGTCACGGAGTTCAACGTGCAGAATGTTCCCAACATGCTCGACGGCATCACGCTTGATTGGCGTTTGCAATATTTCGGAAGGAGCTTCCTCGACAATCCACTCGCATTGGGCGCAGCAGATCCGGATGGAGATGATGTTTCAAACTTCGTGGAATTTCAGCTTGGAACGGATCCGCGCAGTTCCGCAGACGCGCCCCGTTTCCCGGTGGAGATTCGGACCTATTCGGGAAACGGAGTTCAATCCGGCGTTGATGGTCCGCTCAGCCAGGCTGGCTTCTTTCACCCGGCTGGGATGGACTTCGATGTCTTCGGAAACTTGCTGATTGCTGAGGGGCATCTGACCAGTGCCACCACGGTCGGCAATCTGGCCCATCGCGTGCGCACCATCAGTCCGGGTGGGATCGTGAGCACCTGGGTTGGCGGCAACGATCCGGGATATGTCGACGCCCAGGGAGACAATGCGCGATTCAGAGGACCCTCCGGCTTGGTGGTGAACAGCCAGGGGATCACCTTCATCGCGGATCGTCTGAATCATCGCATTCGCCGGATCGACCAGCAGGGGAATGTGAGCACAGTTGCGTCCGCCGGTCGCCTGTTGCAGACGCCAATCGAAGTCATCGCTGATGCGGCGGACAATCTTTACGTCTCGGAATACGATGGTGCCAAGGTGGCCAGGATTGCACCTGACGGGACCATTTCCACTTTCGCCGGAACGGGGATTCGGGGCACGGGTTCCGGCTTTCGGACGCAGACTCGACTGAACAAGCCAGGTGGTCTGGGCATTGGTCCGGACGGTACGATGTATATCGGGGATTGGGGAGCTGCCGCGGTGCGAACGGTGGATCCTTCAGGCCATCTTTCCACCTTGATCGGTGATTTGCCCTTCCTGGAAGGCATGGGCATCGACTCGCATGCAAACATATACGTCACGCTTCCGTTGAATGGCGGTGAGCTGCGCAAGTATTCGCGAGACGGAACGCTCATCTGGTCTCTTACCGGAGGTGGCCAGGTTGTCGATGGCCCCATCGGAGTGGGCAAGTTCAAGCGCCTTTCCAAACCGTTCATCCTGCCCAATGGCAACATCCTCGTCGGCGACGAGGGCGCGCTCCGAGAAATCGTCATGGCTCCTATTGAGGTGATCGATCTGGGCGGCGCGTCCGAGCAGTTCAGCACTTCCACCACCGTGAGCATGTCGACCACCATCACCGGCGCTGAGATTCGCTTCACCGTGGATGGAACGGAGCCGACCGCCTCATCATCGCTCTACACCGGTTCTTTTCAGGTTGCATCGACGCTGGATGTGAAAGCCCGGCTGTTCTCGAACGGCTTGCCGGTCAGCCGAATGCAGACGAAGAATCTCATTCGCACGCCCTGATCGATCGATGGATCAGTCTGGCAATTGACGCGCTCCCTTCGTTGCGGTCAACTTCTACGCCTCCATGAGAATCTCGATACTTTCCATCGCACTCTGTGCGTTCGCATTCACGTCGCAATCCGCTCCGCCAGAATACAAGTGGCGCGAGGTGGAGATCGACAAGATCAGCATCGGTTACGGACTTCAGATCACCGACGTCAATGGTGATGACCGAAATGATATCGTGCTCGCGGACAAGTCGACCATTCAGTGGTACGAGAATCCGTCTTGGACGAAGCACGTCATCGCGGAAAACCTGACCGTAAAAGACAATGTGTGCATCACCGCACGCGACATCGATGGAGATGGCAAATGTGAGATCGCTGTCGGTGGTCAATGGAACTTTCGCGAAACGTTGAAGGACGGTGCCGTGCACTACCTGATTCCGCCGGAGGACCGGACGAAGCCGTGGACGCCTGTGAAGCTCTACAACGAACCGAATACCCATCGCATGCATTGGATCGCGGGACCGAATGGGACGTTCTCGCTCGCTGTGAAGCCTCTTCGTGGCCGCGGTTCAGTGGAAGGAGTTGGACCGGGTTTTCGGCTTCTCGAATACCTCATGCCGGCCCATCCGAAATCGGAATGGAGGACCCGCGAGGTCAGCAACTTCCTGCATCTCTCCCACAACTTCCATCCGGTCAATTGGGACGACGATCCGGAGGAGGAACTCCTCGTTGCTGCGAAGGAAGGCGCGTGGCACTTCGATCGCAGTGGCGGTCAATGGCTGGGCCGGCAACTGACGCGCGAATGGTGTGGTGAAATCCGTGATGGAAAACTTCCCAACGGCCGACGCTTCTTTGCAACGGTGGAACCCATGCACGGAGTCCGATCGGCCGTTTACGTACAACCAAAGAATCACCGTGATGGCTGGCAACGGCTGGCCGTTCTGGATGACGCGTTGATCGACGGTCACGCCGTTGCCATCGACGACTACCTGGGCGTTGGGTCGGATCAGGTCGTCGTCGGTTGGCGGGCCATGCATCCGCGCGGGCGTCCTGGAATCAAGCTGTTCACGCCCATGGACAAGGATGGCAACAAATGGCGTGAGACCCTGCTCTCACACGGGCTCATTGCAGTGGAAGACATCAAGGCCGGTGATCTGAATGGCGATGGACGGCCGGACATCATTGCCGCTGCGAGGCAGACCAAGAATCTCCGCATCTTCTTTACGCTTCCGGATTGAGTCGGTTTGGTCGCAGCTCGCTCCTGACCGGCACACAGCGAAACTTGCTATGGCTCATTCCGCCAACGACACACAGATCAGCTCCTTGTCGTTTCGCGCAAAGACACATCGCCCGGCAAACGCGGGATGTGACCAGACGATGGGACGACCGCCATCTTTGTCCGTCGGCTCAATCAGGTTCGTCCGATCAAGCTCGACATATCCCTTCGGAGACAGTTCCGCGAACACCAGGTCCCCGTTGTCCGGACAGATGATGAAACGATTTTCGTGCTTCACGATGAAGGCATTGGCATTGCGCCGGGGCTTGTCGAGTGCGACAGCATCCAGGGTTTCCCAGATTCGCTTGCCGTCGTTGATTTGCAGGCACCGCAACTGCCCGTAATTGCACACGCCGTAGAGGTAACCGTTCTCCAACCAGGGAACGCAGTTTAGTGAGTGCAGATAGGTCGTGTCCTTCGCCGAGATCTTCGGGCTCACCCAAACCTGATCCGCGCCCGGTTGATTCTGGTGAAGTTTCAGCATCAAGGAACCGTTGAAGAAGGTGCCGAAGAAAAGATGATCGTTCAGTTTCCGTGGCATCGCGATCGAACCGCCTCCACGCACCAGCCATTCGTGTGACCAGTGAACCTTGCCGGTCTTAGGATCCAGCGCGTAGATCGCGTCGATCAACCAGACGATCAATTGACGGACGCCAGCGGCTTCATAGATCACCGGAGCGCAATACGCGACGTCCTTGGTCGTCAACGCGCGCCAGGCTTCCTTGCCCGTCATCTTGTCGAACGCCACGACCGCGCTTCCTTCACCACCAACAAGTGTGATCACGTTGTTCCCGTCGATCAAGGGATGCGCTGCAAACCCCCAGGTCGGCGTCTTGGCTCCGTAGTCCTTTCCGAAATTCCTCGACCAGATTGCGTTGCCGGTCGTCGTGTTCAGACACTTGAATTCGCCTTCCGCGCCGAGCGTGTAGACCCGCCCGTTTTCAACCGCCGGAGTGACTCGCGGACCCTTTGGATAACTCACGGTATAGGCGGAGGGGTAATCGTGGCTCCACAGTTTCTTACCGGTTCGTTGATCGAAACAATGAATGCGTTCGGTGCCCGGAATCGATCCGCGCTTGAAGAGGTTCTCCGGATTCTTCGCGCCTTCCGACAACACACGATCCATCAGGAACACCTTCTCCTCCGCAATCGCCGGACCGGTATATCCGGGACCAACGGTCGCTTTCCATAGTGGCTTCAGACCTTCCGTCGGAAATCGCTCGATGATTCCACTCTCCCGCCAAACCGCATCTCTTTGCGGACCGAGCCACTGCGGCCAATCATCCGCATTGGTGAAAGGAGTCACCGCCAGAAGGAGCGGAACCAATCCCGCCCATGGGCGAATACAGAGGTGTGGATTCCGAATACACATGTCCCCGCCGAATACCACGTGACCGCGCAAATCAAAAATCGAAAATCGTAATTCGAGAACCCCTCTTGTGCGAATTCCGTGCATTGGCTACGTTGCGCCCATGGAAAACAACACACCCGGTCAGGATCCGAACGCGGGGGCATCTCAGCCCGCACCGCTTCCTCTCCCTGTGAACCCGCCCCCTTTGATTTCACCCAATCAGCAGCGCCAGCGTCCCACCAAGACCCGCAGCGGGGGAGGCGGTTGGATGGTCCTTGCGATTCTTGCATTCATCATGTTGCTCGGCGTCCTGTCGCTTCAGTTCATCGATGCGCCTGGCATGGGAACCTTTTCGATCGGCGGAAGTTCTTACACCGACTCCCTGCTGGAAGAAGCCACCGTCAAGTCGAGTGCGTCGCCGAACAAGATCGCCGTCATTGATCTGCTCGGAATGATTTCGGCTAATGCGCCTGGCGGAGACGGAATGACCGCGGTGCAATCTGTGAAGCGCAAGTTGAATAAGGCAGCCAACGACGACAGCGTTCAAGCGGTCATCCTGAATGTGGACTCTCCCGGCGGTGAAGTGCTCGCTTCGGACGATATCGCGATGGCGATTCAGAAGTTCCAACACAACGAACATAAACCCGTGATCGCACTCATGCGTGGAATGGCCGCCTCGGGTGGTTACTACGTGAGCGTGCCCAGTCGTTGGATCGTCGCGCACGAGTTGACGATTACCGGCAGCATCGGCGTGATCATGCAGGGGCTCAATTACCGGGGCCTCATGGACAAGGTCGGCGTGACGCCGATGGTCTTCAAAAGCGGCAAGTACAAGGACATGCTCAGCGGCTTTCGTTCGCCGGGAGAGATTCCCGACGAGGAAAAGAAGCTGATGCAGGATCTCATCGATGAGACCTACACGCGGTTCACCGAAGTGATCAAAGACGGGCGTGAATACTCAGCCGCCGAAAATAATCGTGACGGCATGGAAGAAGACGCCCGCGCCCTGAAAGACAACTGGGCAGAGATGGCCGATGGACGTGTCTTCTCCGGCAAGACCGCGTGGGAAAACGGATTCGTCGATGAACTTGGTGACATGGACACCGCCATCGAACGTGCCATGAAGCTCGCGGGAATTTCCGAAGCCCGTGTCGTTCGCTATCATGTGCCCTTCAACTTCGGCAACATTTTCCGTCTCCTCGGCAAGGCCGCCGAGCCTGCCAAGGTGGAAGTCGACCTGGGCGTAAAGCTTCCGAAGCTCGAAGCGGGCCGTCTCTATTTCCTCTCCAACACGCTGTTTCAGTAATGAAAAACCTGACCGTCATCGATCACCCGCTCATCGAGCACAACCTCGTCCGGCTTCGTGACGAGAACACGCAACCCGAGGAATTCCGACGCGCGGTGGGAGAGGTGGCAACCCTGATGGTCTACGAAGCCACGCGCACATTCGAACAGAAGAACGTGACCGTGCAGACGCCGATTACGAAGACGCGGGCGAAGCAGTTGAAACGCGAAGTTCTGCTCGTACCCGTCCTCCGCGCCGGACTTGGAATGCTTGAACCGCTGCTTCGCCTCATTCCCCATGCACGCGTTGGCTTCATCGGGCTCAAGCGCAACGAAGACACGCTCGCAGCCGCCACGTATCACAAGAGCCTTCCCGAAAAGCTTGGCAACTTCGAGGTCATCGTAATGGACCCCATGTTGGCGACAGGCGGCAGCGCGGTTTCAGCGATCAAGCTTCTTCATGAACGCGGGGCAAAACGAGTCAGGCTCGTCAATCTCCTCGCCGCGCCCGAAGGCGTGAAGTTCGTTCATAAACACTTTCCCGACGTGCCGATCTTCACCGGGACGATGGACAAGAAGCTGAACAGCAAAGGCTATATCGTTCCCGGCTTGGGAGATGCCGGCGATCGCCTGTTTGGTGTTTGAAGGCTTGCTACTCGCGGGTGATGAACTCGTCGGTGTTCATGAGCCCACGGCTCAAGGCCACCCACGAAGCTCCTTGAACTGGCTTTGAAGCCAGGGATTTGCCGGCGATTGTCTTTGCCGCTTCGACGTCCGTTTCGAATCGTTCCCGCTGCTGTTCAAGATACTCGACGACGGAATCCAGTTCCGATCCACTCGGTTTTCGGCAGAAGCAATATTCGAACGCTCGTGTCACCCGCTCGCGATCCGCTGGTGTGCCCGTGCCTTCGACATCCTTCAACAAGCGGGACGCGAGGCCCTGCGCAAATTCAAAGAAGGTCTCGTCGTTCGCCATCGTCAGGGATTGCAACGGAGTATTGGAGCGTGGACGCGATGTGCATACGGATTGGAAGTCCGGCGAGTCAAAGGTGGTCATCATCGGATACGGCGCGCTGCGATAAAATCGGGTGTACATGCCCCGACGATAGCGATTCGCGCCGGTGTCTGGCGTCCAGTTCTTCTTGGTCTGCGTGAAGGCATAGACGCCCGCGGGTTGGGGTGGACGGACGCTTGGGCCGCCGGTCTTCCTCGTCAGCATGCCGCTCGCGGAAAGCGCAACGTCGCGGATGATCTCGGCGTCGTATCGGATGCGGTTCTGCCGCGCGAGCAGGAGATTGTGCTTGTCGACAGAGTTCAAGTCAGGCCGATGATTTGACGACTGCCGATAGGTTGCCGAAGAAACGATCAGCTTGTGCAGTGCGTGCATTGACCAGTCGTTGTCCATGAGGTAGTGCGCCAGCCAATCCAGCAAATCGGGATGGGTTGGATAAGTGCCCTGGGTGCCAAAGTCGTTCTCGGTTTCCACTAGGCCTCGGCCGAAGTAGCGCATCCAGACTCGATTCACCGTGACACGTGCGGTCAGGGGATTGTTTGTGCTGACCAACCATCGTGCCAAGTCGAGCCGGTTGGCATAGGCCACGCGTTCGTGCTTGGCGACGTTCGGTGCGGGAAATACCGCGGGCACGCCGGGCAAAAGCTTGCCCCGCTCCTTGTCTTTTCGAAGGAAGTCCCCGCGTATATGGACATAGGTTTCACGGGGGGACTTCAGTTCGCGGGTAATCATGGCTTTGGCGGATGGTCCAAAGCCAAGCTGGCGTTGGACCCGGCTGACGTCTGCCTTTGCTGCTTTCAAATCGCCATCGGCTTTCGCAAATTCTGCGGTCAGCAGTTTCTTTTGATCCGCAGTTCGCTTGTTGCCTTGGGTTTTGAGGGCCGCGATCAACTTGACAGACTTCACCGGAGGCGGTGCATTGGGCGAGGCATCGATGGCGAAGCGGCCGATGTTGTAGTGGTTGTTCTTCTCGTGCCAGAGCTCCACGCGCAACGGTTTGCCGTCCGGTTTTATTGGCTTGGCGAGCGTGAATTGTGCTTCGTGTTCGGTGTTCATCTTCACCCCCTTCGGTGTGCCCCTGCCGACGTTGATGGCCCAACCGGTTTCCTTCTTGCCGTCGATTACATTTAAGATCGGAAATCGCGGTTGGGCATGATCGGAATCTGCGCTGACAATTGGAATCTCGCGATCACCGAGCTTCACGATTACCCGGGTCAGAACGAAGTTCCCGTTGCCGGCCAAGCCCGGACCGTTCTTGGGGAGAGATTTGTGCGGCAAGACGCGCAGACGAATCGCAGCAATGCTCTCTGCGTCGCCCGTGTCGTACCCGACGAAATAATGCTCCTGCGCAGCCTGTCTGATCTTGCCCAGCAGTGAGTGATCCGAAAGTTGTTCCAAGAGCGAGCCGTTTTGGGTCGTGAACTCCACGGGTCTTAAAACGCTCCATACCGCCGGGCGTGCTTCGGCGGTTTTTTTCAGGTAGGCATATTCCCAATCCTCCTGACGCTCCGATTTGGTTCGCTCAAGGCGGGATACGATCATCTTCGCGTGATTCAGCTGCGCCTGAATCTTCGGATCGAGTTTGTCCAACAACAGTTCCTGTTGGTAGACCTCGACCGTTGGCCCGGTGTTGTTCACGTCTTCGGTGTGATTGAAGAATGCGAACATCTCGAAGTATTCCTGATGGGTAATCGGATCGAACTTGTGCGTGTGGCATTGCGCGCAGCCAAGGGTCAAGCCGAGCCAGACCGCGCCGGTTGTGTTCACGCGGTCGACGACCTCTTCGTTGCGAAATTGTTCGTTGTCCGTCCCGCCTTCCTGGTTGATCAGCGTGTTGCGATGGAAACCGGTGGCGACCAGTTGTGCCTTGGTCGGGTTGGGCAGGAGATCACCGGCAAGTTGCTCGATGGTGAACCGGTCAAAGGGCATGTTGTCCCGGATCGCCCGGATCACCCAGTCGCGGTAGGGCCACATGATCCGATCGCCGTCGATCGTGTATCCCTGTGAATCGGCGTAGCGCGCCTGGTCGAGCCAATGCCTTCCCCAACGTTCTCCGTGGGCGTCTGTTGGAAGTAGTCTTGTCGCAAGGCTCTTTACCGCCTCATCCCGATCCTTCGCGAAGGCTTTGCGAAACGCGCTTACCTCATCCGGACTGGGCAGCAAACCGACAAGATCGATGTAGATTCGTTTTGCAAGGGTGCCGGCATCAGCCTCGGGCGAAGGCTCTATTCGGTTGTTGCCTAGTTTTTCGAGCACGAACTGATCGATCGGATTCCGAACAAAGTTCTTCTTTCGAACAGCGGGTGGCTTAGAACGCTTGATCGGCAGGAAGGCCCAGTGATCCTGATATTCCGCTCCTTGAGCGATCCAATTGCGCAGGATTTGCTTCTGCTTCTTGGTGAGTGTCTTCTTGGCTTCCGGAGGGGGCATGCGGTCGTCCGCGTCTGTCGCGAAGATTCGTTGGATGATCAGACTTTCATCCGGCTTGCCTTCCACAATGCCAGCGACTCCGTCCGTGGTTTTCTTCGCGGCGGACTCCACATCCAGACGCAGCCCCGCCTTGCGCTCCTCCTCATCAGGGCCATGGCAATGAAAGCAATTCCTGCTGAGGATTGGTCGCACGTCGCGATTGAAATCGATCTCGGCCGCTGATGCGGCGGTGCTCGCCAAGACCAATGCAAGCATGGCCAAGACAGCTGCACAGAATCGTGGGCGAAGAGGCATAGATAATTGATACGCTACCACCCCAGGAAAATTCAAACCTTTCAATTGTAGCAGCCGACGTGAGGAGACTCTGATTCGAGCCAGTCCGGAATGAGCCTTCTCACGTCGACTGCTGCGAAATGGGACTCCTATTTGTCTTCGTCGAGGAAGACGAGCTTCACTCCGGAACCCTTGGATTCGGGTTGGGAAAAATCGTCCATGAGATTGGAATTGGATTCGGGCTGGGCGGGTGAATTTTCTTCGCCGGCAGCCGCGTTCGGATCCAAGGCGTCGCGGAGGGCGTTTTCGACAAGCGCGGTGCAGTGAACCTTCGTAGGCGGAAGCGGACCCAGATCCGCAGCAAGTTCTTCACCGGACATCTCCATCGCTTCGTCGGCTGTCTTGCCCTTGATCATCTCCATCGCGAGGCTGGCCGCGGCAATCGCGGTCTCACAGCCGAAGGATTGGAAGGTGGCCTTGTCGATGATCTTCTTGCCGGCGTCTTCCTTGTATTTCACCCATACGCGTAGCATGTCACCGCAATTGGCGCTGCCGACGGTGCCGATGGAATCTGCGTCTGCCATTTCGCCCATGTTGGTGGGGTTCTTGATGGCCTCTTCGACTTTCTTCTGGAATTCGTCGCTCACGGGTTTGGTGATTGGTTGAAGGGTTAGCTGCCGACGGTGTCGGCGAGGTCTGTATCACTTTTGGCGCCGGTGTTTTCCAGGCGATAGCGTCGCATGGATGTATCGACTTCCTGTGCCCAGGCGTCGACTCCACCGCGAAGGAATTTGGCATTGGTGAATCCGTGTCCGACGAAGTAGGCGGCTGCGTCGATACTCTGGCCGCCGGTGTGATCGACGAAGACGAGGGCAACATCCTTTTCCGAGCCGGACATGATGTCCTGCACGAGTTGCTGGTTTACGAACTCAGCGCCTTCAATGCGGACGGCTTCAAATTCCTCGCGGGTTCGGACATCGAGGAGACGGACATCGGATTTCTTTTCACCTAGATCCTTGGGTTCGATCTCGAGTGACTTGTCGAATTCGTGGCCGGCCTTGATTTCGTCGATGACTTCGTTGACGTCGAGTTCGCCGTTGCGTTGGCTGAGTTCGGTGAGCGTTTCGGTCGGTTGAAAACCGCAGCTCTGGCAACCGCCGATGTGGTATTTGCGAAAGAGGGCGCGCCGCGCACCGGGAAAGGCGTCGAGGACTTCGGCCATGGAGGATTGGGCGGTGATGCTCATGGGATCGGAATTGGTGCGCGGGTGAGGGGAGATTGAGCGGACTCACGTCCGCTGCTACACGGGGTTGCGCTCATACGAGAAACTCCCTGACTTCGTTGAGGATTTCGATCATGCGATCCACCTCGGCGTGGGTATTGTAGAAATAGAAACTTGCCCGGGCACTCGTGGAAATCCCGAGCTTGGTGTGCAGCGGTTGAGTGCAGTGGTGTCCGCCGCGGAGTGCCAGGCCCTTGCGATCAGCGAGAGTGACGAGGTCGTGGGCGTGCGCGTCGGTGAACACGAAAGTCACCACACCAGCTCGGTTTTTGTTGGGGCCGAAGATGTGGACGTTTTCGATTTCACTCAGCCGGTCATAAGCGTAGTGGGCAAGCTCCTGATCGTGGGCGAAGAGTTTGTCGCGACCGATGGCGTCGAGGTAGTCCATTGCGGCATGAAGACCGACCGGGCCGGAGATATCGGGCGTGCCAGCTTCGAACTTGTGCGGAACGGCGTTCCACGAACTGGACTGGTAATCGACGTGGTCGATCATCTCGCCACCGCCCTGATATGGCGGGGTGATCTCAAGGACTTCCTTGCGACCGTATAGCACTCCAATTCCGGTCGGGGCGCACATCTTGTGTCCGGAAATGGCCAGGAAGTCGCAGCCGATCTCCTGAACGTCGAGAGGGCAATGGCCGGCGCTTTGCGCAGCGTCGATCACGGTTGTGATGCCGAACTTGCGGGCGCGTTCGCAAATTTCGGCGACCGGGTTGATCACTCCCAACGCATTCGAAATGTGGACGAGTGAGAGGACTTTCACGTCCGGCGTCATCACCTCGTCCAGCCTGGAAAGATCGAGGGTTTGATCGTCCTCGAGAACAGGGATGAATCGCAGTTTGGCTCCGGTGCGGGCAGCGAGCATCTGCCACGGCACGAGATTGCTGTGATGCTCCATCTCGCTCAGGAGAATCACGTCGCCTTCCTTGACGAACTCATTGCCCCAGCAACTGGCGACGAGATTGATCGATTCCGTCGTTCCGCGGGTGAAGATGATTTCATCGGCGCTCTCCGCATTGATGAATTTCGCAGCGCGGGTGCGGGCGGATTCGAAGGCTTCCGTCGAACGGTTGCTGAGTTCGTGGATACCACGATGAACGTTGGCGTTGTCCCGCTCGTAGTAGTTGACGAGGGCGTCGATGACCTGCCGCGGCTTCTGGCTGGTGGCCGCGTTGTCGAAGTAGATCAAGGGGCGGCCGTTGACTTCCTGATCGAGGATGGGAAAGTCGCGACGGAGAGCTTCAACGTCGATGGAAGTGGGCGCTTTGATTATGGCTTCAGCCGACATGGCTAAACGTGATTCACATCAAGCCGAGCTGCAAGCGGGCGGCTTCGGTCATCATTCCTTGGTTCCAGGGTGGGTCCCAGACGATCTCGACGTTGGCTTCCTGAATCCCTTCGAGATCCATGATTTTGGAGAAGGCGTCCTGCTGAATGACCGGGCCCATTCCGCAACCCGGGGCGGTGAGCGTCATGTTCACCTCGACCTTGTATTCGCCAGAGTCTTCACCGATCGCATCGACGTTGCAGTCGTAGATGAGGCCGAGGTCGACAATGTTGACCGGGATTTCGGGGTCGAAACAGGTCTTCAATTGATCCCAGACCTGTTTCTCGATCTCGTCCTGCGAAACAGGTTTGCCCTTCTTCTCGCCAGGTTTCCTGGGCGCGGCATCTTTGATTTCCTTGCCGAGCGCGTCAGCGTCGCGGGCTTCGATGCGAGCGAGGCCACCGATGAACTCGACGGTAAATGTTCCACCCATGGACTGCGTGATCGTAACTTCCGTGCCTTCGCGCAATGTGCCCTTCTCGCCGGAAGGAATCCGGATGGCGTCCACGTCGCGGGTGATGGTGACTTGTTCGTAGGGGGTGCTCATTGTTCGATCAATTCCTCAAGGCGATCCCAGAGGAGTTCTTCGAGACGTTCGCGGACGGGTTCGATGGAAATACGTTCGATGATTTCTCCGGCAAAGGCATGTGTGAGCAGGCGCCGTGCGCTGGCTTCGTCGATACCACGGCTCCGGCAATAGAAGACGGCCTCACTGTTCAATTGGCCAACGGTTGCGCCGTGCGTGCACTTTACGTCGTCGGCGAAGATTTCCAACTGGGGCTTGGCGTTCACGGTCGCGCCGTCAGTGAGGACGATCGCTCGACTGCTTTGTTTCGCATCGGTCTTCTGAGCGTCTTCGCGGACGAAGATCTTCCCGTTGAAGACACCCCGCGAACGGTCGCCCAGCACGCCATGATAATGCTCGTGGCTGTTGCAGTGCGGCATCGCGTGATCGGCGAGTGTGTGGTGATCGACAACCTGCTTGCCGCCGACGATGTAGAGGCCGTTCAGCGTGCACTCGATTCCCTCGCCATTCATGACGAGGTTGATGTTGTTTCGCGCAATGCGTGATCCGGTCGAAATCGAATGCGATGTAAAGTTGCACGCCTTCGCCAGCTGCGCCTGGATCGTGGCGATATGGAATGACTCCTCGTTCTGGTCCTGGAACTTGCAGTGTTCGACGTTGGCGCTCTCATCGACGCGGATTTCCGTCACCGCGTTCGTGAAGAAAGCGTGCTCACCTGCGCTCTGGTAACTCTCGATCACTTTGCACGAACTGGTCGGTTCAGCGACGACGAGATTACGAAGAGTGGCCGTGTTCGAATCCCCGTCGGTGGAGACGTAGAGCAACTGGATCGGCTCATCGATTACCTTGCCCTTGGGCAGATAGATGAACGCGCCGTCCTGAATGAATGCCGTATTGAGCGCAGAGTATCCGGACTCGTCGGTCTTTGCGTAGCGGGCCAGGTGCTTTTCAACGAGTTCCGGATGCGTTTCAAGAGCGGAGGCGAGATTCGTGACAATCGCACCTTCCGGAACATCCGCAAATTTGGAGAGTGCGTGCGAAAGATGGCCGTCCACAAAGACGAGTCGAGAACCGCTGAGTTCTGAGAAAAACAGGTCGTCAACCGCCGGGATGGAACTGGTCGGTTTGGTGGCGGGAAGGAAGGAATGTTCCTGGATGGGCCGTACATTGGTAAAAATCCATTCTTCCTGTTTGAGGGTGGGGAAGCCCAGTTCGGTGAAGTGGGTGATGCCTGTGCGACGCAGATCAGAAAGCCATCCGGGGCCATCGGCCGTGTCCGCAAACTTCTCGTGCGCGGCAAGGCAGGGCTCGATCGGGTTTTGGGTTTCGGTGGTCATCGGCCTCAGGCAGCAACCGCTTCCCCGTTGGTGATCCAGTCGTAGCCTTTTTCTTCGAGTTCCAAGGCGAGTTCCTTGCCGCCGGACTTGATGATACGGCCATCGGACAAGACGTGCACGAAGTCAGGGACGATGTAGTCGAGCAGGCGTTGGTAGTGGGTGATGACGATGGAAGCGTTGTCCGGTTTGCGAAGCGCGTTCACGCCATTGGCAACGATCTTGAGGGCGTCGATGTCGAGGCCGGAATCCGTTTCGTCGAGGACGGAGAGCTTCGGATCGAGCACGGCCATCTGAAAGATCTCGTTGCGCTTCTTCTCACCGCCGGAGAAGCCTTCGTTCACGGAACGCTTCATCATGCCATCAGGAAGTTCGAGCAATTTCATCTTCTCCTTCACCACACCGAGAAAATCGACCGCGTCCATCTCTTCCTCGCCACGGTGCTTGCGCAATTCGTTGAAGGCCGCGCGGAGGAAGTAGGTGTTGTTCACGCCCGGGATTTCGACCGGGTATTGGAAGGCGAGAAACAATCCTTCGCGGGCGCGTTCTTCCGGAGCCATGTCGATCAGGTCATTTCCGGCGTAGCTCACGGAACCGCCATCCACGTCGTAGCCGTCACGGCCGGAGAGGACATATCCGAGCGTGCTCTTGCCGGAGCCGTTGGGGCCCATGATGGCGTGCACTTCACCCTCATTCACCGTGAGGTTGATGCCTTTGAGAATCTGTTTGCCGTCAATACTGGCGGACAGGTCTTTGATTTCGATCAGCTTATTACTCATTCGTTTGGAGAATTGGTTAACCGACGCTTCCTTCGAGGCTGACTCCGAGGAGCTTCTGGGCCTCAACGGCAAATTCCATGGGAAGCTCGCGGAACACTTCTTTGCAGAAGCCGTTCACGATCATGTTCACGGCGTCCTGCGTTTCGAGGCCGCGTTGGTTGAGATAGAAGATCTGGTCTTCACCCACCTTTGAAGTCGAAGCCTCGTGCTCGACTTGGCCGGTGGTGTTTTGCACGTCGATGTAAGGAAAGGTATGCGCACCGCAGCGATCGCCGATGAGCAGGGAATCGCACTGTGAGAAGTTGCGGGCATTCTTCGCGTTCTTCTTGATGCTGACCTGGCCGCGATAACTGTTCTGGCCTCTGCCCGCTGAAATCCCCTTGGAGATGATCGTGCTGCGGGTGTTCTTGCCGATGTGCACCATCTTCGTTCCGGTGTCGGCTTGCTGGAAGTTGTTCGTCAGCGCGACGGAATAGAACTCCCCAATCGAATTGTCACCTTGAAGTATGCAGCTTGGGTATTTCCAAGTGATCGCGGAACCGGTCTCGACCTGCGTCCAGGAAATCTTCGAGTTCGCACCTTTGCAGATGCCACGTTTCGTCACGAAGTTGTAGATGCCCCCCTTGCCGTTCTTGTCGCCGGGATACCAGTTTTGAACGGTGCTGTATTTCACCTCCGCGTTTTCCATCGCAACGATTTCGACAACCGCAGCATGCAGTTGGTTTTCGTCGCGCATCGGCGCCGTGCAGCCTTCGAGGTAACTGACGTAACTGCCTTCCTCGGCAACAATCAGCGTGCGTTCGAACTGGCCGGTGTTGGCCGCGTTGATGCGGAAGTAGGTGGAAAGTTCCATCGGGCAACGAACGCCCTTCGGGATGTAGCAGAATGAACCATCGCTGAAGACGGCCGAATTGAGCGCCGCGTAAAAGTTATCTGTGATCGGGACGACCGAACCCAGGTGCTTCTGGATCAGGTCCGGATGATCCTTAACCGCCTCGGAGAAGGAACAGAAGATGATCCCCTGCTTTTCCAGCTCCTTGCGGAAAGTTGTCGCGACGGAAACACTGTCGACCACCGCATCAACGGCCACACCGGTAAGGCGCTTCTGTTCGTCGAGCGAAATACCCAGCTTGTCGAAGGTGGCCCGCAATTCCGGGTCCACTTCATCTAGGCTGGCAAGTTCCTTTTTCTTCTTGGGTGCGGCGTAGTAAATGATGTCCTGAAAATTGACCTCTGGGTATTCCACGTTCGGCCACTTCGGCTCGGTCATCTTCTGCCAATGGCGAAAGGCCTTGAGGCGCCATTCGAGGAGGAATTCCGGTTCGCCCTTTTTCTCAGAGATCAGGCGCACCACATCCTCGTTCAAGCCGGGCGGGACGGTCTCGGTCTCGATGTCCGATACGAATCCGTATTTGTAATCGGATTGGACGAACTCCTCGATGGTTTCCAGCGCTTCGCTCATAAAATCTGATTGCTCCGGGGTTTCTTGGAGGACGAACACTCCGGGCATTTGCCGTGGATCGTCGTCTCGATGTTTTCCAGTCTGAATCCCCGTGGCATGCGAAAGTTCGCGTCATCCGGGGAAACGGTCTGCAGAATGTCGTGAACCGAGCCGCATTCGTCGCAGTAGAAGTGCGAATGCGGCTGCATGTTGTGGCAGTAGCGCGTTGCGCCCCGATCGGCATTGACCTGCCGAACCAATCCGCAACTCACCAAGGCATCCAGGCTGTTGTAGACCGTGGCCATCGAGATCTCCGGCATGGTTTCCTTGGCGCGCAGGAATACCTGGTCTGCGGTAGGATGATCCATTTTCTCCCGCAATACCTCGTGGACATGCCGACGCTGAGGCGTCAAACGCATCCCGCTGTGAGCCAGCCGCTCATTGAGCCGCTCATCATTCTCAGTCTTGTTCTGCTTGGTGGTCTTGGCCATGCGAGCCGGGACTTTAGTCAGGGGCGGAAATCTGTCAATATTTAGAATTATTCTAAATTGAACCGTAATCAAGTCGGCTTTGCAGGAACCTGGTGACCGTTTTCATCGATACGGATGGTTGGCAATTCCGGGTGGAGGCGCGGATTGGTGAACAGGTTGTTGCGGCGCACAGCGCCTCGGAGGAAGAGAATACTCAGCCAAAAGAGTCCGTATGGCGGGATTAACAGATACAGCGCAGAACACCCCATGCCCAGCCGCGAGAATAGTTTGATGTTGGTGACGGCATTGTTGAAACAGGTGAGGAAGGCGAGGTTGGAGATGAGATATGGCGTGGCAAGTACGATGATCAGGCGACTCCCCTCCTGATGCGAAGTCGCCGATACTCATTCACCAATTCCGGATCCCTCTCCAAAGCGTCCATGCTTTTTTCACCCAGATCCAGGTGGTTTCCGGATTCGAGCACGTAAAACATTTTTCAATCGTAGCGCTCCCGAGTATCCGACTAACCTCCGCCTGTGATCAACGAACGCGGATGGGACATGGAGTCACTGATCCGGCTCTTGCTGGGCGTGATTCTGTGTATGTGCGCTGCCGTGTTGATTCACACGGTCGTGGTCACGCCGGAGATGGCCCAGACCTCCGCGGGACGCTTCCTTGGATTTGTAATCAACACCGGATGTCTGCACGTCGGGATTCTCTTCGTCGTTCATCGCTTCCTGAAGCAGCAGTCGATCGGGTGGTCTGCCGGATTTGGCCTGAACAAGAACGGATGGGGGCGGGCAATCGTGCGCGGAATGGTGATCGGTCTGCTCATCGCTCCCCTGGTCATGGCCCTGCAGGCGGGCTGCCACTGGCTCTTCACACAGGCAGAAGTGAAAGCTCCACGCCAGGAGGTCGTGACCACATTGGTTCAAACCGTCCAGTGGGATCAGCGGATCTATTTCGGGTTCATTGCAATCGTCATCGCTCCGGTGGTGGAGGAGATCATGTTTCGCGGTGTGATGTATCCTGCACTGAAATACCGTGGCTATGGCGCTGCGGCTGTCTGGGGATCGGCCATTATCTTCGCGATGATGCACGGCAATCTCCTTTCCCTGATTCCACTCACGCTGCTCGGCCTGCTCCTCATAGCCCTCTATGAATGGAGTGGTAACTTGCTGACCCCCATCTTCGCGCACTCAACCTTTAATGCAGTGAACTTCGCCTTGATCACATTCGGACAGCAATGGTTGAAGGAAATCCCCGGTGCATCATGAACGAGTTCGAATTGATCCGTGAACTGACGAAGAACCTTCACACGCATGAGGGTGTTGCGATGGGAGTTGGCGACGATTGCGCGATCCTGAATCTCGGAGCCGAAGGCAAATCCACGCTGTTCAAGACCGATGCGATTGTCGAAAGCGTGCATTTCGATCGGAACGCCGATGCCGCAAAAGTTGGCCGCAAGGCACTGGCTCGCTGCCTGAGCGACATCGCGGCCATGGCCGGACGACCGCTTCATGCAGTCGTGACCCTGGGATTGCCGGAGGATTTTGATCCGGGCTACATCACCCGGATCTACGCTGGGATGAACGAACTGGCTGCGGAATACAACGTGGCTATCGTTGGAGGCGAGACGACCAACAACGGTGACCGTCTGTTGATCAACGTGGCCGTCATTGGTGAAGTGGAATCAGGCAAGGCGGTCTTGCGCACCGGGGCTCAGGCCGGGGATGCCATTTTCGTATCAGGCGAACTAGGCGGTTCGCTGGCAGGGAAACATTTCGAGTTCACCCCCCGACTAAAGGAAGCAGCGTGGCTCGCCTCCAGCGGTGATGTTCACGCGATGATCGATCTCAGCGATGGATTGGCGGGAGATCTAAAACACCTGGTTGAAGCAAGCGGTGTGGGCGCCGAATTGATGGAAACTTCAATCCCGATCAGTCGTGCTGCCAAGCTGCGTTATCGCGGAAACGAGACGAGCAAGCCGCCGGTGCTCGCGGCTTTGACAGACGGGGAGGATTTTGAACTTCTGTTCACGGTATCCCGTGCGGACGCGGTGAAGATTCTTGACGGGTGGAAGAAAGAGTTTCCCGATACCCCAATCACCTGCATTGGCAAAATCACCTCCGGTTCGGAATTGCAGATCAAAGGCGAACGTGGGAAGAGGAATCTGACCGAATCGGGCTTTGTGCATTTTTCGCCGAACTGATTTTCTAAACCACAGATGGACACAGATGGATACAGATTGGGAGACGAATTCATCACCCGATCGGTTGAGGAAACGGTAGCCTTGGGGGAGCGATGGGGGAGCGAGTTGTCAGCGGGGTGGGTGGTTGCGATGGACGCGGATCTGGGGGCGGGCAAGACTCAGCTGGCGCGTGGGATTGCGCGTGGGCTGGAGTTCTCGGGCCGGGTGCAATCGCCGACCTTTGCATTGATCAATGTTTATGAAGGGGGACGCTGTCCGGTGTATCATCTGGATCTTTACCGACTGGATGATGCCCAGGCGGTTTTCGATGCGGGACTGGAGGAATCCCTTCGCGAGCCGGACGGAGTGACAGTTGTCGAATGGGCGGAACGCTGGTTGAAGGGCGCGGGAGATTTCAAGAAGCTGAGGCAAGTGCAGATCGCCACGCTCAGCGAAACGGAGCGATGTATTTCGTATGAAGACCTTGGCGCTTGATTTTTCGACCAACCGTCGATCGGTTGCATTGCTCGATGGAGAGGAATGCCTCGCGTCCACGTTCGTCGATGATCGCAAGGCGGGCGTATTTCCGTTGATCGAGTTGGTTTTGAATTCTGCTTCCTGTGATCGCGAGGAAATCGGAGAAATGATTCTCGGATTGGGTCCTGGTTCCTACACCGGCATCCGCCAATCGATTGCCATTGGCCAGGGTTGGCAGTTGGCGACGGGTATTGCCGTTAGAGGTGTGTCCAGTGTCTGGGCGATCGCGGAAACTCATCGCCGGCGTGGCGGACGTGGCAAAATAGCAGTCGTGGTCAGTGCGCAGCGGGGCGAGTTTTATTGTGAGAGGTTTGATTTGCGTGAGGACGGCATTCAATTGACTCGACCGCTGGAAATAGTGGAGGCAACGAAGATGCCACGTGAAACCACACTAGTCGGTCCGGCTGAGTTGAAAGACCGGTTGGATAGCCTCGAACGGGTGCAACCTGATGCGTCAGTTCTTGGCTCATTGGCGATCGGCGTTGATCCAGCGCCGGGGGAATCGCTTGAGCCGATCTATCTTCGTGAAGCGGGGTTCAGGAAGGCGGCTCCGTCACGTATTGGGTGATCTGCTCGCTCACGCTCGCTGCTACACGGCTACATCCATTTTGCTTGGACGCGTTAGGCGCCAGTCGGCAAAGTCCCGCGACCGAATGTTCTCGGAATTTAAAAAATGGGGCGAGTTCATCAAGATCTCGCACACGGTTTTTGCGATGCCGTTCGCGCTGGCCTCGATGTTGGTCGCAGCGCGGGACGCGCGTGGCTGGCCGGGCTGGAAGCTGTTCGGGCTGATAGTACTGGCCGTGTTTTGTGCACGGACCTGTGCGATGTCGTTCAACCGGATCGTCGACCGGAAGTTTGATGCGGAGAATCCTCGGACGGCATCGCGTCATTTGCCGGCGGGCGCGATATCAATCAACAGTGCATGGACTCTGTGTGCAATCGCGGGGATTGGTTTCATCGCGACGGCCTTCTTCATCAACAAGGTTTGCTTTTACCTCTCACCGGTGGCGCTTTTCTTTGTGTGCTTTTATTCGGTGACCAAGCGTTTCACCAGCTACACACATGTCTGGTTGGGAGTGGCCTTGGCCTTGGCTCCGATTGGCGCGTGGCTGGCCGTGCAGGGTCAGCTGGGTTTTGTGGCCATCCCCGAGCCGTACGGAGCGAGTGGAATCGGCAAAGCCATCGCGCGCAACGGGCTCACTGGCCTGCTGCCGCTGTTGCTGGCCGCAGGCGTGGTGTTCTGGCTGATCGGCTTCGACATCATCTACGCTTTGCAGGATTTCGAGTTCGACCGTAATTCTGGTCTGAATTCGCTTGTCGTTGCCTGGGGGCCGAAGAATGCGCTCCAAGCCGCGTTCCTCGCGCACATGCTGATGTGGGGATTTCTGGCGGCCTTCGGGGTCTTGTGCGGTTTCAAGCTCGCCTATCATTTTGGGATGGTCGTTATTCTCGGCTGCCTGGTCATGGAGCACTGGCTGGCCAGGAGACGAAAGGGGAACTGGGTTCAAAACGCGTTCTTCCGCCTGAATGGATTAATCAGCGTGGCGTTCCTGGCGGTGACGGCGATTGAAGTGGTTTTCCCGGATTTCCGGCTTGCCGGTTGAGACGGTCGGAAAGTTACGTCTGATTGAGTTTCGGACCGCGAAGCTTAATTCGACTTTGAATCCTGAGTTTGAGCTCCTGCTCAGCGCACGAACCTCAACCGCCTCGCCGCGTAAACCGTCATGCGCAGAAGAATCACGCCGTGTCTCCATCGATCGATGTTGGTATCGCCGTATGTGCGGGCGCGGTAACGAATGGGCAGGTCGACAATCTTCAAGTTCAGCTTTGTGGCACCGAAGAGGAGATCGAAATCACCGAAGGGATCAAAGTTTCCGAAGTAGCTGCGGTTATCCGCAATCATCTGGTAATTCTTCCGAGTGAGCACCTTGGTTCCGCAGAGAGTGTCCTTGATCGGTTGACCGAGGAGCCACGTGAACGCTCGGCTGAAGAAGTGGTTGCCGATCATGTTGAAGAAACGCATGGCCTCGTTCTCCATCGGATAAACCAGTCGAACGCCGTTGGCGAAATCCGCGCAGCCGTTGCGCACGAGTTCGTAGAACTTGGGTAGTTCTTCGGGTGGCATGGTCAGATCCGCATCGAGAATAAAAAGCACATCACCGGTCGCCACCGCAAATGCTTCGCGAACTGCGCCACCTTTGCCCTTCGTGGTCTGCTGCATCGTCTTGATGTTTCGGTCGGGATAGGCTTTGGCGACTCGCTGAACTTCCTCCCAGGTGTTGTCTGTCGAGTGGCCTTCAATGAAGATGATTTCAGTGCCCTTGCCGAGTTCGGGCGTCCGTTTGACCGCGTCCTCGATATTGCCGGCCTCATTGCGCGCGGGAATAACGACGGTGCAGGATAGTTCGCGTTCTGTTTGAAGATCGGGCTTGGGGCGGGCGACGATGAAGACCGTGAGACAGAGGTGCCGGATGATGGGAAGTGGTGCGATCCATCGATTCAGAAACGGTTCGATCAGCGGGATGGGTATCGGGCAAAGGATCTTGGTGTCGGACTTCACGATTTCCCAACCGGCGATCTCAAGCAGGTTCTGCATGTCCTGACGCGAGAGCCAGTTTTGTTTCTGGGTGGGAGCCTTCAGGTTCAGGGATTCTGCGAGTCCGAGGATCGGCTTCCAGAGGTTGTTGAAAAAGTTCAACACGATGCGGGATTCCGAGTGCGCGTAACTGCGCGCCTTCTCCAACATTGCCTGTACGTCGGGAAGATCGTTCACCAGATCGCTGGCGATGATGTAATCGAATTTTTCCTTCGGCTCGTATTCCGCGACGTCCTTGCGTTCGAACTTCAGATCCTTGTGCCGTTCGCGCGCGATGTCGATGAGTCGCGGACTGAAATCCACGCCCACGCCTTCACCGGGCATCACGGCCGCCAGGAGATCGCCGATGTCCGAACCCAGTTCCACAACGCGCTGGCCGAAGGGCACGAAGAAGCGATAGCAGCGTTTCAACAACGTGTGGTAGAAGCGCCGGGATTCCAACTCGCGACGTTCCGCGCGGTCATTGAAGAATTCCTGGCAGGTGGGCATGTGCTGGCTTTCGTACCGGAATTCGCGATGGGTTACAAGCGGAGGTGAGTGGGGAAATGTATTAGGGCGTGTCTTCAAAGTC
>PBAL01000012.1 GCA_002715965.1 Verrucomicrobiales bacterium | reverse complement strand
ACAGCTCCTTGGGTTATCAGACCCCGGCGGAGTTCAGCGGTCGCGCCATCGTTGGCAGTGGTCTCCGGTCGGGCTTCGCCCTCCCTGCGACCCCAGCCAACGAGCAAAGCAAAACATCAAACCGGTGACAGAACTCTACTTTTGATCTGTCCGCTACGCGGGGTCAGGCCAAACCTGCCTTCCGCAACCAGGCGGGTGCGCTACCCGGATAGATTCACACCCCAACCAGTGCGGAGAAGTGTTCGACCAACTTCGGACTGGCAATTCGGAAGCGCCGGAGTAAGTTCCGGCCCGTCGTTTCAACGACACGCGGTGCGCGAGTAGCTCAATTGGATAGAGCGTCGGCCTCCGAAGCCGAAGGTTGTGGGTTCGATTCCCGCCTTGCGCATTTCCCTTCGTCCTCAACGGACGCTCCGACTCGTTCCCTCCAGCTGATTCAGAGCGCGATTGATCACGCGCACTGTGTATTTGCCATTGGCGTAAAGCCCTTTGCGCGGTTTCAAGGCCGCGTGCATTTCCTTCGATGCCGGACGCGCCTGTTCGTCCATCTCGTCGAGAACGATGGCCGCGTGGAGTCGCTCCCATTGCGCACCTTTGTCCAAGGCTCTGGTCAAGACCGGGATGGCGGATTTGGTGTCGCCCATGCGGGCCAGGGCGCGGGCGGCTGCAACTTGAACCACCACTGAGTCGTCGTTCAAGGCCTCCTTGAGTTTGCGTTTCGCAGAGGGGTTGGGTTTTCCGATGTTGCCCAAACCCGTAGCCGCCCAGTAACGGACCGCTGAATCGGGATCCGCCAGGGCTGCGATCAGGTCTTCCTTTGCGAAAGGTCCGCTGGACGCGAGCACGGCCGTATTGGCGACGCGTCTGGATACGGCATCGCCGTCACCGCGACGAAGGATTTCGTAGCGATTACCAATTTCCTTCTCGCGCTCGATGATGATGGGTTCGGCGATCAAGCCGAGGTCCTTGGTCTCGCGCACCCAAGCCAGATGAGCTGAGCGGAATCGTTTGAGATGACGTGCGTATTTGGGGTGGTCAGCGAGGTTCTTCAGTTCGTGAGGATCGTTTTCCGTGTCGTAGAATTCTTCCACGGCCTTGGTGGGAGCGAAGTAGCGTTCTGCCGCAGGTTGGAGCTTGCCGGCTTCGTGGAGTCGGCGGAGGTTCCCCATCGTCGCACCCTTCTCCGGCGTGTTCATGTATTGGTAATAGGTTTTCAGTGGTTCGTAGTTGCGGATGTATTTGAACCGCTTGTCACGCACCATCCGGATGATGTCGTAGCGTTCATCCATCCGATCGCGCGCGCCATAAACATAGTCACGTTCGGCAGGAACGTTCGCTCCAAGGAAGGGGCGGCCTTGGACGTGGCGGGGGATGTCGAGCCCAAGCAGATTCAACACGGTCGGACCGAAGTCGATCGAACTGACCAGTTGATCTGTGACCGTAGCTTCAACTCCCTGGCCTTCCACTCGCAGTGATTTGGGAATTCGCACCATCAACGGGATGTGCGTGCCCGAATCGTAGAGCCATCGCTTCGCGCGTGGCAGCCCGACGCCATGATCGGTCCAGAAAAAGATGATCGTATTCTCGTAGAGTCCATCGTCCTTTAGTTGCTGGATCAGATTTCCGGCCCAGGCATCCATCGCTGTGATCAGTTCATAATTGCGTTTCCAATCTTCCCGCGCGGTTGGTGTCTCCGGGTAGTATGGTGGGAAGGTCGTCAACTTCTTCGCGTCCTGCCGCTGGGATGGCTTCAGATCGGCAGTGACCTTTTTGTATTTACCCTCCGAGGCGATGCCACTTTCGTGACAACCAGTGAAGTTGAACACGGAGAAGAACGGCTGGTTCTTGTCCTTGCGTTTCCGCCAGTGCGCCTTGGAGTTGGATTCATCCCAGACGTCTTTCGGCGTCTTGAATTGATAGTCCTGCTTGGAGTTGTTCGAACAGTAGTAGCCAACTTCGTGCAGGTGTGCGGGGAATGGTCTCACGAAATCCGGCAAGGTGGCCTGACAGCGCATGTGATGCGTGCCGAGCGTGGTTTGATACATCCCGGTGATGATCCCACTGCGGCACGGCGCGCAAACTCCCGCGGTCGTGAATGTCCGGGTGTAGCGCACGGATTCCTTGGCGAAGGAATCGAGATTCGGGGTGATGGCGTGCGGATCACCGAAACAACCGAGGTGGGCATTGATGTCCTCGGCTGAAATCCAGAGGATATTCGGCCGCTTGGCCGCCTGCGTGAAGGAGCCGCCCAAGATGAGCAAGGTGATGATGATGTGCGGGATGCGCATGACGAAAGGGTGGGACTTCCGGGCATGTGGGGCGATTCAATTCGTGCGAGTGAACAATCGGCGATTGACCGTCCTCGGATTTGAGCGCATAGAATCCGCGACATGAGTGGTCGACTTTTGCTCATCATTGGCCTGGCGTTGTTGGCGTCCACCTACAACAGCCCGGCACCGCTGATTTACAAACGTGGTTACGGTTGGAGTTACGAACCCGCCACGCGCGACGGCAAGCTGCGCGACGGCGATTGGGAGCGCAAACGCGCGAAGGACCAGCTCGAGGTCTCGTTGCGTGCGTTTGAGGAGGAAAACTACAGCGTCTCCTACAAGGCCGCCCGCCGGGTGATCAAGGAGTGGCCCCTCTCAGACTTCGCACCGGCCGCCCAGTACTACGTGGGCCGAAGTTACGAGGCGCGCGGCCGTGACGAGAAGGCCTTCAAGGAATATCAGAAGCTGCTTGAGAACTACCCAAAGATTGAAAACTACCAGGAGGTTCTCACGCGCCAATACGAGATTGCCAATCGTTACCTTGCCGGGAAGCGCTTTCGTCTGTTTGGCCGCATCCCGTTGTATCGTTCCATGGAGAAGACCGTGAAGATGTATGAGAAGATCATCAAGAACGGTCCCTACAGTGACGTTGCTCCCGATGCGCAGATGAAGATCGGCACGGCAAATGAGAAACAGGACAAGTTCCTCCCCGCCGTTCGGGCTTATGAGAAGGCGGCCGATCGATATCACGACCGCAAGAACATTGCCGCCGACGCGATCTACAAGGCCGGCGAGACCTACTATGCGCAGGCCAAGGCCGCCGAGTACGACCAGGGCGTGGCCAAGAAGGCGATCGAGACTTTTACCGACTTTGTGTCGCTCTACCCCGAGGACGAACGCGTCGAGGATGCCCGCAAGAAGATCGACAATCTGAGAACTGAACAGGCGCGCGGCGCGATGGAGGTGGCCAAGTATTACCTCAAGCGCAAGAACTACAACGGAGCGCTCGTCTACTACAATGAGGTGCTGGTGAAGTCGCCAAATTCGATTTATTCGGACGAAGCCAAAAAACAGATTGAGGAGATCAAGGGCAAGCTGAACACTACCAACCAATGACCCGCCTCCGATTCCTGTTTTGCCTCCCGCTCGCCCTGTTATCCGGCTGTGCCGGATACAATCTTGGACCCACTGCAGGTTTTCCGGCAGGGAGCCGCAGTGTCGAGGTGAAGTTCTTCAAGAACGAAACCATCGAGCCGCGCTTGGTGACCGCAATGAATCACGCCATGCGCAAGCAACTGCAGCAGGACGGCACGTATCGCCTTGAGACCCGGGGACGGGGCGACGTGGTGGTCACGGGCAAGATCACGGAATTCACCCGCTCGGCGATCAGTTTTCGTCCCGAGGATGTCATCACCGCGCGAAATTTCGCCGTGTCGATGGTCGCAGATATCAAGGCCGTCGACAGCGCCACTGGCGAAGTGCTTCTTGATCGATCCATCGCAGGCAGAACAGCGGTGCTGATCGGCGACGACCTGGCCTCGGCCGAACGACAGGCAGTTCCCCTTCTCGCTGAAGATCTCGCCCGCAACGCCACCTCGCTCCTGGTCAACGGCGATTGGTGATCTGAGTCCACGATGGCCTTCGCCGAATTAGCCGAATCCAGCGCAGGTGTTCAATTGCTGCAGCGCAGTCTGGAACGCGGCCGCTTGGGACATGCCTACCTCTTCGCCGGCAATCAACTCGCCGAACTCGAATCCGTCGCCCACAACCTGATCAAGACCCTCAACTGCAAGTCGCCGAAAGTCGGTGCTGCCGACATTCCCGTGGATTGTTGTGACGAATGCGTGAATTGCCGGAAAATCGACAACGGGAACCATGCCGACGTGAGGTGGGTAAGACCCGAATCGAAGTCTCGTTTCATTCTTACCAACCAGATTCGCGATCTGATCTCCGCAATCAATCTCAAGCCCACGGAAGCCGAATACAAGACCGCCGTTATCGTTGCAGGAGACCGAATGAAGGTCGAAGCAGCCAATGCGTTCCTGAAAACCCTCGAAGAACCACCAGCAAAGTCAGTCATCATCGTGCTCTCAACAGAACCGGGGCGACTGCTGGATACGATTATTTCCCGCTGTCTTCGTCTGACTTTCGGTTCCGGCGCAAATCCGGCATTTACCGATGATCAACTTCGCTGGGTTGAGACGTTCAGCTCCGTTGCGGCCGAAAATCGGAACGGTTTGCTCGGTCGATATCAATTGCTGGGACAGATTCTCGCGGCGTTGGCCGACATGAAAACCGCCATTGCAGAGCGCCAGGAAGCCGCATCCCCGCTCGAGCGCTACGACGATGTCGATCCCAAGCTGCGCGAGAAATGGGAAGATGAGCTTAAGGCATCGATCGAGGCCGAATATCGTCGATCCCGCGGAGAATTGCTGGCCAGCCTCGAATGGTGGCTGCGCGACGTCTGGCTTCACACGCTTCAGCTCGGTGATGAGTTGTTGAGCTTCACTGAATTCTCCGCGCCAGCCCAGACTGTCGCTTCTCGTATCGATGCCCATGACGCCCAAGAAAACATTCAGGTTCTTGAGCACACACAACGATTGCTCTATACGAATGTACAGGAAGCTCTCGCGCTCGAAGTGGGCTTCCTTAAACTCAAACTGGGTTAGTGCGTTGCGCACAGATGTTTGAAAAACACTGCTCAAGTCATCATGATCGGGCCATCAACAGCATGAAGATCCTCTTTCTCAACGGACCCAACTTGAATCTGCTCGGCCAACGTGAGCCGGATATCTACGGCAGCCTGACTCTGGCGGATATCGAGTCTCAGGTGATGGATGCTGCAAAGGACGCCGGCGTGGAAGCAGTTTTTCGCCAGACCAACCACGAAGGGGAATTGGTCACTTGGATTCAGGACGCGCGGGGCGATGCCGATGCCATTGTGCTGAACGCAGCCGCTTACACTCACACCAGCGTAGCTCTGCGGGACGCAATTGCCGGATCTGGGGTAAAAACGATCGAAATCCATATCTCTAACGTTCACGCAAGGGAAGAGTTCAGAAAAAACAGCATCATTTCCAGTGTAGTCGTGGGCCAGATCGCCGGCTTTGGACAACACAGCTACCTACTTGGGCTGGATGCAGCGATAAGGTTAAAGGAATCTTCGGTCGGTTGATTTTTCTCCGAATTGAGGTGAGATTGTTGGGAAACATGGCTTGACCTACCGCTTTGCAGCCGTATTCTCCGCTACGTTTTCTTAACACATCAACTGAGCAGTCGTGAGGCTGCTTTTTTTATCCACACAGCACTTTTGAAACAAAAGGCCCAAAACCCAATAAGCCAGGAGGCCAAAATGGATCTAAAAGAAATCAAAGCGATTGTCGATTTGATGAAGAAGAACTCGATCACCGAGTTCGAGCTCGATAAGGAGCAATTCAAGATCAAACTCAAACGCGCCACAGCCTCAGCGCCCGCCCAGCAGGTCGTTGAGGCTGCTCCCGCCCCGGCGCAACTTCCCGCCCCAGCTGCTACGCCAGCCGCGCCGACGTCGGCCGCGCCCGCTGCTTCGGACGAGAATGAGATCAAGTCACCGATGATTGGGACGTTTTACAGCGCGCCTTCACCCGATGCCGCGCCCTATGTGGAAGTCGGCACGGAGGTCGGTCCGGACACCGTCGTGTGCATCATCGAAGCCATGAAGGTGATGAATGAGATCAAGGCCGAAGTCCGTGGGGTTGTCACGTCGATGCTTGTGGACAACGGAAAGCCGGTCGAATTCGGTCAAGCACTCTTCAAGGTCAAACCGGCCTAAATCGCCATGTTCGAGAAGATTCTGGTCGCGAATCGCGGAGAAATTGCCGTTCGGATTATCCGTGCCTGTAAAGACATGGGGATTCGGACGGTGGCGGTCTTTTCAGAGCCCGATGCCAATTCCATGCACGTGGAGATGGCCGATGAGGCAATCTGTATCGGTAAAGGAGCGAGCTCATATAGCTATTTGCGCATAGATCGCCTGATTTCGGCCGCGGAAATCACCGATGTCGATGCAATTCACCCCGGCTATGGCTTCCTTTCGGAGAACGCGCACTTCGCTGACGTCTGTGAAAGCTGCAATATTCGCTTCATCGGGCCCAGTTCCAAGGCGATGAACGCCCTGCAGGACAAGCAGGTCAGCCGTGCATTATCGAAGAAAGCCGGCGTTCCCTGCCCGCCGGGATCAGACGGCATCGTGGAGACAGAGCAGGAGGCATTGGCCACCGCGAAGAAGATTGGCTATCCGGTGATGATCAAGGCGGTCGCTGGTGGTGGCGGGCGTGGAATGCGCGTCGCCCACAACGACGTCTCGATGATCAAGGGCTTTCACACCTCGAAGGCCGAAGCGGAAAAGGCCTTTGGCAACGCGGGTGTCTACATCGAGAAGTTCATCGAGAATCCGCATCACATCGAGATTCAGATCCTCGGAGACAATGACGGGAACATCATTCACCTCGGCGAGCGCGATTGTTCGATTCAGCGACGTCATCAGAAGCTCATCGAGGAAACACCCTCCCCGCTGATCGAAAACAAGCACAAGAACCTGCGCGCCCAGATGGGCAAGGCCGCGATCAAGATCGCCCAGACCGCCGAATACACAAGTGCGGGCACGGTGGAGTTCATCGCTGATGACTCCGGTAATTTCTACTTTCTCGAAGTCAATAAGCGCTGCCAGGTCGAGCACCCGATTACCGAAGAGGTCACGGGCATCGACATCATCAAGCAACAGATTCTGATTGCCATGGGCGAGCCGCTGAAGCTTTCGCAGCGCCACGTGACTTTTACCGGTCATGCGATTGAGTGTCGCATCAATGCGGAAGATCCCTTCGACAACTTCCGTCCCAGCCCGGGCCGGATCGAGATGTATTATGCCCCCGGTGGTGGGGGCGTGCGTGTCGACAGCCACGCCTATGCCGGATACACCATCCCTCCGCACTATGACTCCATGATCGGCAAGCTGATTACCTACGGGAAGGACCGTCGGGAAGCCATGGAACGCATGAATCGCGCGCTCAGCGAATACATGATCACCGGTGTCAAAACGACGATCCCCTTCGAACAGGCGATCCTACAGGACCCGAATTTCCGGCGTGGCGTTTATTCGACCAACTTCATCGAAGACCTGCTGACTGGCGGTCGACGTGAATTGATCGAAGACAAGGCCTAGTCGTAGCACAGGCGAGCCGCCTGTCCCTGCGAAATCCCATGTCCCTCAAGAAACTCAGCGATTGCCGGCTATACACCTTTATCGATATGGCTTACACGGCGGGACGTTCGGTTATCGAACTTACCCGCCAACTCTGCGAAGGCGGTTCTGATATCATCCAACTGCGCGCCAAGAATTCATCTGCGGATGAAGTAAGGGCACTCACCGAAAAAATCCTTCCCATCACCGAAGCCTGCGGTGTGTGGCTGACGGTCAACGACCATCCAAAGTTGACGATGGAACTGGGCGCACCTCTCTGCCACATGGGCCAGGAGGATTTCTTTGAAGGCGGCTACACGATGGTCGACCAGGTCACCGGCTGTCCCCGCGCGATGCGCTTGGGCCTGTCCACTCACACACCCGATCAGGCCGAACGCGCCCTTCGCGCCGGGCCGGATTACATTGCCATCGGTCCCGTCTTCGCCACGCCGACCAAACCCGGACGCCCTCCCGTAACCTTGGATTACGTCCGTTGGGCAAAGCAGAACGTCGGCATCCCGTGGTTCGCCATCGGGGGAATCAACATGCAGAACATCGACAAAGTTTTGGAAGCGGGTGCCAGACGAATCTGTGTGGTCTCAGCAATCCTCAACGCCCACGACGTGGCCGCTGAATGCGCAAAGTATCGATCCCGAGTTGATGCTGTGAGGTAGATGGATTGCCGGGAAACTACGCGTTTTTTGGATTGCGTGTCGGTTCAATTTCAGAACTTTAGCCGCCTGCAAACACAGCGTTGCGTGCCTCGCTATTGCTCGTGATACTGCGCGCCCGCCTGCTGATGGCCAAAAAGCGCAAACAAAAACACAGGAAATCGTCGAAACAGGCGGCCTCGCCGAAGAGCGAATCGAAGGTCGTCCAAGCCCCGAAGGCCTCCGGCACGCCAGGGGCCATGTACGTTGGTCTGTTCGTCTTGGCACTGGGAATCAGCTACTTCGTCAGCCGGCCGAATCCCGAAACCGGTGGCCCGCTCCAGCCACCTCCACCGGGCACTCCCATCCCTCCCGAGCAACAGGCTGAAAAGATCTTTGCTGCCTACGCCGGTTCAGACAGTTGCCGGGCGTGTCACGAGAACCAGTTCAACGACTGGAAGACGTCCCATCACGGGTTGGCCGAACGTGAGATTCGACCGGACATGGACAACGAGGCCTTCGATCCGCATCGCGAGATCAGGCATGCCAGCCAGACCTCGGAGGCGCGCAAGAAAGGGGAAGATGACTATGAGCTCGTGACGCTTGGGAAATCAGGCAAGGTGCAAGCCCACGGATTAAAGCGGGCGATAGGTGTCTCACCACTGTTGCAATACCTCGTCGAGGAAGAGGGCGGCCGTTACCAGGCCGCCGAACTCGCCTGGGATCCGCACAAGAAGGAGTGGTTCAACGTCTACGGCAATGAAGATCGCGTGCCGGGCGAATGGGGACACTGGACGGGTCGCGGCATGAACTGGAACGCCATGTGTGCCAGTTGCCACAACACGCGTCTCTTGAAGAACTACGACCTGGCCAGTGACAGCTACGACACCCGGATGGCGGAAATGGGCGTGGGCTGTGAAAGTTGTCATGGCGGGATGAACGATCACGTGGAGTGGCAGAACGAGTACGTCGGCAGACCGGATCGCCCGACCGAAGATCCGACCTTGAAGAAGCATCGCTTCAGCCGCGACCAGATGCGCGACAATTGCGGGCCATGCCATGCGCGTCGCACTGAACTCACCGGCGATTACGTGCCAGGCGAGAGTTTCTTCGATCACTACTCACTCGTCGTTCCTGATGAGACGGACGTCTTTTATCCGGACGGCCAGGTTTGGGATGAAGATTACGAATTCACGTCCTTCCTCAGCAGCCGCATGCACGCGGCCGGCGTCCGCTGCTTCGACTGCCACAACCCGCACACCGCCAAGCTTCGCATACCGGGCAATCTAATGTGCATGACCTGTCACGGAGGCGAGCAAACGCCCGAAACCGAGGCATGGGGTATGCCGAAGATCCCGAAGATCGATCCGATCTCGCACAGCCATCACAAGTCTGAGACCGAGCCCGGCGGCCGTTGTGTGGATTGCCACATGCCATTGACCACCTACATGCAACGTCATCCGCGGCGCGATCATGGCTTCACGATTCCGGATCCGTTGCTGACCAAACAGTTCGGCATTCCGAACGCCTGCAATCGCTGCCACGACGACAAGGACGCCAATTGGGCTCTGGCCAATGTGGAGAAGTGGTATGGCGAAAAGATGAACCGCCCCTATCGAATTCGTTCGCAATGGGTGGCCATGGCCAAGACCAACGCCCCCCGCGCGCACATCAACCTCATCGACATCGCGCAGAACGACACGAACTTCCTTTGGCGCGCCGTCTCAGCCGGACTCATGCGCGGCTACCTTCACGAACCGACCGTGCGCGAGGAACTCCTCAAGCGCCTCACCGACAAACATCCGCTGGTTCGGGGAACTGCGGTCCTCTCCCTCGATCCTGTCGCGCAGCAACACGGCAGCCGCGAACAGACCGCGATTCATAATCTGCTTCAGGACCCCGTCCGCAAAGTCCGCATCGATGCCGCTTGGGCACTCCGTTCCATCGTCGACACCAACACGATCGCCGGCCGCGAACTCCTCAACTACTTTGCAGCCACCGCGGATCAACCCGCGGGAATGATGCAACAGGGCGTCTTCCACTACGACCGGACCAACTACTCACTCGCTGCGGACTTCTTCCGGCGGGCATCGACCTGGGACACCAACTCTGCCGCACCACACCACGAACTCGCCGTGACCCTCAGCCAGATTGGTGAAAACCGCAAGGCGGTCGATGAACTGCGCGTCGCCACGAAACTTGCCCCGGAACAAGCAGAATTCCGTTACAAGCTTGCGCTCGGCCTCCACGAGTTGGGGGACGTCCCCGGCGCGACACGCGAACTCGAGGCGACTGTTGAAATTGATCCCAACCACGGATCCGCCCTTTACAACCTTGGCCTCGCCTACGACCAACTGAACCGCACCGGCGAAGCACTCAGCACGCTGCGACGTGCCGAACGCGCCGACCAACTTTCCTCACGCGCGCCTTATGCACGAGCCACCATTCTGGCCCGAATGCGTCGGCAATCCGAGGCTATCGAAGCCGTCCGGCAAGCCCTGCGACGCAATCCAAACGATCCCAACGCACGACAACTCTATCAGCAGCTTGGGGGGAAATGAGATCCGGCTCTGTTTATTGGGTGTAGTGCATGGCTATGCGCCGACTGAGGGCGCAGAGAGTCCGGTGAGACCGATTCTTCTCCAAACCGCTGCTGCTCAGATCTCGCGCAGCGCGGTCGTTACCGGCATGCGAGCCGCTCGAAAGGCGGGGAAGAGCCCACCGACCACGCCGATGAGAGTCGCGTAGCAGATGCCCTGGATGAGGAGCGACGGGGTGACATCGAAGGCGAAGGCGACCTGGCTGAAAGTCTGCCAGTTGATCGTCGCGGCCTGGTAACCATCGAAGGCCCACCATGCGAGACCGCCTCCGATGCTTCCGCCAACAAGAGCAAGCAGGATGGATTCGATGAGGATGGAGATGATCACGGGCAGGCCGTTGAAACCAAGGGCGCGCAGGGTACCGATTTCGCGGGTGCGGGCAGCCACCGCACTGAACATGGTGTTCAACGCACCGAAGATGGCACCGATGGCCATGAGGGTGGCGACCAATGCGCCGAGCGTCACGATCATCATGTAGATGCCCGTCGATTGCTCCGAGTAGAAGTCCGTCTGCCGGGTGACCTTCACACGCAATCGCGGATCGCTGGTCAGCGCGTCTTTGAACGAGTCGAAGGTGTCAGCGTCTTTCAGTCGTACGTAGGCGGCCTGGAAATATTCGTCGCGGGCGTAGGCCGGTCCGAGAACTTTGGCGTCGGTCCAGATTTCGGATTCGGAGATGCCACCCCGTTCGGTGAAGGTGCCGACAACAGTCCACTCATTCGGACCGACTTGGAACTTGTCATTGAGTTGCAATCCCGCGAATTCGGCCGCGGCCGCACGGCCAACGATGACCTCGTTCTTGCCGGGTTCGAAGCGACGTCCCTCGATGATCTCAATGTCATCACGCACGTCAAAGGCCGCATCGCCCACACCTCGCAAGGGAACGTTGGCGTCCGTGCCTGTGGAAATCTTGGGCAGGCTGATCACGACAAAAAGTTCGGCTGAGGCCAGAGGGCCATTCTCGCCCATCACGATGCCCGGTGCGTCGCTGATGATGCGCCCGGATTCGCGCCGGAGGCTGCTCATCATTTCGGAACTGGCGCCACTGCGCAGGATGACGGCATTGCGGGGTGAACCGGTGGCGGTCATCGCGTTGCGAAAACCGTTGGCGATCGATAGTACGCCGACGAATACGGCAACCACTCCGGCAATGCCAAATACGGATGCGAAGGACGATCCCTTGCGCTGTCCCAGCGTGGCAAATGTCATCCGGGTAACGGCAACAGTTTGGCGAATAAAACGAATCATGTTTCGGTCTCCGGTCAGGCGGCCCGACGCAGGGCGTCAGCGATTTTCAGACGGGTCGCTTGAATGGCCGGCGCGATGCCGGTAAGCAGGCCAAGCAGGATCATGCAGATGACACCGGTCACCAGATCGCGAGTTGGCAGATAAAAGATGGGGAGGTTCCCACCGGTCGGGTCTCCCATCGAGATCAGCCAGAAGGCAATTCCCAAACCGATGCCACCGGCCAGGGTGGAAAGAAAGCAGGATTCACCCAGTACCAGGGCAAGGACTTGCGGGTTGGTGAAGCCGAGGGATTTCAGGACGCCAATTTCCTCCGTCCGCTCGCGAACGGATTGGGCGATTGTGTTTCCGGCAACCAGGAGAATGGTGAAGAAAACGGCGCTCATGATCGCAATCATGATGGCGGTGATGTTGCCTATCTGCGCCGCAAAGCCGCGCGTGAATGCGGCCTCGGTTTCCGCCTTCGTTTCGAAGGTCGAATTGGCGAATTGCTCGTCGATGGTCTTGGCGATGGCATCGGCCTGATCAGGGTCGTCCACTTTCACGAGATACCAACCGATCATGCCTTCGGCAAAAGTCTGCGCCTCGTCGAAGTAATCGTGCCGAAAGAAGAATTGTGTGGTGTCCGCGCCCTCCTTGTCGCTGTCGTAAATCCCAACGAGATCGAATTCCCACATCTGCTCGCCGTTTTCCTTTTCATAGATGGTTGCCTGAATCGGAATGCGGTCGCCAATCTTCCAGCCGAATTTATCCGCCGTGGTGCGTCCGGCCACTGCGCCCGTCTTGGTTTCCTTCCATTTCTTCATCTGCTCTTCGGGCAGGATGAACTCATCGTAAATTTCGAAATACTCCTCTGGCACGACCGGAATCTGGGCGTGGAGGTTGCCGGGTTCCTGATAGATCCCGCCAAACCAAGTTGCATGCGCCACACTTTGAACACCGGGAATCTGTTGAATGCGCTCCTTATGGGACATCGGCAACATCTGGATGATAGAGGCCTTGTGGCGGACGATCAGACGATCCGCGCCCGCGACGTTGATACCGGCATTCATGGCTTCTTCAATCGCACACAAATAGCCAAACAGGAGAAACGCGATCAGGACGCTCGCCATGGTCAGAGCGGTCCGAAGTTTGCGACGTTTCAGGTTCGCCCAGATGATCGGCAGGAATTTCACTCCGGCTTTTCCGTCTTGAGTTTGCCCTCATCCATGTAAAGCGTGCGCGAGGCCCGGGCGGAAGCATGGGGATCGTGCGTTACCATGATGATGGTCTTGCCCTGTTCCCTGTTGAGCGTATCCAGCAGATCAAGGATCTCATCCCCAGCATGGCGGTCGAGGTCACCGGTCGGTTCGTCACACAACAGGATCGATGGATCAGTGACGATCGCGCGGGCAATGCCGACGCGTTGCTGTTCACCGCCAGAAAGCTGACGGGGGTAGTGATCGAGGCGATGCGAGAGGCCGACCGCGTCCAGCGCCAGCTCAACCTGTTTGCGACGTTGTTTTGAGGAAAGATTTGTGAGCAGCAAAGGGAGGTCAACGTTGCGCGCCGCGGTCAGCACGGGAAGCAGGTTATACATCTGGAACACGAACCCGACGTGACGCGAACGCCACCATGCCAGTTTGCGATCGGAAAGCATGCTGATTTCATCCCCTCCGATCTCGACGGAGCCGTTGGTCGGCCGATCGATCCCACCCAGGAGATTCAGCAGCGTGCTTTTGCCGGAACCGGATGGTCCCATCAAGGCAAGGAATTCACCCTTGGGCACATTGAGATCGAGTTTGTCGAGAATGTGGAGATCTTCAGAACCGCGACGATAGACCTTGTCCGCACCGCTTACCTTTACGAGCACTTCACCGTTTTCGCTCATTCAGTCGTTTCTTTCACTTTGATTCCGGATTTCAACCCCGCCGAGACTGGGGAGATGATCGTGTCGCTGCCGTTTACACCAGCCAAAACCGTCACTTCACCGTCTTTTTCGTCGCCCAGAGCCACCGCCCGTCGTTCGACCAGACCGTTGTTGATCAGGAACACCACCTCGCGCCCGCCTCGTTCGGCAACCGCAGCGCTCGGAACCACAAACTGCACCGTCGGCTCGGCTTCATTGGGAACGGATTGGAAAGCCACCTTCGCGCCCATGTCGGGAAGCATGCGTGGGTCCAGTTCATTGAAGCCGATGCGCACCTTGACCGTGGCCTTGCTTCGATCGGCCGTGGGAATGATGGCGATCACCTTGCAGGGAATCTTCCAATCCTGATAAGCATCGAGCTTCGCCTCAACCGGCATACCCGGCTGAACGCGGTTGATGTAGGCCTCGTTTACGTCGACCTCGATTTCGAGCGAAGACATATCGACGATCGTGCAGATACCGGTTCGCGTGAAACCACCGGAGGACATCGGCGAAATCATTTCCCCCGGTTGGGCGTTCTTGCTGACCACAACGCCGTCAAACGGTGCGCGCACCACCCGATCTTCAAGTTCCTGCTCCCAGACTTCGATCTGTCGCTGGGACACCTTGATCTCCTCTTTCTGCCGAGCCAGGAGCGCCACCTGGGCATCAAAGGCAGCGGTAGCTGAATCCAATTCCGCCTGGGTGGAAATCCCTTCCTTCACCAGCTTGGCCACCCGTTTCAGGTCGAGATCCGCCTCTCGCTTGCGCACTTCCGTTTCCTTGATCGCCGTGCGGGAGACTTCGAGCTGCGCCTTGGCCAAACGCAGGCTGGCATCGATGTTCGTCGTGTCGATTCGCGCGAGGATTTGATTCTTTGTCACCTTCATCCCCTCCTCAACCAACACCTCCGTAATCTTGCCGGTGACCTTGGAGGAAATGGTGGAAAGCCGACGCGGTTCCACGTAGCCCGTCGCATTCAAAACCGTCGCCCGCTCACCGGTCACAACGCGACGCACTGCAACTGTCGAGACCTCCATCGCGGAGTTCTTCTGCGACCACTGATAAGCCCAGAATCCGCCACCAGTCAACGCCACCACCAGGATCAACCAGAGCAACCAACCAAGCCCCCCGCGATCTTCATTATCGCGATCCAGCTTCAGGTCGCTGAGTTTTGATTTGTCCAACGCCATTCAGGGAACGGAGAAATTGGCGGGAAAGCCGAGTAAGTCAAACCCCGACTGATGGGCGCAAACTCGAGACTGGCGAAAGTGTTTCGCAACACCATCAATCAACGATCTGCTGAAGCTCTCTCAAATTCGCTGCTGCGTCGGCGTGGTTCGGACGAATGCGCAGGACACTTTGGTAGAGCCGCATCGCTTCGGGATACTTACCGAGTTGGGCAAGGCTGTTGGCGAGATTGAACTGCGCGTCCGCGTTGTTTGGCTCACGATTCAGAACGAAATTGAAGTTCTGCGCGGCTTCCTTGTATTTGCCGGAGCGGTAGAGTTCGACACCAAGGTTGAAGCGGGCTCCGAGGTGATCGGGTTGGAGGTTGAGCAGCTGGCGGTGATTGTTGCGCTTGGCGTAGTCGGCGATCAGAGCCTGACGCGCGACGAAGTTGTTTGGATCGAGCTGGATCGCCGCTTCGTACCGGCGGAAAGCATCGGCTTCGTGGCCGTCGAAGCGAAGGAGTGTGGCCTGACGAACGTGGCGGGAAGCTGCGTTTTCCGCGGAGACGAGTGTGGGATGGTATTGCTCGACGGCGTCCTGAGCCTTTAAGAGTTGCCGCAGGTTCGTGACGGCCAACGCGGTGGTGTTCAGTTCGCGGAAGGCTTTTGGCACTGAAAACTCGATCGCGAGGTTGTCTTCAGTATTGCGGTCCGCTGTCTTCGACCAATCCTTGAGCATGGCGGATCCGAAGTAGTGGCCGAGTGCAGGATTGTCTGGAGCCAGAGAGAGTTTCTGTTCGCCACCAATCAGCATGAAATAGCCGCCGGCCAGCCAGCCGCTGGTTTCGGGGAAGACTTCGGTGAAGGTGCGAATGAGACTGCGAATCTGTCGGGTGCCGATTTGCGAGAGAGAAATCCATTGGGCGAATTGGCCTCCGGGCTTGAGTTTCGCCTTGGCGCGTTCGAAATGTTCAGCGGTATAAAGCGCGCCAACACCAGCGCGATAGGGGAAGAAAAGTTCCTGGACAATAAGGTCGTATCTATCGGAAGTGAGCTTGATGAAGTTGCGCCCGTCTTGCTCGATCAGACTCACTCGTTCTTCCTGGAGGACGTTTCCGTTGGCCTTGGCGAAGAGATCGGCGCCCAGTACGACACCTCGCGAAATTTCAACACAGGTTAGTTTTTGGACCCGGTCGGTCAACGCACCGCGGAGGGAGATAGCTGTGCCCATCCCAATGACGAGCACGTTGTCCGGTTTAGGATGAAGGAGAATGGGTAATTTGCCCTGGACGAGCTCGTTGCGAACCTGTTCGGGTTCATCGCCCCCTTCCTGTCGCAGTCGGCTGGACATGAGTCGGCGGTAACCGTTCTCGTCTTCATAGACTTCGACCACGCCCGCCCCGTCTTCGTGATGCATCACCACCTTAAGCGGATTGGCAGCCGATTTGGCATAGGTCACGTCACCCGTGAATCCGACAATCACCGCGACGGCAGCACCGGCAGTGGCCCACTTCTGGGCTGATCGCCTGATCAATGGAGTGAGCAGCAAAAGCGTGGACAGGACCAGCGTCCAAGTCAGGCCGATCAGAGGAATGATCACAAATCCACAAAGCAACATTCCGACGGCGCAACCAATGTGATGGAAACACCAGAGTCGGCCGACCTGTGCGGGATTGAATCCACGGCAAAATCGCGGGATGGCCATTCCGTATCCGAGGGCCGCCGGTCCAACAATGAGCAATGCGAGAGCGAGAAGACAGAGGCAATAGACCATGAAGGAACCAGCTGCTGCCGGCCTCAGCGACGTCCACACACGGGCGATGCCTTGCATGGCAAAGATCAGGATCAACTGTACTGCGGCCAAGGCCAGCAGGATGCGCTCGCTGCGAATCTCCCATCGATTGCCAATCACCGCCCCCGCGGTCATGGCCAGAAGCACGGCTGCAATGACCATCCCTTCCGCGTAGGCGGTGGCATCGACAACCAGCCAGATGAGTTTGAACCAGACGCCTTGGGCTGCAAAAAGACTGAAGCCGAGGATTCCAATAATCCAAGCTGCCTTGCGGATGCCTTCGACTGGCTCGGCTTGCTTTTTCACTGCGGATTCGATCTCTCCTTTCCCAAACCACGAGATCCCGGCAAGGAGCAGGTTGATGCCGGCAAGCAACCATAGGGTTGTGTTCAGGCCGAGCCACGGCAGAACCAACAGCGCAACCAGGAACACTCCGGCGACCGAACCGAAAGTTCCGACCGCAAACATTCGACCCACACCTGCCGCACTGACCATCGGAAACACGGCCCCCATTGCGGTCGCCGGCGGGAGCAGCAGCGCGAAGGCGAGAACGATTCGTAGGGCCTGATGTGCGATCGTCTGTTCCGGCGGCGCGAAGCGGATATAGATGAGGTCCGCCAACTGGAAGAGAAAAGGAAGCAACGCGCACCACAGCCCTATAAAAAGCTGAAGCCCGGCGAAACCTCGCCGGGCTCCTTTCGCTTGAACCATGAGACGGCACATCAACCAGCCGCCTACAGCGAATCCTAAAATGTAAACGGACAGCGTTACCGCCACCGCGTGACTGGACGCCCCGAAGAGCTGCGCCAGTTGTTTCAACCAGACCGTCTCATAGCCAAGGCTTGCGGCTGATGCGATGCCGTATAGCCAAGGCCACGATTTCCGGGTCAGAAGGTCCACGAATAGCTGACCGACGCCTTCGGGTTGATCCCCGGGTCAGGCAATCCGGCCAGGTGCTGTCGGTATCCGCGATCCAAAACGTTGTCGATGCCGAAGTTGACCTGCCAGCGCTTGGCCCAGGCACCGAAGTCATGTCGCGCCCTGCCTGGACGCCAGGCAACCTGCCAGTCCAACAAGCTGTATTCGTACGTCAGTGTTGCTCCACGATCCTGCTTGTCGCTGTGCGTAAGCCGCAGTCCGGTGAAGAGCCCATACTCGGCCATCGTGTAATCCAAGCCCAACGTGATGCGATCCGGTGACACAGATGCCAGCGGCTCATTGGCCGTCAGGTTAGCGCCCCGAATCCGTGTGTAGTTCCCCCACAATCCAATGCTCTCCGTCACATCAAACCGACCTTCGACTTCGATACCGTCGAGTTCCGCGGTGTTTACATTGACTGGAGTGAAGTTCAGCGGACCGGCAGGCGGAACGAATGCCACATTGAAATCGATGAAATCCTTGGCGCGCGTCTTGAAGTAATTGAACTTTGCACTGGCCTTGCCGTATTTGACTCGTGGGCCGACTTCCCAATTGGAACTGGTCTCCGGACGCAAATTCGGATTGGCAACGAATACCCCACCTGGGAAGTGAGCGCCGGAAGTGAACAGCTCGCCGAATGAGGGAGCGCGAAAACCTTCGCTATAGTTCGCGGCCAAGGCAACGTAGTCGCCCTCGGCGAGATTGAGCTGTCGATCGAGCTTGATCACCGCACCCAACTGCGGGCTCACCTCGGAGTCTCCGTTCTCAGCGCCGGTGGAGTCTTCAATGCTCACGTCGTCGTAACGGACACCTGGCAACAGGTTTATCAGCCCGTCACCAAGGCTCAGCTCACCCTGAACGTAGGCGGAAATGTGATCGGACTCTGAATCCGGGAAAAAGAGATGGGCACCGTCATTGCGCAAACCGTCCTGCTCATCGCCGAAGTATTCCATCCCGTAAGTCAGCTTCACCTCGGATCCTTCGATCAGGGTTTCAAACTCCTGCCGGTTCAGGATGTTCAAGCCAATCGTGTTGAAATCGACCTCTTCGTCCCGTCCATCCGTGTTCCGGATTTCTCGAAGATTCATATGGTTGTAGTAAAAGTTACCACTGAGATCGACGAACGTGTCTGGTTGCTTGTGTTCGAACTGAAGATTGTTCACGCCCTGGAACGTGTCCCGATCAACGAGCGTTGGTCCGGTTGCCGAGGTGTTGGGTGGCACCGTTTGGGAATCGGAGAAGTTCAAGGACGTGAATTTGAGAGTGGTGTTCTCGGATGCCCGATAAACGACCTTGGCCATGCCTGAGTTGAGGTTCTCACTGCTGTTCAGCAGGTCGGCGTTGTCGCCACCTGTATTGATGTCGCCGGAAAAGCGCCCATTGTAGCTGAGGGTGTATTCTATCTTACCACCCTCAAGTTTGCCGAATGCCATCGGGGAAACATTGAACTCCTCGTTGGCTCCCTGAAAACCAACATTCAAGCGCATGCCATGGCCCTGATCTTCACCCAGGAAGTCGCTGGCTTCCACAGTGCGCATGCTGACCGTGCCACCGAGACCGCCCGATCCGAACAGAGGTGACGGACCTCGCACGATTTCAACGCTCTGCAACCAGGCTGGTTCCAGAAAAGCCTGCCCCTTATGGCCGGAATCGAAATTCAGGCGCGCACCGTCGATGCGTTGGAGCACACGATCATCGCTCAACCCACGAATGTTGGGACGTTGACCGATTCGCCGGGGCGAACCACTAACCGCCACACCAGTCTCATATTTGAAAATGTCATCGAAGTCCTGCACGATTCGATTCTCGAGCTCCGTGCGGCTGATGATGTTCACCTCCTGCGGAGTCAGGCTCACCGGCCGCGGACTACGAGTCGCGGTGATGGTAATTTCTTCCAGTTGAACCAGATTGCTGGATTGCGCCAGAAGAGCCGAGGGTGAACACGCGAGGGTCGCGCCCAACAGGATAGCATGCCTAAAGGATCTGTTTTTCATCATTCAGTGCCGCGTGGACGATTCAGGCCCACGCGGCAGCAGACATCGTGAAGAACGAATTTCGGCAGCGCTTGCGCTCTCTTGCGCTTGTCTGTCGGTAGATTGCCAAACGCTGTTGGCCGTTTGCGGCATTGTCGGTGATTTGCGTAGGCCGTGCCGGACACGAAGGAACCGGTGAGCGTGCGATAGTCGATCCAGGCAGGAGGAGCCGACTGTGTGTTGCGTATGTTGTGGTGATGCACGCCCACCGGCACTGAACTTATACGACCAATTGCAACCTTGCGCTGTCGGTGAATTGCGTTTTGCTTTCGGCGATTTGCGAAATTCCAATCACCGGGGGGAAAATTTGCCCGGTGGACGAAATTTCCTGTGGCTCGATTTACACAGAAGATTTTTCAGAGACGAAGGGCAGTTTCAGAGCGGTGTCTGCACCCGCCCACCAAGCAGATGCAGCTTGGCAGATTCTCTGCGTGCCTGCTATCGATCGTTTGCGAAAGGTTGACGGTGAATTGCGTTTAATCGCCTCGTTCTTCGACCAACCTCCAAGCTATCCTTGGTTTATGGCGGAGCATTTGAAGAAAGTCGTGATTGTCACCGGTGGCAGTCGGGGAATCGGTGCCGCCACGTCGAAGTTGCTGGCCAGTCAAGGCTACCGCGTTGGCGTCAACTTTCGATCCCGGGTGTCGAGCGCGGAAACCGTGGTGGCAGCCATCGAGGCCGCCGGAGGCAAAGCGTTTGCCTGCGAGGCGGACGTCTCGATTGAGGGGGAAGTTGCGTCGCTGTTTGACGCGGTCGAGAAGGCGCTTGGGCCGGTCACGCATTTGGTGAACAACGCTGGCCGGCTTTTTCCACAGTCTCGCCTGGTGGATATCGATGCTGCGCGATTCAACGAGGTACTGACGAACAACGTGACCAGTTGCTTTCTCTGTTCCCGCGAATTTGTCCGTCGGGTGAAAACGTCCGGGGCTATCGTCAACGTCTCTTCCGTGGCTGCCCGAACCGGTTCTCCGTTCGAATACACCGACTACGCGGCTTCCAAGGGTGCGATGGATACGCTGACGAAAGGACTTTCGCTGGAGTTGGCGGAGCAGGGGATCCGGGTCAATGCCGTACGGCCCGGGTTTATTTACACCGACATGCACGCGGACGGCGGAGAGCCGGGGCGGGTTGATCGCCTCGCGTCGCAGATTCCACTGCAACGTGGTGGCACGCCGGAGGAAGTGGCCCGTGCGATCGCCTGGCTTCTGTCCGATGAGGCCTCCTACGTCACCGGATCCTTCACCAACCTCGCGGGCGGCAAATAGCCAGCGAGTCGGAATCAGCGAGAATGGATCCAGGATGGGTCGCTGAGTTTTTCCGTGTGGGAATTCAGTTGTTCTGGAGGGAATTTTTCGACGGTGGTGGTGGCGCCGCAGGCTGCTCGAATCGCCTCCGCCGTCGTCGCGAAGTTCCACGGCGCGTTCGATAGGAATTCTTCATGGGCTCTCTCTTGCCGGTAGTCCGGTTGGCGGGAAGGTTGCTTCAGGTAGCGGGCAATCGAGGACAGGTCGGCATCGATCAGGATGGTGCCGTGGAAGAGAGTTCCGGACCGGGTTCGCCGTTGCGCGCATCCGCCGATCTTTCGGTCTCCGATGGTCAGGTCTTGATCGGCAGCGATCGACACCGCGGTGTCGTCGATGGAACTCAATGCGCTCGCGAGGACGGTGAGGATGTTGCGAGTGGTGGCCGGAACGGATTCCGAAACCAGTGGATGGGTGTCGGAGAGGACCAGGGAGTAGCAAAGGCAACCGGGACTGAGAAGGACCGTGCCTCCTCCGCTGGTTCGTCGAAAAATCAAGACGCCATCTCGCCGACAAGCTTCGACGTCCACCTCATCGGACACGCGTTTGCCACGACCGATGATCACTGCCAGCTCACTTGGCTGCCAGAATCGGAGCAGGGGATCGGGACGGTTGGCGAGTTGATCGAGAAGCCAGTCGTCCGCAGCCAGATTCTCGAGGACTGTCTCGAAGGTCTGGCTCAGGCACTTCATTGCGTTGGATTGACAACTGACCGAATCCTGAGCGCTGCCACGGAGAATCGTTTGGAGATCTCGTGATCAGGCGCTCTTGAATTCGCCGGACAGGGCTTCGAGGCTGGCCTTGGCATCGCCAAAGAGCATGCGGGTGTTGTCCTTGAAGAAAAGACTGTTCTCGATGCCGGCGAATCCCGGCCGCATGGAGCGCTTGAAGACAATCACGGTGCGGGCGCGGTCGACGTCGATGATGGGCATGCCGTAGATGGGGCTGGCCTCGTCTTCGCGGGCGGCCGGATTGACGACGTCATTGGCGCCGATGACCAGGCAGACGTCGACGGTGTCCATGGTGGGATTCACCGCGTCCATCTCGATGAGTTCGTCGTAGGGAACGTCGGCTTCGGCGAGCAGGACGTTCATGTGTCCGGGCATGCGCCCGGCGACGGGATGGATCGCGTAGCGGACCTCGGCGTCGTTGGCCTGCAGGAGACCGCCCAGTTCGCGGAGGACGTGCTGAGCCTGCGCCACGGCCAATCCGTAGCCGGGCACAACCAGAATGTTGTTGGCCGCTTCGAGGAGCACATAGGCATCTTCGGCGGAGACCGGTTTGACCTCACCTTCGGTCTTTGTGCCTCCGGTTTTCGCCGAGCCAAAGCCGCTGAAGAGAACGTTGGCCAAAGAACGGTTCATGGCCTTGCACATAATGCGGGTCAGGATGATGCCGCTCGCGCCAACGAGTCCACCGGTGACGATGAGGATGTTGTTCTGTAAGACGAATCCGGTCGCGCAGGCGGCCAGTCCGGAATAGCTGTTGAGCAGTGAGATCACGACGGGCATGTCCGCGCCGCCGATCGGAATGACGGCGAGCACGCCAAGCACGAAAGCCGCGGCCACGATGGCAAAGAAAACTGTGCGTCCATCCGCCGGATTGCCGGCGAAGATGACGGCGCCGACGATGACCCCGATCAGGAGCGCGAAGTTGACGATCTGTTGCCCGGGGAACAGGCGCGGGCGGGAGTCGATGCGTTCGCTCAACTTGGCCCAGGCAACAATGCTGCCGGTGAAAGTCACCCCACCGATCAGGACGGAGAGAAACATGGTGGAAGCGGTCAGGGAATCGACACCGGGTTCGCGATGATAGGCTTCCGTGGCCACCAACAAACTGGCGAGGCCACCAGAGCCGTTGAACAAGGCCACCAGTTCCGGCATGGACGTCATGGCGATGAGGCGGGCGGACAAGGCGCCCACGACGCCGCCAGCGACCAGGCCAACGAGAATCCATTGGTAAGAGACGATCCCATTGGCAATGAGTGTGACGATCACCGCGACCAGCATGCCCAAGGACGACAGCAGGTTGCCGCGACGCGCGGTATCGGGTCGCTGAAGCAGTTTGAGCCCGTAGATGAAGAGAAACGCGCTGAGGATGTATAGAATCTCGCTCTTGATCATGGCTTCTCCTTCGGTTCCTTCTTCTTGAACATGCTGAGCATGCGATCGGTTACGAGGTAACCGCCAATCACGTTGATCGTGGCGCAGGCGACGGCGAGCGTGCCGAGCACGATGGTGAAGGTGTCGCTCTCCGATGCACTCGCGGCGAGCAAAGCGCCGACGATGGTGATGCCGGAGATGGCATTGGAACCGGACATCAACGGCGTGTGCAAGGTGGCCGGTACTTTGGAAATCAATTCGAGTCCCAACATCATTGAGAGCACGAACACGAACAGGACGAAGATAAGAATTTCTCCACTCATGATTTAAATCTTTCGTTGACGATTTCGCCTTGGTGGGTGAGGAGGCAGGACTTCAGGATTTCGTCGTCGGGTTTCAATTCGAGCGCCTTCGTTTCCTGGTTCCAGAACTCCTCGATGAGGGCGACCAGGTTGGCCGCGTAGACTTGGCTGGCGTGCACCGGCACGCGGGCCGGCAGATTGGAGTAACCGATCAGGGACACGTCTTTGCGGGAAATGACCTTGTCCGCCTCGATGCCCTCCACGTTGCCACCGCTTTCGACGGCCATATCGATGACGACGCTGCCGGGTTTCATGGCGTCGAGCATTTCGGCGGTCACCAGGCGGGGTGCTTTGCCACCGAAGACGTTGGCCGTCGTGATCACCACATCCGAGCGGGAACAGATCGAGGCCATGGCTTCCTGTTGTTTCTTGATCTGCTCGTCGGTCAGTGCCTTGGCGTAACCGTCCTTTGTGCTTTCGGTCTGGCCCACGTCGATTTCCACGAACTTGCCGCCGACGGACTTGACCTGTTCGGCCACCTCGGGGCGGACGTCGTAGGCTTCGACCCGCGCGCCCATGCGCTTGGCGGTGGCAATCGCCTGTAGCCCGGCAACACCCGCGCCGAGCACAAACACGCGCGCCGGGGCAATGGTCCCGGCCGCCGTGGTCATCATGGGAAAAATCCGGTCCAACTGATCGGCGGCAATCACGACCGCCACATAACCGGCCAGATTGGCCTGCGAAGAAAGCACGTCCATTTTCTGCGCCCGCGTGATGCGCGGAACGAGTTCCATGGCGATGGCATTCAGCTTCCGCTTGGCAAATTCGCCGATCAGATCGCCGGACTTGAAGGGATCCATGCAGCCGATCTGCAGGGTATCCGCGCGAACCCCTTCGAGATCGTCCACGGAAGGCGGACGAACTCGCAGGAGCACGTCCGATTTTTCCAGAACCTCACGCCGGTCTTTGCTAATCACCGCTCCGGCCTTTTCGTAATCCGCGTCCGGCAGGCCAATCTCTTTGCCCAGCCCGCTCTCGATCAGCACCTCCGCTTCCAGCTTTCGCAAACGGCGCACGGCATCGGGCACGAGCGCGACTCGCGGTTCCTGATCGCTCAATTCAGTTGGAACACCCAGTGTCATATGGAGCGCTGGATGCTATCTACCGACGGCGATGGGTCGAGAATAGATTTTCGCTGCCCAGGTAATTCCGCAAGATACCGTTAGGATTTAGCAATACACCGACAGTGATTGCGCCACGAAGAAAACTTGATTCCATCAATAGACGTCTCGGACGTAACGTTTGGCCCGCTTGAGATCGTTGACGTATTCAGCGGCTGCTTCCGGAGTCTTGTTTCCGTGTTTCTCGATGACCGCGTGAAGAGCGGCGTCGACGTCTTTGGCCATGCGGGTGGCATCACCGCAAACGTAGAAATGCGCCCCTTCCTCGAGCAGGGCGAACAGATCGGCGCCGTTCTCCTTCATCCGGTGCTGGACGTAGACCTTTTCGGCTTGGTCGCGCGAGAAGGCCAGGTCAAGTCGGGTCAACAGGCCGCTCTTGCTCATCTCGTGCAGCTCGTCTTCGTAGATGAAGTCGCTTTCCCGGTGTTGGTCGCCAAAAAACAGCCAATTCAGGCCCTTGGCACTCTTTTCTCGGCGCTCTTCCAGAAAAGCTCGAAAGGGGGCGATGCCCGTGCCTGGCCCGACCATGATCATGGGTAGATCATCGTCCTGCGGGATCCGAAAGGCTTTGTTCGGCATCATGAAGATCCCGGCCGGTTCGCCTACGGGCGCCTGGTCCGCAAGGTAGGTGGAACAAACGCCTTTGTGCTCGCGGCCATCATAGGTCCAGCGAACGGCTGCCACGGTCAGATGCACTTCACCGGGGTGCGCCTTGGGGCTTGAGGAGATGGAGTAAGCCCGATGTTGCAAGGGCTTGAGCCAGCCGAGCAGTTCCGTCAAATCGAATTTGAGGTCCGGCTTGAGATTCAAGAGGTCGAGCGTGTCTTTGCCCCACAAGAAGGCATCGAGGGCTTCACGATCGTCGTCGTGAAACACATGACTGAATTCCTGGTTTTTTACCAGCGGCTCCAATCCGGCCAAGAGTTCTTGGGAAGGCGTGCTGATTTCCAGAGATCGGGTGAGCAGTTCTCCCAGAACCACGTCTTTTCCGGGCACCTCGTCCCAGAAGCTCGCGCCCAGTCGCTTAAGCCACGCCTGCACGAGATCGGCGCAATTGACGGGCATCACCCCGAGGGCATCCCCCACTTCATAAGCCAATTTGCTGTCGGCCAGATCGAAGGCGATGTGCCGAATCTCCTTGGCTGACTTCGGGCCGGAGAGATTGCGGTTGTCGATCACTTTGGCCGGATAAGGATTCCGTCGCGACCATCCCGTCTTCGCCGGAGCCGGGGCCTCTTCGAACGAGCCGCCTTCGCCACCAATGGGGATCGTGGCTTCCAGCCACTGTTTGGACGGTTCCTCAAAATCCACGTCGCAATCGAGTCGGTTGGCAATGCGCCGGGCACCCAGCTGTTCCAGCCGGGTATCGACCAGTTTGCCTGCCATGCAGAAGTGCTCGTAGCTGGTGTCACCCAAGGCGAGCACGGCGTACTCAAGCGACTCGAGCCGCGGTGCGGTGTTCGCGGAAAGCGCATCCCAAAACAACTGCGCGTTGTCCGGCATTTCACCTTCGCCGTAGGTGGAGATCACCACGAGCAAGGTTTCCATTTCCGCCAACTGATCCATGCTGATGGCGTCCAGTTCAGAGACCCGAGGTTTCAGGTTGCGCGTGCGGGCCATCGCGGCCGCGTCGTTGGCGAGTTCCTCGGAATTGCCGGTTTGAGTTCCGAACAGGATATCGATGGGTCTGGCCGCGACGGGCGCTGCGTTCGCTGGGGCAGCTTCGCCAACCACAAACGATCGGGAATGCAAGCCGGCGAGGAAACCGCCGAGCCAGGCTCGTTGGTCACCGGTAAAGGGGGCGTCTTTGGGTATGTAAGGAACTTCCATGCACTAAACAACGTTACTGCGTTCGAGAATATCGGGGACGGCGACCTGCGCGAAGAGCGCGTCAAAACTGGGGATCTCTCCCAACACCGCCGTGTTCTTGCGGTCCTGGTAATCGATCCAGGCATTCGTCCCGAGCGAATCCATCTTGGAGGAGATTCGGAGCGAAAGGGTTCGTTTAAAATCATTCACCCGCTTGTTGGCAACGAGTGCGGCGAGATCGTTGTTGTCGTAGTGAGCGATCGCCTCACGGGCGTGTTTGGCCAATGCGGCCATCAGGGCAAAGTCTTCTGTCAGGATGAGATTCCGGACTCGTTTGTCGAATTCCGCGGAGCCCAGGCTCGAGCGTTTGGCTGCGATCACTTGGGCCATCTCGATCACCGTATAACTGTTCAGGAGACGGAACATTTGCTCCGTTTCCGTCTCGCCGTAGTCCGGGACCAGGCCGCCCAGGATAGGTTGGCCGCTCTTGTAAGGCTCCTTCAGCAATGTGATCTGATGCTTGGCCAAGGCGGTGGCGAGTTCTTCCACCAGGTCCTTCCGACTCCGGGCGCGCAAGATTGCGTCAGCGTCCTGGTATTGGAGCAAGGCCTTGGGCATGATCCAGTACATGTGCTTGCGGGTGGACTCCCACTCGGCAAGCAAGACTTCGGCGCGAACGGAACTCGTCGCTTCCACATGCCAACGCAGCATTTGTCTGACGGAGGTTTCGTGGATCTCGGCCTGTTCGCTGCCATCGGCAAAGGTTCCGGCAAACACGGAGTCGTGGCTGATGAAATCCGGCAGCTTGCCTTCGGGGTCGTATTGATAGGCGAAGCCTCCCGACATCCCGTTGCCGAGTCCCTTGGAAAATCCACCGAGATTCAACACCGCCCCGTTGGTCATGTATTCGCAGCAGAAGTCGCCCACGCCTTCGACCACGGCAGTTGCGCCGGAATTGCGGACGGCAAAACGATCCCCCGCCTGACCTTGGATAAAGACGCGTCCTCCAGTGGCTCCAAACAAGGCGAAATTTCCGATCAGCACATTCTGCCCGTCACCGGTTCCGCCACCGGCCGGCGCTTTCACGACGATCTCGCCACCACAAGCACCTTTGCCGACACCGTCATTGCAGGTGCCGGTGTGCTCCATGAGCATTCCGTCATTGCAGAAGGCTCCGAAGCTCTGACCCGCTGCGCCATTCGTCACGACTCGCACCGTTTTGGGCTTCAGGTATCGCCGGCCGTCGTCTCGTTGCAGCGCCGCCTTGGGAAGTATCTCAAGCTCATGGTTCAGCATCCGCTCCAGATCGATGGCCAGCTGACCGCCCACCGATTTGTTGCGGGTGTTGAGCGGCTGATCCGGACTCAAGGTCAGGCTCTCGGGTTCGCCCTTGAGCAGCCATTTCTTGACCGGATCCAACAAATCATCGTCGACCGAGTAGTCCCGCTCCAAATAGACCGGGTTCGTCACAACATTCTCCGGCACGTGCGTCAGCATCGCCTGGAGGTGAAGCTGACCGACCGATGAAGGATGATCCATCAAATGCAACAGGTCGGACCGCCCCCTGGATTCGTCCAAACTGCGCAGTCCGAGGCTGGCGAGAATCTCCCGCACTTCGTGAGCCAGGTTCAGAAGGTATTGCCCCAGGGCCCGGGGATCGCCGTCGAATGTTTCCGCGTTGGTCGTCAACCCGGCCGGGCACTTGACGTTGCAGTTCTTTGCCATCACGCACTTGAGCATCATCAAGGCGGTGGTGCCGAATTCGAAACTGTCCGCTCCCAAGAGCGATGCCTTCACCACATCCGAGCCCGTTTGCATCGCGCCCGAACAGCGCAGCGTGACTTTCTGCCGGATGCCATTGGCGCAAAGGGCTTGATGCACTTCTGCAATTCCAATTTCGGCGGCGCGACCGGTGTATTTGAGCGAGGTCACGGAAGCCGCGCCCGTGCCGCCGGTGCTGCCGGCAACGTTGATTAGATCCGCGCCGGCCTTGGCCACGCCTACCGCGATGGTCCCGATTCCTTCAGAGCTAACCAGCTTGACGATCACGCGAACACGAGCCGCTTTGGCATCGTGAATTAATTGTCCCAGATCCTCGATTGAGTAGGTGTCGTGATGGGGTGGGGGACTGATCAGTTCCACTCCCGGTGTTCCGCCACGGGCCGCGGCAATTTCCACGGTGACCTTGGCAGCAGGCAACTGGCCGCCTTCGCCGGGCTTGGCACCCTGACCGATCTTGATCTCGATTTCTTCAAGGTTGGGATCGGCCAGATAACCGGCCCAAACACCAAAACGACCGCTGGCAAATTGTTTGATGCGACTGGAGCGAATGGTGCCATAACGGGAAATGTGCTCACCGCCTTCCCCGGAGTTGGACAAGGCACCAACCATGTTCGTCCCGTGACCAACCGCTTCGTGAGCCGCGGCGACCAAGGCGCCGTGGGACATCGCGCCTGATGTCAATCGCGGGGTGATCTCAGCCGCCGGTTGCACCTCATCGATCGATATCTCCGGCGGAGCTGGCCGCAGGCGCGACAGGAAGTCTTGAGCTCTGCCAGTCGCCGTTACTTTGAGGCCGCCAGCGCTGACGTAGTGCCGTTCGATTTCGTCTCCAAACGTTTCTGCCAGCGCCCGATCGAGCGCATCCAATCGTCCCAGATGGGACGCCTTCGGTCCCTCGAGTTGAAGCATGAATCCGCCGTTGTCCTCCGCTTGACAGTCGAGTCCGCGAACGACGAAATCCACGTTTCCAATGAGGTCGAATTGCATCAACTCCCGTCGGAGATCTTCGGCCTTCTCGTCAAACGTGATATCCGCCGGAAAGGCCAACACATCCCGCAAGGCTGCTGGGCGAAGTCTGCGCTCTTCCGCCATCGTATGACTGAACGATCGGTAACCAGGCGTGATCTTGAATTGATTGATCTCGTCCTCGGTGAGTTTTTCAAAGGTCGTGTGAACGTAACCCGTTTCATCAATCCCGAAGGCTTCATCCAACTGGCGCAGGGTGAGCAAACGGAAGGTGTCAATCTGGTCGGCTTCGGATTCGTCATCGCCACTGGGAGCCGAGAATTCCACGGACTCCTCGGTCATGTCCACGAAACCACGAACGGCGATTGCTCCATAGCTGTGCCCGGCGCCTTCCGAGCGCTCCTTGAAGAGACCCAGAATCGGAATGTCCTGATCCCCCTTCACCGTCAGGGCCCGCTCATGCCAGTCGGCCACCGATTGCGCCACGGAGTCGAAACGCACGCCTCCCACGGGTGTGTTCATGTTCGGGAAGTACTTCCGGAACACCGGGTCGTCCGTATCGAGAAAGTTCGGTTCGAAGAACTCTCCTCCTGAGTAACTTTCCACGGTGCAGAGCCCCACCTTGCCCATGGTCTTCATCAAGGCCTTTTCCGCGGCTTTCTTGAAGCGGAAGAAGGCATCTCCGGCGCCGTCTTCTCCGTAATTCTCTTCAGCTCGAATTCTCACAGAGAGTGGGAACACTGCGGAGGCGCCAAAGCCGAGCATGCAGGCGATGTGATGGGAGGACAAAATCTGCCCGCTTTCGACCACGAGCGATACCTTGAACCGCAGGCCTTCCTCAATCAGTCGTTGATTGACGGCGGAGACGACCAGGGTCACCGGAATGGCGGCCTGGGCGCGCGAGACATGGCGATCGGACAAAATCGCGATCCCACCCTTTTCACGAGCGAACTGTTGGACTGCTTCCGCCAGGGAATCGATCGCCGCAACCAAAGCCGCTTCGTTCGCTGCCGGATCGCCAAAGACCGGCTCATAGAGGAACTCAAAGGTCTCCAGCGGAGTCTGCTCCTGCGCCTGGATCTTGAGCATGTCCGGCTTGGTGAGGATGGGCGAATGCAGCACGATCTGGCGGCTCCGAGATTCACCAAAATGCGGCTTCTCGCCGAGGGCGACACGCAGCGTCATTCCATCCGCCTCCCGAATGGAATCGAGCGGAGGATTGGTGACCTGGGCAAATCGTTGGCTGAAGTACTTCGCCACTCCGCCCTCGTTGTCACTCAGCGCATGGATCGCGTTGCCGTAGCCCATGGCGGAGACCTTCTCGACGCCATTTTGGAGCATCGGGTCCAGCAAGAACTTGAAACTCTCCTGATTGTGAGTGTAAGCCACGTAGCGGGCCGCCATTTCCAAATCCCCGGCGTAGCGAGGTGGCGCCTGATCGGGATCGATATCCGGCAGCGGAAGATCATCGATGGCCACCTGCGCTTCAGCGACCAGGCTGCGGTAATCCTTTTGGGCAGCCAGCTCCTCAAGCGCGTCGGTTGTCTCGAACAGGCGTCCCCGCGCATGATCAAAGTAAATCATCCCGCCCGCTTCCACTCGTCCCCGGCGAGTCACGGTCTCCGGCGGAAAGTCGATCTGGCCCGCCTCGGACATCACGGCCAGATACTCGTCCGTCTCGACGCTGCGCAAGGGGCGCAAGCCGAGCCGATCCAGGCGAGCCCCGACGATGTTGCCGTCACCAAAAATCACCGCGGCCGGTCCATCATTCTTTTCCTCAAACAACGAAAAGAACTCAAACATCGCCCGCACCTCGGGCGAAAGACGCTGATCGTTTTCCCAAGCGGGTGGCATCATCGCGACGACCGCGGTCACGAGGTCGATGCCGTCTTCGAAAACGCGGGAGTTCAGGGTCTGGTCCAGCCGGCAGCTGTCGGACTGACCTTTCGGACGAACGATGGATTTGTTCCTCGCCAAGGCAATGGCCGCCTCGCTCAGACGATTCTTTTTGTCCGTGTTCAGCTCGCCATTGTGCGCCATCAGGCGAAACGGCTGCGCCATGAACGGGTGCGGATCGGTGTTCGTCGAAAAGCGCGTATGAAAATACAAGGTGTGGACCGTATGGCCGGGATCGCTCAGGTCCTTGAAATACGGAACGATCTCCCAAGAGCTGAGTCGCCCTTTCAAGGTCTGGACCCGCGCCGAGAGGGAAAGCGGATACAATCCGTCCAGCTCCGGAACCGTGTAGGCCTGCGCTTCAATGGCCAGCAGTGTCTCGTGGATTTTCTCGTCGAGTTCGGCGTCGCGGAGATCCTCCGGGGCGTCGAACACCCATTGCCGGATGTCCAGTTGCTTGGCGATTGACCGTTCTCCGATGGCGTCATTGTTGACCGGCAAATCGCGCTCGAGCAAAACGGTGAAGCCGGCATCCGCCAGTTTCTCGTTCACCAACTCGATGGCGCTTTTCCTGTGTCCAGAGTCGTTAGGCAGAAAAAAATTACCCACTCCAAACGATCCCAACTGCAATTCCTTCCCGCAAAGTTTGCGGAAGAAGCCGAGTGAAACATCGATGGACACGCCCGCGCCATCGCCGACACCCTCAGAAGACATTCCGCCGCGATGCGGCACCGCGCAAAGCGCCTCGTGTCCCTTCAGCAAGAGGTCATGGGTCTGCTTCCCATCCTTGCGGGTCAGGAAACCCACCCCGCAAGAGCTGTGCTCGCGGGTCGGGTCGTAAAGGCCCGTTGCGCTATGTGTTTCTTGCCTGTTCACGATGCTGATACTGGGTCCGATTCCCCATCGGGGTCGCGGCTTTTAGCATCTCGTTTATGGGGTTCAAGGTCTTTCGAGGTATTCCCGCGGCAGCAAACCAAGGGACGCGACACCATCGAAAGCGATTTCCTAGCAGTTCAATTCGCACGGGATCGTTCTCGCAAGAGTCTCTTGCCAGAGCGTCTCGTGCTCGTCGTTTGATGCTCGCAGGGCCAGGCAGAAAAACCCGTCGTGGTCATAAAACTCAAGTGACCACTGGGTTTCGTCGTAGCTGATGGTAGGCTCTTCCACGATCCACGCCGTGGCCGCTTGACGGGGTTCGAATTCAAGGACGACCTCGGCGCTCTCAACACGAATATGGTCAGATCGTCGGATAACGCGACTGAAACGTGCGGTACTACGGAGGCAGGCAACGCGATTCATGGTCGCGACCCGCATCGGGAACTGAAGTTCAAGGGCCGTCTGGAACAGCGATTCGAGTTGGACGGGGGTTGGCCGATAAGGGGTGGTCAGGCTTTGAAGTCGATCAATCCGCCGATGAAATTCCTCGTTCCAAGGCGCAAGTGATGAGGCGGCCGGATCTTGAGCCAGGCCATCGGTGCGTTTGTGATAGCGCGAGAGAACCTGGTCCAGTAGTGCATGTTGTGTTCCGCAGGTCGATTGGACACCGAAACATTGCCTGCAGGAGGGATCCAAAACGCTTATTTCTCGGTGTATTCCAATTCGGCGAGCTTGCACCCGACGCCATTGTCCGAAATCAACCATCAGATCTCCGCTGTCGTCCGCGGCGCAGTTGTCCTCGAGGTTTTCCAACCGGGGAATGACACCGACAGTTGTCAGCGACGCGGCATGATTTCGGTTGTAAAGACCGACAGGCCCCAAACTTCGACAATCTTCGACGAGGTCCAGCCACGGTCCCTTGAGGCCGATTACTTCACTCATATCGCTGCGCTGTCGTCGCCGTTGATGGGGGATGGTGGCCGGCGACTGGATTCCTGCACACCCAAGGTCAAATCGTCGCAATTCACGCCCGTAGGAGTGGGAAGTGTGTCGAACTTGAGTGGTAAAAACTGTTTCGTGTTCAAAACCGTACTACTGATTCTTGGAACTGCGCCTCAACTGAGGCCCGATTGGGTTCGATCAAAGCCGAGAATTGCCCTTTGGGGTTTCTCTTCAACCTCAACAGCAGCCCGATCGAACCCGAAGCTTATGCGCAAATCTAAGAATTCAGCTGTCGGTGAATTGCGCTATTTTGTTGTTGGTTTGCAAAAAACGGCATTTTTTCCGTTCTCCTGCTCTTGCCCGGATGACGATAGGGCGGGTCCTGTGTCTGGATAAATGGGGCAACCTCCGACAATCGGAGGCGTGAAATAGTTTTTTCGCCAAGGACCACCCGGTTATTGCTTCTATCTCCAAGAATCGGCAGCATCCCCGCCCGTACGAAGATCATGAACATGGCCAAGCCAACAACTGACGGCAACGTCCGCCACTCGCTGCAGACGATGATCAGCACCTGTCTGCAAACCGTTCCTGAGCACCTGCGCCAAGACTTTCTCAACGAAGTCTTCACCGAGGTGGCGGAGGACAACGACTTGCGCTGCGGCCTGACGACCAGTCCCTATATCAATACGATTCCACAGGACGAAGAGCCGGAATATCCTGGGAATCGGGAACTGGAATGGAAGATCAAGAGCCTGGTGCGTTGGAACGCCATGGCGATGGTTGTGAATGCGAATCATCACGAAGATGGCGTCGGCGGACACATCTCGACTTTTGCCTCCAGCGCGACGTTGTACGAGGTGGGCTTCAATCACTTCTTCCGCGGCGGTGATGGTGAAGCTTCGGCCGACCAGGTTTTCTTTCAGGGACATGCCTCACCCGGTCCTTACGCGCGGGCGTACATCGAAGGCCGCCTGACCGAGGCGAATCTGCACAACTTTCGTCGGGAGTTGAGTGAGGAAGGCGGGCTTAGTTCTTATCCGCACCCTTACTTGATGCCGGATTTCTGGCAGTTCCCCACCGTTTCGATGGGGCTTGGCCCGATCCTTTCCATCTACCAGGCGCGGTTCAACCGTTACCTGGTCGACCGCGGACTCTTGAAGCCGGAACACGAGCCGCGCGTTTGGTGCTTCGTCGGCGATGGCGAGTCCGACGAACCCGAAACCTTGGGCGCGCTCACACTCGCTTCGCGTGAAAAACTGGGTAATTTGATCTGGGTGTTGAACTGCAACCTGCAGCGACTGGACGGGCCGGTGCGCGGCAATGGCAAGATTATCCAGGAACTCGAAGGCGCGTTTCGCGGCGCGGGTTGGAATGCGATCAAGGTGATCTGGGGTTCGAACTGGGACGAGTTGCTTGCCAAGGACACCAAGGGCCTGCTTCGCAAACGCATGGCGGAGACGGTTGATGGCGAGTACCAGAAATACTCCGTCGAACCGGGCAGCTACGTGCGCAAACATTTCTTCGGAGTGCATCCGGAGTTGAAGGCGATGGTCAATCACATGACCGACGATGATCTACACAAGCTGCTGCGCGGTGGACATGATGTCCGCAAGGTATACGCTGCCTACCAGGCTGCAGTGGACACCACTGATCGGCCGACCGTGATCCTGGCGAAGACGATCAAGGGCTACGGTCTCGGCGAGGCCGGCGAAGGCCGCAACATTACGCACCAGCAAAAGAAACTCAATGAACGCGAGCTACGACACTTCCGCAGCCGCTTCGCCGTTCCGATCAAGGACGAGGAAATCGCGGACACGCCTTTTTACCGGCCGGCCGAAGACAGCGAGGAGATGAAGTATCTTCGGGCGCGACGCGAAGCGCTTGGAGGATACCTGCCGAAACGCACCACGGAAACGATCCCGTTCGAAATCCCGCAACGAGACGCTTTTGCTGCGGGCATGCGAGGAGCCAAGGGGCCGGTCTCCAGCACACAGGCCTTCGTGCGGATTCTCAGCAGTCTGCTGCGCGACAAGAAATTTGGGAAGTACATCGTGCCGATCATTCCCGACGAAGCCCGCACCTTCGGGATGGATGGTCTCTTCCGCGAAGTTGGTATCTACTCCAGCAAGGGACAGCTCTACGAACCGGTGGACAGCGCGTCCATCAGTTACTATCGCGAGGCCAAGGACGGCCAGATTCTCGAAGAAGGCATCACCGAAGCCGGCGCGATGTCGTCCTTCATTTCGGCGGGCAGTTCTTATTCCTCACACGGGATTCCGATGATTCCGTTCTTCGTCTACTACTCCATGTTCGGCTTCCAGCGGGTGGGCGACCTGATCTGGCTGGCCGGTGACATGCGCGTCCGCGGCTTTCTTTGCGGCGCGACCTCAGGACGCACTTCGCTGAATGGTGAAGGACTGCAACACCAGGACGGACATAGCCACCTCAACGCCAGTGCGTTTCCATCAATGCACGCCTACGATCCGGCCTTTGGCTACGAGATCGCGCTGATCATCCAGGACGGATTGAAGCGCATGTATGTGGATAATGAGGACACCGTCTACTACCTGAGCCTCTACAATGATCCGATTCCCCAGCCGGCCATGCCCGAGGGCGTGGAAGACGGCGTGCTCAACGGCCTCTACCGCTACCGAACCGGCAATGCCGAAGCCAAGCACAAGGCCCATATCTTCGGCAGCGGTCCAATCATCGAATCCGCCCTCACGGCGCAAAAGATGTTGGAGGAGTTCGACATCAGCGCCGATGTTTGGAGCGCGACCAGTTATAAGCGCCTGCGTTCGGAAGCGCGTGAGGCAAGACGCTGGAACATGCTTCACCCTACAGAAGAGCCAAAGGTTTCCTACCTCGAAAACCTGCTTAAGAACGAGACCGGCCCCTTTGTCGCCGTGTCCGACAACGTCTCGACGCTCTCAGACCAAATTGCCCCTTGGGTTCCCGGCGGACTGTTTTCCCTGGGCACTGACGGCTTCGGTCGCAGCGAAAGCCGCGAACGTCTGCGGCGCTTTTTCGAAGTCGACGCGGAATGCACCGCCCTTGCGGTATTGCGTCAACTGCAACTGCAAGGCCAGATCGACCAGAAGACAGTTGCCAAGGCCATCAAGCAATTTGACATCAACCCGGACAAAGCCTCCGCAATCATCGTTTAACATTTATGGAAGAAAGACTAGGCAACCTCGGAGAAGGCATCGAATCGGCGACGATCGTCGAGGTGTTCGTCGCCGAAGGAGATCAGATCACCGAGGGACAGAACCTGATCGAGGTAGAGAGCGCCAAGGCGGTCATGCCCATCCCTGCGGCCAACGCCGGCAAGATCACCAAGCTCCTCGTGTCGACCGGCGACGAAGTCTCGGTCGGGCAGGTGATTCTCGAATTCGAACCAACCGACGGCGCTGCGGCACCGAAAGAGGCTGCTGCCCCGGCGACACCCGCGCCAGTGGCGGCTCCACAAATGCCGGTCACCGCGCCAGCCGCGGCTCCAGTGCTTGCCGAGCCGACCGGCCCCATGCCGACAGCATCGCCCACGGTCAAACGCCTTGCCGCCCAGCTTCAACTCGACCTCCGTCGCGTGCCCTCCGCTTCTCCTGGCGGCCGCATCGAGCTTCCGGACCTGCAACGCTGGCTGAATCATCTCATCGCCCTCGCCAGCGCCCCCGCTGGGACCGGCGCCTCCACGAAGCCTGCTCCCGTCGCCATCCCCTTTGAGAAATGGGGCCCGATCCGCCGAGAGAAAATGACCGAGATCCGCAAGGCCATCAGCAAGGCCATGGTGGACAGCAAGAATTCGCAGCCGCACGTCACCCAGTTCGAGACCGTCGACATCACAGATCTCGAAACCCTGCGCAAGAAGCACGCCAAGGCGTGGAAAGAAGCCGGCAAGCCGCTCACGCTTACCGTGCTCGCCGTCAAGGCCGCAGTGGCAGCCCTCAAGGAATATCCGATCTTCAACGCGAGCATCGACGAAACCACCAACGAGGTCGTCTACAAGGAGTACTTCCACGTTGGCATCGCGGCAGACACCGAGCATGGACTTCTCGTTCCCATCGTTCGAGATGCGGACAAGAAATCCCTCGCCGAAATCGCCGAGCTGATTCCACAACTGGCCGTCAAGGCACGCGATCGCAAACTGCACCCCGACGAGATGAAGGGCGGCACATTCACCATCTCCAATCAAGGGGGCATCGGTGGCGGACATTTCACCCCGGTCATCAATCGACCGGAAGCCGGCATCCTCGGCATCGGCCGTGGAGCGATGCAACCGGCCGTGGTTGACGGCAACATCACACCGCGACTCCTGCTCCCGCTTACGGTGAGCTACGATCACCGTATCATCGACGGCGGCACGGCCGTTCGTTTCACCCTCTGCCTCATCGAGAACCTGCTGTCGACCAGCGAAGACAGCCTGAAACTCTCCTAACTTTTCAGCACCACACAGCATGAGCGAATCCACTCAGATTGAAACCGAACTTGTTGTTCTCGGCGGTGGCCCCGGCGGTTACGCAGCCGCCTTTTACGCAGCCGATCTCGGTAAGAAAGTCACCCTCGTCGAACGCGCCCCGCAACTTGGCGGTGTCTGCCTCCATCGCGGTTGCATTCCTTCGAAAGCCCTACTGCACGCCACGCACCTCAAGCAGGAAGCCAGCGAAGCCGAAAACATCGGGCTCAAGTTCAGCGAACCGCAAATCGACCTCGACAAACTTCGCGGCTGGAAAGACCAGACCATCAACAAACTCGCCGACGGTATCGGCAAACTCGCGAAGGCTCGCGGCGTGGAAGTGATCACCGGCCGCGGCTACTTCGACGACGGTTCCACTCTGCGCGTCGAGACCGAGAACGGCCAACAATTCGTCAAGTTTCAGAAAGCCATCATCGCCGTCGGCTCCAAGGCTGCCCTGCCCCGCGCATTCGATCTCGGCAATCCGCGAGTCATGACCTCTCGTGGCGCGCTTCAACTGGAGGATATCCCGGAAAACCTGCTCGTCGTCGGAGGCGGTTACATCGGCATGGAACTCGGCACCGTCTACGCCGGTCTTGGCAGCAAGGTCACACTCGTCGAGAGCCTCGACCGCATCCTTACCGGCGTCGACAAGGACCTCATGCGCCCCGTGCTGCAATCCGCCAAGCAACGCTTCGACACCATTCATCTCGGCGCGAAGGTGGGATCCATGGCCACCGACGGAAGCCAGATCAAGACCCTGATCACACCCAAGGACGGCGAGGCATTGGAACTCCGTTTCGACCGCGTCCTCGTCGCTGTCGGCCGCGCGCCTTTTACGCAGGATCTCGGCCTCGACAACACCAAAATCAAGACCAACCGTCACGGCTTCATCGAGGTCGACGACAAGCTCTTCACGGCCGAGCCCCACATCGCTGCCATCGGCGACTGCATCGGCGGTGCCATGCTCGCCCACAAGGCTCACCACGAAGCCCGCAAAACCGTGGACGCCATCTTCCAACCCACCGAGCCGCTGCTCAATATGAACGTTCCCGCCGTTATCTTCACCGACCCCGAAGTCGCCTGGTGCGGACTCACCGAGGAACAGGCCAAAGCCGATGGCGTGAACCACAAAGTGGTCAAATTTCCCTGGGGTGCCTCCGGTCGAGCCATGTCAGTCGGGCGTACCAACGGACTTACCAAGCTGATCGTGGATCCCGACACCGAGCGCATGCTCGGCATGGGCATCGCAGGTAACGGTGCCGGCGAACTCATCGGCGAAGGCATCCTCGCATTGGAAATGGGCGCGACCGCGTTCGACCTCGCCCACACCATCCATCCCCACCCGACCCTGTCCGAAACCATCATGGAGGCCGCCGACGTCTTCTATGGTCACGCCACCCACTTCAAGCGCGGCTGACCCTCCCTAATTGGTTCGCGATTTCCGAACGGACTGCCTACCGACCCAAATTCCACCTTGGCCGATTTCCTTCGATTATTTTCATCAATCGGTCTGTCCGGGCCCTAGGGGCCGTTACGAACAGCCACCGCAAAGACCCCTAAGACAGGAACGAAATCCGCAAACGACCGACAGAAGATCGCAATTGACCGAAGGTCAAACCGGCTTTCGTGTGGTCAAATACCGGGGTTCTACGGAGCGACAACTTAACATGAAGATTCTCATCCTGTTCGGATCGATGACTGGAAACGCCGAAGACTGTGCTCATCAGCTCGGCGCACGCCTTGAAAGTGAGGGCCACGATGTGTCTGTCGAAGACATGGCCGACGTGACACCGGATCGCTTGAAAGAGGAGAAAACGGTATTCGTAAGCATATCCACCTGGGGAGACGGTGATCCACCGGATTGCATCGAAGGGATCTGGGAAGGCGTGGTTGAGGAAGCGAATTTCGATCTTTCACACATTCAGTATTCCGTCCTGGCGCTCGGCGATACCGCTTACGAAAAGTTTTGTGAAGCGGGTAAGGCGATCGATGCTGCGTTCGAAAAACAGGGAGCCAAGCGGATCATCGACCGCGTCGATTGTGACGTCTATTACGACGATGATGTCGAGAAATGGATCAATTCCGTGTCCGGGACTCTAGAAGCAAACGCTCCGGCGATGAATTGAACCGGCCCCGCGGCGCAACGACAGTTCCTTGATCTCAATGGCGCGCTCGATGCGAGTGGCGTGCTGGCGATTCAAGAACGGCGGCCAGTTCAGTTTTTCGGCCGGTCACCAAGTCCGCCCATGGTATCCGTCGGTTTGGCCCGCTGAGAGCCTCCACTTGGTCCGTCAGTACGCTTTTGGCTGACTTTGCTCGGACCGGATTTACTTGCTGGAGGACTGCTGCCACGGGAACGGCTGGGGCCGAATCCAATTTCCCACAGCGCTCCCGAGAAAACCCCGAAGCCGATGATGGCAGCCACCGTGATCGCTCCCAATCCCAGCACACGCGACGGTTTGATCTGCCACCACATGATCAAGCCGGAGATGCCCCAGAAAACGAGGGTGATGGCCGTTGTGTCCGCCAGCAGCACCCAGAACCATCGTGCATTCTTCTGATCCGGGTAGTTATGGGTCATATGCAGGCGCAACACTGCGGTGCGAAAGTTCATTCCATTGTCATCCTCTCCACCCCGGCCGGACAGTTGGCCATTGCCCAGATTGTAGACCGTGTTCCACAACTTTCCGTTCTGATCCTTCAATTGAAAACGCAACTCAGGGGAGCGTCGGCCTGATCGCATCGACCCGCTGAATTTGATCTCCTTGGCTTCGAGAATCCTGGCCGCCTTCTTCTTCAGTTCATCCGGCTTGAGTGCATCGTTCGGGATCTTTTGGCCGTTGAATGACGGGCGTGTCTGTTCGGGACGGGAAAATTCCACCGTGTAGATTTCCGCCGAGCCATCGACCGGATCCAGCGCGACCGTCACGTCCCCTTTCTCGCCCTTGGCAGAAAAACGAATATTGGAAGTGAGTTGAATCGCCTTGGGATCGGCCAGTTGAAATTCGTCTTCCAACTCTTCGTTTATCTTCGTCACGACCTCTTGGACCACCGTGTCCAGGCCAACCGCTGCAAAGCCCGCCGCGTCCGCGGACTCTTCGGGACTCAAATGGGCAAGATAACGAATCGGACCGCCAAAGGTGTTGCTCCCGTGGTTGAAGAGAAAGCCGCTTACACCGAACAGGATTACCCATGGTATCAGGAGCAAACCCAGATACATGTGGGTTCGCCGGATGAACTTCTGCAGTCTAGGTGAGATGAGCCGACGTCGCGGAGCCTTTACAGCCGACTGCAGCTGGCTGGCGTCGATGACTTTGGTTTTGGGTTCTGTGTCCATTTCCAACTCTGAGGATGGTTGGATTTCATCATCGAATTGTCTGCGGAAATCGATGTTGGTGATTTGCCATTGACTAATGGTGTATTGCGCAGCCCGGATGACTGGCACGGAGGATGTTCAATCGCGCCAGCATTGCGGCGCAGGTTTCCAAAGACTTGGAAGTCCCCGCTCCCTGGCGTTTCTCCCTTTTGAATCTGCGATGGTGACCGTCGATCAAATTGGTAATGACCGGCCTGATCCTCTGGATCCCGCGCCTTCGCAAATCCAATCTCTACGTCATCCTCCGCGATTTGCACCCCGTCATCGGAGCGTACCTTTCGCTGTTCCTGTTTCTGATTGCTTTCACAGGATTGTTCTTTGCGATCGGTCTGGTCACAGGAAACCTCACAATGGACGTGTTCAGAGCGTTGCCATCGGAACTGGTGGAGAACGCGACACCGATCTCGGTTGACGCGGCTATTGCCAAGGCACAAACCAACTTCTGGGGCGGCCCTCAGATTTCCGTATCGCTTCCCGACGGTGACACCGGCTCGTATCGAATTCTGGAATTCGACATGGAACAAGTCACCCGTGCCTCCGCCTACGACATCAATCAATACACCGGCGAAGTTCTTCAGATTAGCCGCTTCTCTGACTGCCCGGAAATGCTTCAAGCACGGATTCTCGCATACGCAATCCACACCGGACTGATCTTCGGCACACCAACGAAAATCATCGCACTGCTGACCTGCCTTGGCACCATCCTGTTCACGATCACCGGTGTGTGGATGTGGCTGAAGCGTCGCCCGAAGAACAAGAGTGGAGTCCCCTCCGGTCAACTTCGCGGACCAACGGGTACCGGCTTGAAACTGCTAATTATCTTCACCGGACTTATAATGCCCGTCCCAGGTATCTCGATCCTGTTGGTCATTGGAATCGAATAATATCGGGATCGAATGGCGAAGAAGTTCACACGGATATAGTTATATACTACGGTTGGCGAATTCCGTGCGCACAGATACCGGAATCACGAGATAACAAGGACATTTATCCGGAACCATGAGAGGCGGTGATTTGGTGATTTCTAATTCCCAAGGACCGCGGTAATTCAATTTACGATGGAATACCTGATACCCGCGGACGACTTAAGCCACACATGTTCCCCAGCTGGATTCACGCGCGAGCCGGGTTCAGCAAAAGCGAATGAGCCAACTCCAATAAACATCAATCGAAAGAAAACCACGTGAACGAATACTACATCGGCATCGATCTGCACAGCACCAACCTCTTCCTCGCCATGAAAGACCAGGATGGAAAACGGCGGCTCCACAAGAAGCTCCCTTGCGAACTCAAACGGGTTTGACCGTATCCGTTTTATGACGCCATGTAGGCGTGCCGTAGAGGAGCTGCCATTCTGAAGGGATTTGGCGCTCCGCTTGGCGGCGTTTGATCCACTGTGTCGGAGTGAGGGCGGGAACTGCAGGTGGAAGTTTTCGCCCGCCCTGCCACCCAGAAAGCCAAAGCCGAGTCTCGCATGGGGATTGAGGGGAGAGAAAACCATCGAGCCTCCTTCACTTCGCATGCTCCGATGGTGATTCATTTTCTTGCCTGTCAAACGATTGATTATTTGAATTCTGCGTGTTCATTCGGCCATTACCCGCCGGAAGAATCGAAGAACCACAAATAACGTCGGCGTTCCACTCACCGGGGCGATTCACTGCTGCACAGAGATCCGGTCTTGTAACCCGGCGCGAAATTCGCATTAGTCTTGCGCATCACGAAAACGAACAGGATTGAATTATGATTTTGATGGGTATTGGCGACGAAGGCGGAAGCAAGTTGGAAACGCAGATCAAGGCCACGAAGGAACTTGGCTGGAAATACATTGAGATGCGCGGTGTGGAGGTCGCCGGACATGACAAGGGCAACCTGCATGACATTCCGGATGCCGCGTTTGACGAGGTGGAACGTCAGTTGAAGGAGAATGATCTCGGGATCTACGCCTTTGGCTCCACGATCATGAACTGGGCCAAGACGATCGAAACTCCCTTCGATGTGACGCTGGACGAGGTTAAGCGCTGCATCCCGCGCATGAAGCGTTTGGGAACGAAGTTTGTGCGCATCATGAGTTTCAAACCGGAAGACGACGCCGACACGATTCCGACCGCGGTCACCGACCGCGTTCGCGAGGTCACGCAGATGTTCCTGGACGAAGGGCTGCAGCCGGTGCACGAAAATTGCATGAACCACGGTGGCATGAGCTGGCAGCACGCCGAGCAATTGCTGGAGAAGGCGCCCGGACTCAAGTGGGTCTTTGACACCGCCAATCCGATCTTCAACGAGGACCGTTCGAAGGATAAGCCTTGGCCCAAGCAGGATCCCTGGGAATACTGGGAGCATGTGAAGGAGCACACCGCGCACATTCACATCAAGGACTGCACCTGGAGCGACGAGAAGAATGACGCGGATTACAACTTCCCCGGCGAAGGACAAGGCCGCGTGCGTGACATCCTCAAGGACGCGCACGAGAGCGGATACGATGCCGGCGTCTCAATCGAGCCGCACATGGTCGTCGTATTCCATGATTCCGGATCAAGCGCGACGGAGGAAGACACCTACAACAACTTCGTTGAGTACGGTCGTCGGCTCGAAAGCCTGATCGCGGATATCAAAGGGTAGTAGTAGTCGCAACAGCGCCAAAGTAGCTTCGACTGGCAGTCGAAGAATAGGGTCAATCCACGTGCGATCCCGAATTGTCATCGGCACGTCTCGCCACCCCTAATTCGAATAACACTCGAATCTACTTTTCGGTCCTCCTACCTCAAATATTCGATCACGACATTGCCAATCGTACCGTTATTGGTGACGGATTCTCGTGGCTTGTCGTCCTGTTGGAACCAGATGTCCAGCAGACCCTCACCCGCAGTCAGGGAGAACGAAGCACTGTTTGTTCCGGGAAGGACGGGGCGCGATTGGCTCTTCCCCTGCCAGGCAACGTGAATGCGCCCACCTGTGTTCCGATCGGCCAATTCGACTGAAAGACGATACCGCCCGGCCTGTTCGATTTTCACCGGCCAACCCGTGGGCTTGCCGTCCACGTATCTGGAATCCTGGTAGCGACACAGCAGCACAGGGTTTTCAGCCGGATTGCCAATGTGAATGGTGCCGACCTTGAACACCCGGCTCTTGCTAACATCGTCGAACCACTTCAGGTAATCAGACTTCAAGCCCTTGAGAACATCAGGTTTGGAAGCGGCAAGATCGTTTTTCTCCGCCGGGTCCTTTTCGAGATCATATAGTTCCAACTTGAGTTCGCCTTCGACGTTTTCTTTTCCAAACAAGCCCGGTCCTCCCACCAATTTGTAGCGCTGCGAAACAATTGCGCAGTTCTGGAATTTTCTCGGCTGCAATCCGCGATGGCATTGCAGGAACAATCGTCGATCTGTCGGTTTCTCCGTACCGCGCCAGACGGACAGGAGGTTTTTGCCATCGAAGGCCGTTCCGTCGGTGGAGATGCCTGCCGCGGATATCATCGTGGGCGCAATGTCGATGTGGGCGCCCAGCGCTTTCGTGCGCAGCTTGCGCCCGATGCCCGAAGGCCATTGCACGAAGAACGGCACGCGAATGCCGCCCTCATAAGTGTGTGACTTGCGACCGCGAAAGCCTGCGTTGAACCGGGACTGCTGTGCGCCGTTGTCGGTCATGAAGATCACCAGCGTGTCTTCGCGCAGATTCAGGTCGTCCAGGCGATCGAGAAGACGGCCGAAATTGTCGTCGATGTTCTCGACCATTCCGTAAACCCGCGCGGTCGTTTCGTTGAGTCCCTGCGCGGTGTAGTTCTCCGTGTAACGCCGATCGATTTCGAGGGGCGTGTGGGGTGCGTTGAGGGAAAGGTAGACGAAGAAGGAATTCGCCCGTTCGCGTTCGATGAACTCAATCGCCGCATCAAAGAACACATCCGTGCAATAACCGGCGGCTTGGATCGGCCGACCGTTGTGCCAGAGATGCGGATTGAAGTAGCTGTTCGGCTTGTCCGGCGTCTGGCCGATTCCACCTGACTTGTGGATGAGCGTTTCCTCGAATCCCTGATCCTGTGGACGCATCGGGTAATTGTCGCCCAGGTGCCACTTGCCGAAGATCCCAGTGCGATAACCTCCGGCCTTGAGCAGTTCCGCGATCGTCTCTTCATCTCCACTCATCTTCGCCCCCCCGCGTGAGGTATGGATGACACCGGTTCGATAATAGCTCCGTCCCGTCATCAGCGAGGCCCTCGTCGGTGCGCAAACCGGCTCGACGTAGAACCGGTCCATGCGAATACCATTCTGGGCAAACAGGTCCAGGCGTGGTGTGCGAATCACGTCATTGCCGTGGATGCCGACGTCACCAATCCCCTGGTCGTCGGTCATTACGAGGACAATGTTCGGCCGATCCGCAGCAGAGACGAGCGTCGGCCACAGACACGCCAGCGCGATGAGGAAGCTTGGGAGACGCATCATGATGATACGCGTTTGTTGACGCTCAACCGAAGGCCTTCGCAATTGAAGCCTTCATTTTTTTCAATCCCAACTTGGCGTTTTCCAGCGCCGGCATCTTCCAATACTCGGGGTTGAAGAGTTCCAGCGAAAGAGCCGGGTAAGCGCCCACGCTGGCAAAGCCTCGAAGGATGTCGTTCATCGGCGCGATGCCGTCACCGGGATACACACGATGTGAATCGCGGATCTCATCCTGGGGAGGATCCGCCGGATAATCGTTCATATGGAATGCCTGCAATGCCTGCGGCCCAAGCATCTTCAAACCATTGAAATCGCACTTGCCGCGATAGGTGTGAAAGACGTCGCCCAGGAAACAGGCCTTGGGATGTCCGGCGCGAATGGCGATGTAGATGGCCTTTTCCACCGTTCCGATAGACGGATTGCCGCCCCACATCTCAATTTGTGGCACCACCCCAGACTCGTCGCCCAGCTCCAACACCTTGCGATAGCGTTCGGCAGCAGCGTCGAGTTCAACCGGTTTGCCGCGATACGCACCCGCGGGTGGAGCCGCAATTCGCTTGGCCCCCATCTGCGCCAGGCGATCCATGTCGCGCTTCATGTCTTCCAGGCCCTTGGCGCGTTTTGCGTCGTCGTCCACAACCCAGTTGGCGAAGCCGATGGCGCTTTCAATCGTCATACCGTAATCGGCGATCCGCTTGCCGAGGTCCTTCAACGAACCGCCCCCGTCGACGTACTTCTGAATGGAACGCATCCACGGTTCGATTGCCTGGTAACCGGCCTTGGCGGCAATCTCGACCTGCTCGACGATGCCCACGGCGTCCCTCTTGTTGCCGCCGATGGTGCTCATGTTGAGGCAATAGCGGAAGCGGGTCTTGGCGTCGGCGGGTATGGCCTGCGAAGTTGCGGAACCAGCGGCCAGCGCACCCAGCGCCAAGCTGCCGGTCTTGAAAAGATCACGACGATTGAATTGGGAACTCATAGGTGAAAAATGGACGTAGGCGCGGATAGTTCCATTTCAACGAATCACAGGCAATGGAGATTTGGTAATCGTCTCTACGTTGGGTGTGATTCTAAATGGGTGGCGCAAGCGAGCGGGTTAAAGACTTGTCCGTCTCGACGACGGGTGAGTCCTCGGCAATTGTTGCCACCACGGGGGCTGGGCGCATTGTCCTCTTGGAGTGAACACAGTCAATCCGGATGGGAATTCAGAATAGAGATTCTCAATCCCTCCGCTGTCGGGCTTCACTTCTGGTCAGCAGGTTTATGCCGTGCTAATCCCGATACGAAAGAAGTTGCTGTCTCGAGCGGAAAGGAAAGAGACGGCGCCCTTCATCAATAATCAAAACAACATCTCCGCAACCATAGAACCAATGAGGCGTTATGGAAGGATTCGAATTAAAGGCATGGCATGTCATCACCGCGTCCAGCGCGGTCGTACTTGGTTGCCTGCGCAGGGATATCAAAAACTTTCTGAAGACCCTGGCTGGTGTTCAGCTGTCCGTTCAAGCCGGGCCAGTTACTGCAGGTTGAAGGGCCGGATGGTGCGTGGGAAAAAATGACGGTGGTCGAAGTTCGGTCCGGCGCGCCGCTCAGCGGTAAAAAGCCCGGCGTCTACCTTCGGGCGCATGCGCACGACGCGAACTGGGTGGAAAGGATCTCTTTCAGCGTCTGGCATGGTTTGCGGATTTGCACCTTGTCAGAGCCGAAAAGTTGAAGAGTTCATAGCTGCTTCCGCTCGCCAAAGTCTGCGTGCAGACCATTCAACGATGCCGCGGCAAGTTCACCATCGTGCGCGACATAGCGCGCCGCACATTGGAACGGTGATTCGGATGAGAATTCCGCGTCCTCGCCGAGAACGGGGGACACTTCCATCAGACCCCAGTCTTGCAGGTAGTACTGGTTCCGCACATTCCCCGGGTGGCCCATCAAAGCGATGCCGACTGTGGCGTCCCCGACCTTTCCTGCGCAATCGAGCCATCTGGGCGCCTTGCGTTCGCCGGTCGCGTCCCAATAGTTGCCACTGGGATTGATTCGACCCTCGGAGTCTCGAATCGTACCACCATCGTCCGGATCAATCAGGTCGTTCACGCGCACGCCGCAGAATGAATGACGGTCGGCTTCAAGGACGGCAGTGCCCTTGGCTGGAACCAGGCTGCTGAAGTGATCGATAATGGTGAGTTGATCGGTCTGGGAGATTTCGTAACGGCGATGTTCCTTGAGGATGACCTCGCCTTTCGCGGTGTTTTGTTCGCGGGTGCGCCAGTCCAGCTGCAGATCGATGGTGACGTTTTCACCCGCCTGCCATTTGGCGTCGGTGATCTCCTGGATGCCCGAGGGACCGAGATGATAGAGATTGCGTTCCTTGGTGTGCCATTTGTCGGAACGGTCTTCTTCCCGGAAATTGAGTTTCCGATAAAAGTCGAAAACACGTCCGTCCTCCGCTCGCACCCGGCCATGACCGCACATGATCGATTGGTGATGGATGAAACAGTATTGGTGCGAATCGGTGACTGGAAAGCCCTTTGGTGTAAGCACCGGATAAAACTCCGGCTTCAGTCGAAAGTGCGTCGGGTAGTCGACCGAGAAGATGAACGAAGTGACGTAACGACCGTGGTTGGTGATTTTCAAACGGCGAGTCTGGCGTCGGAAGGGTGTCTGGTCTTCGACCGCAAACTTGGGAGGAGCCGTCTCGGTTGCGGTCAGTTTTGTCGATGTTGCAATCGCCGTTGAAGCAGCGGCTGTCTTGATGAGGTCTCTGCGGGAGAGTGACATGCGGGTATATTCCAGTGATCGGGCGAGTTCGCAATACTGCCTTCACCCAAACGGCTTTGCTGGTCGCTCACGCTAACAGCGTGCGAAGGACCGCGAGGTTCTCCGCATTGTGGAAGAAGGCCTTCACCGGGATGGTGAATCCCTTGAGGCAATGGCTGGAGATTTCGCCCGACGAAGTCTTTTGCACAAGTTCCTACTGCTCCCCATCGAGGCGATGCTGTTCCACGGTCTGCTCGTCGGCGGCCACGATCCAATACTCGCTGACACCATGCGTGGCGTAGTCCTCAAACTTCACGCCACGGTCACGTTCCTCGGTGGGATCGGAAAGCACTTCAGTGATCAAATCAGGAACAGGGAACCGTAGAGTATCGGGGACCAGAACTTTGGCCTTTTCGTTTCCGAAGAATACTATGTCGGGCTCGTAGTCATTGCGCGGGAAGGAGCAAAGACACTTCTCAGTCTTGGCAGTTCCAATTTGGTGCACGTTCGCATGGGTATTGATGAGTGTGAACAGCCTTGCGGTCGTGTCCAGATGCCTGTTCTTGGCCGGCGAATGCATGATGACTTCGCCATCGATGAACTCCGTTTTCTGTTCCGGCGTCATCTCATCGTAGAACTTCTGCCGTAACTTGCGCTCGCGCTCGACCTGCTCGAGCAACGAGTCCAACGCTTCCACCAGCCGGGGCGAATGGCGGATTGGTTCGAGCAACGCGTCAAGCGTTGTCGCGGAAGCAACTTATGTCTGGTGGCAATGCAACGCAATCGTGGACTGGTCAACCGCGCCGCGATTTCCAATCACCGGTGATGGCGAGGGTCTGTCCGGTTTTCTGGATGTTGACGAACAAGGTCGTGCCATCCGGTGAAAAACAGGCGCCCGCGAACTCGGAATTGTTTCCGGCATTGTGACCCAGACGATAGATGCCGCCTTCAGGCGTCACGCCGGACAGGTTTTGTTCGCCCGAACCATCTTCACAAATGATCAGATCACCCCAAGGCGCAACCGTGATGTTGTCGCACATGTCGACGAGGGAAGGATCATTGGGTTCGATGAACAGCTCGAGTTTGCCGCGATTCTTGGATTCACCCGGAGTTCCCTCGTCCGGGCTGATTTGGTAACGGAAGATCTGGCCATTGCGGGTGCGTCCGCCATTGGTGCAGGCGAAGTAAATGCTGCCCTCGCTGTACCACATCCCTTCTCCGCGGGCAAAGCGGGCAGCCCCGTCATTGAAACCCCGAAAGCGAAGCAGATCCGAATCGGTTGCCACGTCCTTCAGGTCGATCCACTGCACGTCGCGGGCTTCTGTCGGGCGCATCGAGCGCTCAATCCAGTTGCGGGTATCAAAGGAATGCCGGCGGGCGATGCCGAGTGCCTGGAGGCGTCCTCCCCTGGCCAGTTGTCCGGGCACCTTGGGAATGAAGCGGTAAATCAGACCATCGGAACGATCCTCGGTTTGGTACACGATTCCCGACTTGGGATCGACGGCAACGGCTTCATGGTTGAAGCGCCCCATGTCCACCAGGGGAATCGGTTCGGCGAGTTTCGGATCAGCAGTAGCAGGAACGTCAAAGTTGAAACCATGGCTCTTGGCGAAATCTCCGCCCGCCGTGTTCACTCCCTCCTCACAGGTGATCCAGCTGTTCCACGGTGTGGGACCGCCGGCACAATTTCGAATCGTGCCCGCCAGGCTCAGAAACTGTCGCTCCATCCTCTGTGACCGGGTGTCGTAGACAAAGGTCGTGGTGCCACCGAACATCGGGACACCTTTTGCACCCGCATCGTAGAGCTTGGCCGCATCAATCTTCTTCAGGTCGACATTGTCCTTGCCGAAAGCACCATTCTTCGCACCCACGGTGAGTTCGTGATTTCGAACGACGATCGTCTTCCCATCCGGACCTTCGAAAGCCGCCATGCCATCCGGCGCTCCGGGCAGGGTCAAACCGTCAGCCATCCGTTCGCCGACGGTTGAAACGAGCCGGTATCCGAATCCCGCGGGAAGGTCCAGGATCTTGGCGACGTCCTTTTTCAAGGGACCATAGCCTGGAATAGATCTGGCGTGCGCGCGATGAGCGAAGGACTCGAGGCCGGCAATGCCGATGGCGAACGCGCTGGCCGATTTGAGGAAATGCCGCCGAGTGGATGAGTTCATTTGATTACGTGTTTTCTCTGCTCTGCTTCAAGCCATGCGGGATCGGAATGCCAAAGCGTCGAAGTGTGGTCTGCAACGTTGGTTTGGCGAACCGCAGACGGTCGTTATTCAGCAGATGTGAGAAAATGCAACCCCTGCCTGCAGGTTGCGCTGAACGAAACCTTCTCCGCAATGCCCAGATCGAACTCTTTGACTTGTTCGAACGTCTTTGACATACAAATCCGCACTCGACATGAAGCGAATTCTATCATTCCTCCTCACCGCGGCATTGCTGATCTCATGCACCGCAAACGCCGATCATCACAAGTCCAAGCCGAATATCGTTCTCATCATATCGGACGACCAGGCGTGGACGGACTATGGTTTTATGGGGCACAAAAAAATCAAAACGCCCCACCTCGACAAGCTGGCGGGCGAAAGCGTCTTGTTCAGGCGTGGATACGTTCCCACCGCACTGTGCCGGCCCTCCTTGATGACGCTGGCCACCGGTCAGTATGCCCACGTGCATGGCGTGACCGGAAACGATCCTTCACGCCTCACTACCAAGCGCGGTTCTCCTGCCTACAACAAACAGCGCGCCCAGCTGATCTCTTACATTCAGAAATTTGACACTCTGCCTGAATTGCTCGGGGAACAAGGTTATCTCAGCCATCAAAGCGGCAAGTGGTGGGAAGGCAACTTCAAGCATGGCGGCTTCACCCATGGAATGACCCGGGGATATCCGCAACCCGGTGGACGCCACGGTGATGACGGACTCAAGATCGGCCGTGAAGGCATGAAACCCATCGCAGATTTCGTTGATCACGCAGCCGGTAAAAAGAAACCCTTCTTCCTCTGGTATGCGCCATTCCTTCCGCACACCCCGCACAACCCCCCGAAGCGCCTCTACAACAAATACAAGGCCGAGGAAGACAATCATTTCGTCGCCCGCTACTACGCCATGTGTGAGTGGTTTGACGAAACCTGCGGCGAGCTCGTGAAGATCCTGGAAGATCGCAAGATCCGCGACAATACGCTCATCGTCTACGTTTGCGACAATGGCTGGATTCAAAACCCTGCTCGCAACGGCTACGACAAGCGTTCCAAGCAGACCCCCTATGAAGGTGGTATTCGTCAGCCGATCTTCTTCAACTGGCCCGGCAAATTGAAACCCTCCGATCGCGACGAATTGGTGAGCAGCATCGATCTCTTTCCAACCATGGTGGCAGCCGCCGGGGCACGCATGCCGAAGGGACTCCCAGGACTGAATCTATGGTCGAACCTCGAGAAAGGTACGAAGATCAATCGAAAACGCATTTTCGGTGAAGGCTTTGCCCACGACATCAAGAACATCGAGAAACCTGAGGACACTCTCCTCTATCGCTGGAACATCGAAGGCAGATGGAAACTCCTTCTCACCTATGATGGCGAAGTGGCGCACTACAAGAGCACGCATCCCCGCGAAGAGAAACGCCCACAACTCTTCGATCTCATCAAGGACCCGCACGAGAAGAAGAACCTTGCCAGCAAGAACCCCGACGTCGTCGCCCGCATGGTGAAGAACATTGATGGCTGGTACCCCGTCACCGAACGCAAAGTGCTCAAGAAGTTCTGACGGGTAGGAGACGAGTGGGAGACAGGACTTGTTGTGGACAGGTCTCCTGCCCAGTCCACCCAACCGACCGAAGGTCTCCCCAACTCCCAACTTCGAACTTCGAACTCCGAAATCTGTTTACGCCCCGCGTGGCATGTCATTTAATTCAGCCATGCTGAGAGGAATTCTCTTGTTACTGCTTGCCTCCGCGTTGATACGCGTCGAAGGCGCGACGGGCCTGACCGTCGCCATGAACCGCGTCTCCAAGGGACCGATTAATCGGTCGGGTCCGATCGGACCGATCCGTCGGATACATTCCCCAATGCCCCCACTGTAAATATCAGCGGATACAACTTTTCGTAGTACCACAGCTTCGCGAAGTAAAACCCGATCGGGGAAGCATCCCTCCAGCTTCCATCCTCAACCCGATCCATCAACCAGTTGGCACCCTTCCCGACGACCGCTCGCAGATCCGCACACGAGCTCTGGGCACCAGCCAGCGCTTCAACAGCCAGTGCAGTTTCTTCAACCGATGACGGTTGCTCACCGCCACCACTCCAGCTGCCGTCCTGTTTCTGTGCGTTCATCATCCACTCAATCGCACGCTCTCGTGTGGAGCGAATATCCAATCTCGATTCGAACTCGTTCAATGCAGCCAATACCCGAGCCGTCCCATAGGTCGCGTTCTCGTCGTCGATGCAATGTTGGTTCCCGAACCACAACGGCAACCACGAGCCGTCTTCTCGCTGCGTTCCGCGAAGATAGGTCAATGCGTCGTCAATACCCTCGGCAACTCGCTGCCGCGAATCAGCAGGCAGTTCACTTTCCCAAGCCTTCCATGCACGCAAGGTGTGCGCAGTGAGATCAGGACTGCTCCGGTCGAAAGGCAGATTCGTCCATCCGCGACAAAAGGTCGGAATCCCTCCGTCCGAATTTTGAAGATCAAGCAACCACTTCACCCCCATCGCAGCAGCCATTGTCACTTTGCGATCTTCCACCTTCAGGTTCTTGAGCGCCAACAACGCACCGGGTGTGTCGTCCGCATCGGGCACGCCACCGCTCAGGTCCGTCCAGGCCCAACCACCCGGTGCGGCATTCGTGTAGGGATGCACCTCCTGATAATGTTGCCCCAGGAGCCAATCGCTCACGGCCCTCGCTTCATCACCGATGAGTGGAGTCGAATCGGCCAAAGCGTTGACGGACAAGGTCGTTCCCCATGTGGCAAGGTTGGTATCGATCGGCCAACTGCCGTCACTCCGCATGGATTCCACCAGGAACTCGATCCCCTTAAGCGCCACCGGATGTTCCGCATTGCCCGCGCCCGCCAGGCTCATGGTCACGAAGCTGGTCAATGGAGTCGCTTCAAGAAATCCACCGCTCTCTGGTTGGATATTCTGCAGAACCTTCAGCGTTCTGTTCCGCGTCAAAGTACGAATCAAACGGGTGAACGGATTCATCGAAGGCGCCAGATGGTGTCGCGCTTGTCCGATCGCAATCAGCGCCGGAAGGGCGTAGCTCACCACCGGAAGCTTCAAAGCCGCGAACATCTCCTGCGGGAATGCAGCCAGTTCAAAGGGGAGGGGGATCACATCCCCCCATGCCTCTCGCCCTTCCCCAAATCGCCCGGCCAGCGCACACATGGCCAAGATTGGAACGGAGAACGTCCGATCCTTCCCATACCGCTCAGAAATGGACCGGGCCAAGGCATGCCTGGACAAACCGCCCGCATGGTGCCTCAACCACTCTCGCGCCATCGAAACAGTATCCTCGTGATGGTCGTCTCCCTGAGCAGCACCAATGGCAGCCCAACCCAACGCAGTGGTGCTGATGTTGCTGAAACTTTTGATCGTGTCTCCCCAGCCACCGTCTTCGTTTTGATATTTCGCCAACCAGTTCAGCCCCGCGCGAACCGCCTTCATCCTTCGGTCCCGTCCTTCCGGATGGTGCCCGCCCACCTCACGTTCCCAGATCGCGAGCGCAGTGATTGCCGTGGCCGTCGACAGCGCGCTGTTCGACAACTCCCCCTCCCAATGCCCCTGAGCATTCCGCTCGGCAAGCAGCGCATTGCGCGCCTTCTTCAGGCAGCGCTGCAGTCGGGTAGCGTCGAGTTTCGTATTCTGAGAACGGCTCACTGGCGCCGGAGGCTAGAGCGTCCGGATTGGGAATCAATCACAGATGAACTTCGTCACAAAGTTCTGAACTATCGCAGGTTCCCTGGTGGGGCGTGTTCGAAAACTTCGTGGAGCGACGAGCATTGCTCGGCACGGGGGGCATTGCCAATGGTAGGGGCATGCCGGCCAGTGCCCGGCGCTCCTGTTCTCGAAGAGACCACAAAGTTGTGGACGGGACTCCCGACCCGTTCACTTCTGCGACGGAAGGTCTCCATACAGTAGCATCCCACAACGGTCGTTGGAGAGGTCAATAGGTGCCGATTCCTCGGTTTTGCGAGGACGATCTGGCGGGGCGGTTTGAGACTTTTTCGGCGGGGCTTTGCTATCAGCCCGTTTAAAAATGGGCTGATAGGAACGGGATTTCTCCTGCACGCCGCAATCGCGGGCCAGTTTGGGGACCAGATGAGCAGGAATGAGATCGCCCAACTGACGCAGGATGGTGAACCTGGAACGGGTTGGCTGAGCTTTTGTTTTTTTCACAGCCTGCTGAGTGGCAGGTTTTCAGCAAACTCGCCAGCCCAACTTTCATTTCCTGTGGGATGCTTGTGGTCTCCATAAGCTTGTGGGAGGCCTTCAGTCGCTGGAGTGAAGCGGTCGGGAGACCACTTCACTACATAGACTTCCGTCGGAGCCGAATGCCTGCTTGCAATCAATTCAAATCAGGCATCACATTTCGCCGTCCACTAATCACGCATGAAGAAAGCACTCCTGACTCTCCTTACCTTCGCCATCATTGGTTATTCGCAGCGAACCGAAGCCGCGAATTCCAAACCCAACATCCTTTTCATCTTTGCCGATGACATGTGTTACGAGCTCATCCGGGAGCTTGGTCATACCGACATCGACACGCCCAACCTCGACAAGTTGACCCGGCAGGGAACCACCTTCACCCACGCCTACAACATGGGTTCCTGGAGCGGGGCGGTTTGCATCGTCAGTCGCACGATGTTGAACACCGGCCGATCGATGTGGCGGGTGCAGGACCTCTACAAGAACCTGAAACCGGAGGTGCAGCAACACCGTTTCTGGTCCATGGAAATGCGTGACGCCGGATACCAGACTTTCTTCACCGGCAAATGGCACGTGCGGGCAAACGCCGAGGAAGTCTTTGACGTCGCGGCCAATGTTCGCGGCGGCATGCCCAAGACGGTGAAGTCCTCCTACAATCGCCCGCTTCCCGACGAGCCCGATGTATGGAGTCCCTATGACAAGTCGCTCGGCGGCTTCTGGGAAGGCGGCAAGCATTGGAGTGAGGTGGTCGCTGATGACGCCGTGGATTTCATGAACATCTCCAAGAAGAACGACAAACCCTTCTTCATGTATCTCGCCTTCAATGCCGTTCACGATCCACGCCAGGTCGCCAAGGAATACATCGAAGAATACCCGCTCGATCGCATCAAGATGCCAAAGAGCTTTTTGCCCGAGTATCCCTACAAGGAAGAGATGAAATCCGGCAGCGGACTCCGCGATGAGAAGCTCGGCCCCTTCCCGCGCACGGAGCATTCCGTGAAGGTGCATCGCCAGGAGTACTACGCCTTGACCACACACATGGACGAACAGATCGGCCGCATCCTCAAGGCGCTCAAGGAAACCGGGCAGGACAAGAACACCTACATCTTCTTCACCGCGGATCACGGTCTCGGCGTCGGCCACCACGGCCTGTTCGGAAAGCAGAACATGTACGACCACAGCCTCCGCGTTCCGTTCATTGCTGTCGGTCCCGGTATCGCCAAGAACAAGCGCCTGAACGCCCCCGTCCATCTGCAGGACGTCATGCCCACCAGTCTTGAGCTTGCGGGGATTGACAAACGTGACTACGTCGAATTCGAGAGCCTCATGCCCTTACTCTCCGGCAAGAAAAAGAATTCACACCTCGGCTCGGTATACGGCGCCTACCTGGATGCGCAACGCGCTATCATCGATGACGGCTACAAGTTGATCCTCTATCCACGCGCGAAAGTCGCCCGCCTCTATCACCTGGCGAAGGATCCGTTGGAAACCGAGGACATTGCCAAGCAGAAAAAGTCCAAGCGCATCATGAAAACCCTCTACGCGAAGCTGTTGAAACATCAGAAGGAACTGGACGACAAGCTCGACCTGAACAAGACCTTCGCCCACCTCAACTAGCACCATGAACCGGTTGCTCCTGTCCTTCGTCCTCATTGCCGCGTTCTCCTGGCAATCGTTCGCTGCATCGCCCCGTGAAACCGCAACGGTTCAGCTCATTCGCAAGATCAAACCGACCGTCGTCCCCGTCTATCCAGTCGAGAACGACAGGCCCTTGGGTAGCGGAACAGCGTCGATCATCCATCCAGCCGGGTTCATGCTCTCGAACGATCACGTCTCAAAAGGCAAATCCGGCCTGGCCTTGGTCAACGGCGAACGCCGTCCCTATCGCGTCATCGGACGGCTCCCCGGCAAGGACATCACCCTTCTTCAACTCCGCACCAAGTCCCCGCTCCCGTTCATTCGCTTGGGACGCAGTCACGACCTGATGACCGGTGAACCCACGATTGCTGCGGGCAATCCGGGCGGACGTGGCATCATCTTCACTCAAGGCATCGTCAGCGCACCCTCTATCATGGACGGCGTGAACGCACTCATGATGAGCTACTTCCAAAGCGGTCGCGACGAGTTCGTCCAGTTCGATGCCGCGAGCAATCCCGGCAATTCGGGCGGCCCGCTCGTGAATGCCCTCGGCGAACAGATTGGCATCGTCAGTTCCGGCGTCGTGTCCGAGGAAAACAGCAACTACGCCATCCCGATCGACCGCGTGCGATCACTCTTCAACAACCTCCTGCCGGTCGAGGTCATGTCCGATTTCTGGACCGGCATCGAGATTGACACGCTCGCTGATCGTGCGGTGGTGAAGTCCGTCGCGAAAAACTCACCGGCCGCGAAGGCGAAAATCAAAGCCGGTGACATCATCACCTCCCTCAACGGCAACCCTGTTCATACTGGTGTTGATTGGATCCTGGGTCTGGTCGGAGGAAAATCAGGAAACGAAGCCAAGCTCCAACTCGCCGGAAAGAAGAAGCGCAGCGCCAAGTTCAAGCTCGTGCCTTATCCGCTTCCTAAGGTTGCCGGCCGCACTGGCAAGGTCGCCGGTCTCAATTACGAAGTATATCACGGAAAGTTCAAGGTCCTGCCCGACTTTGACGGATTGAAGCCCGCCCAAACCGGCACCACCGACGAACTCGCGACCGAATCACTGGTCGAGGGACGCGACGAGTATTTTGCCCTCGTGTTCACAGGCTATCTCGACATTCCCAAGAACGGCGTCTACCGCCTCACCCTTGGATCGGACGACGGCAGCAAGCTCTTTCTCGGCGGCAAACTGCTGATCGACAACGACGACAATCACCCCATGCAGCATCTCAGCCGCATCGTTCGCATGCAAAAGGGACTCAATCCTTTCCGGTTGGAATACTTCGACTACACCGGCGATGCCGAACTCGAATTGAAGATCGAAGGCGGCCTCCACAAGAAGACCACCGACATCCCGAACGAGATGTTCTTCCGCGACGAGTAGACTCATTGACGAATCATTGAGGGACGCTCAACGGGTCCAACGGTCTGGACGCATGCTGGCCAAGAGGCATGCCCGGGGTGGACTTTCTCCGAGAGAAGGATTGAGGGTGAGGGGGAAGACATACGGTTTCTGTTGAAGCATCTCTTGCTATTGCCACCACTCTTGATCACGTGGCGCCAGCCAAAGCCCGCGGGGCCGGGAAGGCGCTGAACAGAAAGAAACGAAATGAGAACCATGAAATGAACAACTGAACAGTGACGGAAAGACGCCATCCCGACCCCGCGGGAGACATGTCCGAAAGTTGTGGACGAGCGGTTGTGATGGGCAGCCAACAGGGAGTGCATTGATATGATTATGCTGCTTGTTGTTTCTGCTCGTCGCCGTCGATGAATATCATTCCGGCGATGATCTTGTCCAGTTGGTGGGAGCCGTTGAGTTTGCGACACTTTCCTTCAGCCTGGCGTAGGAGTTGAAAGACCATCGCCAAGGTCGCTTGGCGACTGCCGTTGCCAATTGGTCCGCCGGGTGCGATGACGCACGGTGGCGAAGGTGCTTTCGTAAGCCGCCCTACTGACAGGTCCAGCCGCCGTCGACCACCATCATCGTTCCCGTGGTGTAACTCGCGGCATCGCTCGCAAGATACATCGCGGCGCCCTGGATCTCGCGCAGTTCGCCCCAACGCTTGAGGGCGGTCGCTCCAACGATGAACTTCTTGCCGTCTTCTGTGTCCGCAATCGGCACGTTCATTTCGGTCAGGAACGGACCGGGACAAATGGCGTTCACGGTTATTCCCTCGTCCGCGACTTCCAAGGCCAGGGCGCGCGTCATGTTCGTGATGGCGCCTTTGCTCGCGGTATAGGGCGTGCGATTCGCCAGACCAACGAGTCCCAAGGTGCTGGACAGGGTAATTATGCGCCCGCTCTTCTTTTTCTTCATGTGTGGCAACACGGCGCGGCACGCGAGCCAGGTTCCGTTCACGTTGATGTCCTGCACCTGCTTGAACTCATCGAAGCTCACCCCGTCAATCGGACCGCGAATGTTGATGCCCGCGCTGGTGATGAGGATGTCGATTCCACCCAATTCGTTGATGGCGTGTTCGGCCATGGCCAACGTCTCGGCTTCACTGGTTACATCCGCACGAAAGCCAATGGCCTTCTTGCCAAATTGTTCGGCGATCTGTGCAGCGGCTGCGTTTGCCTCGCCTTCGGTGCGGCTGACCAGCATGACGTTCGCGCCGACCGAAGCCAGGCCGGCGGCCATCGCTTCGCCGAGTCCCTTGGAGCCGCCGGTAATGACCGCGTTGCGGCCGGTGAGATCGAATTGTTTGAGTCCTGGTAGCATGGGGTTGGAGGATTGGTTAAAGAGTTAAATGGGTGAACGGTTTCGGCACAACCGTAGGCTCGTAATCGAAAACCGTAATTCGTAAATCAGACTGGATAGGTCCAAGGCTTCCGGTAATCCCGGCGCAACATCTTGCTGGCTTCCGCATCACCAACGACTTGTTCCTTCGCGCCGTCCCACTGGATGCTGCGTCCGAGCTTGTAGGACATCATGCCGAGCATCGGAAGAACGCTGGAACGATGGGAGGCTTCGATTTCCGCAACGGGCGCGCGTTTGTTGTCGATTGCATCGATGAAGTCGCGCCAAAGGGGAGGGATGTTGTGTCCGTCCTTTTCGTTGTCGAAATCCGGATCCACGTGAACCTTCTGGCCGCGCCGACTGCTGGGATAAAAGGTCCAACCATCGCGCCAGCCCATGTGGAACACACCTTTCGAACCATAGAAGTAACATCCGTAGCGATGTGGTTCCGCGCCAGGGCCGGCGTATTTTCGGTGTTCCCAGGTCGCGGTGAAGGATTCGAATTCGTAAGTCGCAATCTGTGTATCGGGTGCATCGGAGGTGCATTCCTTTTCGCTGGCCACGACGTCTCCGCGCACGGGACGGCCGCCGGTTGAAAAAACAGATTTCGGATACTTCTCATCCGACCACCAGAGGACCTGGTCCAGCCAATGCACGCCCCAATCGCCCAAGGTGCCGTTGGCGTAGTCGAGGAAGTTTCGCCAACCTCCCGGAGCAAGCCGGCGATTGTAGGGTCGTTTCGGCGCGGGACCGCACCAGAGATCCCAATCCATGCCATCGGGTGGAGTTGCATTGGGCGTGGGCTTTTCGATGCTGCCACCTCCAGTGACGAACATCCGAACCATGCCGATGTCACCCACTTTGCCAGACTTGAGGAACTCCATGCCCGACACATGATGTGGCCCTATCCGACGATGCAAACCAACCTGCACCACACGATCGGCAGCCTGGGCTGCTTTCACAATCGCACGGCTTTCCACGATCGTATGCGCGGTCGGTTTTTCCAGGAACACATGGGCACCAGCCTCCAGCGAATCGATCGCCGGCAAGGCATGCCAATGATCCGGCGTGGCGATAATCACGATTTCCGGACGCTCCTTGCGCAGCATTTCGGTGTAATCCTTGTACTTGCGCGGCTTGTCGCCGGTCAGTCCTTCGACTTCATCCGCCGAGGCGTTCAAGGGGCGTTCGTAGCAATCGGCAAGTCCTACGACCTTGGTGCGTCCCACAGAGATGGCGTCGCGCAGAATGTTCATGCCCCACCAACCGGAGCCGATCACCGCCGTGCGAAACTTCTTTCCGGGCGCGGCAATCAAGGGTGTGGCGCCAAAGGCGGTTGAGGCGAGAGCGGAGGTCTTGAGGAATGATCGACGGGTGGTCTTCATGATGATTCGTGAGTGGTTGGCGCGGATTATTTCTTTGCCCTCAGATCAAGACAAACCAAATCCCCATCGGCATTTCGGCAATACAACAGACCGTTCGCCAAAACCGGAACGGTCCAGCATTTGCCGCCGATCACTTTCGCCCGCGCTGACGGCTTGAAGCCCTTGGTCGATGCCTGCCCGACCATCAATTCACCTTTGGGACTCAGGACGAACAGCGTCTTGCCGGCGGCAAACAATGAACCGAAACCGATACCGTCTTCCCAGACGTCTTCGCCTGTCTCCCAGTTCACGCATTTCAGCTTTGCGCGTGAATTGCTGTCGCCGTCAAAACCGTAGAGATGCCCGTCAATCAGGACGGAGCAATTGAATTGGTTGCGATAACGACGCGCGCGCCAAATTTCGTCCGGTTTCTTCGTGCCCAGTTTGAAGAGTCCGGATCCTTTGGAATAACCGGACGAAATGAAGATCTGTTCGCCAACGATGATTGGATCCGAAGCGTTCACTCCATAGCGCGTGTTCCAGGCGATCTTCCACGCTTCCTTGCCGGTGTCGGGATCGACTCCCACGTAGCCATGCTCGGAGCTGAATGCGAACATCTGCTTGCCGTCCGACTTGTACGGATACGGTGTGGAGTAGCCAGCCTCGGCGTCACCTGATTTCCAAATCAGCTTGCCGGTCTTCTTGTCCAGCGCCATGCCGGCGGATCCGACGTTCAGCAGAAGCTTGTCTCCATACGGATATGGCGCGCCGCTGTAACCCCAGGTGCTCATTCGCATCCCGGCTTGCTTCTCAAGCTGAACGTTCCACAAGACCTTCCCTGATTTTGCATTGAAGCAAAACAGATCGCCGTGCTTGCCCAGTGAATAAACGCGATCACCGTCGAATGTGGGCGTCGATCCTGGGCCGCCTTCGTAGTACTTCGTGTCCAAGGCCGCTTCGTATTCGTGCGCCCAGAGTTCCTTGCCGGTCACCGCATCGAAGCAGACGACCAGATCCTTGTCCTCGGAATTGCCCATGGTGCAGACGCGGCCATCGGAAACAGACACCGAAGAAAAACCGATGCCGACATTCGCCTTCCAAAGTTGCCTGGGTCCGGACTTCGGCCAATCCGTTGACCAGCCGCGTTCCCGTGTGTTGCCGTCATGGTGCGGACCGCGATAAATCGGCCAATCCCCGGCGTGTGACACACCACTCCACAACAACCCGGCGAGAGCAAAGGCGAAGCACTTCATGCGCAGATACTCGGACAAAGTTCGGGCGTTCGTCATTCACAAAGATGAGGTTGGCAGATGGAAGATTGGAGATGAGTTGGGAACGGCGCATTCCGGATGATTGCGGTCGGAGCGCGGCCTTCAGACCGCTTCAACTCACACCGGGTCGGATGGCGTCCGAAATTGCGAGCCCGGATTCTCCAAGCCACGTTGAAGCGACGTAAATGTCGCGCTCCCATGAGCCTGCCCGGCAAGGCACTGATGCGCCCAATTGGGGGTCGGCGGCAATTCCGTGATTGAATTCGTGGCGAGGCGTTTAAGAATCCGGCCATGAAATCTGTTTCCTCTCTTCACATGGAGTCGCGTCGTGACTTTCTCACCAAGTCCGCTTTTGCGGGTGCTGCAATCGCCGGTTTTCCAGCGATCGTTCATTCCAAATCCCCCGGTTCCAAGCTGAACATCGCGGTCATTGGATCGGGCGGTCGTGGCGGATCCAATCTTCGTGGCGTTCAGAATACGGAGAACATCGTCGCTCTCTGTGACGTCAATGCCCGCAATCTCGAATACGCAGCGAACAAGTTTCCGAAGGCAAAAAAGTACGCCGATTTCCGAAAGCTCTACGACAAGTCCAAGGACATCGACGCCGTCATCGTCAGCACGACCGAGCATACGCATGCCTTCGCGACGCTGCCGGCCTTGCAGATGAAGAAACATGTCTATTGTGAGAAACCGCTTACCCGCGATGTCTATGAAGCGCGCGTCGTCACCGAAGCCGCGGCCCGGGCCGGCGTCGCCACGCAGATGGGAACGCAGATTCACGCCAGCGAAAACTACCGGCGCGTGGTTGAGTTGATCCGTGCCAAAGCCATCGGGAACGTCAGCGAAGTGCACGTGTGGGTCGGACGCGCGTGGGGTTGGCAAAGCGAGGAAGACGCCAAGAAACACGAGGATCGCGTCTGGTCATTCGAGCGTCCGAAGGAAGCCATGGATCCGCCCGATTACCTGGACTGGGATCTCTGGATCGGTCCGGCCCCGTATCGTCCTTATCACGACATCTACTTCCCTGGACCAAAGTGGTATCGCTGGTGGGATTTTGGCAATGGCACCATGTCTGACCTCGGCAGCCACTGGAACGACCTTCCATTCTGGGCACTCGATCTGGACGCACCGAAGACGGTGGAAGCCTGGGGGCCCCCTCCACATCCGGAAATCGCACCCGCCTCCATGTCCGCCAAATACACCTACGGTCCGCGCGGCAAACGGCCCGGCCTCGCGCTTACCTGGCATCAAGGGGTAAACAAGCCGAAGATCTGGGAGGAAAAAGGCATTCCGCAATGGGGAAGCGGGGTTCTGTTCATTGGCGACAAAGGCATGCTGCTTTCCGATTACCGCAAGCACATCCTGTTGCCGGAGGAAGATTTCAAGGACTTTGAGCGCCCCGGGCAAACGATTCCAAAATCGCTCGGACACCACGCTGAATGGCTTCACGCCTGCAAGACCGGCGCCCCGACGACCTGCCACTTCGGTTACTCTGGCCCGCTCACTGAAGCGAACCATCTGGGCAATGTCGCCTATCGCGCGGGTACGAAAATCAGGTGGGACGCGAAGAAAATGAGCATTCCCAACGCACCAAAAGCTGAACGTTTTCTCAAGCGGGAGTATCGAAAGGGTTGGACCCTCGCTTGAAAACTCGAATGAGACACCTTCGCTCGACGATTTGCACGGCGGCCATGGCCGTTGTTTTGGCGGGCTGCGCGCCCGATGCCGCCAAGGACGATGCCGAACTGCGCAAGGTCGGCGCATCCACCGACAGCGCCTACATCGCCGAGAAAACCAAGCAGCTCAAGTTGATTGGCGTGGGTTATCAGGCCTACTGCGAGACCAATGGAATCGGGCCCGAGAACGCCGAAGGATTGTTGGCGATGCTTGAAGCCCTGAAGACCCCGGCTGAGAAGCGCGCGGGACTCAAGAAGGCATTGGACGAGAATCGGTTTTACGTGATCTGGAACGTGAACCTCACCAACGCCGGCCCTCAACCTGCACGCAGGGTTCTCGCCTGGGACGACAATCTGCAGAACAACTACCCGGGACAGGTGCTCAACGGCGATATGGGTGTGCGATCGGTCAGTCCCGGCACTTTCCTCCTTCTCAAGAAGTTGGGAGACGGCGTTCACGCGACGAAGCTGACGGCGACCGCCTCACCCGTGCTTGAATTGACTCCCACTGCGATGGCTCCGGTCTCCAAGTTGCCCCCGATCACGACTGCCGACACGAACGTCTCGATCCTCGACACGATGTCTACGGATCTGCTGGATTCGACGCCAATCATCGATCAATTCGCCAGCATGCCCGAAGTCGTCGATGCCTTGGGAACTGGGAATTTCAAAACACGCTCCTCGGCAATTGCCTACCTTCAGGTCACCCTGAATCGTGACCTGGCAGAAGAGGTGAACTACGAACTGGTTTCGTTGTTGGGCGAGGAAAACCGGGAGATACGTCTCATGGCCTTGGAAACACTCCGTTCGTGGGCAACGCCCAAAGGAGTGCTCGCGATGGAGAAGGCCTTGCAAAAGGAAACCAACCCGCAGCTCGTCGAACTTGGCAAGACGATTGCCGCCGAATTCCGCAAGACCAACTTCGTCGGCCCGGTGGCCCCGCCGGGAAAGTGATTTCAACCACAGATCCCGACTGCATCGGGACAGGTGGACACCGATAGACGCAGATGGGGCTGAGGGATTGAAGCAGGCTGTGAGTTCCTCGCGGTCACGAGGGTCTACTGGACGATTATCTGCATTTGCTTCGGATGGCACTGATCTGTGCCCATTTGTAGTTCCGCCAAGCCCCCGACTATTCCAGCATCTTGAGCGCAGCCGCTCTCCCCTTTGGCAGGCGGTCGATGTGATAGATCAGGAAGCCGTGGAGGAATTGCTGGATCGACTTCACCTGGGCGCGCGTCGCCTTGAGCTTGGCGATCTCAGACCAGGTGCAATCGGCAAGTTGGGAGATGAGCGAGCGGACATCGGCGTCCTTGCTCGATTCGTCCAGGTTCGGTTGCAGGCCGAGATCCGAAAGGTGTTTCAGTTCGAAGGCGAAGACGATGCGCGGCTGGGCTTCGTGTTGGAGCAGATGTTCGAGCAGGGAATTGAAGCGTTCGCAGGTTTCCGCGATTGGCGTATCGAGTTCGGTGGTTTGTTCGATGAGATTGGTGATGTAGGCGAGCAGGCGGATCTTCTGGAGGTCGCGGCGCAGTTCCGCATGCGTCTCCAGCAGCTTCAATTCACGCAGGTTGTGCAGCTCGGAACGGCGCGAGCGGACGAAGCTGAATTCACCCCGGAAGTAGAGGTCCAGCTTTCCGTGGAGGACGGACTTGGGCTTGCGGGCGCCCTTCCCCACGGTGTTGATCCGTCCCAGATCCTCGGTCAGCCAATGAACGATCAGGCTGCTCTCGGTGAGTGGCCGAACCCGCAGGATAATTCCGGTCGCGCGCTCGTCCATGACTTAACGAAGCTGGATTGGGACCAGGGCGTGTTCGAAAACATCGTGGAGCGCCGAGCCTTGCCCGGCACTGGTGGCCAAACCGATGGTGCTCCCTAAGTCATTTTCCGGGACTGTTGGAAGATTTCTCATGTTTCTCAAGGACGAGAGGCCTTGAAAACGCCTGAGCGAGCACCATTGGATTGGATTGGCATGCGGGCCTGTGCCCGGCGCTCATGTTCTCGAACAGGGCCAAGACGGAACGGAGGGTTGCCGCATTGCAATCCGTTATTTCGGAAGCTCACCTTTGTCGTCCTCCTCTTCGTCGAACTCATCATCATGGTCCTCTTCTTCGTGGACGATATCGGGATCGGCGCCAGTCTGGTGAAGATCGGGGAGGGGTGGATATTGCGGAGCGACCGCGCCGAGGCTCATGATGTACTTGATGCCATCGGCGACGCTCATGTCCAGTTTCACAAACTCTTCTTCGGTGACCATGCAGAGAAATCCACTGGTGGGATTCGGTGTGGTCGGGACGAAGATGCTGTTCAATTTCTGACCCGTCTTGTCGCTGACTTCGGGATGATTGCTGCTGGTCAGGAAGCCCACGCTCCATGCGCCTTTGCGAGGAAACTCAACCATCACCACCTGTTCGAAGGCCGGAGCCTTGTCTGAAGCGAAGGCCTCGTTGATCTGCTTCACCGCGCCGTAAATCGTATTCAGGATCGGAATGGCCAGCATGATCCGCTCGGCCGTCTGGATGAACTTTTTGCCGACGTAGTAGCGCGCCAGTCGACCCACGATTCCGACCAGCGTTGCCGCCCAGGCAAAGGCCACACAACTCCACCACCAATGCACGTTCCCGGATCCGCCATCCGCGCGAGTCATCTCCTCCGGAATAAAGAACAACAACGTGTTTGTGAACTTTGCGACCGTGCCGAACAGCCAGACGAATACACCGATGGAGATTGCGATCGGAAGGATGATCGCCAGTCCCGCGAAAAAGTTCGCGCGCCAACGCGAAATGAATTTCCGGCGACGTTTGACTATTCGTTTTGGCATGAAAGACGCGCGAGGTTGAATTCCCCCCCGAGCTTTCGCAAGCCCCGGTTTTCCTCGCGTTTCATCCGCTTCCGATCGGCTGCGTCCACGTCGTCATGCCCGCACAGATGCAGGATTCCGTGCACGGCGTAACGGGTCAGTTCAGACTGCCAGTTGGTCTTGAATTGGCGCGCTTGCGACACGGCATCCGCCATACAAATAAAGATTTCTCCGAACAAGTTCTTTCCATCCACGGCGTCCATATGGTCGAAGGTGATCACGTCGGTCGAACCCTCGTGTTGCAGAAACTTCCAGTTCACCTCGGCCATTTCCTTGGCGTCCACGAGGTGAAAGCACAGTTCGTAGGAATTCAGTTCCAGCTCCTTGCGCAGATAGTGCGTGAGGGTTCGGCGAAGCAGACGCTTGTCGATCTGGCAGACCATTTGCCGGTCGCGAATGGCAATCGAACGGGCCGGCTTATCGGGAGACGGTTCGTCCATCTCAAAGCTTGCCGCGATGTTCCTCGTAGGCCGAGATGATCTTCTGCACGAGCGGATGGCGGACGATGTCCTTGCGCTCGAATTCGACGATGGCGATGCCATCAATCTTACGCAGTGCCTTGGAGGCTTCGTGCAATCCAGATTTCTTGTTCGAGGGAAGATCCACCTGCGTCGGGTCACCGGTCACGACCGCCTTGGAGTTGAAACCCAGACGCGTCAGGAACATGAGCATCTGTTCGGTCGTGGAATTCTGTGCTTCGTCCAAAACGATGAAGGCGTTGTTCAGAGTGCGGCCGCGCATGTAGGCCAGGGGCGCGATCTCAATCGCCCCGCGTTCGCGGTGCTTCTGGATTTCCTCGAAAGGCAGCATGTCCTGCAACGCGTCGTGCAGCGGACGCAGATAGGGATCGAGCTTTTCGTAGAGATCACCCGGCAGGAAACCCAGCGCTTCGCCAGCCTCAACCGCCGGGCGGGTCAGGATGATGCGTTTTACTTCGCCCTCCTTCAGCGCGCGCACGGCCATCGCCATTGCGAGGTAAGTCTTGCCCGTGCCGGCGGGACCCACGCCCATGGTGACGTCGTGTGTGCGAATTGCTTCCAGGTAGCGCTTCTGGCCAAGAGTCTTGGGAACGATCGAACTCTTCTTCTGCGAAGTCTGCACGCGTTCAGATCCCAGGCTCTTCAACGCCTCGGCGCCGTCGTGGTCCACTACGCTGATCGCGTTCAGGAAGGTCGGCCGGTCGATCCGGTCACCGGCCTGGGCGCGTTCTTCCAGTGATCGAATGAGTTGCACCGCGCGTTGAACCGGCGAGTTGTCGCCTTCCAGGCGAATCCAGCCGTCGCGCGCTACGGCCTTGATCCCGAGTCGTTCCTCGAGCAGATGCAGGTTCTTGGGGTCGTTGGCGAAGAGTTGCTGCGCGAAACGCGCGTTGTCGAAATGAAGGGTCTCCTTCGTCATTTTTAGTCCGTCTTTTCCAATGCCTCTCGCAGCCGTTTGGCCACATCACCCAGTGCCTCCGGCAGGACATCCGTACCGCCGATTACGGGCATGAAATTCGTGTCTCCGTTCCAGCGCGGAACGATATGCCAGTGCAGATGTTCGACGATGCCCGCACCGGCCACCTGGCCAAGATTCAATCCCACGTTGAATCCCTGCGGTTTCATGGCGGCCTGCATTGCGCGTTCCAGACGCTGCAACAATTGCATGGACTCCAGCAATTCCCCATCGGTCAGATCCGACAAATCCGACACCTGTCGATAGGGAATCACCATCGCGTGTCCGCAATTGTAGGGATAGGCATTCAGCACCGCGTAACAGGTCTTTGCCCGCACGATGACGTGGTTCTTCTCATCCTCCGAAGACTGACCGATCCGAGTGAATATGGACTGTCCATCCGGCGCCGGGGATTTCGGGGCCAGAATGTAGTCGATTCGCCAGGGTGCGTTCAGACTTTCCATGGGCCGGGACACTACGCCATGAACCGCCCAGGGTCAAAGGGCAGGCGATGGATTCCATAAGGTCCATGGAACAAGCCCATTGTGGACGGGTCTCCTGACCCGTTCACTCGCCCGACCGAAGGTCTCCTCCGGGTTTATGGAGACCTTCAGTCCAGCAGGTGCAGCGGTCGGGAGACTGCTCCACAACGTGGTGTGATCCCAAATCGTTGCCTCAATCTCAGTGAATTAAGAAAACGATTAGGGCCGTGGTTCGATCAGTCTTCAGTCCGAGACCGTTCCGCAACTCGTCCGCCTACTCCTTCAGCGACACGATGTGAACCATCAGCAACACCTTGCCGGTTTCGGCCGGCTTCACTCGGGCGAGAACCTCGATCGGCTTGGTCAAGTGGGGTTCGATCTTTTTCGCGAGCGAATTGATTACATAGTACGTCTTGCCGGAATTCTTGTCGGTGAAGATGAGGTGGTTCGCGTCGTTTCGAGAAAACGTTCCGGTCGCCTGCAATCGATCTGTGGGATTGGGTTTGGCGACGGGTGTCGTTCCGGCATCGAGTTTCTTTTTGTAAGCCTGCAGTTCGGGCCAGGAAAGCTTGCCGTCGCGGTTCGCATCGGCCTGGGGATGTTTTTTGAAGAAGTTTTCCTTCCAGATCTCGTTGTCGGTCTTGGTGGGTTTCGGCTGCGGGCGCGAAGGGATCTGGTCAAGCAGTTGTTTGCGCATGGAAAGGAGGCGAACGCGAAAATTGGAATCGTGCGCAAGGTTGGTCCATTCGTGGGGATCCTCCGCGGTATGATAAAGCTCCTCCGTCGCGTTGCGGTAGCGGATGTAGCGCCAGTCCTTGAAACGAAGGGAATAACTCTGCTCTGCCGGGTCGTAGTAGCTCGCCCATTGGTAGAGCGCGGTCAGGGCAGCATCGGGTCCGGACCAATTGCCTTTGCTTGGATTCGACAGGAGTGGCTTGAGAGAATGACCGTCGAGCTGGCGGCCTTTTTCGTTCTTCACAGTGTTGGACGGCAGGCCACAGAGGTCGATCAGGGTTGGATAGATATCGACGAGGCTCACCGGCAATTCACAAACACCACCATCCTTCGAAACTCCGGGCGCGCGGATGATCAACGGCACGCGCGTGCTCTCCTGCCAGAGTGAGTTCTTGTAGACGTAGTCCTTCTCCCCCATGCCCCAACCGTGGTCGCTGGTAAACACGACAACGGTGTTGTCCTTGAGCGGAGAGTTGTCGAGGGCGTCCAGGATGTCGCCAACGAGGTCATCCACTGAAGCGACACTGGCGAGGTAAGCCTGGATGAACTTCCTGAGCGCGTATTCGCGCCGGCCGCCGTAGGAAGCGATGAGACTGTCGTATATCTTGGTGCCACGGTCACTTCCACGATCATCCGAATCGGAAGCAACGGTGTGCTTGTAAGTGTCCTCATCGTCGCCGGCTTGAATGTCCGGCAGCTGGATCGAATCGAGCGGGAACCGGTCGAAATACTCCTGCGGAACAATCAAAGGAGTGTGAGGCCGCAGGAAGCCGACGCCCATGAAGAAGGGCTTGCGGCCCGGTTGTTTGGCGAACTGCTTGAGTTTTCTGACCGCCCATTGCGCGTTCAGCTCATCGCCGGTGGGATCGCGATCATCATCGGATTCGAAGCGCAGTTCGCGCTTGTGGGCCCAGTTCCCGGTTCTCCAGACGAACGGCTTGCCGGTAGCGTGTGATTTGCGACCGTCGAGTTTGAAGAGCGGGCCAAAGGAACCGTCGATGGCGCCGAAATCGTCCCGGAAGGGCGCAGGGACATCGGGATGCGCAACGTCCGTCTTGTTTCCTTCATTGGCGAAGGGCCCGTAGTCAGACTTGTGTCCGTATACATTCCACTCCCGGCGATCACGATTGTGCATGATCTTCCCCGTGCCAAGCGCGTGATAACCATGTGTTCGAAAATGCGCCATCATCGTGCGCGAGTTTTTCAGCACCTCGTTTTCGTCCCAGTTTCCAAATCCGAACACGCCCGTCGTATGTGGATACAATCCGCACATCATGCTGGCGCGGGATGGATTGCAGATGGGGATGTTGCAATGGGCCTGCCGGAACGAAACGCCGCTGCGAACCAATCGGGTGATGTTCGGCGTCTTGATTTGCGGATGACCGCCAAAGGTCTGCACGTAGTCGTTCAGGTCGTCGCACATGATGAGCAGAACGTTTGGGCGGGATGCCGCGGAAGTCACGAGGCAGGCGGAGAGGATAATGAAACACCCAAATGCCCACTGACGAAGGAAAGCCGAATGATGAATTCCGATTGTATGCGTTCGATCCATAACCGCTGGACAATCCAGTCCAAATCGAGTTCCTCCGTCAACTGAAATGGGGCACTGGCTGGAGAAGCTTGTTCGCACAGGCGTTGTGAAGCGGTCGGGAGACCGCTCCACAACATGTAGACCATCCGCAGCATGTTGAGTTCGCGCTCTTGCCTGATCATCCCGTTCGACTCAGGCTTGCGCCGTGGCGGAAACGACTGCTGAAGAATCGAATGAAGGATTCCCACCGGGCTTGCATCACGCGTTCATCTTCGCGTCGTGCAATGCCTTGTCGTTTCCGATCGTGTTCGGAAGCCCGATGATTCTTTACGCCAAAAGTCTGGGCGCGTCGGCGACGGTGTTGGGAATCCTGGCGGGCATGATGCCTCTGCTGGTAATGCTGCAGATTCCCGCGGCAAGGCATGTCCCGAGGTTCGGCTACCGGCTGTTTGTGTTCATGGGATGGAGCACGCGCACGGTGGTCTACTTCCTTCTCGCGGGTGTTCCCTTGCTGACGATGTTGGATTCGGGCTCCCGGCTCGCGCTTGTCCTGGTGCTGATGTTCTTCTTTACGATGTTGCGTGGAATTTCCAGTTGCGCGTGGCTGCCCTGGATCACTTCGATGATTCCCGAAAGTATCCGGGGACGTTATCTGGCGATCGACTATGCCTGCGTGCAGATCAGTGGTTTTCTCGTGGTGATTGGTGCGGCGTTCTGGCTGGGTGAATCTCCCACTCATTCGCGATTTGCGGGCCTATTTCTATTCGGCGCCCTGGCCGGACTGGCGAGTTTGTTTTTCCTGCGCCGCATTCCCGAAGTCGCCCCGCCGGAAGTGGTCAAGGAGTCGGCCACACCTGTCCCGTGGCAAGAGATCTTCGGACATCTTCCGTTTCGCAAGGTACTGAGCTTCGGCGTTATCTGGTCCGTGGCATTCGGGGGAATCGCGCCCTTCACCGTCGCCTGGTTGAAGACAGAAGCCGGTGTTGCAGAAGATTCGATTCTCGTCGTCACTGCGATCTCGTATCTGGGCGGATTGGCCGCGGTGGGTTTGATGAATCGCCGGCTCGATGACTTTGGCAGCCGGCCGGCCATGGCGCTCGCGATGAGTTTCTGGGTGGGGATCATTGCCTGCTGGTTTGCGCTGGCGAAACAGGTCATTCCCACATCCACGGTCGTGCTGGTGCCATTGCACATCGCAATGGGCTTTGCCGGGGCGCTCGTCGGGATGTCGATGATGCGGCTGGTGATGGGCTCAATCCCGCCGATGGGCCGCAGTCATTTCTTTGCGCTGTTCTCGGTGACGGCCAATGTATCAATGGGAATCTCGCCGATGGTCTGGGGTGTCCTGCTCGATGTGCTGCGCGAGTCCGGTTTCTCGCGGCAAGAGTGGGGGCTCAGTAACTACGCCGTGTTCTTTCTCGGCGTCGGAATTTTGATGATCCTTGCACTTGCCCTTTGCGTGCGCCTGACGGAACCGAAGGCGGTTGGAATGAACAAGTTGCTGAAGGATATTCTGATCGATTCGCCGCAAAGACTCTGGGTACGATTCTGGCCGCGACGGTAGTTCACGATGTCTGAAGCTTCCGCCAAAGAGAACTGCGATCAGTGCGGGAATCGCTTTGCCGCCGAGGATCTGATCGTGCTGCTGTTCATCATCGGTCTTCACTGTTCGCATTGCCTGGAACAGGTGGAGCTGTTCGATCGCAGCTTGGCGGCGCAAAGATTGAAGTTGGTTGTGATCAGCGCCTCGGATGAAACCGCGAATGAATTTGCTCTGCGTCTGCAAGCGCCATCGATCTCAGATCCGAAAAGAAAGTGGGCCGGCTGGTTCGGGTTGATCGGCGAAAACACACATGGAACCCTGTTGCTCGACAAAAAAGGCAACGAATGTTGGCGGAGCACCGGGCACGAACCTTACATGAACGCTGTTGAAGTGATTCGCCGGGCCAATCGATTGGGCTTGGTGGAACCGGTGAGGTTTAGCAGGAGTGCTGTGGAGAAATCGCTGATGAACGCCAATTGACACTGTGTCGCAACTGGATGAGCAGGAAATCCTTGCCCTCCCCTCCACAAGTCAGTTGCCTTGGCGCATGACAATGACGCGCGCCACTCTATTGGGGATCGTCCTGATTGTTGTGTCGCTTCTTGGATGTGCCATGCAGCAGAATCGCTTTCAATACCCCAATACGCGGAAGATGGATCATGTGGACGTGCTTCATGGTGTGGAAGTGCCCGATCCTTATCGCTGGCTGGAGGACGACAACGCAGCTGAAACCGAGGCCTGGGTTTCGGCCCAAAACGAGGCGACCTTTGCCTACCTGGATTCGATTCCCGCGCGTGAGAAGATTCGCGAGCGGTTGACCGAACTCTGGGATTACGAAAAGTTCGGGATCCCGTTTCGCGAAGGCGGCCGCTACTTCTTCACCCGCAATGACGGGCTTCAGAACCAGAGCACGCTCCATGTATCAGACTCCCTCGACGGCAAGGCACGGCTGTTGCTCGACCCCAACACCTTGTCCAAGGACGGCACGGTTGCCCTGCGTAGTTATGCGATCAGCCCGGACGGCAACCTGATGGCTTACGGGCTGTCCAGTGCGGGCAGTGATTGGCAGAGATGGAAGGTGCGTGATGTGCGCAGTGGCGAGGATCTGGCCGATCATCTCAACTGGATCAAGTTCTCCGGCGCGTCGTGGTCAAAGGACAACCAAGGCTTTTACTACAGCCGTTACGACGAACCGAATGAAGACGACGAGCTGACCGGTCAGAACTATTTCCATAAGCTCTACTACCATCGCATCGGCACGGATCAATCGGAAGACCGTCTGGTGTACGAGACGCCGGAACACAAGGAATGGGGATTCGGCGCGCAGGTCACCGACGACGGGCGTTTCCTGATCATCACCGTCTGGCAGGGAACGGACCCGAGAAATCGCCTCTATTACCGGGACCTTCAGCAGCCGGATTCTGAAGTGGTGAAGCTCCTGGATGACTTCGATGCCGACTACAGCTTCATCGACAACATCGGCTCTCGTTTCTACATCTTCACTGACAAGGACGCTCCACGTGGTCGAGTGATATCGATTGATATCAATGACCCAGATGAACGCCAGGAAACTCTTGCTCAATCTGAAGATACGCTCACCCGCGCCGATCTCATCGATGGCCGCCTGGTCTGCACTTACCTCCAGGACGCGAAATCCGCCGTACGAATTCTGCCGCTGCATGGAACGGGAGCGAAGGTCGTGGAACTGCCCGGCATCGGTTCCGTCAACGGCTTCCGAGGAAAGCGGACGGACACCGACACATTCTATGCATTTGCAAGCTTCACCGTGCCGGGAACCATCTACCGCTACGACCTCCGAACCGGCGAGAGCACGATCTACAAGGAGCCGGAGGTGAAGTTCGATCCCGCGGCGTTTGAAACCAGGCAGGTATTCTACCAGAGCAAGGATGGCACGCGCGTGCCGATGTTCATCACGCACCAGCGCGGGTTGAACCTTGATGGCAACAATCCGGTCTATCTCTACGGCTATGGCGGCTTCAACATCAGTCTCACTCCGTCGTTCTCGCTCAGCATGTTGACTTGGATGGAAATGGGCGGGGTCTATGCGCGGCCCAACCTTCGGGGTGGTGGTGAGTATGGCGAGGAATGGCACCAGGCGGGCACGAAGCACAACAAACAGAACGTGTTTGATGACTTCATTGCCGGGGCCGAGTGGTTGATCCAAAACAAATACACTTCACCCAAACGTCTCGCCATTGCGGGCGGGAGCAACGGTGGTTTGCTGGTCGGCGCCTGCATGAATCAACGGCCGGATCTGTTCGCGGCCGCATTGCCTGCGGTTGGGGTGATGGACATGCTCCGCTTCCACAAATTCACGATCGGCTGGGCCTGGACCAGCGACTACGGCAGTCCGGAAAATGCGGACGACTTCAAGACACTCCACGCATACTCTCCCTATCATAATCTCAGGCGTGGAATGCGTTATCCCTCCACGTTGATCACCACCGGCGATCACGATGATCGGGTCGTGCCCGCCCATAGCTTCAAGTTTGCGGCCCGGTTGCAGGAATATCATGTCGGAGACAATCCGGTGTTGATCCGGATCGAAACGAAGGCCGGCCACGGAGCCGGCAAGCCGACGGACAAGACCATCCGCGAACTGGCAGACAAGCTGGGCTTCCTCACACGTGAGCTGGAAATGGAGGGCATCGAGGAAACCCAATGAATCAGTCCGGAAAGAAGCTCGCTGCCACCTGGGTCGTTCTTCTAATCACGGCCGGCTTCGTCGCGCTGGAATTTCTGCTGTGCAAGAATCGCGAGGCACTTGGGGGAGCGTTCTGGGGATTGCAGATCGCATCCGGCGTCATTCTCATGGGCGTGGCTTGGCTTCCTCCAATCGCCACCCGCCCGGACGCGGCCAGTGAATCGGCGCGCGCTTCTTCCGCACTGCTCGCCGAGGCCGCACGCGGAGGGACGCCCCAGGATGAAGTCGCCGAGGTTAAGGCCGAACTCACGCGCATGGCCGAGGATATCGAAACGCGCGATCGGGAACTGACCGAACGTCTCAAGACCTTTCATGAGTGGATGGAATTTCCTCAGCCGGTTGATCTGGGCGAAGACGAAGACATTCCCGAATCCACCGTCGAAATTGCGGCGCAGGACAAGGCGCTTTTTGCACTGTTGGAATCCGAGTCCCAACGCGTGTTCGATCGCATTCTCAACAACGAGTATTCCGTAGGCGGCCAGGTGCAGTTCGAACTGATCCGCGATGAAGCGACCGAACTCGTCGGACACATCGCGAAGATCTACCAACCCAATGCCGAAGAACCGCTTTTGGAAACCAGCGTCGCACAGATCCTGCATGCTGCCAGCCGCGCCAGCCTGCAATTCCTGGTGGTGCTGGAGCAGTTGCCGATCGACGTGAAGGAGTATTCGCTGCAAAGCATCTACGATTACGTCCGCAAGGGCGTGCAGGCCTATGGCGTCTACAAAAAGTTTGAGCCCTACAAACCCTACGTCGATACCGCCTATTACCTGGGCCGCTTCGCGATGGGCGCAAGCCCGGTCACGCTCGGCGCGTGGTTCGTGCTGGGAACGCTAGGTCAGAAAGGCGCGGAAGCGCTGACCACAAACCTGCTGGAACGCCAGGCGCTCACCTTCCTGCACAATTTGATTCGCGTGATCGGTTACGAAGTCGCCGGAATTTATGGAGGCGATTTCCGTCATCGGGATCCCAACTGGTTCTACGCCGTCGAGGTGGTCGAGATCGTTCAACTCTTTCCCGCCTCTCGCGAAAGCCTCCGCCGTGGACTTAAAGAGATCGGCAGATTGACCCTGCGCAGCGAATACGACCGCGTATTTCTCTACCGCTGTCTCGCCGCACATCAGAGCGCACAACCCGATCAATACGATTCGTCCGTCCTTTCCACGGCTGAACGCAGCCAGATTGCACAGCGGCTCGAACAGATCTTTCACGAAGACATCCACGGCCGCACGGAGGAGCTCATCGAATACTGGCGTGCCGGCTTGGAGCAACGCCTGAACGTGAAGCTGCAGTTGGACAGCAGGCAGGCCGCCCAACGATCGGAGCAGGAAAGCATCAAGCAGGCAGCCCGTTCGTTGGCCAGCTTCCTCGTCGATACTCGCGAACAGGAACCGGACAAGATCGCGGATCTCCTCTCCGCCACCAGGACGCTGGCGGCAATGGATGAATCAGATCGAGATCCGTGGTTTTCGGCGACGCGTGAAGATCCGCCATTCTACTTCGAGCCCCCCGACCTCGATCCCAAGGCCCCCGCGACTTCGCAATACCTCCAGGATTTGTGCGCCCTCGCAGTCGAAGTCCCTCCGTATCGGGCAAACACACGTCACCTGATTGAGGAGGTTGCCCATTTTCTCCGCCAGGATACCAATCCCGTGCTGACCACCCATGATGACGCACTGATCGAACGTCTCAACCGTTCGCTGGTGGTGAGTCATCCGGAAGAGCAGATCAACGCGGATGTCGCGATCACATTGACCGCCGTATTGAAGACCGAGGAAAAAGTGCGACTCGCCTATCGCGACGTGAAGATCGAACCCGCTCCCAGCAACGTAGCGGATGAACTTATTCTTTTTGCCACCGACGAGTACTTCGCCCTGGTCTCCATGGGCAGTTCACCGGTCGAACTCTGGCGTAGCGACCCGAAAACCTCAGCCGAGGAATACACCACGCTCGGACAGGGTCATTGCCGCGTCACGGGAGGCAAATGGCAGGACGACAACCGCCGGACAATCGAAATTGGTTTGCCCATCTTCTCAAGATACTCCACCTGGTTCCAGCCCCTGCACGATCACCTTGAACGGATGATCTCCTAGGTTGGCCACGCATTCGTTCACAAAGCCGCGATCGGCCGTTTCCAGATCGGAACCACTTTTTTCATTTCATCGATCAACCATTGGCATGCAGCAAAGGCCTCAGCTCGATGAGGCGAGACGATTTCCACCCAGAGCGAAGGTTCGTTGACGTTCACGACGCCGGTTCGATGCACCAGCCGAACCGACTCGATGGGCCAGCGCGATTCGATTTCGTCGAAGAGTTTGTTGAACTGGTGTTCGGCCATTTCCTGAAACGCCTCGTACTTGATCGCCGAAATGGAATCTTCACCTTCTGCGCCGCGAACCACGCCGGAAAACGTAATGCCAGCTCCCATTGCTTCGGACATCGTGCGCGCAGATACAAGGTTGGCTTCGTCGATCGGGTCGGGTGAGATCGTGAGTTCCCGTCGCATGATCATCCTCCCTGCACCGGCGGGAACAACGACACCACGTCCCCTTCGCAAAGAGTGTATTCCCGGTCCTGATATTCCACATCGACCGCGATCAAGGTTGAGTTTTGCATGCCGTCGAGTTTTGGGAATCGCGACAGTACTTTGTCCACCAACCGCCCGAGTGAATCCCCGTCCTCGACATCGAACAACTCGTTTTCGCAGCCGGTGAGGTCACGGAAGTAGCTGAAAAACTGAACCCTGATCTCCATTTGTTCAGCTCTCGTACAACTCCGGTTTCAACACGCCGACAAAGGGCAGGTTGCGGTAGCGCTCAGCGTAGTCGAGCCCGTAGCCGACCACGAACAGGTCATCGATTTCGAACCCGGCATAGTCGGCCTCGATCTTCTCAACGCGGCGTGCAGCCTTGTCCAACAAGACGCAGGTGCGGATTTCGCGCGGCTTCAACTGCCGCAGCTTCTTCATGGCTTCGCTCAGCGTCTTGCCGGTGTCGAGGATGTCGTCCACGAGCAAAACGTCCCGTCCTTTGAACTCCAGCCGGAGGTCCTTGGTGAAAACGAGTTCGCGCGACTGAGTGCCGTCGCGGTAACTGGACACGCCCATGAAATCCAGATGCATCGGGAGATTCAGGTGGCGGATGAGATCGGCGAGAAACATCACCGTGCCGTTCAGCAATGAAACAACGACCAGATCCTTCTTGGCAAAGTCCTTCTCAATGCGCGCGGCGAGCGCCTTGACTCGATGCTCGATCTGCCATTCCGCAATCAACAACGTCGCCAGTTCTCCGCGCAATCGTCGCGGAATGTACTCGTCGGGCAGTGGAACGGGAGACGTGCCGCGCAGTCTCGACTTTTGCGGAGTCTTGGACATGCGCAAATCGTTCCGCAAAAGCACGCCGATGTCCGCTCTAAAGTTCGTTATGGGCCGGCGCAATTCGTTTCCGCTATGTTCGCGCGACGAAATGCCCGAGGGAATCCACAGAACCACCGGACGCTGGAAGCTCGGGCTTTTCCTCACACTGGTGACCACCGTCATGTGGACCGTGCTGCCTCTCGGATTGAAGATTCTCTTGGAAGCCATGGATCCGGTGACCATCACCTGGTACCGCTTTTCGCTGTCTGCCGCGGTCTTCCTCCTCATCCTGGCTCGTACCGGACAGCTTCCGGTCATTCGGGGCCGGAACCGGCGTGTTCTCACTCTGCTCGCCATTGCTGGCATCGGCCTGTATGCGAACTACCTGCTGTTCTTGTTTGGGCTCGATCGCGTGACGCCGGGTGCGGCGCAGATCCTCATCCAATCCGGCCCGATGTTTCTGCTCATCGGCAGCCTGTTCATTTTCAAGGAATCCTTCTCAACCGTGCAATGGATCGGATTCGGCGTGCTGATCGTCGGGATGCGCCTGTTCTTCAATCAACAGTGGGACGAACTCTTTGGCGGCTTCGGCCACTACACGGCTGGCGCCGTGATGATCCTCCTCGCCGCAGTGGTCTGGGCGGCCTACTCATTGGCCCAGAAGCAACTGCACCAGACCTACACCTCCGCCCAGATGCTGTGGATACTGAGCGCCGGTGCGGTCGTTGCTTATCTCCCAACGGCGAATCCCGCGACGATCACCCGGCTGTCCCCGACCCAGCTGATCATTCTCGTGCTTTGTGGGTTGAACCTCGTCCTCGCGTACAGCGCCTTCACCGAGGCGCTTCGCCATTGGGAGGCGTCGCGAATCAGCGCCGTACTATCAACGATCCCATTATTGACCCTTGGACTCCTTGAACTATGCGAACGCTGGTTCCCGGACTTTGGCAGATCGGAGGGGCTGGACGGCCTAGGGTGGATTGGTGCGGTTTTGGTCGTGATCGGCTCGGCGCAATGCGCCTTGGCCAAACGCGAACAGCCGGCCGAAACAGGATCGTAGAATGGGAACTTCGAATGTCGTCAAGCATTCGATCGGCGCGCAGTCAGTTCCTTACGCAAGGATGTCCTGCACGATATGCCCGTGGACGTCAGTCAGCCGATAGTCGCGGCCTTGGAAGCGATACGTCAGCTTTTCATGATCGAAGCCCAAGAGATCCAGTAAAGTCGCGTGCAGGTCGTGAACGTGAACTTTCTCATCGACCACGCCGAAGCCAAACTCGTCCGTCTTGCCGTAAACAGCACCCGGCTTGATCCCTCCACCCGCGGCCCACATGGTGAACGCGCTGATGTGGTGATCGCGCCCCGTGAGATTCTTGCGTTCCTCACCCATGGGCGTGCGGCCGAATTCACCGCCCCAGATCACAATCGTGTCATCGAGCAGGCCGCGTTGCTTGAGATCGTTGACCAGCGCCACTGAAGGTTGATCGATTTCCTTGCACCGTTTTTCCAATGGCGCACCCAGGTAGTTGTTCGGATTGCCATGGTCATCCCAATCCGTGTGATACATCTGGACGAATCGCACGCCCCGCTCAACGAGTCGGCGTGCAAGCAGACAGTTGTTGGCGAACGAGTTTTTTCCTGGCTCTGCGCCATAAGCTTTGAGCACGGATTTGGACTCCGATTCGATGTCCATCAATTCAGGCGCGCTCGTCTGCATGCGATACGCCATCTCGTACGCGTTGATGCGCGTGGCAATCTCGGGATCTCCAGTGATGTCCAAGCGTTCGCGATTCAGCTTTCCGACGAGGTCGAAGAAGTCCTTCTGCTTCGCGGAATCAAAACCCTTCGGACTCGTAAGATTGAGGATCGGGTCACCCGTTCCGCGGAAGGGCACACCCTGGTAGGAGGTCGGCAGAAAACCGCTGGACCAAAGCGCATTGCCAGCGCGCGGACCCCGCGGCCCGGATTGCAACACCACAAAGCCCGGCAAATCCTGAGATTCCGAACCAAGACCGTAGGTCAGCCACGAGCCCATGCTTGGACGCCCCGGTGCATTGAAGCCGCTGTTCATGAACAGCTTGGCGGGTCCGTGATTGAACACGTCTGTCACCATGCCCTTCAGGAAACAAACTTCATCGGAAACGCTGGCCAGGTGCGGCAGCAACTTGCTGATCTCCACACCCGTTTGTCCATGAGTCCCAAACTCCTGCTGCCCTCCCAGAATCTTCGCGCCCTTCTTGATGAACGCGAAACTCTTCTCCTTCGGGAAAAACGAATCCGGCGAGGGCTTGCCGTGCCACTCCCGCAGCTTCGGCTTGTGATCGAACAACTCCAGCTGGCTCGGGCCACCCGCCATGAACATGAAGATCACGTTCTTGGCCCTTGCGCCCCGGTGTGGACTCGCGACGGCCAGAGGATTCAAAGATCGATCGACAGCCGCCTGCGCGTCCCGACCTAGCAGATTTCCCAGCGCAACCGAACCCAGCCCGACTCCACAGTCGCGGAAGAAATGACGGCGGGTGAGCCTCTGGGTGACGGCCTGATCCATCTGATGAAATTGCCTGCGTTCGTCAGCGTTCACGATCAAATCAGCCTATAACTGATCGACGGTTCCGCAAGGAACTTATCTCGACTCTGCTCCGGGTGCGTGATCAAGAGTGGTGGCAATCGCAACAGATCCGCCAGATTTCGAAGGAGGCTGTAGATCGAATCCTATCCAATGAGTCCATGGACGGAAAGGCGCGAGGAGAGGCGCTTGCCAAAGTCCAGTTGGAAACGGCCAAGGACCTATCCGGAGTTCTCGGCTCCGCATGGCCAACGTACGTGAAGTAAGCGTCCGACTGGTTGAACAATTTAATCGAAAGGCCTTCTCCATAGTCCATGCTTGAAGGCGAGAAATCCGGAGAGCCAGGTCTGTCCTTCATCGGGCGGAGAAGCCAGCGAGGTGGAAGTCAGAATCACTCCGGTTCAGCGACCCCGGGTTCGTGGCGCGGCTCAAAATGATTGTCAACCAGGCCAGCGCGAAAACCATCATCGCGCGATCGACTGTCAGAGCGATTTGAACTGGTTGGTTCAGGGATGAGCCGTGGCGGAAGCAGCCGGCGCGCGCAGTCCCGGGGGCACTTTGACGAGTCTCTTCGCCTCCACAATCTCAGCTCGAAAGGCGCCGCGAATTTGGCCAAGGATCTTTTTCTCGGGCGTGTGTATTACACGGACAACCTGGTTGGTGACGAAGACCGTTGCAGATTGGACACCAGCGATGTTGGTCAAGGCGTGCTTGAGCATCACGGCGCAGCACGGCGCGTGGAGTTTGTCGATGGCGTAGTAATTTGTGACGATGCTGCCACGGGTCGCAGGCGGTTCTCCGGCTGTTGCGGTCAGAACGAATCCCACAAGAAGTGCGCCAAGGAGCTTGTGCATGACTCGAACATACGAATCAGGCTGCGGTGACGAAAGGAGAATGCGTTTCATGGATTGGAATTCTCCCGCTGGGCGGTTACGTGAGGAACATGGACTTGCTCTTCCGGCGGATCAAGCTACCGGCTGCGCGCGCGCTGTTCGGCGCGAGCATTCTTCTGTTGTCAAAGCCTACGGCCCGACCGCCGGATCCAATGCCGGCAAGGTCCTGGTGGGTGGATGGATCTCCAACACCCGCGGCCCCTTCGTCCGCAACATCGTTCGCCTCAATGACGACGGGCTGATTGACTATAGCTTTGGTGGCACCGGTGCGGATTCTCCCGTTCACGCAGCGAATTCACTGAGAATGGGGACATCCTGATCGGAGGCGCATTCAGGACGTATGACAGTCACACCCGAATCGCGTCGCGCGCCTCGACCCGGATGGAGCTTTTTTGTGGGGCAACCCGGTGGAGCTGAACGGCCGAGTAAAGACAATCGTCGAGGAGCGAAGCGGATCGCTGCTCATTGGCGGCAGTTTCGACGAAATCACCGTCACCACCGCCGGAGGCACGCGAGTTTCCAGCAGCGTGGGACGCCTCTATCGTGTTCATTCGTTCCCGAGCCAGACACCGTCCGGCAGCAACGCAATCTCGCCACCGTTGTCCGGCGAAGGCGCGGACGGGGGAATTGAGGTCATTCAGGCGCTATCCGGTGGCCGGATTGCCATCGGCGGCTCATTCGGGCGATACGACAACGAGAGAGCGCACAACTTCGCAGTGCTGAACGGATCAAAAGCCGCCGTTCCCGCAACCAGTCTGTCAATCGTGCCGGCCGATCTGGGCCTGTTTCATTTTCGTCTCAACGGCGAACCTGGCAGGACTTACCGGGTGCAATCGTTGAACCTGCAAAACTGGAAGAGGACTAGTATTGCGTCATTCGTGAATTGACGGAGGACTAGAAGCGGAGCCGGTTGCCCGGAGATCCAGGCGATCGAATCTCATCATTCAGCCAGCAACGCGGCATGCACGTCCAGAATGCCGCCGAGCAACTGATCCCATTCCTCGCTGGTGGTTTCCCACGAGCCGCTGAATCGCAGCGCGCGCCCACAATCATCAGGGTCAATACCCATCGCCATGAGCACGTGCGAGGGATCTTCCTTGCCGCTGGCGCAGGCGGATCCACTGGAAACAGCAAAGCCTGCCTTGTCCAGCTTCACCACCCAGCGATGCGGACACTCGCTCTTGGGCATGAGAACGGTGACCGTGTTCCAGAGTCTTTCAACATCGGCGCCCAACAACTGACAGCCGGGGAGTCCTTCGAGCAGCTTGTTGATGAAGGACTCACGCACTTGAAATCGTTCTGCGTCCCTGCCTTCCTTCAATTGAGCCTCCCGAACGGACAGAGCTTTGATCATCGCGAGGATGCCGGGGACGTTTTCAGTTCCTGCGCGACGACCTTGTTCCTGCGCACCGCCGGTGATCAGCGCAGTCGTTGTTCCGCTGGGGCATTTGAGAAAACCCACACCGCGTGGCCCGCCAAACTTGTGCGCGCTCCCGGCGACAAATGCACATTCGCACAATCCGGCCGCCGGCCGCCGGCCAAGCCATTGGGTGGCATCGCAAAAGAACGGCACCTTGTTTTCGTTGGCCAGTTCCAGAACTTCACGCCAGGGCTGGATCACACCGGTCTCATTGTTCGCGGCCATGCAGCCCATGAAGCCGGGACGGCGCCGGCTGAGTTCCTCGCGCAACCGATCGAGATCCAAAACTCCCTGATCCGTCACCGGCATGAATCGGCAGCGCTTCGGATAGAGCTTTCGACCGGTTACCTCCACGCAGGGATGTTCGATGGCGGACACCCACGCCACGCAGATCGGGTCATCCGCGAATTGCCGCAGCACCATGTTGCAGGATTCAGTCGCACCCGAAGTCCAGACGATGTCCAGGGGATGGCAGCCGAGCATTCCTGCAAGTTCTTCCCGCGCCAACTCAAGCGCCTTGTCAGCGCGCTCACCCACGCGGTGAAGACTTGAGGGATTGCCAATGAAACGATCCGTCGCATCCAGCCAAACTTCGCGGGCTTCGGGAATCATCGGGGTGGTTGCGTTGTGATCGAAGTAAAGCATCTCAATTCAGTTCGCAGGTAAAACCCACAGCTTGGATACGTCCCCTATCGAACGGGTGATGTTCACGATCATCCACTCATCGGCGTCATGGGTGAAATTGCCATCCTCATCGCAATGATCGGTGCCGCACAGAAATACCTCATCCTCCTCCGCCCACTTGCTCGTATGACGCAAGTATTCCTCCCTCGCCGTCCAGCAACTGTGATCACTGAGAATCAGCTCGAGCGAATCGCGCCGGCGCGTACCACTGCCGATATGGCTTCGGGAGATTCGAGAAAGGAAGATCCGGGTATTGAAGGTCGGTTTGGTCCAGTCGCGCTCCACTGGATGCAACCTCACTTGCCGTCTTCGGAACTGCTCAACACCTTCTTGATCCGTGCGGCGAGTTCCGCAGGGCTGAAGGGTTTGACGATGTAATCCGCGGCTCCGAGATCGAGCCCGGTCACCACGTCTTTTTCACGGCTCTTGGCGGTGAGCATGATGACAGGGATATGGCGATGCTCCTTCGAACTCTTGACCCGGCGAAGCACTTCAAAGCCATCCATCACCGGCATCATTCCATCGAGGAGGATGAGGGAGGGCTGATTGACATCGAGCATCTTTATCACCTGCTCGCCATTGGAAACGACGTTCACCTCATAGCCCTGCTGCTTGAGTTTGAACTCAATCAGCTGCGCGGTCCTAGGTTCGTCTTCGGCGACCAGGATGTTCGTCATGCGCAGAACCTATTCGTCGCCATTTTTCCGCTCAAGTTATTTCAGCCTCAATCGTCGCTTTGGCTGAGACGCTTGACCGGTTTCTCAAACAACATCTGATGGGCTTCCTCAAGTATGCCGGGAATCCGATCCGCGAATGGGCTGTCCCCCACGGCTTTTGCGATCCCATCCAGATCCAGTTGGCCGGCGTTCTCTCCCGGGAACCAATGATCGCCCTGTCCGAGCAGGTTATACCGCATCTTGCCCCAATCCACGAGACCGAGCGCCTTGGCGAAGGTCCAGAGCCGGAGAATCTCCGAGACGTTCACCTTGCCGGGAATGTCGACGTAGTGTGGTAGCCCGGCGTCCCAATTTGCGCACCAGTTTTCGCCCAGTTGATCCAGCATCTCCGTCCGCAAACGCCTCTCGATCGGACCGATCACGTCGTTGATCCGGTCATAGTGATCCAAGGCAATTACGTGTTCTTCAAAATCTGACGGCTTGGCCGCTCCGCAACTCAAGGTGTGGACTTCCGGCCGGGAGAGGCAATAGAGACCGTTGAACTGCATGGGCGTCAACGGTTTGCAGAATTGGACCAGCTTTGGTGGAGGAGCGTAAAGTTTCCCACCTTTGTCATTGGGACTGATGATAAACACGCCCATGTCCTTCTGATTGGCCGCTTCGACCGCGGGCCAGTTCAGGTGGTTCACAAAATACCAGTGCAGGTTCACGTAGTCGAATCCACCCGACTCGATTGCTTCGACAATGATGTCTGTCGTCGCATGGGTGGAGAACCCGATGTGCCGGCACAAACCGTCTTCCTTCAGCTTGTAGGCTGCTTCCAGACAGCCGTCTTTGCGCAGGGACCAGTCCAGAAACTCGCGATGATTGATGCCATGCAATGAAAGGAGGTCGACGTATTCCAACCCCAGATACTCCAGCGACTTCCGAAAGGTCTTGAGGAAGTCCTCCGCATTCGCATGCGGCGCGACCTTGGTCTGCACGATCATCTCCTTACGCGGCAGCTTCGGCAGCAGCCAGCCAAGCTGCATCTCCGACGAACCATACAGACGCGCGGTTTCGATGTGGTTGATACCCAGTTCGAGGGCGCGCCGGATCGTCGCTTCCAGGTTGGCTTGACCCTCACTGGGAACTTCGCCCGGTTCGATGTCCTGCCATTTGTGCTGATAGCGCATTCCCCCGCAGGAAATGACCGGCATCCGGATCTCGGTTTTTCCAAACCTTCGATATCGCATCGCAGCGGAGTGTCCATGAAGGGCTGGGATCGTTGAAGGGTTAAATGGTTGATTGGTTGATGGGGTTGAATTGGTTTGTGATTAAACTTGGTGGCAATGGCAACAGAAACCTATGTCCTCTCCCTCTCCCTCTAGGAGAGGGAAGTTGTGCTGTTGCCATGCATGGCACCCACCTACTGAATGAGAGCGCCCTCTATGGTCTCCCGCTCCCAGCGGGAGAGAAGGGCAGGGGTGAGGGAGAACACGTCGAAAACCGTTTGAAACCGGGCATTGGGTCGATCGAGGGCGTCCGCCAGCTGCCGTAAGTCCGCGTCATAAATCGAAAGTGCGTTCAAGACATCGAGCGCAGCGGATTGGGGCTTCTCCGAAACGGGAAACGGTTTCTTGTTCTTCTGCAGGAAACCCAGCGGATGATCGAACTGGACGCGCTTGGCGAACTCTTCATCGAGCCAGGACTGCCCCTCGCCGTTGTTCCAGAAGCGGGCGATGTGTTTGGTCTCCACCTTGCGCAGTTCGTTCTTCCCGTTGATGCAGCGGCGGTAGGTGTATTCGGTGAAGGCGAAGACCATCGCGAAGATCTGCCGACTGTCCATCTGCCTTGAATTCAGGTGTTCGTCCAACGGGATCACGCGGGCGGACCAGGTCTCATCCGGGCCCGTGCCCGCCCAGCGCGTTTCGTTTTCAAATTTCGGACGGCCTTCCTCAATTCGCGGTGCAAGAACGGAGAGTTCGGCCTGTGCTTCCTCAAGGGTCTTGCCGGGTTTGAGACGGGCGACAATGTTGATTGTCTTTGGGTTCTCATCCGTCTTCTTCGGCCAGTTTCGGGGCATCCACATGTCGGCGCCCCAGGCGAGATGCGTCATGTGAAGAGCTTCTGGGGCAATGCCAACGACAACATAGGGTTTGTCGTTGAGCTCAATCGATTTGCCGAGAATGTCGGGATCGGAATCGAAGTGAACTTCCCAGGCGGTTTCATTCAGCACGACGATCTCCCGATTACCGGGATCTTCATCGACCTTGGAAAAGAAGCGGCCTTGAACAGGTTTCATCCCGGTCATCTCAAGAACTTCGGCCGTGCACTTGACGGCAGTAAGAGTGGTGGCTTCGCCCGCGCCGGTGAGCGTGAATCGAGCCCAATTTTCCATGGCGCCGATTTTGGAATAGGAGGTCAGCTGTTCCTTGTATGCGTGGTAGATGTCCGAAGGAATGTGCTGGTGCTTGACGTTTTTGGTGGTGCGCCAAAAGCGGACGAAGCTGTCTGGGTCTTCGAAAGGCATCTGACGCCCCGAGTTCATGCGAAAGCTGGCGAACATCAGGCCAATCACCGCGACGAGGCAGGCGATGGTGAAGACGATCACGCCGTTGGGGAGTGGGTATTTGCGGACGATGCGCAGGGTGTAATTGAGTTCGGAAAGCATGAGGTTAGTTCACGTGCGAGCAGCTGGTGCGTCGATGAGGTGGTGCATGGAGCGTATTGAAGGTGGCGCGAACGCGCTGGTAATTCTGAACGATCGCGTGGAGGTAGCGCAGCCGAATATGGCTCTTGGATTGGAGCTTCTTGGCAGGCTTGTGTTTCTTGGGTCTCGTTTTCATTTCTTCTTTGCCTCAGCAGCCCGTTTAAGCAAATGGGCTGCTAACGATCAAGCGCAACGCTTGTCTCCCGGATAAACCCCAACATCGCCTCCCGGCTCCGAGCGGGCTCTTCGACCCACATCATGTGGGTTGCGTTCTCGAAGGTGAGGCGACGGGTGGTCGCCTTGGGCAGCAGCCGTTCGAGCTCGTCATCCGTGTATTGGGCGACTCCATGGGTTCTCCCCCCGGACAGAATCAGCACCGGATGTTTCAGCGCAAACACCAGGGCCGTGCAGGCTCCATACGAATGCCCCATCAAATGCGCCTTCTCAATCCTCAGCGCCGTCAACAGGCGACCGAGATCCTCCGCCTCCACGATGGCAGAATGGTTCGGCTGCAGAGCGTTGTCATTCGGGGCGTTGTAGCGGCGACTGTAGCTGATCGCGCGAAATCCCCCGGATGCGAAAACCGGAACCTGCCGCTGGTAGCTGCAAAAGTTGTTGCAAACTCCGTGGATGAAAATCACGGGCTCACCCTCACCCTGTTCGACCACGTGCAGCGAGATGCCACCGCCAATGCCCACGTCCCGCCTGATCATCGTCTGACCATAGGACGCTGCGGTTTGCAATGTGAGAATGAGTAACAGGATTTTGTTCATCGGGTCGCTTTGGTTGTCTTGTGATTCGAGGCGTCTTGCCGCGAAGGAAAGTGTTCCACTACCTGAAGTCTCCCCGTCAGTCCGATTTCTTACCAGATATTCCCCATCTTTCTCGCAATCAGGCGCGGTGGTGTCGGCGCTGCGCGCCGTTAGACGACGCTTCTTTTCTCGAAGGAACGCCGCTACTGTCATTACCTCCTATGAAATCACTCGCCAAATCAACGATTCCAGACCGCATTTCCCGACGCCGCTTTGTCGCAGCCTCCGCAGCAGCTGGTGCATTTCCGAGTTGCCTGCTTGGCGCGGGGGATGATGCGACGATTGGTCCGGTGTTGGGGCACATCGACGAAAGCCGTCTGTTTTGCTTCATCCGCCCATCCCGTGAAGGTGGAGTCAGGCTGAAGGTCACGGACACGACGAGCGGCGAGGAGGTGGCGACTCTTCGCGCCCAAGCCAAGGCTGAAAACGATCTCTGCACCCGATTCGAAGTCAATGGGCTCACTACTGACCGCAGCTACCGAGGCGAGTTCTTCAACGACAAGGGGCAGTCACTCTTCGGCGGAGCGGAATTTCGCGCGACAACTCCGGTCGCACCCGACGAGAAGGATTCGGCCATACTCGGACTCGGCTCGTGTATTTCATCGACGAAGTTCAACGAAATCTGGGCGCAGGTTGCTGCCCAGAAGATCGAGGGATTCTGCCTCCTCGGCGACAGCCCATACATCGACCGAACTGAACTCTCCAGAAATCGCGCGGCACGCCGGGAATTCTGGGGGACTCTGCCGGCCCTGGGCGACCTAGCGAAATCCATCCCCTTCTGGAGCACCTGGGACGACCATGATTTTGGCAAGAACGACTCAGACGGTCGTGTCGCCGGTAAGGAGAACATTCGCCAGGCGTTTGTGGAGTACAGCGCTCTCGCAAATTATGGCGAACAGGGTGAAGGCATCTACACGCGATTCCGGCGCGGCCCGGTCGAAGTCTGGATGATCGACGACCGCTGGTTTTCTCAAACCACCCCTTCCTGGGCTGATCCAGACAAGCCAACCTGCCTCGGTCAGCGGCAATGGGAATGGCTCCAACGCACCCTCAAGGAATCAACCGCGCCCTTCAAGCTGCTCTGCACCGGCATGGTGTGGTATCCGAAAGGCAACACGGAGAAGGACCACTGGGAGACCTACGCGGTCGAACGCGAAGCCCTGTTTGCGTTCATTCGAAAACAAAAGATCCCCGGCGTCATGTTGGTGTCCGGCGACATTCACGTCAGTCGACATCACGACTACGGCAGCGAACGACTCGGCTATCCGCTGCACGAGTGCGTCACCTCGCCGATGCATGAACGCGTCATCCCCAGCCTCGACGTAAAACATCCCGCGCGCGTCTGGAGCCTCCCAACGCCGAACGTGTTTCTAAAAGTTGAGGCAACGCCGAAGAACCTGTCAGCGCGTTGGCTCAACATGAAGGGAGAGGAAATCTACACGTTCAGTGTGGCGAGCAAGACTCTCACCGCGAGATGATGCTGAACCCGGGAGATGCCTGCCGCTCTCCATCTTTTTCAAAATCCGGATCATCATGTGATGACAGGATACTTTCATTATCGGACAGACCCTCGTCGCCCCTCATTGAGGGAACCGGGATGAAAGAAGAGCGATTCGGTCAATGGCCTGATTGGCTGGGAGAGGTACGGCGCCGTGATGATGCAGCAATAAAGCCAAGGAAAAATACGCGCAGTTCGCGCAAAAAAGTACGAACAATTGAAAGAACAAGCAGCACAGTTCATCAGGCCCAATAGATAGATAGCGTGAGATCAACCTCTGACCCGCTCTCAGACGGAATGGCACTGCGTTGATCGGCGTTTGGATTCTTCATTCGTCGACCCTTATTCGAACCAAAGATGTCTCGGTCGCCCGAATCAACCCCATAGTTTAACATAAATCGTTCAGAACATCCCGATGCCCAAGAAAGGAAACGCTGATGTGATTGGAGCCATGTGGGTTGGATCACCGTTGGTGATCGCGGCAGCGACATAGCGCAGGTTTCCAAACATTTCCAAACCTGCCTACTTGAGTGCGGCGAAAGGGATTGCCGAAGGCAAGGTCCGGAGGACCGAAATCGCGAAGCGACGGAGCCAACCGCGGATGTCCCAATCCGCTGAGCTTGGTTCGTACATTGCGTGTCCAGATCGGCTAAGATGGTCGTTGGCAGTACCCGCTCTGCGGGTTTGGAAGTCTGCGCTACGATGTCTTCGGGTTTATGTGAAACGTTGAGATCAACAAACCAGTTGCTTTTGTCGCCGAAGACAGAAAATCTTAATCCTCAGCAACACTCACCGCTCGTTACCATGAGCACGCGCATCGCATTTCTGGTCGCCCTCGTCGCGAACACGGCCAACACCTTGAAAGGACGCATCCGCGCCGGTGAAAAAGGAAGAATAGGGCCTTACGAAGCGAAAGATTTGAGGAAGACGCACATGAGGAAATGAACCGCTAAATCCGTTGCCACAGTCTGGGTTGAATCCATGGCTATTTCGCCATGAACCCCGGCAGCCAGAGGCTGAATGCCGGAATGAAGGTGATGAGCAGCAGGGTGATGAGCAGCGGAATGAGAAACGGTACCGTGCCGCGGGTTACCGTTTGAACCGGGCTGCCGGTGACGGAACTGAGGACGTAGAGCACGAGTCCGACGGGAGGCGTCAGGAGGCCAAGGACCAGATTGAGGATCATCACGATGCCGAAATGCAACGGGTCGATTCCGAATTGTACGGCAGCAGGCAGAAGTACGGGGACGGTGATCAAGAGCGCGGCGACGGGTTCGAGAAGCATGCCGATGATCAGCAGGGAGATGTTGACCAGCAGGAGAAACACGTAGGGATTGTCGGTCACGCTCAGCATCAAAGCGGTCACCGCTTGCGGCCCTTGCTCGCGGGCGATGACCCAGCCGAACAATCCGGCAGCCGCGACGATAAGCAGGATTGAACCGGTCGTGGTGGATGTCCTGACCAGGACACCGCGAAATACCCTGAACGAAAGGGAGCGGTAACAGGCGCTTAGGATGAGCACCCAGACAACGGCCGCTGCGGCCGCTTCGGTCGGAGTAAAGACGCCGCCGAGAATTCCGCCCAGAATGATCACCGGTGTGAACAGGACCGGCAGCGCCATGGTGATCGCCCGAGAGAGGGGAATGCCCTCGCCGCTGCTTTCGTCATGAATGGGATTCTTCCGGGCGTTCAGGTAAACGAAAACACAAAGGATCAACGTCAACACCAAGGCCGGCAGCACTCCCGCAAAAAACAAGGCTCCCACGGACACACCGGCGGAAACGGCGTAGACAATGGCCGGGATACTTGGCGGCATGATCGGTCCGATCAACGACGACGCTCCGGTCAGTCCCAGTGCGAACTTTTCGTCGTAGCCGCGTTTCTTCATCGCCGGGACCAGAACGGAACCCATGCCGGCCGCGTCGGCGATCGCCGCGCCACTCATCCAAGAAAACGTCAGGCTGCTGAAGACGTTTACGAATCCCAGGTTGCCGGGAATCCTTTTGAACAGCGTCAGGAGCAATCGAAACAACCGGTCAGCCAAGCCGCCGGCGTTGCTCAGGTAACCGGTCAGGATAAACAGCGGCACGGCCAAAAGCGGAAAGGAATCGACCGAGCCGACGGTCTGCTGCAGGGCGACCCCGAGCGTGATGTCCGGCGACCAGGCGACGTAGACCAGACACGGCAACAACATGCTGATGGCAACCGGAACCCGCAGGAACAGGAGCAGCAACATGGCGATGACCAGAAGACCGAGAGTCATTTCCCTTCCTCCAACTCAAGGTGCAAGGCTTCTTCCTCGATCTGTGCTTCCCGTGCGAGGGGCTTTCCGGTCACCCACACCTGGTAGAGGTTTATCAGGGAGTGAAAGGCCAGCAGCAACAGGCCCGTACCGCCGGCCCCGTACCACAGGCTTTTGGGAACTCCCAAAGCCGGCGAGCCCACCGCGCCGACATACCAGATAAACTTCGCCCCGCCGATCAACAGCAGGAGGCAGGCGCCGGCGACCACCACGTGGCTCAGACATTCGATGAAGAACTTGCCGCGTTCACCGACACGCGACGAAATCATGTCGACGGAGATGTGACGGCCCTGAGCCATGACGAAGGCGGCCGAAATGAAGGTCAGCCAGATCAAGGAAAGCCGCGCGACCTCTTCGCTCCACGTAAACGGAGCGCCGAAAACATAGCGGGCGAAAACCTGCGCCGCCATCGTGCTCAGGATGATGAACAGCAGCAGCGCGGCAATCGCCTGCTCGGCACGGACCATCAAGCGAACACAGTTCGCCAGCGGGAGCGCTTCTTCGCCAGCAGGTTCGGTGTCGTCTGGTTGGGTATCGTTATTCATGGCTCTTTCGACGCTTCGGCAGTGAGGCGGTTGTAGAGGTTGCTGAAGGCGAACCCCTTGGAGAAATATTCACGGCAGCCCTTGCGGAAGGCGTCGACGTCAACATCGTCGATGATCTCCATCGTCCCGTCCTTGCGCCACTGCTCGATCAGCTTCTTTTCGTCATCAACCGTTCCTTGATGAACCTCGCGTCCCAACTCCTGAATGGAATCCTGCAACGCCTTCTGTTGCTCGGGAGTCAATCGTTGCCAGGTGCGTTCGTTGACCAGGATCTGCAGCGACGACTGAATGTGCCCCGTCAGGTTGAGGCATTTCTGGACTTCATGAAATCCCATCGCCTTGATCACGGGGACGGGATTCTCCTGGCCGTCGGCGATTCCCTGCTGGAGCGCCAGGTAGACCTCGCTGAAGGCGATCGGCATCGGACTGGCACCCAGCGAAGCGCCGGAGGATTGCCAGACGCGACTCCCGGGCATCCGCAAGCGAAACCCCTCCAGGTCATCGGGATGCCGAATCGGCTTGTTCGAAGTGATGTGCCGGGAACCGTAGGCCCAACAGTCCAGGACCCGCACCCCGTACTTTTCGCGAAGCGTATCCCACTCCCGTGACATCTCTTCGCTGCGCTGATTCTCGAGCATCTGATCGAGATCCCGGGAGGCAAAGGCCGCATCAAACACGCCTATCGGCGGATGCCACATGGCCAGGAAGGAAGGCCCGGTAATCGCCAGATCCAATTCTCCCGCCACCAGTTGCTCCAGAAGCTCAGATTCGCTTCCCAATTGTGACGTTGGGTAGACAGTGACATCGAGGGAGTCGCATTTTTTTCGGATCCGTTCGGAGAGAAACGCGGTGCCGTACGCATGGGTCGGAGCAGTGACCTCGTAGACATGCGCCATCCGCAAGCGCAACCGTTTGTCCGCGGTGTCTTCAGGTTTGCATCCGCCAAGCAGCAGAACCGACACGAGAACCAGTTGGTAAGGCCATCTTTTCATCAAAGCATCTTCGTTATTCCGGAGAACCGATCAGGCAGCAGCAAATTCACAACTTGCTCCAATTTCATCAGGCACACGGTAGACGCCTTCTTCAACTCGAGCGGGAAACTCAAAGTGGTCTCGGAGATGCGGGATATATTCCAGAAATACTTTCTCGAGGCCCAGTGAAATGTGATTGAAGAGAATCAGGTGCCGATGAATCTGGCCCATATCTCCCACATGCGGAACCACCTTGAGGCCAAACTTTTCGCCATCAGCGCCACAAGAATAAACTCACTCACTCCACCCACCCGCGTGCAATCGACCTGGCAGAACTGCATCGCCTTGGCCTGCATGAAGTTCTTGAACAGCACTGAATGGGAAACGTGTTCGCCCAGCGCTATCGCGGTCGGCGACAATGCGCGGGCCAACTCTGCGTGAGCCAGAACGTCATCGGGATGCAGGGGCTCTTCGACCCAATAGGGGTTCATCGCCTGAAACTCCCGGTCGATGCGAGTGGCCTCGCCCAGCGACCATTTCTGATTGGCATCCAACATGATCGTCGCCTGGTCTGCCGTGACCTGACCGATTCCTACCACCGCGATCCCGGCAAACACTTCGCAGGCCACGCCAAGATCATCCGCCACATCGAGACCTGATGGTGCCCTACGATCACCAGCGAAAGCATCACGGGCAAAAAGCCGTTCGAATTTTCGATGGAATAACTACTCCAGCGGATGTGCGCGATTCGCGAGGGGGAAGTCGATCCGGCGACCTTCGATACCGGATTGGAAAACGCCGTGCGCCATTTCGATGGCCTTCATCGCGCGCTGACCGGAGGCGAGGGGTTCGCGATATTGTTCGATGGCCTGCAACCAGTCGGAGACGGCGCGTCGATGTGCGGCGTCGTAGCCGGTCAGGCCGTCAACTTCGGCTTCGTCGGCGGGAGAGACGCCCCCGGTCCAAGTCATCCAGTTCTCAGAGCGGGATGAGGCAATCCGACTTGGCCCGGAGAGGTGAGAGATCGTGGGGGTGACTCCGGACTTGAAACGGATCACACCTTCGGAGCCGATGATCTCCAGGCCGAAGGGGCCGGCGGCTTTTTCCAATCCTCGACGACTCCGAAAGGTCGCGTTGATGCCGGTGTTCATCGCGAACTGCGCGGAGATGTCATCGCCAAGCACCGGGCCGACTCGGTCGCTGGGGGATTCTTTGGCATCGCTGAGCTTGGCTGCTTTGCCACCCTGCCGGATGCGGGCGTGACACCACGCAACGTCGCCACCGAAGAGGCGCACGATGTCGAAGACGTGCAGACCGAGGACCATCATGTCCTGTCCACCGGCGCGCGATCCCATCTTGCCGACGGCGTGGATTTCAAGAACGTCGCCAATCAACCCTTCCTTCAAAGCCTTTTGCAATCGAATCACGATCGGAGCCATTCGGGTGACGTGGGCGACGGCGATCTTCCGTTGCTTTCTCGCGGCGAACTGAAGGATTTCGTCCGCCTCGGCAAGTGTCATCGTGAATGGCTTTTCGAGGTAAACATGCGCGCCGACGTTCAGGGCCGCCATCGTCATTGCGTGATGTTCGCCGGACCAACGCGGGGCGACCGCGACAAGATCCGGTTTTTCCTTGGCGAGCATCTCGCGATAGTCGGCGTAATCACGAGTGGCCTTGCTGTTCGCCTTTGCCTTGGCGCGGCCCGCGTCGTGTGGATCGGCGACCGCAACGACTTCGACGTTCGGCAAGCCGTTGAAGACGAGGTCCATACGATGGCCAAAATTCCCGGCGCCGGTATGGCCGATGATGGCGGCCTTGCCTTTGGTCTTGGGGGCCGCCGACAGGTTCAACGTGACGGCTGTCGTGGCCGCGACACCGATGAATTTGCGCCGGTTCCAGTTCTTCATCATCAGTCTATTGTTGCCAGGGATATTCACAAGTGGGAGTGGGATTATAGGGACAATTCTCTCATGTCTACCACGGTTTTGGGCTGTTCATCTATTGGCTGCGATTCAAGGCTTCTGTCCATGCATCGAATTGCTGTTGTTTTCCTGCTCACCCTACTTGGTGTTTCCGTTACCGCGGGTTCGGAGCCGATCCGTATTGTCGACGGCTTGTTCAAGTCCACGGATCTCAAGCCCATCGCGGGCGAGCACGTTGAAATCCATCACGCCACGGAGGAAAGCGGCTTTCGCTTTTCGCATCACCCGGGATTGGTCGTCTTCAAGAACCGCCTCTACTGCTCCTGGTCGAACGGACGCGCCCATGAAGATCGACCCGACCAACGCGTTCTTTATTCCTTCAGTGATGACGGCAAAACTTGGTCCGAGTCCAAGATTCTCAGCCAACCGCCGAAAGGAACCCGGGACAGTCACATCGCAGCCGGCTTCCACGTGAACGGCGACAAGCTCACCGCCTATTACACCGTCCGCTACGACTACCCAACCCACAATCTTTACAACCCCAAGAACGCCCTTTACGCCATCACCTCCACCAATGGTAGCAACTGGAGTCGGCCGACCAAGATTGCATCCGGTTTCTACATCGAAGCACCGCGACCGCTGGCGAATGGACGCTTGTTCCTCGGCGGTGAACACGCCGGCGATAAATGGAAAACCCACCAGGCACGAATGCGACTCTGGTTTTCCGACAACCCAAATGGCATCGGCGGATGGAAAGAAGCCGCCATCCATCCGGCGGCCGCCCAACCAAGGGGTTTGAAGGTGTTTGGTTACACCGAACCCTGTCCCTACGTGCGGGACAACGGCGTCATCGTGTGTCCCTTTCGCAATTCCAGCGGTTACCTCTACGCCAGCATGAGTCGCGACAACGGCGCAACGTGGAGCGTCCCGGAGCAAACGAACTTTCCGGACTCCATGGCGCGCATCAACACCGGCCGCTTGCCGGACGGTCAAACCTACCTGATCAACAACCCCGGCCCGGGAAAGATGAACCGGGGCAAACTGACCATCGCCCTGAGCATCGACGGCCAACTCTTCGACCGCGCCTGGGTCATCCGTAGCGAACCGACCACCCAACGCTTCACCGGCAAAGGCAAACGCGACGGCTGGCAATACCCAACCGCCGTCGTCTGGCGGAATTCCCTCTGCGTTGCCTACTCCGTGAACAAGGAAGACATCGCCCTCACCCACATTCCGTTGAAGAGTCTGAAATGAAAAGAACCCTGCAAAAACTCATCTTATGCCTGGCGCTCGCCGGCAATTGCTCGGCGAGCGAGCCGGTTCAGATCGTCAAGGGACCCATCTCCGGGCACGTTCACCCATCGATTGCCTTGTCGGCCAAAGGAACGTTGCTGGTTGCCTTCAAGAGCGGTCAGATCTTGAAGGTATCTCGTTCCGCGGATCGCGGCGCGAATTGGAGCGGACCCAAGGCCATCGCGACGACCGCAAACCGACCGGCTTCGGTCCGTGAGGTGAAGCGCTATGAAGTGTATCCGGGAACCTTGGATGTTTTGCCTGATGACCGACTGCTGTTGACCTGGAATTACATCGCCGACGATCGCGCGAAGGACAAATATTACGAACGAGCCTTGCTCTACTCGTTGAGCGAAGACGACGGTACCAACTGGAGCGATCAAGGACTCATCGGACCGGTCAACAAGAAGCATCTCGGCGCAGTGCGGCACAACGTGCTTCCTTGGAAGGATAGCCGTTGGCTCCTTGCCCTACGCGTTGGTTCACCCCGCATTTTCGATCCCAGAACGAAGACGGTGAAGGTCTTTCCGCTGCGAGAACCGGACGGCAAACAACATGAATTCCAACAGATCATTCGGACTGCCAGCGGCGTGCTATTGGCCATGGGCCCCGAGCTGTTGCGATCAACCGACGACGGTCTTGCCTGGAGCCCGATCGACTTTCCTGTCAGCCCCGCGCGACGCGACAACCTGGAAGGACGTTTCCTGACGCCGCTTAAGAATGGAGGCGTGGTGGTAACCTGGGGTGTCGGCCACAAGAACAAGGGGCTTCATTTCAACTACTCACCCAACAACGGCAAGACTTGGAACAAAGAACCAGTCGTCCTGCTGCCGGATACACCGATTGCCGCTCGCTACTACTCCGCCCGCGCCGTGCAACTCGATACTGGCCACCTCGGTGTGGTCTACATGAATCGTACCGGCGTCTATTTCCTCAATGTGACGCTCGACGAAATCAGATGAAACGCGTCTTGCCCGGTTCCGGAATGACTGGCTCGGGCAGATCCATGTTCCAGTCAAGATTGTCGGGCATGGTCTTGAGTTTGGACTCGAGCGCCTGTTTCCAAGTGATGGCCCTCCCGGTGTAGGCAGACATGCGGCCGGCGATGCCCATGAGGGTGCTGTTGACCATGCGATCGCCGTCGTTGGGGATGATGCCTTGGCGGAGGTCGGCGTAAAGCTCGTCGTGCTCGATCTGGTGGGAGCTGACCTTGGGGCCTTTGTAGCGCCAGGAATTCTCGCCTTGAATCGTGGCCTGGCCCGATCGGAGTTCGCAGGTGCCCTTGGTGCCGATAATGAGATCCTTGTGTTCGTTGTGGCAACCGCTCAGGTAGCGGGTCTTGAGGATGGCGACGAGTCCGTTTTCGTATTCGTAGGTGACGTCGAATTGATCCCAGATATCGCCAATGGTCTGCTGGTGGCGGGCACCGGAGGCGACGACCCTCGCGGGTGATACGTCGCCCATGATCCAAGCGATCTTGTCGACGCTGTGCACGGTGATTTCCATGATGAGGTCGCCGGAAAGCCAGTTGAAATAGTGCCAGTTGCGGAGCTGGTATTCGAGATCGCCCTGGCCCGGTTTGCGGCCGCCATCAAAGCGCGCGAGACGGTTGCTCATGCGGGTGGAATAGACGTTTCGAATGTCACCGATGGCTCCGGCGTGGATGCGTTTAATGGCCTCGCGGTAGGCGGGATAGAAGCGCATGTTGAAGCCGGCACGGATGGCGAGGTTTTTCCTTTTCGCTTCGGCAACCGCGTCGATGACCAGACGGATGCCGTGCGGATCCACCGCCATCGGCTTTTCGCAGAAGATGTGTTTGCCGGCCTCGACGGCGGCCTTGATGTGATACGGACGAAAGCCGCCGGGAGTGGCGATCAACACCAGATCAATGTCTGTCTGCAATATTTTCGCATAGGAATCCAGACCGAAGAACTTGCGAGAGTCGTTGAGGCGGACTCGCCGGGGATCCATTTCCGCCTTCACCACTCCCTGCGTCTTCTCGATTTGTTCTGGGAAAACATCCGCCAGCGCCCACAACTCCACGCGACTGTCCGCCTTCATCGCCTGCACCGTCGCGCCCGTTCCGCGCCCGCCACAACCGATCAGGCCCACTTTGATCCGTCCGGTGATCGGATTGGCAGCCTTGGCCGAGGTGATGATCTGCGAGGACATGCCGGCGCCGACAACCGCGGCGGAGGTCTGCACAAATTGGCGGCGACTGGGCGCGGAAAACTTTTCGTTCATCCGACGAGTATTCGGGCTGCTCACGCACGGTCGAGATCATTCGCACGGGCATTTCGCTTGCGACACGGCAACAAACAATCCTTGCCAATCAGCGTGTATCATTGGTCGCTTCACATTGCTTGAGTCAACCGGCGGAATTATCGCATAAACACAATCCTCGACCTTCATGTCATTTCCCTTCCAGACCACAGCACGCTGTGTAATTTTTGAATTTTGACTACTGAAAGTCTGTATGGCTGAAGCCCCATCATTACGCATCGCCCTCGGTTCCATCTTTATCGAGTGCAATCAACTCGGCGGTGTGCCGACGGATCTCGGCTGCTTCGAACGCTGCGAACTCCGGCGGGGCGACGAAATTCTGAAGCAGGATACCGGGGTTGTCGGAGGAATGTCCGGCGTCCTGCGGGAGCGACAATCCGAAATCGTGCCTCTGCTCGTGGCGACGGCATGTCCCAGCGGTGCCTTGACTGCGGACTGCCACGCACAGCTCAAGGGTGAACTACTGCAACGGCTGCGGGACGCGCTCCCGATTGATGGCCTGCTCCTGGCGCTGCACGGCGCGGCGGCGGCGAATGGCACGGGTGATCTGGAAGGCGATTTGTTGGCTGCCGTTCGAGAAATCACCGGTCCGGACCTTCCGATCGTCGTCACGCTCGATCTGCATGCGCACATCACCGAAGCGATGGTGCGATTGGCGGACGCGCTTGTTGCCTGGGAAACGTATCCGCATCGCGACGCTTTCACCACGGGTGAACGCGGGGCGCGGCTGTTGCTGGACATCATCGATGGCAAGGTCCGTCCCACGATGGCCATGGCCAAGGTTCCGGTGCTGACCGGATCCGTGCACGGCAACACCGAAGGCGACGGACCCTTTGCCGAGATCATGCGTCAGGCGAAATCCCACGAACATTCCGGCGCGGCGCTTTCCACCAGCGTGCTGCACGTCTATCCCTATCTGGATCTTCCCGACCTGGGTTCCGGCGGACTGGCAATCACGAATGACGATCCGGCCGCGGCGGAACGCATTGCCATCGAACTGGCCAATCACTACTGGGCCAAGCGCTTCGACATGGAACCGGAAGTGTTCACACCAGCCGAAGCGATCAAGCGCGGGCTGGCCATCGAAGGCGGGCCCGTCCTGCTGGTGGAAACCGCCGACTGTTGCGGTGGCGGCGCTGCGGGCGACAGCGTGGCGACGTTGCGGCAACTGCTGGAGATGGACATCCGTGAACCATGCCTCGTTCCTGTGGTCGATCCGGAGGCGGCGCAGCGATGCCACGAACATGCGCCCGGCAGCACGTTTTCGATTTCGCTGGGACACGCGCTCGATCCCCGGTGGGGTGAACCATTGCAACTCACGGCGGAACTCACCGCCATCAGCAACGGCGCCTTTCGCTACACCGGCGGCTTCTGGAACGGTCAGCCGGGGGACATGGGAGCATCGGCGGTGCTCAAGGTCGGCGCCATCCAGATGCTCGTGATGTCGAACCCGACCTACGATTGGGCTGACGAGCAATTCCAATCCTTGGGACTGCACGCAAAGGACGCCAAATTTGTGGTGGTCAAAAACCCCATGAACTTTCGAGTCGGCTACCAACACATCGCCAAGGCCGCGCTGATTCTCGACACCCCCGGCCCCACCCCCGCAACTTTGCGTGGCGTTCGGTATCAAAACCTCCAACGCCCATATTTTCCTGCGGACGAAGACATCCCGGAATTCAAACCGGTGTTGTTGCGATCCTGGGATGTTTGATCTTCGGGCGGAACTACGCCGGTCCGCAAATGTGAGAAGACCCCATCGTTTCACACGGCAATTCACCCGCCACATTCCGAACTTGAGAGGAGTCCAAGGCGGTCCAAATCTGTAGCAGCCGACCAAAAAATCGGCTGGCCTTTCGGGAACGGTTCGCGAATGAATTTCCAGATCAATCTCCAAATGAAAACCCTTCGTCATTCCATCCATTCCCTTCTTTTGATCGCAGCCTTCAGTCTGCTGCTTGGTCCGGCCGCTCAGGCTCAAGACCTCAAGGACTTGAACGGTTTCTTCCCCTTCCACGTTCCGGGCAGCCTTGATGCGTGGGAGAAACGGAAGGTGATGCTTAAACGACGCGTGCTCGTCGCCAATGGCCTGTATCCGCTTCCCGAGCGGACGCCATTGAAGGCGGTCGTGCATGGCAAGGTCGAGCGACCTGATTTCACCGTGGAGAAGGTATACTTCGAGAGTTATCCGGGATTGCATGTCACCGGATTGCTTTTCCGCCCGGCCAAGGCCAAGCCCGGACGAAAATTCCCCGCGGTACTTTCGCCCCACGGGCATGGCGGCCGGCTGCAGAATCATGGCGAAGCCGGGGTGAAGGCCCGGATCAAGATCGGCGATGAGAAGTTTGCGGACTCAGGTCGTTTTCCCAAGGTCGCGCGCTGCGCGAATCTTGCACGGTTGGGTTGTGTCGTTCTGCTCTACGACATGATCGGCTACGCCGACAACCAGCAGCTGGATATGCAGGTCGGGCATCGAATTCGCGAGGTGGGACCGAACTGGACCGGGCGCTCGGGTTGGGGTTTTTACAGCGCGCAGGCGGAGCTGCGGCTGCAATCGATCTTCGGCGTGCAGACCTGGAACTCGATTCGCGGGATCGATTTTCTGCAAAGCCTCCCGGATGTGGATCCCACGCGGATCGCGGTCACCGGCGGAAGCGGCGGAGGCACACAGACGATCATGGTGTGCGCCATTGATGATCGCCCGATCGCGGCTTTTCCCAACGGCATGGTTTCCAGCTCGATGCAGGGCGGTTGCGTTTGTGAAAACGCCAGCCTGTTGCGCATCGGCACGGGCAACGTTGAACTGACAGCGCTCTTTGCCCCCAAGCCGCAGGGCATGACGGCCGCCAACGACTGGACGCGAGAAATGCTGGTTCCCGGCAAGGGCTTCCCCGAGTTGAAACGGCTTTACACGATGTATGGCAAGCCGGACAACGTGATCTGCGGCGACCTGCTTCGCTTCAAACACAACTACAACGTGGTGACACGTGAGTTGATGTACGACTGGTTCAACCAGCACCTCAAGCTCGGACACAAGGGGGCGATTGAAGAGGCCGACTTCCGCGCCCTGACTTCGGAAGAACACGCGGTCTACAATGACGAGCATCCGCGTCCCCGGGGTGGCGATGGCTTCCAACGCAATCTGAACAAGTGGTTGGCCGAAACCTCCGATCAGCAACTGGCATCAATGAGCGCCGGCAAGCGAAACCAGATCGTCGCCTCCGCCTGGCAAACCATCATCGGACTGGAAGACACCGTGAAGCCCACTCCGTGTCCGGCCGCGAAGAACGGCAAGGTCACCATCAAGGTGAAGTCGCCTGAAGATCGCCCGGAGCAAACCGCGATCGTTCCCAATCCACGCCGGATCCCCGCTTATACGCACGGCTACAACCACTCTTGGTTCGCGCAACGCACCCGCGAAATCTACGCCCAGATCCTCTCGGCCAAAGCAGCAGGACATCGAGTTCGTCTGGTCGCCGAGCCGGGAATGGAAGCCATCGCCTTGGCCGCCAGCGTGGTCGCCGGAAAGGGTAACGTCGCCTCCGTATCGATCGCCCATGACGACTTCCGTTTTGTGGCCATCGCCGATTGGCGCGATCCGAACTTCGTGCCCGGCGCGGTGAAGTATGGAGACCTGCCCGGACTGGCGGCTGCCGCGAAGTCGTTGGGCATCAAAGTCACGGTGAAGAACTGACGCAGGCAACTCCGGTCGTGAATCGCTGCTTACCGGCACGCATGAACTGGTGGCAAAAGACATTTTGGCATGAGCAATAGCACCGCAACCATCGAAGACGTTCGCCAAGCCGAGCAGGTAATCCGTCAGCACATTTCAGCGGCGCCGTTGATCCGCTCCTACGAACTCGAAAAAGAACTCAAGCTCCGATCCGGTCGCCGGGTCTGGCTGAAAGACTATGGTTGGACCCCGGTCGGCTCCTTCAAGCTCATGGGCGCGCTGAATTGGCTGGCCAACAACCTCGATCGGATCAGCGACCGGCCCGTGGCAGCCCATTCTTCGGGCAACTTCGCATCGGGGATCGCCTTCGCCGGCAAGCAATACGGAAAACGCGTTATCATCGTGATGCCCGAGAGCGCGCCGCAGACCAAATTCGAGCGCACGCGATCCTTCGGAGCCGAAATTCGCACTTACGATATCTCGCGTGATCACGAGACCGGAGAACGGGATCGCCTGACCCGCGAGATCGCCGAACAGGAAGGCGGCATCCAGGCCTCGCCCTACGACGACAACCACGTCATCGCGGGCAATGGCGTCGGCGGCCTCGAGATCGTCACCGAGTTGCAAGGTAACGAACGAGATGTCTCGCAGTTCGTTTGTCAGGTGAGTGGCGGAGGACTGATGGCCGGACACGCACTTGCCATTGCGGACGGTTTTCCGAAAGCCGAGATCATCGGCGTCGAGCCCGACACCGCGGCCGACTTCGGCCAGTCGCTAAAGGCCGGCGAACGCGTCCGCATCGAACAACCCACCAGCATCTGCGACGGCCTTCTCTCCTATGACGTCGGCGTACACAACTGGCCCATACTGCAACGGGAAGTTTCCTCCGCCGTCGCCATCCCGGACACCGAAACTCGACAGGCCATGCGCTGGCTCTACCACCACCACGGTCTCCAGACCGAACCTTCCGGAGCCATCACCACCGCCGCCCTCCTGACCGGCAAGGTGAACTTCGACGGCACCGGCGACATCGTCGTCGTGCTCAGCGGACGCAACGTGGACGAGCACCAGTTTCGCGAATGGATTTCGGGGCCTTAATAACTCGATGAATCTGTTGGAGAACACCATGTAAAAGCGGCAAACGACGACACCTGCGTCGTGCAATGCCCGCACGGATCATCCTTCCCCTATCTTGTCCTGAAAGTTTCGTCCTCTCCAGATGAAGAAAGACGATGGGGCAGGACAATGGAATTCAGTAAAGCTTCTCGCGATACGCCTGCTCGACCGCTTCCCGCAACTCGTCGACATCGCCCGCAGCATCGGATTTGGCTGCGGGTGATTCTGCCGAGTTCGGTCGCGGTAGTCCTTTAGCCAGGCATCAAATAGCTTGATCCAGACAAACTCTTGGAGACTATCCGTTCCATGAACACCTCACGTCGTGCTTTTCTGGCCACCGCTGTGTCGGCCGCCGTTGCCGCTCCCGTCATCGTTCGCGGACGCAATCTCAACAGCAAACTCAACTTCGCGGGCATTGGCGCGGATGGGAAAGGGATGTCCGACATCATTGAGATCACGAACCACAAGGGTGTTCACCCAGTGGCCTATGCGGACGTCGATCTGAATCGAACGGTGAAAGCCGCCCGGAAGCATCCCCATGCCAAGATCTTTCAGGACTACCGCGAAATGCTGGATTCGCTCGGTGACAAGATCGACGCGGTGAGTGTCTCCACGCCCGATCACACGCATGCCATCATCAGCCTGGATGCCATGGCACGCGGCAAACATGTCTATTGCCAGAAACCGCTCACCCGCACGGTGTGGGAAGCCCGGCAAATGCGCCTGAGTGCGAAGAAGCATGGCGTGATCACCCGCATGGGAAATCAGATTCACTCCCACACCGCGTATCGCACCACGGTGAAACTCATCCAGTCCGGTGTGGTCGGGAAGATCAAGGAAGTCCATTCCTGGGTCGGTACCACCGGACACGGCCGCAGCACTCTGCTCGATCGTCCGAAGCAGAACGAGCCGCAACCCAAAGGACTCAATTGGGATCTCTGGTTGAGCGTGGCTCCGTCCCGACCCTACGGCGGCAATCGAGTCTATCACCCCTTCACCTGGCGCGATTGGCAGGACTTCGGCTCCGGCGCGATCGGCGACTTCGGTTGTCACCTATTGGATCCCGTCTACACCTCGTTAAAAATCACCGGCGATCCCATCAGTGTCCGTTCGGAACACTCCGGCATGAACGACGAAGTCTGGCCGGCGCAGGAGACCATCCGTTACGTCGTGCCCGGCACAGAATACACCGCCGGCAAGACCCTCAAGATCACCTGGTATGACGGCGGACGCCGCCCCAGTGGTTCCATCGCCAAACTCGCGCCGGGACAGCGCATGCCGGGCGGCGGATCGATCATGGTCGGCGAGGGCGGGAACCTCTTCGTGCCCCACGTCGGTACGCCCTTCGTCAACAAGCCCGACTTCCCCATCGAATCCGAGCCCAGCCTGAACCACTACTTCGGTTTTGTGGATGGCTGCCTGAGTGGCAAACAACCCAGCGACGGATTCGAATACGGCGGACATCTAACCGAAACCGTTCAACTCGGCAACGTCGCCGCCTTTTTCCCGAAGCAGACTCTGGAGTTCGACGCCAAGAAACTGAAGATCACGAACAAGCCCGAGGCCAACAAACACCTCACCCGAAAGTATCGCAAAGGGTTTGTGATCAAGCCCGTAAAGCTCGGCAAGAAGCGGGCTTCGTAAGCGCGCAGAACAATTCAGAGAATCCGGATGACGGCGCTGTTCAAACCCGCCCTGCCCATCAGTGCCCGCGTCGCGTTCAGCCGTCTCCGAAATACACAGGCAGCGGAGTTGGCCTATGGATCACACGAGCGCAGCGTCCTGGATTTCCGGCAGGCCAAGGCAAAATTATGGCGAGAGGATCATCCAGAAGGAATCAGGAAGGTCAGCCGAAGGCGGTTTCAACCACGGCCAACACCTCGTCTTCGCGCCGTCATCGAACACCTCGTCACAACCGAGCTTTCCAACAGCGGTGATATTGAGCCGACGATACCCGCTTCAACGATTGGCTGCGAGATGAGCAACACAGTCACCTCGCTCTACTCGCCCTGGATGCCTTCGGCAGACAACGACACCTGCGCCTTCGAATAATACCGGAACCGGTGGGCGGGCCGGGTTGTCGGGGAACAGAACTTCGCCGCAAAGGTCACCTAGCTCGACTTGCTGACTCAGTTCGGTAGCCGGGACGAAGACGCCGGCTTCAGGGGCATAGACGTAGGCTTTGGGCCCAAAGATGTGCAGTAGATCCGGTTCCGGCTCGGCTGGGTCCGAAGCGGAATCATCCGTCGCGCCAAAGATCGTCAGCAGTCGGCGAATTACTTCTTCGACGTAAGCCACACCGCAGGTTGAAACGCCAGCAGTCCCGCCAAATTCGCCGCCGAAGGAAAACACGCCCTTGCGCATCGCCGCATCCGGGAGCACGCCGGGTTTGGGTTCTCGCTCAAAGACCATCACGTGCGGCACGCCCAGTTTCTTGACGATCTCCAGACTGAGCGCCTTGTGTTCGGGTGAAGCGTCCGTGGCGAAGTGCGTACTCATGTGGGGGCGGTATTCGAGCGATGCGCCACCGGCGTGAAAGTCGCCGACCACTTCGACCATCGGTAATAGATGTTCTTCGACGTAGTGCGCGATCTGCCAGGTTGGCGTTCCGTTCGGATCCCCAGGAAAGACGCGGTTGAGATTGCCTCCGTCGAGTGGACTCACGCGGGTGCCTGCCACGGCAGCAGGTAGATTGAGAGCGGGCAGGATGATGACGCGTCCGCGTATCCGGTCAGGCTCGAGCGATTGGATCAGGCGGGTCAGCGCAACCTGCCCCTCGTATTCGTCGCCATGATTTCCGCCGGTAAAAAGGAATTGCGGACCCGGTCCGTTTTGGATGACCGCGATCGGAATCTGGATCACGCCGTACGCGCTGCGTGTCACCGAATGCGGCAGTCGCAGCCAACCGATCTGCTTGCCATCGGCCTCGAAATCAACAGTGGGAATCATGGGCGCTGGAAAATCTCGGATCGATTCGAAGACAAAGCAAGTACGTCGGAATCGTAATCAGGGAAACATTGATGCGCGGCAGACCGCCAATTACCGTCGCGCAAGTGATCGACACCCCACAGCTCATGGATACGCTCGACTCGGTAATCACCATTCCGGTGATCCCTTTCCGCAATGGAGAAATCGACTACGCCGCGCACCGCAAGAACATCGAGTATCTGCTGACCAATAACTCGCTGAGCGACGATCGCCCGCGCGTGGTCTGCATCGCGGGAACTAGCCTGATTCAACACGTAAGCTATGCGGATCAGAATCGTCTGATCACGGAGACAGGCAAGGTCATGGGAAATTCCGGGATTCTCCTCTCGGCGCTCGTACCCAATCCGATCGCGAGCGCGGGAGATTTGGTTCGAACGCAGTCGGAAATGTCGCGGCCGCCGGACGGGTTTCTCATCATGCCCTTGGGCGGTGTCTACAGCACGGCCGGGTTGTATGCGGGCTTGCGGTCCTTCGGTGAGGAGCATCGCGAATCCTGCGGAGCGCGATTCATCTACTACCTGCGGCAATCACGCGATCAGGATGAAGTGATTCGATTGATCCAAGACTCCGACGCGTTTATTGGCGTCAAGGTCGGCACAACCGAAGACGACGTTCCAGCGATGGTGAAAGGCGTTGGGGATAGCGGCATCGTGATTTGGGGAGTCGGCGATCGCAGCACGAAAGCCGCGCAACTCGAAACCAGGGGACACACCTCCGGCATCTCCGTTTTGCTCGCGAAGGCGGGAGACGCCATCAACAACGCCCAACGTGCCGGCGATTTCGACACTGCCGTCGAAATCGAACGACGCATCACGCCGCTCGAAGAAATCCGATTTGAGAACGGACGTGTCTTCAATTACTCCGCCGTCGTCGAAGCCATGATCCTGAGCGGCTTTAACGACATCGATCCCGGTGAAGGCGGGCCGTTTAATCCGCGTGTCTCCAGCGAAGTGGCCGAACGTGTGAAGAAAGCCATTGAAGGCGTCCTCGACCTGCACTGAAAACCCGATCAACAACACCCATGTCCAACTGGTTCCAAATTGAAAACGTCGCCGACGTTCCCTCGCCCTCGTTGCTCGTCTACCCCGATCGCGTTGCCGCCAATGTTCGGCGTATGGTCGAGATTGTCGGTGGAGATCCGTCGCGACTTCGCCCGCACGTGAAGACCCACAAGATGGTCGAAGTCATCAAGTTGCAACTCGATGCCGGCATCACAAAATTCAAATGCGCCACCATCGCCGAGATGGAGATGGTCGCGGGCGCCGGCGCGAAGGACCTGCTCCTTGCCTACCAACCCGTCGGTCCCAACATCGATCGTCTGCGTCAACTCCAAGACAAGTATCCGGACACGATTTTCTCCGCTGTGGTCGATGATGAGAACATCCTGAAGCAGATCTCCGACGCGGGTTTTGGTCTGCGCCTGTTTGTGGATGTTGATTGCGGGCTGCACCGCACCGGCATTGGCGTTGAGGACACCTTTGAGCTTTGCGAGGCGGTTGCCGCCGCGCCGAACGTCGAATTTGTGGGGCTTCATGTTTACGACGGACACAACCACGCTCCGGATCCCATGGATCGCGAAAAACAATTCGACAATTCGATCAACCCGGTCTGGCATTTGATGGAGCGCCTCGATGCCGAAGGCCCGCAACCACAGGAGAATGTCGGCGGAGGTTCCCCCACCTTTGCGCTTCATGCCGGCAAAGCCCCTTGGAGTTGCAGTCCAGGGACGACCTGTTTTTGGGACGCAAACTACGGTGCCAATTTTGAGGATCTCGGCTTCCAACCCGCCGCAGCTCTCCTGGCGCGAGTCATCAGCCGTCCCGGTCCCAATCGCATTTGCACGGACCTTGGTCACAAGGCCGTCGCCGCCGAAAGACCGATCGACAAACGCATCCAGTTTTTCGATTTCCCGGAAGATGCCGAGCCGGTGATACAAAGCGAAGAACATCTGGCCTACGAAGTTCCCGATCGCGAGGCCTTTCACGTCGGCCAGGAACTCTACGGATTGCCCGGACACATCTGCCCCACCGTCGCCTTGCACGAAGAAGCCGTCATCATTCGCGACGGCCGCGCCACCGACGAACGCTGGCCCGTCGCCGCGCGCAAGCGCAAGATCACCGTCTGACTCGCTCGCCCCTGATGGCCAAAATCAACTACTCCGATCATACTGACACCGTTGAGGCGAAGATCGCCCGCCTGCAGGCAGCGCGAGAATCGGGGAACACAGATCTCGCGCTCTCTTTGGCCGAATCGCTCAAGGACAGCTTGAGCCTGGAACAACAACAGAATCGGCAACTGCCGAAACCCGCCATCCCTGCCAACGAATTCTACCGGGTCGACACCCTGCCCAAGGCGTGGGCAAATTGGGCGGAAGACTGGTCCTTCTACAAGGTGGTCGAGTTATTCGAGACGGTCGGGATTGGTCGCGTAAGGGAACCAATCGAGTTCATTGCCGGTTTTCGATCCGATCACGTGAACGACCTTTGTCGTGAAATACGCGTCGCCCGGGTCGTTGAGTCCGATGGGAATCTGCGGGAAGTGATAAGCCAAGTGGATGACGATGTTCGTTCGGACAAGGAGCGGCATTGCCGGATCATCTTCCTCGCCGACGTGCCGATGCATGGCCGCGCGACCTACCTGATCTTTTTCGGAAACCCAAACGCCGAACTCCCCCGTTACACCACCGATCTCCGCACCGAGGGCGAAGGCTATGGGCTCGACGTCGAAAACGTTCACTACACCGCCAAGCTTTCGCGACAGATGGGGCAACTCGAACGCATGACCCTCAAGCGCGCCGAGGGACTCGAGCTGTTTTCCGGCGGCACCGGCCACGGCGAACCGCCGACCATCGATTGGTCCTGCGACTACGTCGATGAAGGCGGCTTGCAGAAACTGCGCATCCGGAGCTGGGCTGAATGTCCTAACTTCGAAGTCACCAAGGGACCTCTGGCCGTGCGCGTGCGTCGTTGGGGATTTCCGCACAGTCCCTTGCATCCCGTCTTCGCGCCCGCCCGCATGCACATCGACCAGACCTACACCTTCTACGCCGGCCAATCCTGGTTCCTGCGCGAGGGAAGCATGGACATCATCAGCGATCTGCAGATCCAGGCCATGCGCGATGATGAATGGGTTTTCTCCGGCTACTCCTTCACCGACCCGGTGTGGATCGACCGCGAGGGCAAATTCCACGAAGGCCAGGTTCCCCGTGAGGAACAAGACGACATGTGGGGCGTCGGATTCTTTCACCGTGACAGCCGTGAAGCGTTCATCTCCCTTCGGCTCGAACACAACTCCTCCGGCTTTGACAACCTCAATCACGGCGGCCGTCCCATCCTCGACTACCCGCACCACGGCCAAATCTGGGCCCGCTACCCGGCCAGCAATACCAAGCTGGAATCCGGTACGTCCTTCCATCAAAGGAACGCCTACAGCATCGCCCCCTATCCTGAGACCGGAGGCCCGGAGGCCTTCGAGTCCCTTCGTCATCGCCTGCTCCATCCAATTGAAATCCAATCCGGCGATCGCCCCCGACCCGCGCGTCCCACCCAAAGCGGAAGCCTTGCGCGCGAGGGCGAAACGAAGGCCACCGCTCCCCTGAAACCAACCCTCTGGAGAATCCTTCGTGAAGTCCGCGACGAACAGCTCTATCACATCAATGCGAACATCGTGGACCTGGGTTATGTCTACGACCTTCGCGTCCTTGACGGCGGCATCGTCGAGGTCCTCGTCACGATGCCTCACCGCGGTCGCCCGGTTTACCAATTCCTCGTCACTCGTGGCGGAGGCAGAGTCGAGGAAGGCATTCGCGACCGCCTCATGAAACTCAACGGCGTCCGTGAAGTCATCGTCAAGTTCACCTGGAATCCGCCTTGGACCATCCACCGGTTGACCGATACCGGCCGCACGGAGTTGGATCTGGATTGAAACCGGCGCGATTGCCTCCATCTTTGCACATCATGAACACCAATCCCTCAATGCCGCGACGCGACGCGATAAAGACCATTGCCGCCGGCGCAGTTGCCGCTGGTGCCGCGCCATCAGCCTTCGCCAAGGGCGCGAACGAAAAGATCGTCATTGGAACCAGCGGCCTCGGAGGTCGTGGACGCCAGCACGCCCGCCTGCTCGCCCAGCGCCAGGACGTCTCCATCGCCTACTCCTGCGACCCCGATTTGAAGCGTGCCGAACAATCCGCGGCCGAGGTTGAAGCCATCACCGGCAAACGACCCCGCGCCGTTCAGGACATTCGACAGATACTCGAAGACAAGGACGTCGACGCCATTACCGTTGCCACGCCGGATCATTGGCACGCACCGGCAACCATCCTCGCCTGTGACGCCGGCAAGCACGTCTACGTCGAAAAGCCCTGCTCCCACAACGTCCGCGAAGGACGACTCATGATCGAGGCTGCGCGCAAACACAAGCGCGTCGTTCAGGTCGGCACCCAGGCCCGCAACTCCATTCATGTTCGCCGCGCCATCGAATTGATCCGCGCCGGCGCGATCGGCGACATTCTCGTTTCCAAGGCCTGGAACAACCAGAAGCGCCGTGACATCGGCCACGGCAAACTCGCCCAGCCACCCGCCCATCTGGACTACGATCTCTGGCTGGGTCCCGCTCCCTTCGAACCCTTCAAGAGCAACCTGCTGCACTACAACTGGCACTGGCATTACGCCTACGGCACCGGCGACATGGGCAACGACGGTGTGCACGACATCGACATCGCGCTCTGGGGACTCGGCGTCGACGGCCAGCATCCCGAATCCGTCAGTGCCATGGGCAGCAAGCTCTACTTCGACGACGACCAGGAATTCCCCGACACCCAGAACGTCACCTTCGAGTTCGCCCCGCAAGGCGAGGATGGCCGGCGCAAACAGATGATCTTCGAACTCCGCATCTGGACGCCCTACGCCATGGAAGGCTACCCCAACGGCAACGCCTTCTACGGCACCAAGGGCTGCATCATCCTCGGCAAGAACCACGGCTACCGCCTCTACGGCGAACAAAACAAATTGATCGAGAACGTCCCCGCCACCGGAGCCAACGCCCGGAATACCAGGATCCATCACGAGGATTTCTTGACTTGCATCCGCACCGACCAGCGCCCGCAAGCCGACATCGAAATCGGTCATCACGGAGCCACCGCCTGTCACCTCGGCAACATCGCCTCCCGCCTTGAACGCACGCTCTTCTTCGACAGCAAAACTGAACAGTTCATCAACGACACCGAAGCCAACACCCTTCTCACCCGCAGCTACCGCGACCAACACTGGGCCAGCCTCGCCTGACCTCAACGATTGCAAAAACATGAGTGGCAAACTCCTCAAAGAAAAACTCAAGGCCGGCAAGACGGTCTACGGCACGATGTTCGCGCACAGTCTTGATCCCGCCATCGTGAAATGGATTCCCGAAGGCGCGCTGGACTTCGTAATTGTGACGCCCGAACACACCGCCTACGACCTCGCCGAATTCCTCCCGGTGCGCCACGCCTTGGAGGCCAGGGGCATCGCCTGCCTCGCGCGCACTCACGGTCGCGACGAAGCCGATATTGCCAAGGTCTGCGACACCTACGACGGCGTTGTCGTGCCCTACGTCGAGGACTACGAGGAAGCCAAACGCCTCGCCGCTGCCGCCGTCTATCGTCCCTTGAAAGGCAAGGTGCTCGCCCGTGTCCTGGCCACCGGCCAATGGCCCAACGACAAGACCCGTGACTTCATCGCCGCCAAAAACGCCGACACTGTCTTCGTCCCGATGATCGAATCCGTCCCCGCCGTGCAAAACCTCGATGGCATCTGCTCCATCCCCGGCGTCGACGCCCTCTTCGTCGGCCCCGGCGACCTCACCACCAACATGGGAATCCCCAAGGAATACGATCACCCCGACCTGATCAAGACCCTCCAACGCATCATCGACACGGGCAAGAAACACGGCGTCGCCGCCGGCAGCTGGTTCGGCACCCCGGAACAAGCCCAACGCACCATCCGACAGGGCGCGCGATTTGTCGTCTACGGAAACGATGGCCTATTGCTGAAACAGGCGATGGAAAACGTCTTTCCCGGACTGAAATAGCCGCTGCTCCGGACTCGCAAATTGAATAATCCCGCTTTCACCGTCTCAAATTGCCACCCCGATATTTGCACGCCACAATTCGATCCGGCGAAGGCCTGAACTCATCGTTCTGCGCGGCGGGCTGGCGGCCCGGCCACTTCCGGCGGCGAATGCCGCGGACAAGAAGGCGCGTCTGGTTGATGCGCTGATGCAGGAACCAGGTTACGCGCGTCACAAGGTGACGGAGTGGAAGTGGTGGCTCGTGGCGACGGAGGGGCGGGATTACGAAAAGTATCTGGCGACTGCGGTGGCCGACGGGTGTTCGTGGGATCGTGTTCAGCGAGGCCTATGCACGTGACAGGCGTTGGCGTAGTGACAAACGGTCGGACGCCGCTTTGTTCGCCGTGGCGATTCCGCGGGCCTTGACGCCCATCAGATGGGCGCAGCCTTGCGCATCGCTGCAAGTGATCCGGATGCCTTCCTGCCCGCGCAACGGGAATACAAACAGATGAAGAAACGGGTTGATGATCTGGCGCGCGGGGGCAGCGGTTGGACGGGCCATTTCCCGCGACAGGAAGGTGCGTTTCAGTTGCCGGTCGAAGAATGGGTTTAGCAGCCCGTTAAAAAACGCTGAAGGATTGAAACCAGTGGGGATGAGGCATGTCTGAAGAACCATGGCACTGGGAAAACGACAAGCCCAAGCGAACCGAACTCTTCGTTCCTGCCGATCAAATTCGCACAGGCTTGGGGCATCCTTTCTACGACCAACTCAACCAAGTGTTGGAAGAAGGCGGCTTCGATCCATTCTTGGAGGAACTCTGCGCCCCTCATTACAATTCAGTCATGGTGGTC
>PBAL01000011.1 GCA_002715965.1 Verrucomicrobiales bacterium | reverse complement strand
AGGTCAAGGTCAAGGTCAAGGTCAAGGTCAAGGTCAAGGTCAAGGTCAAGGTCAAGGTCAAGGTGGCCGGGGCGGACAAGGGCAGAGTGGCTGGGGTGGTCAGGGCGTTGCGTCCGGCGGTGGCCGGGATGGAAATGGTGTGGAATCAGGGGCTTGGTTGGCCCGAGCTGCAGCGGAGATGAATGACGGTCAGCCCACCATGGCGGTCGACGCACTACGCGCGGCCATGGACGAACACTTGGCCCGGATGCGGCAGATGCGGAATTCAACTGCCGGTGGCCAACCCTCTGAGAATCCGATGGCAGGTGAAGGGAATCGAGTTGGCGCCGGATCTGGTGGAGGAGCGGGCGCAGGTGAAGGCGTCCATCGCGCAGGAGGCATAGTGGCAGTGGACAACCGTTCGATGGGCGGATCCGATGTTCCCTTGGATTGGGCGAAACTTCCGCCTCGAATGGCCCGGGATCTTCGCGCTTCCATCCGCGAAAACAACGCCAGTGAGTTCCGTTCCGAAATCAACGCCTATTTCCAGGCAATTGCTGAAAGAGCTGTGCGATAATGATAAAGTGTTTCTGAATGCGTCGATTTGTCTATTACTGTAGCGTTATCGCGTTCTGTTTAAGTGCCTATTCCGCGGAGATTCGGACCATTCTTCCGATTTACACTCCAGACCGGGTGGATGTGGCGATTGAGCGTGGAATCCAGTTCCTGATGGGGTTGCAGAACCAGGAAGGTTACATCCAGGACCACCGGTTGGGCCGGAACAAGGCGACGACGATGACCGCCTTGTCGGTCATGGCCTTCGCGGCCGTCGGCCACCAGCCCGGCGACCGAACACCGCAAGGTCGCGCGATGTCCCGTGCCTTGGATTATGTGCTACAGCCAGAACGTATGGACCGCTTCGGCTACTTCGGTGGGCAGGACGCTTCCCGCATGTATGGGCACGGAATTATCACACTGGCCCTGACCGAGATGCTCGGAATGGGGGCGTCAAAAGCCCAAGATGCCTTGATTCGTGACCGCTCCCTGCGGGGGATTCAACTTATCCTGAGATCGCAGGCCGCGCAGAAGGAGCATCCCAAGTTTATGGGCGGATGGCGTTACTATCCGGATTCAAGAGACGCAGATTTATCGATAACGGTATGGCAATTAATGGCCCTTCGGTCCGCAAAGAACGCCGGATTGGGGGTGCCCAAGAAAGCGATCGATGCCGCTTATGCATATTTGTGGCGGAGCTATTACTCCAAGCGCGACGCGGCTGGCAACCCGCTTAATCCCGTCAGCGGTTTTGGCTACATGCCTGGCAGCGGACCGCGCTTTGCCATGACCGCAGCTGGCCTCCTGGCGATGCAGGTGATCGGCGGGCATGAACGGCCGGAGGTGAAAGGCGCTTCGGAGTGGCTGATGAAACAGAACATTCAAAGGAATCTTAATTATTTCTATTATGGAATCTATTACTATGCCCAAGGAATGAAGAAGCAGGGAGGCCGCTACGCGGATCACAGCCGGAAGATCGTGGAGAATCTGCTGCTGGCGATCCAGAACGAGCAGGAAGGGAATTGGGAAGGATCGGGCGGTGAGGAAAATCACGGCCGGGTGTATGCAACTTCGTTGGCGATTTTAAGCCTGTCCGTGAAGCATGGCTTCCTGCCCATCTATCAAGACTGACTTCATCGCCGAGGATCGGCCAAGTCATTGGTTTTCAATAGCTTGAAAAGGTTGAAAAGTTAGCTCTTAAGGGGATTCCTGTAGACCGCATTCCGAGATCAATCTTGTGGATTCTGGCGTAATTTGCCTATGCTGGCGGCTAGTATTCATGTGTAAACAATTGATTCGAACCAAGCCGTTAGGTCGGGATGGTTTTATGAGGACCAGACAGCGTTCTGCGTCCTCCGCGACGGGTCTCATCGAATCAAATGAATGACCGGCACACGCTGGATCATCCAGAAGCCAAACCAAAATGCGCAACACCTGTTCATTTCGCCCAACGAACCTTCTGTTTCGGCGCACATACCCCACCCAATCCATGCGAGCCAAGCGAACGAGTCTACTCCTGCTGTTCACCTGCATACTGACGTCTTTTCTGGAGCCAGCTGTTCATGCCCAGAACGCTCCGGAGATCCCAACATATAGCGTAAGGCGGATACCGAATGCCGCATATGATCCGGCCGGATTTCGACAGGCAGAGAACAAGAACGTTCACGAGGGCCAGGTTGCGACTTTCGAAATCAACATGAACGTGCCGGCGAACACGACTTATACCGTGCAGGTGGCCACTCTCGCTCCGAACGCACGCACGCCAGTGAACAACATCGATTACCAGGCCTTCCCGCTGACGATTGGCTCAGAGCTTGCGACGCCGGGGACGGACTACACGGTGCTGGGGACCACAACGATTACTTTTGCCGGCGGGGCGAACGGTGCCAATCCGTCTCGGCAGTTCTTTCAGATCACGGCTTTGGACGACAACGAGCCTGAGTTTAACGAGGATATCCTGGTCTATATCCAGACGTTTCGACGGACGGCTCCGGGCACTGCGGTGACGCTTGTCAACAACGCCTATCAGTTGCTTACGGTGACCATCATCGACAACGATTTCGCGTCGGGCGCGAATGACTACACCTACAATGATGAAATCTCCACCATCACCATCCCGGGCGCGAACAATACGGTGAATGAACTGAAATTGGACACCTCCGGTCGCGCGGTAATGGTGGGTGACTTCACTGCGGTGAACGGTTCGCCTCGCAACGGCATCGTTCGAGCGACCACCGCGGGCCGTGTTGATACGACTTTCAACCCAAACTCAGGTGCCAACTCGTTCGTGTCGACCTTGGAGTTCGACAGCTCTGGCCGGATCCTCATCGGTGGTGGTTTTACGTCCTTCGACGGCACGGGAAGAAACAGAATCGCCCGTTTGAATTCCGGTGGAAGTCTGGACACGTCCTTCAATCCTGGCACGGGCTCGGATGCACCGATACGTGACATTGCCCTGGATGCAGCGGGTAATATCCTGGCGGTGGGTGAGTTCACACTCTTCAACGGAACGGCGCGCAATCGGATCGTGCGATTGGATTCATCCGGCAGCGTGGATGTGACCTTCAACCCGGGGACCGGTGCCAATGATGCGATCCGTGCGATCATGATTCAGAATGACGGGAAGATCGTAATCGGTGGTGACTTCACGACCTTCAACGGCGTCGCGCGGAACCGGATCGCGCGATTGAATGCGGACGGTTCTCTTGACTTTACCTTCACTCCGGGCTCGGGCTTTGACAACACGGTGTTCGCATTGGATCTGGACAGTTCTCAACGAATTCTGGTTGGCGGTTCGTTTACGAGTTTCGATGGGACAGCACGAGGCCGCATCGCTCGTCTCGCCACCACCGGTGCGCTGGATGCGGCCTTTAACCCCGGTCTGGGCAGCGCGGGTGGCGCGAACAACACGGTGTTCTATGTTCGCCATGCAGCTGGAATGCCCACGGGTGGTGAGAGTCGCGTTCTGGCGGGTGGTTTGTTCACTTCTTACAATCAGGTTTTCCGTCGCAACTTCGTTCGCCTGTATGAGGACGGAACGGTGGATACCACATTCATGGATCGTGCCCACAACAAGTCGGCAGGTTTCCGCCAGTTGCAACCGGTCAATTCCAGCTTCATCACCACGGCGGATGTGGAAACTTCCGGGAACATCATCGTGGGTGGATTCTTCGATACCGTAGGTGGTCATGACCTGGATGACACCGGTCCAGGTACGTCCAATCCTGGTCCAATCGTCACGCTGACTGCAGGTGCCTCCAACCCGACGACTTCTTCTGAGGATGATGAGTTCCCGGCCTTCGACAAATCCGGTACGCAGATCCGACGCAACTATGCGAAACTGATCGGCGGTGAGACGCCCGGGCCCGGGCAGATCGATATCATTGATCCGCTGTATGAGATTGGCGAATTCTTCAGTCGCAACGGTGACAACGCGGCAATCACCTTCCAGCGTCAGTTGGGTACGCTGGGTGCCATCCAGGCTTCATTCAATATCATTCAGTTGAATGCGATCAGCGGAACGGACTTCACCCAGCAGGGGCCGGGATCGGGCCTTACGGGCAATCTGACTTGGGGCTTTGCGGGCGAAACGTCATTCGGATCCGGTGGAACACTGGCTGACGGCACAAGTGGAACGGATAATACGCGCTTAATATTCAACATCGCCGACGATGTGCTGGTGGAAGGAAATGAGGATTTCCAAATTGTGCTGACCAACCCGGCATCGATGACCGGTTCGATCGAACTGCCGCGAAACGTCATCACACGTCCGGTTGGCTCAGGTAATTGGCTGCTTACCGGTGCCAGCATTCCTGACGGGCAGAACTTCCAGTTGGCCAACCACCGGTTGATGAACGGAACGCCGATCATCTTTGAGGCGTTGTCTGGTGCGATCCCTCCGGAACTGGTGGCTGGGCAGACCTATTACGTTCAAGGTGTCACCAACGACAACCTGTACATCACTCAGTTTGGAGTCTCGGCCAACCCTGGTGAGCTGGCGATCACCGGCATCACGGAGATGCGGAGTGCGCGCACGATTTCATTCGGTTCGGGCGGGTTTGATCTTGGCTTGAATACGTTGACGTTGCCGGCGGGACATGGATTGCGCGTCAATGATCCGATCACCTTCTCTACGGCCGCGACGCTCAGCATGAACAACAATCAGGTGACAGTTCTGCCGGGGGATGCGGATACCATCAACATCGCCGGTCATCCCTTTCAGGATGGAGACATTCTTCAGTTCCAAAACGCCTCCCATAACGTCGCCTTTGGTGAATCTGATCCGGGAACGGATACGATCACTTCGGCCGGGCATCCGTTCGTAGAAAATGATCGGGTGCAATTGACCGGAACCGTCCCAACCGCGTTCAGTGCCACGGATTTCAATTCCTTAAACGTCGATTCCACGACCGCGGACGAGATCACGATCGCCGGTTTGATATTGGCTGACAATCAACCTATTTCCTTCGGTGTCGAAACCGCGACTTTTGACGACGCCGACGCAGATGTTCTTACGGACATTATCACGGTCAATCCGAACTCGATGAGCGACGGTGATCGCGTTTCCCTGAGTGGTGCGCTTCCCGGCGGTTACGCTGCCGTCCAGGTCAACGCCAACAACGTCGATGCCACGACTGATACATTGACGATAGCCGCGCATGGACTGGTGAGTGGAGATCTGGTCCAAGCATCGATTCAAAGTTTCACGTTCGATTCACCCGGTATCAACGCAGGTAACGACACCATCGAAATCGGCAGCCACACCTTTCAGGACAACGACATCGTTCAGATCAATGGTACGAACGTTCCCGCTGCAAACATTCCGTTGGCCTACACCACAGCGAATGTCAGCATTGCCAATGACTCGTTCACGATCACCGGCCATGGCTTGTCCGAAGGCGCACTGGTGCGTTTCACGCCTGTTCAGTCCACCTACACGGCTGGTGAGGTCGATGTTGCCAATAGCCAGATGGATATCACCGCCCACGGGTTTTCGAATGGAGATGAAGTTCGGTTTGTGGGCAGTTCCCCGGCCGGGCGCAGGAATCTGACGGTCGATTCGGTCGATGACACCGCAGATGAGATCACGTTCACAGCGAATCACGGATTGGTTGCCAATTCGACCGTGGTCTTTGGCGTGTCAGGAACTCCGCCGACTCCGTTGACGGCCGGGACGACATACTACGCAATAATCATCGATTCCCTTACCATTCGCGTCGCAGCTGCGTCTGGTGGGGGCCAGATAAACCTGACCGATGCTGGCACGGCAACGATGACGGTGGAGGGTGGCTCGATCGACACGAGCGGGACCTACTTCGTGGTCAATGCGAATGCCAATGATTTCCAGTTGGAGTTCACCTCGGGTGGTGGAGAAATCACTTTTACAGGTAGTGGCACCGATGCTGAGATTGAAAGTGTGCTTCCCGCTCCCTTGGTCGAAGGCACAGACTACTTCGTCACCCAGGTTGTCGGCGATGCGTTCAAGGTGAGCACTGCGGTTGCAGGTTCTCCAGTGGGCATCACAACGGTGGGTGGCGCGGATGCCACGGTCGATGCAATACTGGAGGCGGACAAGGATCTGGTTGTTACCCAGGTGGCGGGGGACCTCTTCAAGCTCACGCTTCAGAGCGGGGGCACTCCGTTCAACATCACCTCGCTGGGTGGATCGAACGCGATTGTGTCAGTGCTGCCCAGTCCGCTGGTTGAAGGAACGGATTACTACATCCGCAACGCCACCGATGACACTTTCCAACTTTCGCAGGGACCTGCGGCTGGCGATCCGATTGAGGACCTCGTAGTCGTAGCTGCGGTGACCCCTCGTGCGGGTGGCGCATGGGAACTGCGTTTGCCATTCCAAGCTGGCCGCACCAACTTTGTGGTCACCAGCATGGCCACTACCATCCAGCTCGCTCATGAGTCCGGTGGTTCTCCTTACAGAATTACGAATACCAGCGGTGGGACGACCACAATTACCGGTCATCTTCCCGGCGGTCTTACAGCGGGGACGACCTACTTTGTGATCAATCCGGACGCCAACAATACCTTCCAGGTCGAATCGGCCATTGGTGCTGGGGCCATCAATTTGGGCAACGATGGAGGTATTGCTGAAGTTCAGGAACTGATTCAGCCGAATGCTGACTATTTTATTGTGAACGCGATTGCGGGAACGAGTTTTCAGCTGGCAGCAACTTTTGAGGGAACACCGTTCGACATCGGTGCGGACAATGGCCCGTATGTGGTCACCGGTCAGATTCCGGCCGGATTGGCAGGTGCAACGACTTACTTCGTGAGGGACACCGATGCGGGAGTCTCCTTCCGCGTTGCCTTGAACTCCGCGACCGATCCTCCGGTAGATATCACCGACGCCGGAGGTGCGGTAACCATTCCGAGCACGCTCGCGACGCCTCTTAATACCGTCGACACCTATATCGTGACTTCGGTCAACGTAAACACCATTACTTTGGCAGACACGGTGGGTGGGCCGACAATAGACCTGGGTGGAACTCCGATGGGCGCTGCGACGATCAGTGCGGGGCAGGACCAACTGCAAGTCTTCGTGTTGCATCCGACTGATCCGGCGCTCGGTTTTCAGGACAGCACGATCGTGACGATTGTTGATGATGACTTCTCACCGGGTGTCTTTGGTTTCGCAACCAATGCCGTCACGGTATCTGAAGCCGATGGAACCATGAGCATCACGGTGAGCCGCTTGGCGGGTGATTCGGGTGCGGTGTCGTTGCGGGCGTATACCGTCGATGACACGGCGGTTGTTGGCACAGACTACACTCGAACCACCAACACGATTTCATTTGCCGCGGGTGAAACGACCAAGACCTTCACAGTTCCGATCCTGAACGACACGGTGGGTGGAGAGGCCGACAAGACCTTCCATGTGGACTTTGACAACTTGACCGGACCGCAGGGCGTGTTGGGCGCAGCCGACGGTGGCACGAACGTGAACGGCACGACCATCTACGGTCGTGCAACCATCACCGTGACGGACGATGATCCTACCAGCGGTGTGGCAGCGGGCGGGCTGGACACGGTTTTCGTTATCGGCACCGGCACGGACAATCCCATCAGTTCCATCGCCGTGCATCCGACTGGCGATGCTCATGCTGGCGACTTCATCATCGGTGGTGAATTCACCACTTACCGCAATATTTCCCGGGGCCGCGTGAGTCGCGTCTATGGTGTGAGCGGCACTCCCGGGGCCCTGGACACGACCTTTGATCCGGCGCTCGGGGCCAACAACACCGTAAACGTTGTCGCCATCCATCCAAACAACGATCCAACGACCGACAATCGCGGCAAGATCGTGATGGGTGGTGTGTTCACAACCTTCAATAACACCAACATCAACCGTATCACGCGCCTGAATGCGGATGGCTCTATCGACAGTGCGTTCAATCCCGGTGCCGGTGCCAATGGCGAGGTGCTCGCCATCCTGATTGATTCGAGCGGTCGGATTCTCATCGGTGGTGACTTCACCCAGATCGACGGTCAAAGCCGTCCCCGAATCGCGCGCCTGAATCCGAACGGATCACTGGATTCCACTTTCAACCCGGGCACTGGTGCCAACGGTCCCGTCCGTGCTTTGTACATTGACGGTAGCGGCAATATTTATGCGGCTGGTGATTTCACAACCTTCAGTTCGACGCTGCGTTCCCGGATGGCGAAGGTGGACAGCTCGGGCACTTTGGATGGCTCCTGGAACCCGGGTTCACTCTTCAATGGTTCGATCCGGACGATCGCGCTTGATGATACGGGGAACAACCTGATCGCGGGTGGTGCGTTTACGGACGTGAATGCCGTAACCACTCACGACTATCTGGCCAAGATCGCTCTGGCAAATGCAGGCCTGGTTCACTTCCACACGGGCAATTCGACGAATCCAGTGATCAATAATGTGGTTCACTCGGTGATCGTTCAGGGTGACGGCAAAGTGATCGTCGCCGGTGAATTCACCGGTGTGAACGCGTTGCAACGTAATCGTATCGCCCGCCTCACAGCAGCCGGCGCCATGGATTTGGATATCAACTTTGGCGCGGGAGCGGATGGAACCATCCGCACGCTGGCGCTGAACAACGCCGGGACACAGATCTATGTCGGTGGTGAGTTTTCCAGCTTCGACGGAGTAACCAGTCCGCACCTTGCGCGCTTGTTGGGCGGGGACATCGGCGGTGGATTCCCGGACAACGGGCGCCTTGAGTTTTCGACTGCGTCATTCAGCGCAGATGAAGATGGTGGCACGGCTACGGTGACCGTGAAACGCGCTGCCGGACTGGCCGGGAGTGTNACGGTNGANTANGGNACNGTNGANAAGACCTTNGCNCAGGCCGACGTGGATATCGCACAGGACCGACTCACGGTGNCCGGTCACGGATTCAGCGTGAACAACGAGGTTCGGTTTGCAACGGATGGCACGCTTCCAGNCGGATTGNCCGCGGGTNNTNCCTATTTTGTGCGGACAGTGGTGGACGCCAATACGATCGAACTATCCGANACGGTGGGTGGTNCATTGTTGGCTCTTGCTGACACTGGCAGCGGTGGTGCGACTCATCAAGTGGCAGAGATCACGGATGCTCTCGCCGGGGTGCACTATACCAGCCTGGCTCCCGGTGCAGCAAATCGCCTGACCTTTGCCGAAGGCGTCGTAGTTTCCACATTCAACGTCAGCATCACCGCGGAAGCCACGGTGAACGGAAACCACGACGTGGCTTTGCAGTTGACGAATCCTCAAGGTGGTGACGCGGTGCTGGGAACAATCGCAAACGCCACCCTGACAATTGTCGACAACGACTCCGAAACCGGCTTTGACTTCGACTCCTTCAGTGTGAACGAGGAAACCGCAACGGCGACGATCAGCGTCAGCCGCCTTGGTTCGACTGTCCTCACTTCGTCGGTGAACTTCACCACGGTACCCGAAACGGGGACGGGCAAGGCAACGTCTGGCAGTGACTACACACCTGTCACCGGCACGCTGACATTCTCGCCCGGAGATACCACCAAGACATTCACCGTCGCCGTCATCGATGACAGCGAGGTGGATGAAGGAAACGAGACCATCCTTCTGCGGCTTTCTGATCCCACCCTCACTTCGTTGCGTGCAGCCAACAGCCTGTTGCTGCCGAGTGAGGCGAATCTGGCAATTGTCGACAATGACTTCAGCGGTGGACAGTTCAACTTCAGCGCGGCGAATTACGAACTTAATGAGTCCGGCGGTGCGGTGACGATCACGGTGACCCGTGGTGGTGGTAATTCAGGCGCGGTTACCGTCGATTACGCGACGGTCGTTCCGAGCTTCACCTCGAACTCAGTGCCGATCATCAACAAGCTGCTGGATTCGGCCAACACCAATGCGCTGCTCACCACCCCACTCGCGCACGGAATGGTTGTGGGAGACGTTATCTATCTCGATGGTGTCGGATCCCCGTTTGATGGAACGCATGTCATCACTGGAGTCCCCAACACCAATGAGATTCAATTGCTGCTTGCCGGTGCGGATGTGGTGTCCACTCTGGTTTCTCCGGCTGGACGTGCATCCCGCAAACCGACGACAGCTGGTTCCGATTTTACGAGCCTGAGCGATACATTGAACTGGGCCGACGGTGATTCCTCTTCTCGTACATTCACAGTTTCCGTAGCCAACGACACGGATGTGGAAGGGCCGGAAACGATCCTCCTGCAACTCAGCAATGGATCAGCGAACACGCTCCTGGGCACGAACGCGAACGCCACCATCACTCTGCTGGACGACGATAGTTTGTTGCAGTTCACCACCAACCTCTACTCCTCGAGTGAGGCAGGGGGCATGATCACCGTGACGGTTGAACGTCTCGGCGGGCCGGTTGGCGTTGTATCCTTGGAATACACCACGCAGGACAAAACCCCTGGTGCATCCGCTGCGACAGCTGGCGCTGATTACACGGCGAAGACAGATGCCGTGAACTGGATCAGCGGAGATGTTGCTGACAAGACCTTCACTGTCAGCGTGAGCTCGGATCTTCTGGTGGAGCAGGATGAACGCTTTGAAGTTGCGATCACCAATACCACGGGTAACGCCGTCACCGGATTGGCGACGACCGACATGCGCATCCAGGACGATGACAATGAGGTTGGGTTCGCCGGGTCGCCGTTCCGTGTTTCGGAAGGTGCAGGCAGCGTTGCTGTTGTGGTGAAGCGTCTGCGAGGAAGTGTGAACCGAATTGTTCTTTATTACGGAACGACAACTGGTGGATCCGCAGTGGCAGGCAGTGACTACACCGCGATTCCCAACACGGCGCAGAACATCACCGGCCGGACTGGCAACAGGGTCGAGGTGAACGCACATGGCCTGACCGAGGGACTGGCAATCATTTTTGAGGGGGCGACCCTTCCAACCCCGCTCGTTCCAAACGTCGAATACTATGCAACCAACGTGACCGCCAACGACTTTGAGGTTGGCTTGAATGGAAGCGTAGTGACCTTGACCGGAGATCCGAGCGGTGGACCGCCCACCGTCCGCCCGGGCTTTGTCTGGCAGGACGGAGAGACGCAGGACAAGAGCTTCTTGGTGCCGATCCATCGCGACTTCAATATCGACAACGACCAGACAATCAATGTCGACATTGCACTGGACGTTGCCTCGCAGTCGATCGCGGCAATCGTCGGTGCTGACCCGGCCGAGATCATTATCGAGAATCCGCAACTGACCGGTGGCGCATTGGATCGAAAATTCGGTGTCGGCCTGGGGCCAAACGCTCCGCTCCTCACTACTGACGAACAACTCGGTCTGACGGTCATCGGCGGTCAGTTCACCACCTACAACGGCATCGCTGCGAATCGTATTGCTCGGCTGCTTGAGGATGGCAATGAAGATACTTCATTCCAGAAAGGATCAGGCGCCAATGGGGACGTTCTCGGTTTCGCGGTGGATGCAAATGCCAATCCCTTGCTCACGACAAACGTCAGCAAACTCCTGGTGGTCGGATCATTCACCCAATTCAACGGGAACGGTTCCTTTGCACGAATTGTGCGCCTGCTGACCAACGGTGTCATCGACACGTCGTTCGCCTCGGTGAATCCCGATGCCGATGTCCGAGCGGTTGTCGTGCAACCGGACGGCAAGATCCTGATCGCGGGTTCGTTTACGCAGGTCGGTGCGACGCCGGTGGGCAAGATCGCGCGCTTGGAGGCCGACGGTAGCTTGGACACTTCGTTCACGACGGGTGGAGGATCTGGCGCGGACATCCATGCAATCCTTCTGCAATCTGACGGCAAGATCGTGATTGCCGGTGAGTTCACGAACTTCGATGGAGCGAACGTAAATCGCATCGCGCGCTTGAATACCGATGGCACGCTGGACACCACCTTTGATTCCGGCGCGGGAGCGAACGCGACCGTCCGCGCCCTCGTGGAAGATGGCGGGTTTATTTATGCGGGCGGTGATTTCACCGGACCCAGTTTCGGAATTGCGGTCACGAACAAGGTGATCTCCAGTCTGGTTGCAACCCTGCAGATGAACTCGGCGCACGGCTTCAATGTCGGATCGACTGTCGAAGTGAGCATCGGTGATGTGAACTTTGACGGAGTGCATGTCCTGACGGCGGTGGATGTGGGCAATCGTACCGTCAGCTATGCAGTGACCGCCGGTGACGTCATCTCCTCAGAAGTCTCGCCAATCGGATTCCTCGGCAACCCGGTAACTCCGGCGAATTACGTGGTCAAGTTAAACGCCACCTCAGGCGCATGGGACACGACTTTCTCCTCGAACGTCGGCAGCGGACCCAGAGGCGCGGTCCGCAGTCTGTTGGTGGAAGGTTCGAAACTGATCATGGGTGGTGATTTCAACGCGACCGGGTTTGGCCCTGCGGTGGTGCACAAGCAACTGGACGGAGCGGGAACGGCGACACTCACAACGCTGGTGAATCACGGGTTCATGACCGGGGATACGATTGTGGTGACGAATGTCGACAGCACCTTCGACGGTACGTTCTCAATCACAGCCACTCCGAGCACGACAACGCTTGAATACGCGCGCGCCGGTGGTGCGCTGAACACAGCCGTGGCAACAACCGCGAACATCTTCCTGTCTGCAGATCGGTTCAACCGGATAGCGCGGATCAATACGGATGGAACATCGGACAATGCCGTCAGCTTTGGCGCAGGTTTTGACAACACGGTGAGCACGATCATCCGCGATTCCAGCGGACGACTCACGGTTGGCGGTTCCTTCACGAGTTATCAGGACAAGTCCGGCCCCGGATTGGATTACCTGACCCGACTGGATGACAGTTCGGGTGCGTTCAGTGGCGACTTCAACATCTCCACCGGTGCTGACGGCGCGGTCAACGGCATAGTCATTGATTCTTCCGGCCGGACGTTGCTTGGCGGTGCTTTCGCCACTGTGAACGGCCTGGCTCAGAACCGCATTGCCCGCCTGGCGATTGACGGTGCAGTAGATGCAACGTTCAGCCCGGGATCCGGCACTGATGGGGAAATCAAATCCATCACGATCGATAACAACAGCAATGCCTTCCTGACCCAGAACGTCGGAAAACTGGTCATTGGCGGTGCCTTCAACAACTACAACGGCACGGCTCGCGGGCGAATTGCGCGATTGAACGCCGACGGAACACTGGACACCGGATTCGACATCGGGACCGGCGCTGACAATACGGTCAACCATGTTGCCGTTGATTCCGAAGGACGCGTTTACGTGGCGGGTCTGTTCACGGCGATTGATGGAACGAGTCGGCAACGCATCGCTAGATTGAGTGTGATTGGTTCGGTGGACACTGGTTTCATGGACGGCCTTTCCGGTGCGAACGATGTGGTTAACCGGATTATTCCACTTTCCAATGGCAACGTCCTGATCGCCGGTAGTTTCACGACCGTGAACGGATCGGCTCGGAGCCGGGTGGCCTTGCTTGATTCCACGGGGGCGGTGGTTGCCGGGTTCGATCCGGATACCCAGAATGGAGGGGGAATCGACGGAACGGTTCGCGCGATCGCGGTGGATTCCTCTGGGAATATCGTGATTGGTGGTGATTTCCTGAATGTCGGCAGCAGCGCCCGCAATCGAATTGCGCGATTGAACGGGACGACCGGTGCGATCGATACGGACTTCATGCCTTTGAGCTCTGACGGTGCGGATGCGTTCATCGATGACATCCTCATTCAGAGCGACCAGAAGATCCTCGTTTCAGGAGCATTCACGACCTTCAACGGAGTAACGCGAAATCGCATCACTCGACTGAAGGGCCTCTTCACCGGAACGCCGTTGGTGAACCAGGATGAGAATGACCCGTCGATCAACTTTGGAACGGGCGCGGATTCAGATGTGAAGACGATGGTCGTAGACCTCGACGGTCGGATTACGTTTGGTGGCACGTTTACGAACTATAACGGTTCCGCTCGCAATCGTTTCGCACGAATCCAAGGGGGACGCAACACGGATGCCGGCGTGATCAGCCTGGGCGCAGCGGCATTCGCAGTGAGCGAAAGTCAGACTTCGGCGGAAATTCAGGTCATCCGGACAGGCGGACTGAACGGAGCTGCCTCGGTCGACTATACAGCGCTTCCCGGAAGCGCACCGGCTGCCGCCGACGGCGTGGACTTCAATCAAATCCCAGCCCTGCCCCTGCAAACTCTCAACTTCGCCGACGGACAAGCGGTGAATACCTTCAGTGTGACCTTGCTGAAATCCGCGGACACGAATCCTGAAACGGATCGAAATATTGCAATCACACTTTCGGGTGTGACCGGGGCAAGCCCCGGAACGCTGCTCAACGGTGTGCTCACGATCAACGACGACGATAGCAAGGTTGGCTATGCTCTGAACAACTTCTCAATCTCCGAAAGTGGTGTCAGCGTGTCGGTCAATGTCAGCCGCGTCGGTGGCCAGGCTGGAACAGTCACAGTGGATTATGGCACGGCCGATGAAGCAGGATTGGGCAAGGCGACCGCCGGTGTGGACTACCAGTCGGCAACCAATACGCTCACCTTCGGACCTGGTGTCACCTCGCAATCCTTCACCGTGATCATCAACGACGACGGTGTTTCGGAAGGCGATGAGGACGCCAAGCTGGTGCTGGGCAACATTCAGTCATCGGGCGGTGCGTCAGCCACGATTGCAGCGCTTGCAGGTGAAGACCCGTTGGGAACGGGAACGATCTTTGGTGAGGCCACCCTCTCCATTATTGATGACGAGAACAACCCGGGGACCTTGCAGTTCGACACTAATGCAATCTTTGTCAGCGAGGCGGTTGGAAACTTCAATGTGACCGTCCTCCGAACCTCGGGCAGCCAGGGAAGCATCTCGGTGGATTTTGCGACCGGCGACGCGACCGCCACGGCTGGTTCGGACTATACCGCGACGAGTGGAACCCTTCCTTTCAGTGACGGTGATACTTCGAAACTGATCCCGATTACGATCACGGACGATGCCGGCATCGAGGGCAACGAGACCTTCACGCTTACGCTGTCCAATCCCCAGAACGGCGCCCTGTTGTCAACAGTGGAACCGACAAACGTCGTGATTACAGTCATTGACGACGACAGCCGTATTCGATTTGTGCAGAACACCTATCAGGTTCGTGAATCCGCTGGCACGGCCATTGTGAGTGTTGAACGCACTGGTGGGACCAATGTGAATACATCCGTGCACTACAGCACTGCCACAGGCGGGACTTCGCGCGACGCGACCGCAGGCACGGACTTTACAACGATCCCCGGTATAGCCCAGGCGATTGCGGGCGTTGGCGGCAATCGGATCCAAATCCCATCGCACGGTCTGACTGAGGGACTCGCGGTGGTTGTCGAACTGAACGGAGGCACAGTTTCACCGCTGGCGGAAGAAACGGAATACTACGTCACCAACGTCACGACGGGTGAATTTGAACTCGGCTTGAACGGAGCGGTGGTCGCTCTGGCCGGAACGACGTCCGGCAGTCCGGCAGTCCGACGTGGCTTGGTCTGGGCGCCGGGCGATATCACGCAGCGAACCATCGCCGTTCAGATCACCGACGATTTCGCAAAAGAAATGGATGAGTTGTTCCGTGTGGAATTGACCGATGCAGTGAATAGTGCCGGGTATGTTCAGATCGAGACACCGGCCGCCCAGGTGGTAATCCTCGATGATGATCTTGATGGTGGTAACATCGATCAGGTCTTCGGAAACGAACACGGCCCGAATGCACCTGTCTGGGGCTCAGCAGCGACCGACGCGAATGAATTGATCGTAGTCGGTCAATTTACGCAATGGGATGATGCTCCACAGAATCGCATTGTTCGACTTTCCAGTACGGGCGTACGCGATGCTTCTTTTGCTCTTTCAGTCTCCCTGAACGGCACGGCAAGGGCGGTGGCCATTGACCGCAACATCAACCCATTGCGTGCGGGCAACATCGGCAAGGCCGTGGTGGTCGGTGAATTCACCTCGCCATCTCCTCGTATCATACGCCTAAACACCAACGGCACCCTGGACAGCAGCTTCACGGTTGGATCGGGTCCGAACGGGCCTTTGAATGCCGTGGCAGTGCAGAACGATGGGAACGTGCTGATTGGCGGTTCGTTCACGTCGGTCGCGGGAACAGTTCGTGGAAGTATTGCGCGTTTGGATCACAACGGCTCGGTGGACACCGGATTCGATCCGGGCGCGGGTGCGAATGGGGAGGTGTTCACCATCCATGTGCAATCGGACGGCAAGATTGTGGTTGGTGGTTCCTTCACCCAATTCAACGGGGAAAACGCGAATCGCATTGTGCGCCTGAACTCCGATGGTTCGATCGATTCCAGCTTTGACGCGGGTGGTGGTGCGGATGCCACGGTTCGAAGCATCATTCTCGACGGCAGCCACCTTTTGATTGGCGGTGACTTCACCGGAGTCAGCTTTCAGCACGCGATCACCAACAAGTCGGTGTCATCCGGCGTGGCAACGATCCAGGCGGATGCAACCCACGGGCTGTCGATGGGGGCGGCTGTGACTGTGCGGATTGGCGATCCGGTATTCGACGGAACGCACATCTTGACTGCGGTGGATGCCGGAAACAGAACTGTCAGCTACAATGTGACGAGTGCCGATCTGCTCGATACCGAAGTCACTCCGCTCGGTCAGATGGGTAATCCTGATCTGCCCGTGAATCGTCTCGCGCGCCTGCGTGTTACGGACGGAGCATTGGACAGCACTTTCACTCAAGAAATCGGATCCGGACCCAACGGTGCGATTCATTCCATGACCAAAGATTCGACGGGAACGATTCTCCTGGGTGGTTTCAGTGGAAACGGGTTTGGCAGCGTTGTGTCCACCAAAACGCTGAACGTTGCCGGGCAAACCGCAACATTGGACACAGTACGTCCACACGGGCTGACCGTAGGTGCGTCCGTTCGGATTACCGGAGTTGACGAGTTGATCAACGGCACACGCATCGTCACCGTGGTGGGAACTACGACCCAGTTCACGGTAGCCGTGACTGACCTTCCCGGTGGCGCAACTCCATTCACGTCTGTGGCGGTGAACGGGCCTGGTTACGCCACGGATGCGTCTGCGGCATTCAATTACATCGCGGCACTCCAGGCGGACGGGTCTATCGACACATCACGTGATTATGGTTCCGGATTCGACGCAGCCGGACGCACCGTGGCGCGCGATACCGCCGGACGCATCTCGGCCGGTGGTGATTTCCTCACGTATGACAACGACGCCGATTGGGCGGGTGGCAATTACCATATCGTTTTTGCCGCCGGTTCCGGTGCCCGTGAAAATGGATACGGACCGGGCGGTGGAGCGGATGGCGTTGTCGCATCCGTCGCACTGTCATCCGGCGGGCGTACGGTGGTGGGAGGTTCGTTCGCCAACATTGGTGGCGACAATCAAAACAACATCGCGCGTCTCGATCGAGGAGGCACGGTTGTGGTGAATCCGAATCCGGGAGTGGGCGCCAACGACACGGTGCGCACCGTCGCGATCGACAACAACTCAAACCAGTTCCTGACCGGCAACGTCGGCAAAATCATCATTGGTGGTACCTTCACATCGGCTCAGGGCATTTCGCGAAATCGAATCGCGCGATTGAATGCGGATCTCTCGCTCGATACCACCTTCGACCCGGGCACTGGTGCGGACAATATCGTGAATCGCGCGATCGTGGACGCCGGTGGCCGGGTGTACATCGTCGGGCAATTCACGACAGTGAACGGGACAAGCCGGGCACGGATTGCCCGACTAGAAGTTGACGGTTCGCTGGACACCGGATTCCTGAACGGTCTCGCCGGGGCCAATGACGTCGTGAACGAAGTATGGTCACTGGACAATGGCGACGTGCTGGTCGCGGGCAATTTTACGCTCATCAACGGCGTGGGGCGCAGACACATCGCGCGTCTGAACAATGACGGAACGCTGGATACCGGCTTTGTGCCTCCCGCCAGCGTGGACGGTGCGATTCGTGCCTTGGCCGTCGATCCGGTCACAGGAGACATCCTGATCGGTGGTGATTTCACGACCATTGATGGGAACTCCCGGGGTGGACTCGCGCGCTTGAACAGCAGCGGTTCGCTGGATGGCACGTTCATGGACGGTGTGTCCGGTGCCAATGCATTCGTGGATGACATTCTCATCCAACCGACCGGAGAGATCATAGTGGTCGGTGAATTCACCTCCCTCAATGGTCAGACACACGGTCGCGTAGTTCGCCTGAAGGGCCGCACCGGAACGACCGGGCACGAATTTGATCCATCCATCAATTTCGGACTGGGTGCCGACGCAGTCATTAATACGATCGGATTGTCAACCGACGGAGAAGTAGTTCTTGGCGGTGCATTTACCACCTTCAACGGAATTGCCCGCAATCGAATTGTGCGAATACACGGCGGACTGAACACGGATAATGGAACGATCCAATTCGCCTCGGTGACCTACACCGCAAACGAATCGCAATCGACCGCCTCGATTCAATTGGATCGGTCGGGAGGCTTGATTGGCCAAGTGGGCGTGAGCTTGCGAACAGTGGAACGCAGCTTCGCTCCAAGTGACGTGGATGCCGGGACCGACATAATCACGGTCACGGGATTCGCCCCCGCCAATGGAACACAGCTCTTCGTCGCGGGTGACGCGACACTTCCCGGTCCATTGCAACCCAATACGGGCTACTTTGTGGTCAATGCAGCGGGTTCAACGTTTGGTCTCGCGGCAATCGCCGGAGGGCCCGCTTTGGATCTGACGAGTCCGACGGGGACGGTCTACGTTGTGGGAACTAGTGTTCCAGGTGTCCCGGGTCTCGACTACACTGCGGTAAACGGCACAACCACCTTCGCGGAAGGGCAGGCTACCACGAGCTTCTCCGTGACTCTGGGCCAATCGGGGGACATAAACCCGGCGCCGGATCGGGTCATTCCGCTGAATATTCACACGCCGACCGGGGGCGCCAACCTTGGCGCGCGGACAGACGCCACTCTCACCGTGCTCGACGATGACAGTGTCCTGGGATACACGCTCGCGGCATTCAGTGTCAGTGAAGCGATATCAACGGTGGACATCTTCGTGAATCGGCTGGGTGGCAGCGCTGGGACAGTTGAAGTGGATTACACCACGCTTTCTGAATCTGGATTCCTAAAGGCAACGGCAGGTGCGGACTACACCACGACCGGTGGCACACTTACCTTTGCACCTGGTGAAACGAGCAAGACGTTCACGGTGAATATTCTCCCAGACAGTGCCGCAGAGGGGAACGAAACGGTGAGTCTGCTGTTGTTGAACGCAACCAATTCCGGTGGGGCTACAGTAACCTTGGCCGCAGCGAACGGCACGGATACCCTCGGCCTGACGAATTTTGGGATCGCGACACTGACCGTCATTGATGACGAATTCAGTGCGGGTCAGATCAGTTTCGAGCAGGGCACCTTGAGCGTGACGGAGGCAGCGGGGACAATATCCATCAGTGTTTTCCGTCAGAATGGCAGTTCCGGTGATGTTTCGGGTACGTTCTCCACGATTGATGCAACCGCACTCGCTGGTCGCGACTATACCGGGACCAACGGTGTGTTCACCTGGGCGGCCAACAACAACGATATCCGCACGATCGGGATTGACATCCTTCAGAACTCGGAGACCAATGAGGCCCGCACTTTCTCGCTGCAATTCTCCAGCTTCACTGGCGGGGCCGTGGGTGGAATTACGAACCTGACGATCACGATTGACAACGACGACTCAGTGGTTGGCTTCTTCCCCACGAATTACACCGTGGTTGAGACCGCCGGCACGGCGACCGTAACCCTGTTCCGGGCCGGGGCGACGAACACGACGGTGAAGGTGAATGTGGGTGATGGGAGCAACCCGATCGGAATTGTCACGGCCGCCCCGGTCAACTTCATGATCGGCTCTGGTAAGGGGACGGCCTCCGGATTCCCATTCGATGTCAATGGCGACGGAAAACTGGACCTGATCTTTGCCAATCCAACGGACGGAACGGTTTCGGTCTACACCAACTCTGCCACCCGTGGCGGCATTGGGGCTTCCGATCTGACTCTGGCGGTGACCATCACCGTGACCAACGATGTCCGTAAGGTCATTGCGGCCGACATGGACTTGGACGGCCTGTTTGACTTGATGACGGTGAACCGTGCGGCCAACTCGATTGCCTATATTCAGAATGTGAGCACAAACCCGGGTGCCGAACTGATGTTCGAATACCGCGCGACTTACAACGTGACGGACCCGGCTGACTTCCTCGTGATGGATTTCAATAACGATGGTACGAACGACGTGGCCGTGACCAGTGGCTCGGACGACAGGCTCTTCCGAGTTGATGGCGACATGCTGGGAACCAACTACCAGTTTGGCGCCTCGTCATCCGTCGCCACAGGCGACAACCCGGATGACCTGTTCTATAGGGATTTCGACAACGACTCCACCAATGAATTCGGCCTGTTCGCGCGCGGTGCGAATACATTCGACAGATTCGGTGCATCCTCGCTCGGATCACTCGGGTCGTTTGCCCTGAGTGGAACGGCGGGTCTGATCGAAGCCGTCGATCTTGACGTTGATGGGCTGATGGATCTGGTGACTTTCGAAGCGGGATCGATTCGCTACTACGCCGGCAATCCGACAAACGTGTTTGACGCGCCGGTGGCGAAAGTCGAGGCGAACACGCTCAACAGCCTGGCGTTCGATGATTGGGATGGAGATTCCTTGTTGGACATTCTGTTTGGAAACACCGCGTCGCAAGTCAGGGCAATTCCGAACACGGGAATCTCCGCATTCAGTTCTTGGACGGCCACGGATCTTGCGACCGTCACCTCGTCACTGGGAGATCTCTTCGGTGCAGACCTCGATGGAGATGGCAAGGACGATCTTGTGGCAGTTCAGGATGATTCCGGCACGGGCCGCTTCAGCGTTATTCGCAATGGCCAGTCCGAAGTCGGTCCTGGCGGTAACGTGGCGTTCAACGGCCGCATGCTGACGTTTGGTCCGGGTGAGACGAACAAGTCCTTCTCCCTCACTGTGCTGGATGATCTGGTCATCA
>PBAL01000010.1 GCA_002715965.1 Verrucomicrobiales bacterium | reverse complement strand
GATCGGATTGCCCGTAGTCGTGAGTTCAAAATGCGTCACCGAAGCGAAGATGGCAGCAGCGGTCACGCCCGCATACGAAGCGGTATCCGTGTCGACCGTCTTCGAGAAGGTCAGTTGACATTGGTAGTTGCGGCCGGGCGCGAGCGAGTGGGCGGGGATGGAATGCTGCGTCGCCGTTCCATCCATGTGGCCGACTTCAAGGAAGTCAGGCGTCTCGTAAATCGTGCGCCTTTCTCAAGAATGGGTGATCACTTTGAGATCACGTGCCATCAGTTGCCGACAAACCGCAATGGGCACAAAAAACTCGATGGAATCATTGGCGTGTCATTCAAACTTGCCGGATTTGGCTGCCTTGGGTTTGACCGGCTTGCCAGGTTTCTTGAGGGTGACCAGAAATTCGAGAACATCGGCGATTTCCTGATCGTCGAGGACGATGTTCATGGGGGGCATTGGGGTGTTGACCAATTTCTCGTAGCCTTCGGCCAGTTTGGCGGTTGGATTGATCAGGCTTTCGAGGATGTATTCGCGGTCTTTGCGGAGACCGATTCCGTCCGTTGGCGGACCGACGATTCCACCCTCCCCGTTTAATGCGTGGCAGCGAATGCAGGCGGCCACTTGGTGCGTGCGGAATATCTTTTCGCCGTTCTTTGGATTTCCAACGATTTCATCGGCTTCCTTCCTGCCGATGATGGGTACCATCTCGTTGATATGTACGTCATCAAACCAAGCCGTGCCTTTGGCCCGCCCCCAACCGCCGAAGAGGGTGTTGAGGAGGACGGTCTTCTGGCCGGGCTTGGTGCGAAAGCGAGTTTGAACCCTTGTCCAATCTCGGGTGCCGGTGATGGCTTCGGTCCGGCCGTCGGGTTGAAGGGCATGGAGGTTGTATTGCACGCCACGGGCGCCTTTGATGCTGTCAGATTTAACCCAGCCGGTGAGGCGATATTCGGTGTCAGGTTTGACCGGAACCTGCTGGCTGACGCAGGTGTCGTGTCCCACGGTCGAGGAGATGCGCATGGAGCGTCTGCCGGATTTCACGAAGCGCCGCCGGGTTTCGATGTCGTAGCTGGCGCCTTCTTTGGGACCGGACCATTTGCGAATTCTCCAATTGTTCGGCAGATCGCCGTTGCCGTTTTCGAAGGAGCCGTTCTTGACGAGGTTGGGACCGGGTTCGTACCCAAGCACGTCATCAATACTGCCACCGGCGGCTTTGAGTGCGAGGGAGAGCCATTCGTCCTTCTGGTTTTGCTCATTTCTGAGGAGAAGATTTGCGGTCTTGGTGCGGGTTGCTTCGTCAGGCAAGGAAGCCAATTTGGCAATGGCTTCCCGCCGAAGATGAAGATTGTTCGCGGTCAGGTGAGTGCTGTCGAACAACAGATCGATTGATTGCTTGTCTGTGCCGAGCGCGCGGACGGCGTTTTGCTTCAACGGAAGATCGCGGGCGAAAAGTGCGGCTCGGTGCGTGTCGGCGTCGAGCGCGTTGAGTCCCTTCAGCGCCCAGAGCGCATGGATGGTGCCGTGGCCGTGGTAGCGCACCAGATTCTTCAACATGGGAATTGCGTCCCTCCGTTGGCCATCGACGAGGAGGCGTTGGGCAGTCTGCCGCCAGAACATATTTCCATCCGACAATGCAGCAACGAGTTGTTTGGTGGAGGCATCGGCGAGGTTGGTGGTTCCTGGCTTTGACGCTTGGTCCCAAATGAGACGATAGATGCGGCCGTGCTGGCGATCACGGTTGGGATTGACATGGGCGTTGCCGATTCCGCGTTCGGCCTTATATCCGCCACGATCGGGATTGGGCGTTGGGTTGTGCTGGATGATGAAGTTGTACCAATCGGAGATCCACAGGTGGCCATCGGGTCCCACTTCGGCTGTGATCGGCGAGAACCATTCGTCCGCACTGGCGACGATCGCAAAGGAGTTCTTACCCGCGTAACCGGAGCCTTTCTTCTGCATACGATAGCCGCCCATTAGATTTCCGGTCGGTCCGCACACGAAGGCCATTTCGTCATGCCAGTCTTTCGGGAACGCCGTGCTGGTCGCGAGGGCGTGACCGCATCCCGCGGTGTATCCGTTAAAGACGTCGACCTGGCGGATGTTGGGGGTGATCGGATGAAAGGTCGGTGAGCTGGCGATCATCTTCGCGCTCATCCGGCGCTTGGTGCCGTAAATGGTCTGGGGAAGGCCGCCGAAGAAACTTGGGTTGTTGTTCGCGGTCGAACCAAAGACTTCGCCGGACGTGTTGAAGCCAAGGCCCCAGGTGTTGTTGTTGAATTGGTGGAGGAATTCGATATCAGAGGCGTCGGGTTTGAAGCGGAACACGCCCATGCCAAAGTTATGATTCTTGCCTCCGAGTTCGCCTTTGAATCGTGCGTAGCCGACCGTGCCGTAAATCCAATTATCAAAACCATAGCGGAGATTGCCCGGACCTGCATGGGTGTCGCCATAGCCCCAACCGCTGAACAAAACCTTCTTCACGTCGGCTCTGTCGTCACCGTCGGTGTCCTTAAGGAAGAGGAAATCAGGGGCGTGGGCGACGATGATTCCTCCTTGAGAGAACGTGAATGAAGTTGGGATATTCAGTCCATCGGCGAAGACCTTGACCGTGTCGCAACGACCGTCACCGTCGATGTCTTCCAGTATCTTGATGGAGTCGTTTCCTTTGCGACATTCCTTGATCTCGTTCGGATAATCGCGCGATTCAGCAACCCACAGGCGGCCGCGTTCGTCCCACTGGATGTAGATCGGGTTCACGATCTGCGGTTCGGCCGCAAACAATTCGAGGCGGAAACCCACTGGCACGCGGGTGTATTGAAGACTTGCTTCCGGGCTGAGCGGAAGTTGGTAGGGAAGTGGCTCGGGCCGCTTCTCGTAGTTGGGGATGTTGCCGCGCCTTTCGTATTCCAAGGGCTGGCGATCGGCGATGAACTGGTCGTATGATCTTTTCCGCTGATCACCAATAGACCAAAGGATGCCCTTCTTGATGAGCGCGTGAAACGCTGGTTGAGACCAGACACGTTGATCGTGTCCGGAAGCGGTATAGAAGACGCGCCCTTTACCGTGATGCCGGATCCAGGTCCATGGTTCGGGTTCCTTGATGTTGTCGTCGGCACCGGCGACTTCGCGCACCTGAAGGACGGTGCGCTGAGATTCGTTGTGATTCTTGTGAACGTAGGTTTCATCCCATGCTTCCAGTAACGGAACGTCTTTGACTGCGGGATGCGTGCTGACGGTCTTTGGACGAAAGATTGCTCCTTTGTGATGAGCAAAACGCCCACCGACCAATTTGTCAAAATCCGGCTCGTTCGCGAAACACCAGCTGGCGCAATGAATGGGAAGAAAGCCACCGCCGGTTCCGACAAAGGTCTTCAGGTTGGTCCACTGCGTCTTCGTGATCGTCCCGTGATTGGCGTAGAGCAGCAGCGCATCAAACTTGTTCAGATAATTCGCATCGCCCAAGGCCTGTTCGACCGAGGTGACATAGTCGAAATAAATCGCATCACGTCCCAATGCGCGGGCGAGCATGGGGAAGTAGTCATTCGATCGATGATGTGTCGCTTCGTGACCAAGGAACAGAACACGAACAGGACCGGATTCGGCAGCCTGCGTTTGCTTGGTGGGCATTGCGACGGCAACACAGATCAGACAAAGAGCTAGGATACGGTTCGTCTGGAACATTAAGAGTCAAGTATTGGAGCCGTGGACTATGAGGCAATCCAGATCTTGAGATTGTTCCCCATAATTCAAAAGCTACATAGATTCTATTATCGATCTCACGGCTTACATCTGATGAACAGGGAACCAGATACGAACCCGTCGGCAATCTCTTCGCCATTGGTCCGCCTCTCCGGGGAACGCTCTGGGAAACGACGGCCGTGCCGCAACTGCGCAGCCAAGCCATGCGCGTTGCTCAACTCATGCTCAACCAGATGCCGACCACCGTTGGGGAGGAGTTCGTGATTGATTACTGCATTTGAACACGGGACCAAGCTGACCGCGCAGATGACCTAGCAACGGAGAGCGCAACAATCTGAAGCGGTGGCCAGACTTACCCGGGTCGTTCGACCAGGCGATTTGGCAGGTCTCGATGTCCGTGCATGGCACGTCTGAAAATGACGCCCTCAGCGTCGACCTCATAGAAAATCAGATGCTTCTGGTACGGACGATGAATAAGATAGAAGCGCCAACCTTGCAGTCGTGGATGCCTGAAATCACCTTTGGGTCCGAGTCCGGGATGGAGCGCCAATAGATCACATGGGGCTTCAACGGCTTTCAAGTAGCCGTCAGCTACTTCCCAGTCTGCATTATCCAAGTATCAATTGAACTGATTCTCAACGTCTGCGATGAAGAACTCAGATTTCCGGATGCTCATCCGCCGAGTCGTGTTTTGGCTCGGTCGCGAATACCCGTAAAGTCGGATGCAGTCAGAGGAGTTACAGGCCCTTCGGCAGCTTCAATCAGCCAGTTTTCCAGTTCAGGAGTGACCGTGAGAACTTCCTTTTGTTGTGCTGTATCGAGCGCAACAGGTCATTCACAATTGTTGACGGACTGGACGTGTCCCCAGACGAGATTTGGTCATTTACAAACTCTTCTACGTCTTCCGACAAATCGATCTTCATGCTGGGAGAGTCATCCTGAGAAGATTGACTCTCAAGGTGTCGGGCAATCCTTGAATTTTCAACGCACCGTGGCGTTCAGCTTGGACTTCAACTGTTCGACGACCTTGTTGTGCGCCTTGTCGACTTCTTTGTCCTTGAGGGTGCGTTCGGGATGCCGGTAGTTGAACGCGTAGGCGACGGACTTCTGGCCTTCGGGGATGTTCTGGCCGCGGAAGATGTCGAAGAGTTCGACGGACTCGAGGTTGTCGGCTTTGGCTTTCTTGGCGGTCTTCAAAATCTCCTCATGAGTAATTTCTTCGGGGAGTAAGAGGGCCACGTCTCGGCGGGAGCCGGGGACAGTGGGGAGTTGTTGGAATGAGTTCTTCGGGTTGCGACGCTGGAGCAGGACGTCGAGGTTCAGCTCGGCAAGGAAAGCGGGGTCACGCAGTTTGAGATCTTTGCCCAAGCGAGGTTGGAGTTGGCCGATCTGGCCGACGAGCAGCTTGCCACCGAGTTTGATTCCGGCGGATTCGATGAACAGTGGGGTTGCTTCGGTGCGACGGGTGTAGAAGACACCGCGGAGGCCGTAGTCTTCGAGGAATTCGTCGAGGATGCCTTTCAAGTCGTGGATGTCGTATTTACCTTCGTTTCCAGCCCAGGAACTGGGGTCGCGTTGGCCTGTGATGGCAATGGCGATCCGACGCTCTTCCTTCAGCTCGCCGCCCTGTTTGAAAAAGACGCGGCCAGTTTCGCAAAGTGAGACGTCGTTGTTGCTGTGGGTGAGGTTGTGGCTCAGCGCGTCGAGCAGTCCGGGCAACAGGCTTGGGCGCAGGACGTTCATGTCGCTGCTCAGGGGATAGCTCAGGGCGATGATGTTTTCGGCGTCGGTTGCGAGTTCGGCTTGATCGTTGCCAATTAGGGTCTGCCCTTGGGCGTCATCCAGGCCAAGCCCGGTCAGAATGCGACGGGCTTCGGCGATCTGGTCGTGGACGCTGTCGTACTCGTTGGAACCATGGGCGCCGCGGGGTTCGGTGGCAGGAATCTTGTCTACGCCGTAAAGGCGGACGACTTCCTCGACCAGGTCGATCTCTTCCTTAAGGTCCACACGGTAGGTGGGGATTTCGAATTTGCCGGGGGCGGGGTTTTCCAACTCCAGGCTCTTGAGGTGATTGTCGATTTCCTCATTGGTGAGTTCGATGCCAAGGAGTTGGTTCACCTTTTCGTGGCGAAGGGTGATGGTCTTCGGTTCGACTGGATTGGGATAGGCATCAACGACGCCTTCGGCGAGTTCGCCACCGGCGGTTTCGATGATGAGTTGAGCGGCGCGACGGCTGGCCCAATCAACGATATTGGGATCGCATCCGCGTTCGAAGCGATAGCTGGCGTCGGTGGATTGGTTCAGGCGCTTGGAGGTGCGCCGAATGTTGGTGGGATTGAAATAGGCGGCCTCGATCAGGACGTCCTGGGTGTCGTCGTTGATCTCGGTGTTCAAACCACCCATCACGCCAGCGAGGGCAATGCCCTTGTGTTCGTCGGCAATCAGGAGGTTTTCTGCGTTGAGATGGTGTTCTTTGTCATCGAGCGTTGTGAATTTTTCTCCCTCGGCCGCAGGGCGGACAACGATGGTGGGTTTGCCCTGGGCGCCTTTGCCGATGAGGTGGTAGTCGAAGGCGTGGAGGGGTTGGCCGATTTCGAGCATCACGAAGTTGGTCACGTCTACGACATTGCTGATGCTGCGGATGCCGACCTTCTCGAGGGTGTTGCGGAGCCAGTCGGGGCTCGGACCGACTTTGACGCCTTTCACGACGCGCGCGGCATAGCGGGGGCAGAGTTCCGGATCGTCGAGGCGAACGGCGACATGGTCTTCGGCTTTGCCGGCTTTCGGTTCGGGCAAGGCGGGATCGGGCAGCTTGAGCTTGTTGGCGGTGAGCGCGGCAATCTCCCGGGCAATCCCGATGACGCTGTTCCAGTCGGGCCGGTTGGGGGTGACTTCGAGGTCGTAGAAGACGTCTTTTTCCGCGCAGCCGAGGTGTTCGGCGAATGGTTGGCCGACGGTGGCGTCGGCAGGGAGAATCATGAGGCCGGACGAATCGCCTTCGAGGCCGAGTTCGGAGGGGGCGCACATCATGCCGTGTGATTCCACACCACGGATCTTGCCGACCTTGATGGTGAATGGTTTCTCGCCCTCTTTCTTTGGAGGAAGACTCGCACCGGGGAGAACCAATGGAACCTTGTCGCCAGCCTGGAAGTTGTCCGCGCCACAGACGATCTGGCGTTCGCCTTCGCCGTCCTTCACTCGGCAGACGGAGAGCTTGTCGGCGTCAGGATGTTTGTCGCGCGTGAGGACTTCGGCGACGACAACGCCATCGAATCCGCCACCGACCTCTTCAACCTTCTCGACTTCGAGGCCGAGCATGGTGAGGCGTTCGGTGAGTTCCTCGGGGGTCCAGTCGAAATCGACGTATTGTTTGAGCCAGTTGAGGGTGACTTTCATTGGGGGAACTTTCTTCTTAACCGCTAATTGACGCTAATGTTCGCTAATAGCTGTGGGGCGTCAGTTTTTCTCGGTTCTCAGATTATCAGCGTAGATTAGCGTCCATTAGCGGTTTCCAATCGCGATTCAGAATTGCTGCAGGAAACGGATGTCGTTGCGATAGAAGTGGCGGATGTCGTCAATGGCGTAGCGAAGCATGGCGATGCGTTCGACGCCGAAGCCGAAAGCCCAGCCGGTCCATTCTTCGGGATCGTAACCGACGTTCTTGAAGACTTGGGGATGAACCATTCCGCAGCCGGCGAGCTCCAGCCAGTCCTTGCCCATCTTCTTCACGAGCGAGTTGCTGAAGTCGATTTCGAAACTCGGTTCGGTGTAGCTGAAGTAGTGCGGGCGGAAACGGATCTTGGTGTCCTTGCCCATCAGTTCGCGGAAGACGAACTCAACCGTGCCTTTCAGATCTCCAACGGTGACGTTCTTATCGACGTAGAGGCCTTCGACTTGTTGGAAGGTGGGGTTGTGCGTCTTGTCCGGCGGATCACGACGATAGACCCGGCCGGGAACGATGATGCGGATGGGAGGCGGATGATCCTTCATCACGCGGATCTGCACGGACGAGGTGTGCGTACGCAGGATGAGCTTCTCATCCGTTTCGAGAAAGAAGGTGTCCTGCGTGTCCCGCGCCGGATGATCGGCGGGGGTGTTGAGCGCATCGAAGCAATGGTAGTCGTCCTCGGTCTCGGGACCGTCAGCGACGACGAATCCGATCTTGCGGAAGCTCTTGACGATGTCCTCGGTAATTTGCGTGAGGGGATGGAGCTTGCCGACGTTTCGCCGACGGCCGGGCAGGGTGAAGTCCGTTGGGTGTTCGGGAATCCAGGATTGGAGTTCGAGTTCCTCCTTGCGCGAATCGAGCGCAGCCTGGAGTTCCTGCTTGGCCGCGTTCACGGCTTTGCCAGCGGCTGGCCGTTCTTCCCTCGAGAGTCCGCCCATCTGTTTCATGAGCCCCGTAAACCTGCCCTTGGGACCGATCCAGGTCCCCTTGGCCTGTTCCAAAGTCGGCAGGTCGACGGCGGCCTGAAGTTCTTTCAGGGCCTCGGCTTTCAACGGCTCGATTTCGTCCAGCAAAGACATAAAGGAGCGGGATTTTCCAAGGGTTGAGGCGAAATAACAGACTAAACTTAGGGAATTGGCCGGCTAAGTCGCGCAAAGTCGATGATTGTGGCCTGACCCCGCGTAGTGGACAGANCAAAAGTAGAGTTCTGTCACCGGTTTGATGTTTTGCTTTGCTCGTTGGCTGGGGACCCAGGGAGGGCTCGATATGNAGACACTTTCTCGGGACTTCGTGGATCCCCAGGTCCGGAATCGTTGGGTGAATCTCGAAAACTATCGGGGATTGCGTATCCGACGATTGTTTAGCTTGGGCGAGAAACAAGGGTTACAGCGCAATCAACATTCAACAAATCGAATGAACACACAGGGACTCTCGAGCCGGGAAGTTTTGCCGCCCGGTAAACCTGTAGCAGCGAGCGTGGGCGAGCAGTCATGGGTCTGCTCGCCCACGCTTGCTGCTACGTTCGCGCAATTGCCCTTACTTTTTCTTCTTCTTTTTGTCGGTCTTCACGCCGGTCATCTGCGCCCAGACGTTCCATTTGTCGGTCAGTTCTTCCACGAGCTTGGGATGCCTGCTCGCGAGGTCATGAGCTTCTGTCCGGTCCTTGGCGAGATCATATAGTTCCCAGGTTTTTTCGTGTTTGTCCCAGGCGAGTTTCCAATCGCCTTTGCGCACGGCGCGATTGGTTGACCAGTGCCAGCAGAGGTATTTGTGCGCCTTGCGTTTCTTGCCTTGAAGAACGGGCAGGAGTGATTTGCCGTCGAGGGGGAGCGTTGGTTCTTTGAACTCAGGGTGCCGGTCCGGATAGTCCGCTTTGGCCATTTCGAGGAAGGTTGGAAGGAAGTCGATGATGTGTCCGACCTGATCGGTGCGCGTGCCTGGCTTGATGGTCTTGGGCCAGCGGGCAACGAGTGGCGTGGCGATTCCACCTTCGTGGCAGTATTGCTTGTAGCGTCTGAAAGGCGTGTTTGACGCGCTCGCCCACCCGGGGCCGGCGTGGGAGTAGTATTCCCTTGGGCCCGGGATTTGTTTGGGATCGTTGCCACCCGGCGTCTCGGCGCAGCCGCCGTTGTCGGTCAGGAAGAGGATGAGGGTATTGTCCGCGACCTTGAGTTTGTCGAGGGCCTTCAGTAGGCGACCGATGTTCTGGTCCACACTGTCAATCATCGCTGCGTAGACTTCCATGCGAAGTTGTTGCCATTCGGGATCGATGGATTTGGCTTCCTCCCAGGGCTTGGCGCGGTCGTCGCGGGTTTCGATCACCCAGGAGTCTTTCACCAGGCCGAGTTCCTTCTGGCGAGCGAGGCGCTGCTGTCGCAGGACGTCCCAGCCCTCGGCGTAACGCCCCTTGTATTTTGCGATGTCTGCGGGCTTGGCGTGAAGCGGGTAGTGCGGCGCGGTATAGGGGAGGTAGTGAAAGAACGGTTTGCCGGACCTGACGTGCGCCTTGATCGTCTCAATCGCGTGGTCGGTGAAAGCGTCCGTCGTGTAGTAGTCGTCGGGGAAGTCATCAAACTCAAGGAACTTGTCGTTGTGACCGAACGGCCGGATGCGTCCGCCTTTGAATTTCGGGTCCGGGATCTTGGGGTTGAAGAAATTGCAGCAGCCATCCCACAGGCCGTAGGCCTCATCGAAGCCGCGATCGTATGGGCGCGTGCCCGGCGTCTTTCCATTGTGCCACTTGCCGGACATGCCGGTCTTGTACCCCGCGTGGCGCATGGCTTCGCCCAAGGTGAGCATTTGTTTCGTGATCAACTGATCCTGCCCCTTGCCGCCATTGCGCGGATAAAGACCGGTGATCAATGAAGCCCGCGTGGTGGTGCATTTGGCGTTGTTGTAGAACTGCGTGAAGAGCATTCCTTCCTGCGCAATCCGATCGATATTCGGCGTATCGATTTCCGATCCATAGCAACCAATGTCCGACCAACCCATGTCATCGACCATGATCACGATGATGTTCGGGCGTTCGGGCGCAGCGATGGCGGAGGGTGGCAGTGAGATGAGACAAAGGAGAAGAATGGGCAGGGTCTTCATGGCTGTGCGGAAGTTTCTTCAAATCGTTTGCGATTGTCCATTCTCGCAAACTTTGGGAAGAAGAGATGCGGATGAACGAACTGCTGCTCAACGAAGAGATCCATCGACGGGTCATTCGAGAGTTGTTGCCGGCAGCAGAGCAATTCGTGTGGATCGCGACTGCGGATATCAAGGACATGCACGTGGAGCGTTCTGCGGGACGATATGACACCTTTCTCGCGGTGTTCGCGGAACTCGTGCGGGCGGGAGTGGATGTCCGCTTGATTCATGCGAAGGAACCAGGTCCGAGATTTCGCGAAGATTTCGATCGGTTTCCGGAACTGATTGAGTCGGAGCACTTCGATCGGTTCCTCTGCCCGCGCAATCACATGAAATGCTTCCTCATTGACGGACGCGTGGCATACGTCGGTTCCGCAAATCTCACCGGCGCAGGAATGGGTGCGAAATCAGTCCGGAAAAGGAATTTCGAAGCGGGATTCCTCACCGATGAACCAGACACGATCGATCGATTGATGGAATTCTTCGATGGGTTTTACCTGGGAGACTATTGCAAGGACTGCGGACGGCGTGAGATTTGTCCAGAGCCGCTGGCTTGAACGGGAAGCCGAGTGTCCGGACTCGTCTTCGGGCTTCGGCTAATTTTGTTTCCCGTCGAACCGGTTTAGATAAGGGCATGGATGCGCATCTCCACATGGAATCGATGCGTATGATCCGTCGCGTAACCGCGGACGGAAGATTGACCACGGACGAAATCTGGGATCTGGCGCATTTCTTCAACGAGAATCGCGAAGCAAGGGAGACTTGGCCTGGTAATATGCTGTGGCCCACGCTGCACAGCGCCTTCGATGATCAGAAGATTGACGACGAGGAAATGGCGACCCTCGGATCGATGTTGTCAGATATCCTGATGGAGGCCAACGGGCAGGAAGACTTGGGCTTACCACTTACATCTGGGTCCAGAACCGGAAATGGCATCGCGACGAGACGCCTGTCTGGTCACTTCTTCAACGACTCAAACAGTTCCCAGTGACCGAACTCTTCGATCATTTCGATGGGTTGATTCGTCATCTGTTCGCTCACGGCACGATAGGAGCCGCGCCAACCGATGAAGAGGATACGTCGGTTTTCGGATAGCTTCTTCAATTCATCGAAGTCCTCGATCGTGTAAGGAGCGAGCCGTTCCTGATTCCCCGGATAGTGATAAGGCATCCGGTGCTGCGGAAGATGCATGAAGAAAGGCCGAGCTGATGCGTTGATCAACGGCCAGGTATAGATCGGTAGTCCCTGAGGAATGCGCTGATAAACGACGATGGCATCGCCTTCCTTGTGTTCGCGCAGCAACGCCTCACCCAGCGGCTTCAAAGTCTGATTGCTCCGGAAATGCACATCCACCAGCGGGAGCGGGATGAGAAGCGCTGCCAGATTCAAACCAGCGACGAGGAAGCCAAGCGCGGCCAGATGCTGAAAGCTCATTCCTTTGGCCTTGACGCTCACAACCACGATGGCAATCAACGCCACACCGGCCTGCACCCATATCCAAGGCTGATCGGCGATCTTGAATGCGAAGCGGTGCACAAACGGAATCGCGAGCATGGCTACAAAGGGACTTATGACCACTGAACGTTTCACCCAGTCCGGCAATGGGGGCGTACCGTCCGGGTCCTTCCAATCCGGCCAGCGCAGCGCAACCAACAAGGCCAACGCGGGCATCATGGGAACGATGTAGTGCGGGAGTTTCGCTGAATTGATGGAGAAGAAAACGAAGATCAACAACGCCCAGCCGGTAAGCATCACCCAGGCATCTTTGGTTCTTGGATCGAGCGTCCCCCAATGCGCCTTCCGCCACATCCACCCGAGCAGCATCGTCCAGGGAATGAAACCGAACAGCAGGATAGGTATGAAATAAACAATCGGACCGCTGCGATTCTTCTTTGCGGCCTCCAGGGCGTGACCGACCACCTGGCCCTTCACCATGTAATCGAACGAATGAGCGACGCGTTCGAACAGGATGAGATACCAAGGCAATGCCACCACAGCGAAGACAGCCAGTCCGCCGATCGTTCCCATGATGACGAATGAACGCCTTACCGAATCACCACGCCGAAAGATGATCAGGGGCAGAACCGCAAAGCCGACGATCAAAAACACCAGCGGACCCTTGGTCAGAAATCCTCCGGCCATCATCAACCAGGCGCCGACGTGCCAGAGGAAGCTGTTGCGCCCACAATTCGCGCGCTTGGCTTCTTCCGGAGTTTCATCCTCTTTTTCAGCCGCGACCTCGATCGTGCCCTTCGTGAATTGATCGGCAATCGGATCGATCGCCCGCCACGCGCGCCAAAAACAATAAATCGCCCAGCAGGAAAACTGTACGAGGATCATGTCGGTCATGACCATCCGGGCGATGGCCCAATACAGGATAGAGGAGCACAGAATCAAGACGCTCCACTTTGCCACGCGTCTTCCAGCAATGGACAATGCCAGCAGGTAGATCGCTATGGCGCCGCTCAAGCCCGATAAGGCGATGGGAAGACGAATCGCCCATTCATTCAGGCCAAAGCCCGCGATGCTCAGCCCCACGAGCCAGTAGGCCATCGGGGGTTTGTCGAGATGCGGAACGTACCAGATATTCGGAACCAGCCAGTCGCCCGTCTCCGCCATTTCCCGGCCAATCTCCGCGTAGCGGCCTTCATCAGGTTCATTCAAACCGCGCGTTCCGAGCAGACCGAAGAGAAGCAGGACAACCACCAGTTTGAACCAGCGGTCGTGCATCAGGAAATCGGTCAGGCGAGACACGCGGGGGGTTGTACCGACTCAGCGGGGGAAGCTCAATGATTCGTAGCTCAGGCGGCCCGCCTGAGACAACTGACGATACGTATTGTCGCGGTTCACAGACGAGCCGTCTGTGCTGCTCAATCCTCGATTGAAAGATCGGCCAGATAGATCGCGGTGATGGACTTTCCGTTTTCGTCTTTCTCGTGGGACGAATACCAGGACATCAAGGCCTTGGTGGGACTGAACTCGATGAATCCGGGATACGAATTGTCTCCCGCGCTGGGAAGGCGGGCGAACTCGTGGAGCTCGTCATCCACCAGCCAATACATGGAGGTCCGTGGTCCTTCGCCCGGAACGCTGTGCCGTCCGCCAGCAATGTAGCGGCCGCCCCACTTCAACAGGAGCGGTCCGCCGATATATCGATCCATTTCGCTGCGTTCCCAATCTGTCCATGGATACTTGGACTTGAGCAACTGGGCCTTACTACCACCCCGCCGACCGATCGCGATAATGCTGCCGTCGCGCTCGAACTGGAAGACGGTCTCGTCCCCACGCACTTCCTGGAAGATTGCCCGGGTCTTGAAAATCAACCCATCGTCGCTCTCCAACATAGCGGACTGAACGGTCGCGCCTTCACCGCGTGCCTTGATGTCGAACTCGCGATTGCGCCGGCCGCAGAGATAGGCCTTGCCTCCGTAGGTGTCAGCCTTCCAGACGTAGTGTCCAAAGGTCCCCTCCAACATGATCGGGCTGTTCCATTTCTTTCCGTCGTCGGACCACGCGGCATATCCGAGATGACGGTTCAGCGTGTATTCCGACCGCGCGGGTGACGAATCACCGCAATACCAGGTGCCCGTGTAAACAAAGAGCCGGTTCTTGAAGACGAGGAAGTGCGGATCACGCGTGTCGCGCTGGGGAACGCTGAATCGATGAACCTGCGTCCAGGTCTTGGTGTCGCGACTGGTCAGAATGATGATCGAAGCTGTCGGGTGAACCATGTGCCCGTCCGGACAGCTGCGAAAGGTGAGGTAATAGCGGTCGCGGAACTTCACCATGTCCGTGAAGGCATTGTGCTCGCCGTTATGAAACACGCGACGGATGTTGGAGACCTTTACCTTTGGCACATCGGCAGACTGAGCGGACACGCATGCAAGGCAGGTGAATAGAACAAGGACGCTACGGAACATGAGGGGACTATGAGTGAAGCCGACTCGAGTGCAACGCTCAATGCTTGCCGGCCAAGGCTGATTGACGCTAATGCACGCTAGTCACTAACGGCGAGTATCCCGATCCATTAGCGTAGATTAGCGTCAAATAACGGTTTCCAGGAATCCTTCCAGTTAAGGCGTTTCGCGCAGGAGCAGGAACGAGTTCCCATCCCTGAGAAGAACCAAGATCCCACACGACTTCACTTCTCGCATCTCTCGCCCTTCACGGAATCCACCATATCCCTGACAGGCTCCAGAACTCATCAAAAGCCCAATCCAGGAACAAGAACAGCGACAATGCGATCGCGAGGAAACAGGCTACTCCCGCGATCAATGTGAGTCCTTCTCTACTACCACGGATGCATCGAATCATGATGACCGAGGCCAGCACGCCAAACAGAACGCTGTGCTCCAGCAGCAGGTAGCCGAGACCAAATGGGCATGTTGCGCACCAGTAGGTGTTCCGTGAAAACTCCATGGGCACGTTGAACCCGTCGCGCTTGAGCTTCGCTTCGAATCCGTCGGGGAAACGGACAAGGAAATCCACCTCATGCTTTGAGGGTGTGCGTGTGATCAAACCAACGGCGCCTTTCGGGTGTATCAGCAAATGGTTCGCGCCGCGAATCTCCACGTGGCTGACCACCTGCGTTCCGGCGGATGGGATTTCAATTCGTTGGGTCACTTGATCAAGTATTCGGTTCCTCCTGGCACTGGTGAAGCTCCCGCTGAGTCGCTCGGCCTTTCCCGTGGGCGTCTTACATATCGCCTGAAAAACGGCCTCCAGGCGTATTTTGCCGAATGTCCGAGTATCTTACCTATCTTCTCTCCCGCAGGTGGGCAATCGCGGTTTCGGCGCGGTGGGCGATGGCTGTGTCGGGATAGAGCGTTACGATGCGTTTCAAGGTTTCGCGAGCGGCATCGGTGTCCCGGTCAATCCGTGTTTGCCAATCGGCCATCATGTGAAGCCAGCGTGCAACTTCCTGGCGGGGGGCCTTGCTGCCGGAAAGAAGCTTCTCCATTTCTTCCACGGCAAGCCGGACGTTCTTGTGATGCTCGGCCATGAAGGTCGCGAGTTCTTCGCGCGCGGTCCAGTCGTTGGGATGCTTTTTCAGCTGCGCCTCAAGCTCGGCAACTATTTCGCGCGGGTCGGATCCCTTCCGCTTGACCTTGCTCTGCTTGCCCTTGAGTCCGAGGTCTTTCTCGAATTCAGGCATGACCAAGGTCTTGGGCTGGGCGTCCTTGAGCATGTCCTCACGCGAACGCATGCGAATGATGCGTTGTTCGGCGCACTGGGCAGGTTCGGTGTCGGGCATGGTCTCCATGATGCACGTCAGGCAGGCCTTGGCCGCATCAGGATCAACAGCCTTGATGTGCCAGTCGGCCATCGTGTTCAGCGCGTAGACGATCTGGCCACGCTCGATGCGTTTACCTCGCAGGGCGTCTTCAATCGTGTCGGCTGCGCGATCCAGCCGATCGATATCCTCAGCCTGGACAGCGGCGATGAACATGTGGGTATCAAAGTCATCGGGCATGACCTGCAGCGCATCGCGTGCGGCGCGAATGGCGTCGCGGGGTTTGCCCGAAACACGAAGAGCTTCCGCCTGGTTCAGGAGGGGCTTCTTGTCCACTTGCTGGCTGCCACCATCGAAGAGACCTCCCACCCAACCCCCGGTCAATTCGGTGAGAGCTTCACGCCAAACTGCTGCGAAGAGGACGAGCAGGAAGGTGCCGAAGAAAACCAGCGCAAATGGTCCTCCTCCGGCCACGAATGCGTAGGCGAGGCAGAGGATGATCGAGTAGATGTATTTCAGCGCAAGCTGCTTGATCGAAAGTCCGATCGGCACCAGGCAATACCACGTCCACCATCCGAACAAGCCGATCAGGAAAAGCCACTCGAGAATGGTGAAGAAGATATCCATCCACTACTCGACAGGCCGGTCGAAGATCAGCGTGGTGATGGAATCCGTGCGTTCGTCGCGCATCTCCATTTCCTTGAGCTGCCAGCGGCCTTTGTCTTTGAAGAACTTCTTGGGTTTGAACACCTTCATCAGCTTGCCCTGGGTGTCGTACGCTTCGGCCAGCACGATGCCGAGCGTGTCCATGTCGACCCATGACACGACGCGGGAGTAGCCCCGATTCGGCGTGGGGTTGGTGCTCTCCAATTTGTAACACTTCTGGGTGCGACGATATTCCGTGCCGTGGAGTTTCTGCATCGGCCAGTGAATGAAACCGAGACCGAGGTCGAACAACCAGAAGTCCGATCCGGCAAAGGGAACCATCGGATTGCGGATGGCGCGGGCCTGGTTGAGATCCACGGGTGCTTTGATTCCCTGCGGAGGGAGCACGCGATATTGGTTTGCGAAATCATGGGACTGGATGATTAACAAGGTTGGCGAGGTGGTAGTTCCATAAACATTCTGCCAATTCTCGCGCCCGGCGATGGTCTTGAGGTAAACGGGGACCTTGTAGGTGCCCCCGCTTGGCCGTTCGATTTTCATGATTCCGGTATTCGAGAGGCTGCGGGCGGGACGCATGTCGCGAATCTTGCGAACTAGATCGGCGCCGGTTTTAACAGTGGTGACGGGTCCGGTGGCAGCCGTTGAATCTGCCGAGGTCATCGCGAAGCCAAGTAGGCCTGCAATCAATGGGAAAGTTTTTGTGAGCTTCATATCTGTTGTCCGGTGAGTTTGACGAATTTCCGGCGGGCGGGAATCTACTTAATTCACATCGCCGTTTTCTTGAGTCTGCAGTGTGCGGCTCTGGTTCACCGGACGGCCTTACTTCGCCGCGAGAGCGATCGGCGTCAATGGGAAATGTTCTTCACGAAGTGCGGTGTGATGTCCTGACGCACGGCTTCGGGGACTTCTGTCCAATCCTTCCGATTTCGGTCGGACAGGATGACTTCGTCCATGCCGGCACGTGCGGCAGCAAGGACCTTCTCCTTGATGACGGCGAGGAACTCCAGCAGGCGGTCCTTGACCTTGCTCAAACCATAGTGCTGTTCGTCCAGAAGGTTTGCGGCTTCGTCGAGATCGAGCTTGTCCTTCGTAGACAGTCCCCATGGCAGGCTGACCAACCAGTCCAGGTAGTTGCGGGAAACGGCCTCCAGTTCGATCGAATCCTCGTCCCTCTCTGACAGCAGGCTGATCTTCGCCCGCAGGTAAGGCTCTTTTTCAGTGTATTCCTTCACCTCAAAGTGCCGAATGTGAATTAAAATGCCACGACAAAACGAAATCAAATGACCCAGTAGGCAACGAATCCACAAACCAGAATCAGCCCCAGACAGCCGCCCTTTGCGTTGCTCGCGCCTACGAATACGTATTATTGGTTTCGGGGAAGAGTTGGTGAATCGCCTGAATCATGGCGTGGTAGCTTTCATCCTTCAGGAAGTCGTTGATTTCCCCTTCTTCGTCGGTCTCGTATTGGAGCCATCCAGCGTGTTGGTTGTCCAATGCCGTGATTGCTTCCTTGATTTGCTTCTTGGTTGGAGCTTTGGAGAACGGCTTCGGATACTTCAGGTCTTTGAACATTTCGCGATGCCATGCGAGTTTCTCAATCAGGTCTTCGTAGTGCTCGTTGGCTTCGTCTTTGCGCATCTGAATCTCTTCGCGGTAGTCCTCCTTCTTGGACTTCAAGTCTTCCTTCAGGTCGGCAATGACGTCGATGTGGTCAGGATTCTTCGGGTCTTGCTTCTTGGCTGCTTGGGCATCCTTCAAGTCGGCTTTGAATTCTTCGATTTCGCGAATGATGTGGAGGGCTTCCAGTCGCATAACGATGTCGTCATCTAAACGGGCGCGCTTGGCGGCGAATTGGGCTTGCTGGATGTCTCTGGCAGACATTTCGGGCGAATACGCAATGCCAGAGGCTTGAAGCGTTGCAATGGCTTCTGCCAGCCTTGGAGCGATGCGCTCGCCCTTGAGCTTTGGCGTTGTTTCGATTTTCGCTTTAAGCATTACGTAGAAAGGTTTTGCGTTCTGCGAGAAAGTCAATTGTGCCCCCCCCAGCGGGGAATGGTTGGAGCTCACTTTGAGCGGCAAAAGTCGGCCTCTGCGAGGGGCTTTGTTTGGGTTGGTTGTAAGGGTTTACAGCCGGGAAAGAAAAAGAGGGCTTCCGCGTTTTGTGCAAAACCCCCTTAAAAAGGTGGTGCGCGATACTGGGATCGAACCAGTGACCCCCACCGTGTCAAGGTGATGCTCTACCGCTGAGCTAACCGCGCACACAGGCCCTTTACGAGCAGGGGGCGGGATTTTTAGTCCCTGCCAAAATGCTTGGCAAGGTTTTTGGCTCGGGAAATCCAGTATTGCAGGGATCGCTGCGGGCGAATTGAATTGCAACCGGCTGCCTTGCTCTCGCGTCATTCTCAGGCATAGTCAACAGTCGGCCCGATATTCGGATGAACCATCAGCAACGCTTTTTGCAGATCCGATCTGCCGGAGTTCTGCCGCAGGTGCTTTTCGCGCTGCTGGTCTCCGCATGCGTGGTGCCTCTTCAAGCTTCAACCGCGGTGCGGTTTCAGAGCGCCCCCCCGGAGATCAGCGAATACCTTCGAAATTCCTCCACGCCCATCCTGAGTTTCAATCCCCAGCGCGATCACATGCTCATCTACCATGTGAAACGCTATTCGGAGCTCGCCAACCTTTCCGACCGGGTGGTGCGGCTCGCCGGACTGGAAATCAACCGGGACAACAACGGGCCGCATCGGGCAAACGTCTGTCTCGAACTGAACATCAAACCGATGTTCGCGAGGGACGCTCGCGACGTGGAGGCCCGTTTCAATGTGCCCAAGAACTCGCGCATGAGCCTGCCCACCTGGTCTCCCAACGGGAAGCGCTTCGCCATGATGCGCCTGGCCCGGAAGGAAGTATCGCTTTACCTCGGATCGACTGAAGGTCGGCGACGTCTCGTCCGCGTTCGCGATGTGGTTCTCAACGGCGCCTTGGGTTCTCCCATCCAATGGTTGCCCGATGGAAACACCCTGCTTTGCCGGCTGATCTCGCGCGGCGAAAATGATCGTCCAGTGGTGCGACTGCCAGTCGGTCCGAATGTCGTGGAAACTTCCGGAGCAGAAAAGATTCTGCGTCCGTATCGCGATCTGCTTGAGACTGAGGAAGACGCGGATCTTTTCGACTACTACACCACGTCGCAACTGGCTCTGGTCAATGCGGAGACGGAGGAGGTCGTACCGATCGGTGAACCAGATGTCTTTTTGCGCGTGCTGCCGTCCCCGGACGGTCAATATCTCCTGGTCACGCGCCTGCCCCGGCCTTATTCGCAGGAACTTCCGGCAAGCAGCTTCGCGCGCCAGGTGGAGATCTGGAATCGGGACGGCGAACTCGTTTACAGTTTCGATCCAATACCCGAACGCATCAACGTCCCTCCCGGAGGCGTGCTGGCCGCCCCTCGAAATTTTCATTGGCGTCCCACACAATCCGCCGAGCTGGTCTGGGTGGAGCCGATCGACTTGGGCGATCCTTCCGTCCAGGTTTCACACCGCGACCGCGTGATGAGAATTGCCGCCCCGTTTCAATCCAACAAAGAGACGGAGATCACGCGAACGGAACACCGCTACATTTCGATCACCTGGGCTGAGGAGCCGCAGATCGCTTTGATCAAGGAATACGATGTGCGAACGCGCGAATACAGGACCTTTCTCTTCAATCCGAACTCGGACGAGGAACCGCACGAGTTGATCTGGGACGGAAATCCGATCGACCGCTACAACGATCCGGGCAAACCGATGATGCGCGTGCTGCCCAACGGCCAGTCGGTGATGCGCGTTCATTACAACTCCATTTACCTCATTGGAAAGGGCGCTTCGCCCAATGGGGATCAACCCTTCCTCGACACCTACAACCTCACCACGCGCGAGACCCGGCGCCTGTTCCAAAGCGACTTGAGTTCACATGAATCGGTCGTCGCGCTGCTCGCGCCTGATGCGTCACGGATGATCACTCGTCGAGAAACCACGAGTTCTGCGCCCAACTACTACGTGCGTGATGACGACGGCGAGTTGTTCCCGCTGACTTTGTTCAAGGATGAATACCCCGGATTGCACGATGTTCACCGCCAGTTGATCACCTATGAAAGGCGCGATGGCGTGCGGCTTTCATTCGTCGTTTATCTTCCTCCTGATTTCTACGACCAGCCGCCCGATCAGCGCCAACCTCTACCCACGCTGCTTTGGGCATATCCGCGTTCTTATCCCAATGCCGATCTCGCCAGCCAGACGCGCGGGTCACTCCGGCGATTTCCGACTTATTCGCGGGCCACCCATCGTTTCCTCGCGCTGATGGGATACGCCGTGTTGGACAACACAACCATGCCGGTGATCGGCAATCCATCGACAGCGAATGACACCTTCATCGAGCAGATCGTCGCGGGCGCCGAAGCCGCGGTGACCAAGGCGGTCGAACTTGGCTTTGCCGATCCCGACCGGATCGCAGTGGGCGGACACAGCTATGGCGCGTTCATGACCGCCAATCTGCTCGCGCACACGGATCTGTTCCGGGCCGGAATTGCCCGTAGTGGTGCCTACAATCGCACGCTGACGCCTTTCGGATTTCAGAATGAGCGACGTTCGTTGTGGGAAGCACCAAATCTTTACACACGGCTGTCACCGTTGATGTTTGCGAACCAGATCGACGAACCGCTCCTGTTGATTCATGGCGAAGCCGATGCCAATCCCGCAACAGATCCCGTCCAAAGCAAGTGGATGTACCAGGCCATTCAAGGCAATGGTGGCACAGCCCGGCTGGTTACACTTCCGTTCGAGTCTCACCAATATCAGGCGGTTGAATCGGTCGAGCATGTGATCTGGGAAACCGCGCAATGGCTCGATCGTTACGTGAGGAACGCTCCGGATCGCGGTGTTCCGTTCCTGGAGTTCGCGCCCTGAATTCACTTTTCCTTCCACTGCGATTCTCCATTCTCCGCGCATGCCATCGGCCGCCACCGATAATCCGGAAACCATCCTGGTCGTTGACGACAACCCGATCACCCGGATCAGTCTCGGAGAAGTCTTCCGTGAGCGAAACTACAATGTGATCGAAGCAGGCGACGCGACCGAATGCCGGCAGGCACTCGAAGAAAACGTACCTGACCTGCTCCTGCTCGATGTGCAATTGGGCGACGTCAACGGAATGGACTTGTGTCGGGAATTCAGGGCAGATGAGCGGCTGGCCACGCTTTTTATTTGCCTTATTTCATCGAGCGTTATCGAGTCGGATCGTCAGGTCGAGGGGTTCAACGTGGGTGCGGATTCCTACATCGTGCGGCCCATCTCCGATGACGAACTCCTCGCCCGCATCGAGGCCCTGTTCCGTATTCAACGCGCGGAGAATGCGCTCCGTGACTCCAACGAGGCTTTGGAACAGAAGGTGGCGGATCGAACGGCCGATCTCGCCCGAGCCAATCTCCGCCTTCAGGGACTTCATTCCATCGACCAGGCCATTCTTCATTCCCTGTCCGCAAAGAAGGCGGCCGAAGCGGCACGCACGCATGTGGGCAACCTGCTGCCCGCATCACTCGTGGAAGTCTGGGCGCTGGAAGGCCGGGGCGACGGCTTCATTCGACTTGCCGGTAAGGATGCCCGCCAGAAGAACCGTGAGTTCGACCCACCGTTGTTTGAACTGCTGGATCGAATCGCAGACGGTGAGATCTTCCAAAGCACGAACAGCAAAAACCCTTTTGGCGGTGAAACAATCTGGGCAAGCCTGATCGCCTTTCCCCTCAGTGCATCGGGTCAGATTCTCGGCGTGCTCCTGCTGGCATCTACCCGGGACGAGGGCTTGCAGGATGACGAACTGCGAATCGGCACGGAAGTCGCCCGATCTCTGGCCGTTACATTGAATCTCGCCAACCTCTTCGTGGAGGTGAATGACGAGCGCGAGCGTACGCGCACGCTTTCCCGCCGGGTCCTGGACATTCAGGAAGAGGAACGACGGTTTCTCTCGCGTGAACTGCACGATGAAATCGGCCAGCACCTGACCGGAATGAAGGCGATGATCCAATCGAACATCAACAGCCTGCCCGAGGAGAACACCGGGGGATTGAAGAAGATCGTAAAGTTGGTCAATGACCTCATGGGCCAGGTCCGCCAGCTTTCCATCAACCTACGTCCCCAAATGCTCGACAAGCTCGGCCTGGTCAAGGCGCTCGAATGGCACTTCAACCGCGTCTGGGAGCAATCGCAGATTCGAATCGCCTTCTCGCACAACGAATTCGACCGCCTCCCGCCACATATCGAGATCGCCATTTTTCGGATTGCCCAAGAGGCCCTGACCAACGTCGCACGCTATGCGGAGGTCGAGAAGGCAACCGTGCGGCTGTTCGTCGATGACGACCGCTGTCGCCTGCAGATCGAGGACGCCGGCGAGGGCTTTGATGCGGCCGCCAAACTCGAAGCGATGCAGACTTCCGGACTGAGCGGCATGCGTGAGCGCGCTTCGCTGCTTGGTGGTGAGTTGATTATCGAATCCGAATTGGGCAACGGCACTTGTCTCACGGCTGACTTGCCGATTACCATCGCCGAGGGAACTCAAGCGCCATGAACAGTGGAACCATCAAAGTAGCACTCGCGGACGACCATCGAATCGTCAGGCAAGGGCTGCGGTTGGTTTTGGAGCAGGCTCTGGATTTCGAACTGGCTGGGGAAGCTGCCGATGGACTTGCCGCGGTGGATCTCGTGAGAGAACACAACCCTCACGTCTTGGTCGTCGATCTCATGCTCCCGCGCCTGCACGGCTTGGAAGTCGTCAAGCAGGTCACACGTGAATTCAAAAACACCAAGGCTCTGGTGCTTTCGATGTACTCTGATGAACCTTTCGTCATGGAAGCCCTGCGCAATGGCGCTTCCGGATACCTGCTCAAGGACTGTGACAGCGAAGAGTTTCTGAAAGCCATCCGTGCCGTACACGCCGGAAAGAAATATCTCAGCGAGGTGCTGGCCGATCGGGCGCTCACCGGTTATCTCGAACATCCCGGCAAGTCGCAGCTTGATGTTTACGACACCCTGACCAATCGCGAGCGCACCGTTCTCCAGCTGGCCGCCGAAGGACTCAGCAGCACCAAGATTGCCGCCAAGTTGTTTATCAGTCCACGCACGGCAGAAACGCATCGGGCCAACCTGATGCGCAAACTGGCCCTTTCTTCCCAGACAGATCTTGTACGCTTCGCAATCCGCAAGGGGATCATCCCAGCCTGAAGCCCGGCTGAATTTCGAAACAAGAATGGGTGGGGAATCTGAGATTCCGAGAGACAGTTCCCACATGAACAACTATGCGCGAATTGCCCGCGTCATCGAGCACCTCGATCAGCACGGCGCCGATCAGCCGTCCCTCTCGGAACTGGCTGCGTTCACCGGACTCAGCGCTTCACGCCTGCATCATCTCTTCGTCGAATGGGCCGGAGTCACACCGAAGGATTTTCTTCAATGCCTCACCATCGAGCGTGCCAAGGAGATGCTTCGCAACGGACAGGACGTGTTGAACAGCTCGATCAATGCTGGGCTTTCCGGACCTGGAAGATTGCACGACCTCTCCGTCTCGCTCCAAGCCGCCACACCAGGTGAAATCAAGAACGGAGGAGACGGACTGTTCATGCGGTACGCCTTCGCAGACAGCCCTTTCGGCAATTGCCTCGTGGCGGAAACCGATCGCGGGATTTGCCATGTGGCCTTCGTGGAACCAGGCGGAAAGACAGAATCAAAGAATGAACTGCTCGCCTCGTGGCCTAACGCAAAAGTGGTCAAGAACGGCGAAGTGAAACAAACCGTCCATCAGATTTTCCATTCACCCGGTAAACGAACCACCGGACTGCGCGCCTGGGTGCGGGGAACAGAATTCCAGGTGAAGGTGTGGAGGGCGCTGATCAACATCCCACCCGCCAAATTGACAAGTTACAATCGGTTGGCAGCGGCGATCAATTCTCCCAGGGCATCACGCGCCGTGGGCAACGCCGTAGGCGCCAATCCCCTGGCGTACCTGATTCCCTGCCACCGCGTGATTCGTGAAACGGGCGTCATCGGCCATTACCGATGGAGACGAGGCCGCAAGCGCGCCTTGCTTGCATGGGAAGCGGTGAATGACAGTACAGCCTGAAGGGCTTACCAGAGAAACGATTTTATCTCGGCGAGCTGCTCGCCTTCACGCCAAAGTGTCGCGCGCCAGGCGCCCAACCCGCCGAGCTTGGTGTATTCCTCCTTCGAAAGCGGAATCTTGCTCCACGTCGAGAAGAACCCGCGATCCTCGACCTCGACTTCCAACACGGCTGTCTTGGAACCGGCCTTTCGTCCGCGCGCCTCAATCTTCAGCTTCAGTTTCTCGCCCTTCTTGAACTTCGACTTCCACTGCACATCAAAGCGCAACGCCGAGATATCCTCAGGATGAGTTCGAAGTTTCGCCTGGTACGCATCACGCTCATAAAGACTGGGTGAAAGCGTGTGACGTCCCTTCTTGTCCAACAGATGTGGGAGCACCTTGATGATCTTTCCCTCCGCAGCTTGGGAAGCAACAGTGGCGATCAGAATTGAGGAAACAATCAGGAGGCGGACGGGATGCATGGGCGGAGTGTAGGGAGAATGCCCCCGTGCACAATGGATTTCACCCGGCGTCAGGGATTTCCACGGACCTCGATGGAAACGTCCAGGGCACGAAGCATGCGCCGGCTCAGTCCCTGTGACCATTTCGCGCAAGCCAATGGATCTCGCCCTCTACCGCGTGGCCAAATCACGAAGGCGAATTGGGCGAGCCCAGACCCGACAATCCACAGGACCCTCACCGTCTTGACGAAGACTCGCACGAATCGAAATCCCCCGTTCATAGGTCCAACTCATTCAAGTCCTGGAGAGTGAGGTTCTGCCAAGTGACGGCTTAAGCGACGAAATACCGTCGCGCCTTCACGCTCATCCGTCGTCATCACCGAGCTGCAACCCATGAGGTAACGGCACCGGTGGCGCTTGGCGTAATCGATAATCCCGCGCCAGAGCTGACCGAGCACCTGCATGTTTCGGTGTTCGCGCAAGACACAGGCGCGGCCAAGTTCCAAAGTCTCATGCACAATGCCGTCAAAGGGTGACAGGTCAAATTCCTGCGCGCTGTGAAAACCGAAGTTGCGCGCGGCCATGGTCCCCGTTTGAACGCGATAGGTGCCGACGATTCTTCCGCTGGGAACATGTTCTACGATCAGGTGTTCGCAGACATCGTCGAAGCGATCTTAATCGCGTAGCGTTTCGTAGGATGACTCCAGTCCTTTTCCGAGTTCCACGTTGAAGACCAGGAATCGCAATGTTTGTGCTTCGTGGATCTCAGCTTTCGTGGCGGCAAGCCGAACAGCATAGGCGGATGTGGCAACACCCGAAGTGAGGATGCGATGGCCCGCCTGTCGTTTTGAGTGCGGGAAGTGGTGTTTGTTTTCATGGCACGAAAGTGCGCGCGATCGAAAGATCTGCCAACTGCATCGATCTCGTCGATGGCATCGTGCCTCCACACAGGGGCGACCTTTGTGAAATGATCGTAACGCGGAGGTGCCTATTGATTAAGAAGGAATGCGCGCGAGAGGACTTGAACCTCCACGACCTTACGGTCACCAGAACCTAAATCTGATGCGTCTGCCAATTCCGCCACGCGCGCATCGATGCCATCGTAAGCAGATTCGCAGAACGCAGGCAAGCCGGGTGGGGATCAACTCGCCGGCGCCACACTCAATTGATACGTCCCCTTGGCGCCGTTGGTAAAGTTGATCACCGAGATGGTGTAGGTCTTTCCAGCCAAGGGTGTAAAAGTGGCGTTTGCCGTAGTAACAGCTTGTGAATTTCCACCGGAGGCAACCTGATTGTCGCCTTCATCGAACACCGTCACCGTGGGATTAAATCCACCGGATGCGGGATTCGACGTCACGGTGACGGTCACCTGTTGGCCGACGGTCGCACCGGTCAACCTGTAGTCGTCAAAGAAGAACCCGTCTCCTACTCCGTCAGAATCTGTGAGTTCGCCGTCCACGCTTCCGCCAACAGCGATTTCAGGGAATTGAGGACCACCACCGCCTCCTCCAGCCGCAACGGGCGGGAAGTTGAACGAGTAGATACCCGATCCGGCGGATTCCACGGAGGAAAGGCGCACGCGATAATTCGTTCCGGCTTGTGGTGTGAAAGTCCAGCGAAGTTCCGCACCGTTGGTACTGGTGCTTGCGATGACCTGACCATTCGCCTCGGCGATCAGGCTCAGGTGTGGTGAAAAGACGTTCGAACGGGAGATGAACTGAAACTCGATCGGTTGTCCGTTCGTGTAACCCCCGAGTGAGAAGTCGCGGATGTAGTAGGTTCCACCGGTGCGGGTCGGATCGGTCGGCAATGAGTTGTCCAAGGTGCCTCGCATGCGCAGCGTTCCACCGGGCGTGAATCCAACCGGATTGAATCCCTTGGAGGGTTCGATCTGCACATTCATGAATTGAATGCCTGCCTGCGTGGCCGATTGGCCTGAACGAATCACAAGTTCCTCCGTGTCAGCGTCGAGATTCGAACTGGAAACCGTATTCGCCTGGAGATCGGTGATGCGCGTCCAGTTGCTCAGGTTCGAAGATTGAAATACCCGGTAATCCAAATCGGTGTTGTTCCGCAGGCGACGGAAACGAACCGCCGGATAGTCCTGATTGGATACGTTGACCTTCTCCAAGCGCGGACGCGCGGTGTTGTTCGACGAGCCTGGCTGGGTGTTGAAGGCAAACTCCGCAATGCTGCTGAAACGATCCCCATCGGTGTTATCAAACACGCCCACCACCGACCGAGTGTTCGCCCAACGGCCAAAGGCCGGATGCATGGTCTTCATCAGCCACTCGTGATAATACGTCACGCGGGCATAGATGCCGTAGGCGTTCGTGGCTGCGCATCCGGCGGCAGCCCCGAAACTCACCACTCCGGCAAGCATCCATCGGTTGTTTCGCGGATGGCGGATCATCAACGGACCACCACTGTCGCCCTGGCAGGAGTCTTTCCCACCAGCAGCGAATCCCGCCGGGAGCATGTCCTGTTTCAACGGGCTGCCGTAGGCCCCGGTTGCATCCGCCGTGGCGAGTGAAACCAGGGGAAGATCCACTTCGCGGAGGAAGGTCGACGCCTGGCCTCCATCCGTGGTCAATCCCCAACCCATCACGCGCGAAGTCGTGCCTGGTGTCGTGAACGAGGTGTCATGAACCAGCGGCAATGCGGTGAAGTTCGTCGCAGGATTCTTCAGCCGCACCAAGGCAATGTCCCCATCGATGCTTGGATTGACTGCCGTCTCATATGCCGGATGCAGGAAGATCTCGGCAACCTGTGCCACGGTGACAGTCGCCGGCGTATCGGTCGCGAGATTGTGTCCGCCAAAGACAATCTCAAAGGTGTCCGGGTAATTGTCCGATTGCCCAGTCAGACAATGCGTGGCAGTCACTACCCAGTAAGGATGAACCAGCGTTCCACCACAGAACTGACGATCTGCAAATGTCCCTCCACCGGTGCCGACCAAGGCGGCCATCCATGGATAGACGTGCGGTGTGGATTCCGCTCCCCCAACGATGGCCGGTTGTCTTTGGGCGATTGAAGTGAGTGAAAAGACGAGGAGCGAGAGGACGAGAAGAAGCCGTTTCATGGTCGGGTCATAAAGGTGTGCCTGAGCAGCAATCGAACTCCATCAAGCTATGCAAAACGCGCCCTGATGCAAACATACAGGTTAAAAAAATAACCGTTCGAATTCTGCCCTGTTGAGAATCCAACGAATTACTTCTCAATTTCTTCCAGCCATCCTTCGACGGTGAACTCTGGCTGCCCCATCTCTTCCGGCTTGAGCACAGCAAGTTGTTCGCGCTTGAGCGGTTGGACGCCAAGGTCAACGAGCGTTGCACCTCGCTGGTGGAGATCAGTTCCGTAAAGCCGTTCCAGCGGAATCCTATTCGCATCGCAATAGTCGCCACTGTTCATGGTCGGGAGATCTTTGATCTGGCCGGAGGTGTATGCCGGAGTGCCGAGGTGGTTGTTGATCCAGTCGATTGCCTCGCGGTAAGCGAAGAAGGGACGATGACCGCCGTCCTTCTCATACCAGGACTCAATGGTGGAACGCGTTCCGAACGCATCAAAAACCCGGCGGGCCTGATCGACTGCACGGTCACTGCCCGACCAACCGGTATTGTCGTCTTCCCGGTCGATCACCCAATCGGCATCGCCATTCATGACAAGGACGGAGCATTGCGGCGCGGCGAGGGTAAGCAAGTCCGCCCAGCTCATTCGGTCGCGCAGGAATTGATTGGGCGCCTTTGTACAATACTTCGTGCGCAGGCCGATGTTCTCGAAGGTCCAGCCACAGACCAGCGCCGTGCGCAGCCGCGGTTCGAGGGCGGCCATCCAACCGGCCTTCGCTCCGCCAAGTGAGTTGCCGGCCACGCCGATCTTCGAATGATTGATGTCATCGCGGCTCATCAGGAAATCCACGCCTCGCATGGTATCGAAGACCAGTTTGCCCATGATCATGCGACCGGCTTTCAAGGCGCGGTCGTGCACGGGTTTCGGATCGTGCGCGCGGGAACCCATGCGGCCCGTGACGTGACGTTCCTCCTCGCCAATCGGATCGATCGCCAAACAGGCAAGACCCAGCTTGGCGTAGAGTTGTCCGGCATACTGGTATTGCCAGGCAGACTTGCTGCCGCCATGGCCGAAGGTCATCACGATGGCAGGCAGTTTCTCACGGCGTGGGTTGGCCGGACGGTAAAGGATGGCTGGTGCGCGCGAACCGGGTTCGAGGTTCAGCATCCACTTCTCAATGATAACCCCATTGTGCGTGATTGATCCCCGTGATTCGGGATCGAGTGGGATTGTCTCTTGAGGGATTCCAAGTCCGTCCCGCAATTCTTTCCGCATCTTGGTCTGCCATTCCGTGAAATTTGCCTTGTCGAACCGCGGATCAGGCGCGCTGAGATTCCACTGTTGTTTCGCAGCTTCGTATCCGTACCTCCACCTTGCGGTGTTGATGGCAAAGTATTTGTTTGTGAACGGGGGCTTCTTCCGTGACGCGTAGTAGATGCGCCACTCGCGTGCTTCCTCGTTGAACAGCACGCTGTGGCTGGTTACGTAGTGCGATTCCCAGGGCCGCGATGCATCAGGCATGAACACCGGATTCTGCTCGTGTTTGAACCAGCGCATTCCGTCGATGCTGGCCGCGTAGCCTATCGCAGTCTTCGACTGTTGCTTGCCGTCCTTCTTCCAATATGATCCATACCACATGTGATACCGGCCTTCGTGGAAGACAACATGCGGATAGAACAATCTCTGATGCTCCCAATCCTGATCGATCACGATGGATGGCTCAGCGGTTGGATACCACCTCCTCCCGTCGCGGCTCCACGCATGCCGAATGATCCAAGTCGGTCCGGAAACATCCGTGTACCACATCTGATAGAGCTTCCCGATGCGAATGACACTCGGTGCATAGACATGCTTCATCAAAACGTCCGATGGTGGTGTCCAGGTCCTGCCATCTTCGCTGAATGATTCGTGCAGGGTGTGCAGCCCACTTGGATCCTTGAACGACGCTGCGCTGAACCACATGCGCAGGCGACCGTCTTCGCGAAGCGGCAGACCGTTTGCATCGCGCAGTACCGTCGGCGTCAGAACCGAACGCCTATCATCACCGAATGCGAAGATCGGCTGTTCGCTCTTGCTGAATTCCATCCCATTCGGGCTCTCGGCATAACCTAGTTTGAAAACGCGCCCGGCAACTGTTCCGGTGGAACCGCAATACCACAGCAAGGTTTTGCCACGATCTTGGGCGATCGTTGGCGCGAAGATGTGGGTGTCGTCGAAGGAACCCTGCTGCCCAAGCGATACGATCGGCCCGTCGGTCGTTCGCACCCAGTTCTGAGGGCGATCCAGCCATGCCCGCAGCTCCTGAGGCGCAGCCGAGACGGAACAGGCAACGAAGACGGGGAGACAGAAGTGCAAAACTCTCATTTCAGAAACAGGTCTCACGGTCCGCCCGGTGATTGGAAATAACTCAATACCTTGTCAAGGGTCTTGCCGGGCGGAAGGAGATAGGGATTGCCGGCGAGTTCCATGTAATGCGCATCGTGAAAACCCTCAGCCTTGAAGCCGCGCCGGTAACAGAGAACGGTTTCCAGATGCGTCCCCGTTGCCGGAACGCTGGTGAAAAGGAAACGGTTGTTCTTGGCAAGCGCGACCATCTTGGGATCGGGTGTGTATGCGGGAGGAAACTGCCGGTTGCCCTTGATCGGAACCGCCTTGTAAAAGAGCAAACCCATGAAGGTGATCGTGTTCGGAAACTGATCCGGATAAGCCACTCCCATCACACTCGCCAGCCGCGCACCTCCCCCATGCCCGCTGATGATCACACGGCTCCCATCGACGTTATACATGCGCGGCATGTGATAGCGTGCATCCAAGGCCATTCGAATCCGATCTGCTGAAGAGCGCTTGTCGCCGGCATTCGCGGGCAGGACGATCAAGAGCCTGTGCTTCGCGAGAACGCCCAGCCAATCCTGAGGAATGGTCGGCCGATCAAACGGCGCCATATAGACCAACAACCCAAAGCGTTCGGTGTGTTTGTAGTTCGGCGGGACGACAACGCGGTAGAGTTCTCGCTTGGGGTTGTAGCTGGTACGGCGAGAGAAGTAGCCCACGCGTGCCTTCACAGCATTGGTGGTCGAAAGCTGTGAGGAGATCGTGAAGTTGAAGTCGTTCAATCCAACCTTGAACGGAGGATAAGCCGCGCCGGCTTCGAACGCGCCACTTGCCAAGAACACGGTCACAAAGAGTTGATACCAATGCTTCTTCACATGATCGGACCCTGAATCATGCGCGGACTCTTGTCCAATCAAACCGTGACGCGCATAATCCGGGCATGGCTGAAGTGAAGACCGTCAAACTCACACGCAATTGCAACGCTGTTCAAATCCCCGCAGGCAATGAACTGACTCTGGATGAAGGCACCACGGTGGATATCACGCAGACGCTTGGTGGCAGTATCACAGTGTCCGCCATGGGTGGGTTGTTTCGCATCAATGGATCGGATGCCGACGCACTCGGATTGCAGGAACCCGGCGCCGATGAAGCACCCGCTGGTGAATTCAGCGAGGACGCGGTGTGGGAGGCGCTCAAGACCTGTTTCGACCCTGAGATTCCGGTCAACATCGTTGACCTCGGGCTCATTTATGATCTCAAAATCGAAGCGCAGGAATCAGGCGGTCACATAATAGATGTGAAAATGACACTGACCGCACCCGGCTGTGGAATGGGTCCGGTTATCGCTGGTGACGCGCAGGAAAAGATCACCCGACTCGCCGGCGTGAAGCAGGCCGGTGTCGAAGTGGTATGGGATCCGCCCTGGCATCAAAGCATGATTTCCGAAGCCGGGAGGAAGATCCTTGGGATCGAGTGAAACCCGTTGACAGGAGCAGGGGGGACTCCTAAGTTTTCGGCCCGCTTGGCTGGGGTCGTAGCTCAGTTGGTAGAGCACCTCAATGGCATTGAGGGGGTCAGGAGTTCGACTCTCCTCGGCTCCACCAGCCTTTCTTCCTTTGATTCAATAATTCACTTGATCTCGAAGATCGCCTCAACCTCCACGGCGACTCCCGTCGGCAACGCGGCAAATCCAACCGCACTGCGGGCGTGATAGCCATCGCCTTCCTTGCCGTAGAGTTCGTGAAACAGATCGGAGGCGCCGTTGATGACGAGGTGTTGATCGGTGAAGTCGGGTGCGGAGTAAACCATGCCGAGGAGTTTGATGACGCGCAGTCCGTCGAGCGTTCCGTGAGTGTCATGGACGGAGCGGAGGATTTCTTCGGCGCATTCGCGGGCGGCTTTGTAGCCGTCATCGACGGTGAGGTCCTTGCCCAAGACGCCCTTGATCTTGCTGACGTGTCCGGAGGTGATGAGCAGATTGCCCGTGCGGATGCAGAAGTTGAGGTAGGCAGGTTCACCCCGGGAGCTGAGGTCAATTCCAAGTTCGGCGGCTTTTTGTTCGGCTGACATGGCGGACCATGTAGCAACAATTCCAAGAAAGTGAAAGTGTTCAGATTCCAAGTACCTCAGGTAGGGGCGCATCCCAGTTTCTTGCCTGGCTTAGTAAGGCGGGGCATTGCAATAGTTTGCGTGAATCTACGCGACAAGAGCTGCTGAAACTGAAATCGAGAGTTTTCTCCCTCTCTCAGCGGGTTGGGTGAGGGAGAACGCGTCACCCAACATTGTCTCTCTACTGGACGGATCCGGACAATCAGCAACAACAGTCCGATTCAATTCCTGGGCGCAGTTGTTTCTAAAGCGCGGCTTGGGTCCGAGTTTGTGTTGGCGCGTCAGGCCGGGATGCTCCGGCACTTGCTGCAATAATGTGGGATGCACCCCTCAGGTACGGCTTTTGAGCGGCAAAAACAGTTTTACCGATCGGACGGGTGGAACGTGCGCCACGCGGGCCAACGCCTGAATTCCAACGTCTACCGAAACCCCGGCATGCCGGGCATCATTCCTCCGCCTCCGCCCAGCTTGCCCATCATCTTCTGGAACTTGCCCATCTTCTTCATCATCTTTTGCATCCGGGCGAATGTCTTGAGGAGGGTATTCACCTCGGCAACCGTCGTTCCACTCCCGGCAGCGATGCGTTTGCGTCGTGAAGCGTTGAGGACGTTGGGGCGTTTGCGCTCGAGCTGGGTCATCGAGCAGATGATGCCTTCCATGCGTCGGAATTCCTTCTCGCCCTTGCTGAGGTCGGCGTTGGCGACGATGTCCGAACCGCCGGGCATCATGCCGAGGAGCGATTCGAGCGAACCCATCTGCTTCATCTGCTGAAGCTGCTGGAGGAAATCCTCCAGTGTGAAGGCGCCCTTGCGCATCTTCTCCTCCAGCTTGCGGGCGTCCTCTTCGTCGACGGCTTCGGCGGCTTTCTCAACCAGGCTGACGACGTCGCCCATGCCGAGGATTCGCGAAGCCATGCGCTCGGGATGGAACTCCTCAAACTCGTCGAGCTTTTCACCGACACCGGCAAACTTGATCGCCTTGCCGGTCACTTCTTTCATGCTCAGCGCAGCACCACCGCGGGCGTCACCGTCGAGCTTGGTGAGAATGGCGCCGGTGAGTGAAAGGGCCTCGTCAAAATGACTGGCAACGTTCACCGCTTCCTGGCCCGTCGCGGCATCGAGGACGAGAAGGGTTTCTTGCGGCTTGATGAGGTCGCGGAGGCGGACGAGTTCCTGAACCAGCGGTTCGTCGATCTGCAAACGACCCGCGGTGTCGAAGATCATCACGTCACAGTTTTCGGCCGTGGCGACTTTCTTCGCCTGCTTGGCAATCTTGAGGACGTCCTTCTCGCCGCGCAAGACGACCGAAGCTACTTCCACCTGCTGGGCCAGGGTTTCCAACTGGTCCATGGCCGCGGGGCGATAAACATCGGCCGCGACGAGCAGTGGCTTCTTGCCTTTCTTGACAAGCAGTCGTGCGAGCTTGCCGGAAGAGGTGGTCTTACCCGCACCATGCAGACCGACCATCATGATCGAAGATGGAAGCGCATCGAGATCGAGGCCGGCATTGGTGGAACCCAGCAGATCAACGAGTTCGTCGTTGATGATCTTGATCATCTGCTGACCGGGCTGGATGCTCTGGATGACCTTTTCGCCCAGCGCCTTTTCCTTCACCCGGCCGATGAATGCCTTGGCGACCTTGAAGTTGACGTCCGCCTCAAGCAGCGCCATGCGCACGTCGCGCAGGGACTCGGAGACGTTGGTTTCCGAGATCTTTCCAAGACCGCGCAGGTCGCGGAACACACCTTTAAGTTTGCCCGACAGGGATTCGAACATGGTCGGCGATAGTAGTTGGAGAAGGGCTCAGCGTGGCAATCCTAAAGTCGTGTCAGAAGCTCCAAACTTCAGAATCCAAGCCTCAATTAATCTTCAAGCTCCAGAATTCAATCTCCCTTGGCTTGACCTTGTGATCGATCCGGCCTTCTAGGGTCTGTTGGAACTTGAAGCTTTGGGTTCGGATCTTCCCTAATGCATCTCCACGTCGCAGTTGCCGATGCCTCCGCGATAGTAGTTGAACTGCACGTTGGGATGATCGGCCAAGAGCGACATCGGGACGGAGCTGTCGGCGATTCCCTTCGAGATCATGTAGGCCGTGAGGCGCTGGCCAAAGGGGTTATCGTGCGTGCCGGCATGCCAGATGGAAACCTTGTCCGACTTCCAAGTCTCATAAGGTCCAACCGTCACGGCCGCGGTCGGGACGAGAGTGACGTTTCCTCCGCCGGAGGTGCGGGCGTTCTGCGCAATGGTGACCGGGTGAAGTTCCACGACGCGCGTCTTCAACTTGCGATACTCAGCCGGAGACGGCGGTTGGTTCTTGTATTTGCCTTTGCGACGCAGGGGATCGTTGAAGGCCCAATGCTTGATGTCGCCTTGTCCGCCCTGCATCACGGCGCAGCGCGCTCCCGCGTCCCATGACTTACGGAACGGTGCGGTGTCTGCGTCGGGAAAGTGAAGGTTGGCATCGGGCATGCGCTGCTTCTTCGGAATGCGATCGAAGCACATCTCACGATCGCATTTCTCAAAGGAAAGCGGATGGGTGACGGGAACGACCTTGCCGTCGATGACCCATTCGTCCATGCCCCAGAAGTGCCCACTGCGAACGTCGAGCCCGAGTTCCTTTACGAGCCGCGCAACGAGCGGGAGTTGCTCCGTCGGTCCGATGGGTCCGCAGATGCCGACGGGATTGTCATCCGTGGACTGGCGCCAAGCATCGATATACTCGAGGGCTTCGGCAAGATAGAAGTCTTCCAGTGTGTCATACATCACGACGCGGAAACCGGGTCGTGAGAGTTTTTCCATCTGCTTCATCGTCAGTGAAGCCGCAGCTTCGATGATGTCGGTGTCGAGCGTGGTGTAATCCCACCAATCGGGTGCGAGAGAAGAGAGCTTGCGTGGCATGCGCGGAGTTATCGAGGGCGTGTTTCCAAGTTGCAAGTTTCGAGTTCCACGACGTTGACGCGCGCCTCGATTCTCAACCGCCAAAGGGATTCTCCGGGACCAGCTTCAGAAGCCTCTTCACATCCCGAACGCCTTTGACTGGCTTGGACAGCGGGATCAATCGCCAACGCTCCGGAAAGTCGTAGCTTGCGCCGGGCGCGAGTTGCACGGTGGGACTGAGTGGAGAAAGTTCGGTCACCGACGGCGTAGTTACCGCCGGGCGAAACCGGATAGAATTTGACGAACAACAGCTTCTCTCGGACGTATGCCACCCAACCCGCCAGACTGTCTGGCACCGATCTTCGCTGAAGTGGTGCCGGTTTCGATCACCAGAAGCAATAACGCAACTGGCGCACAGTGGAATTGATCATGCGTTGCAGAACGCCGAGTTCACCCGAGGTCGCATCCAGCGTGAAACTCTTCAGCACGCGCAAGCCGACGCCCGGATCAACAGGCGAAGCGGTCTCCACGGTGTAGCTGCGCTGTCCCCGCCAGGCGTGCCGTTCAGGAGGTTGGTTTCCTGTGCAACGGCGGACACGCGCAGACCCAGGACAACGGTCGCAACCGCAAGCTGACACGCGCTCCTCATCACGTTCACTCCTGGTAGTGTTCCTTGAACCACTCGTAGGTGTTGCGAATGCCTTCACGAAGCGTCATCCGCGGCTTCCAACCAAGCGCGTTGATGCGCGAGGTGTCGAGCAGCTTTCGCGGAGTTCCGTCCGGCTGCGAAGAGTCCCATTCCAGTTCGCCTCCGAAGCCGACGGTCTCCTTGATGATCTCCGCCAGCTCGAGAATTGTGACGTCCTTGCCGACGCCGATGTTGATGGGCAAATCCTCGTCATATTTCTCCATCAGAGTGTGAATGCCCCCCGCGAGATCATCCACGTGAAGAAACTCCCGCAAGGGCGAACCCGTACCCCAAACCGTCACGGTCGGCTGCTCGTTCAATTTGGCCAGATGAAACCGATGGATCAATGCCGGCAGAACATGAGAAGTCTCCAGATCGAAATTGTCATTCGGGCCGTAAAGGTTGGACGGCATCGCGCTGATGAAGTCCTTGCCATACTGCCGGCAATAATGCTGGCAAAGTTTCAAGCCCGTGATCTTCGCAAGCGCATAACCTTCATTCGTCGGTTCCAGCGCAGAACTCAGCAGGTATTCCTCCTTGATCGGCTGAGGACAGTGCTTGGGATAAATGCAGGAACTTCCAAGGAACAACAACTTCTCAACATCACTCCGAGCAGCAAACTCGATCACATTGTTTTGAATCCGCATGTTTTCGAGCAGGAACTCAACGTGATGCGTGGCGTTGGCGTGAATCCCGCCCACCTTCGCAGCGGCCAGAATCACATGCGAAGGTTTCTCCTCCCCAAAGAACTTCCGCACCGCATCCGTATCTTGAAGATCCAACTCCGCACGAGTCCGCGTGACGACCTCCCAGCCCGTCATCTTCCCATAAAGGCGGCAAAGCGCACTGCCCACCAGCCCACGATGTCCCGCGATAAAAATCTTCTTTCCGGCCATATCTTGAAGCGAGGCGTTTTAATCCTGCCGACCGATGATGTAAACACTCAACGCCTCGCGATGCTGGCAGCCAGGATGGCGTTTGCAGGATGGCTCCAATCGGGATTCGCCTAATCCGCGTTCGCCTCGCTCAATGCTTCAATCAGCCCCTTGATCGTATGTTCCTGAGCCTCGATGGTGGGTTCCAAATCCAAGGCGCGGATGGCGCGGCTGGTCTCGGGACCGATCGATGCGAGTTTGATTTCGGGATAGGTTTCCACGAGGTCGGGCAAATCGAAGCGCGTGTGAAAGTTCTCAACAGTCGAGCTGCTGGTGAAGGTGATCCAGTCGGCGCCTTCATCGGTCATGCGCGCGGCTGCTCCATTGGCATCGTCGGTTTCCGGCACAGTCTGGTAACAGGGGATGTCATCCACGATAGCTCGGAGTTCTTCGAGTTCCTTCGGCAGATCCGGGTTTGCCACTTCGGCTCGGGCAAGGAGGATATTGAGATGCTCCACACTCTCGAATGCGTTGATCGCCTGGGCGACTTCGGACGTGACGTACTTGTCGGGCATGACATCGATCTTGAGATGCATCGCCTTGAGTTTCGCGGCAGTCGCCGGTCCGACTGCGGCAATGCGTGCGCCGCCAAGGTCGCGCAGATCGTCAAAGGCCTTGAAGAAGTAATCAAAAAACCAATCCACACCATTCGGACTGGTGAACACGATCCAGCTGTAGGAATTCAAACCCATGATTGCATCAACGATGCGTTTCGGATCGCTCGGAGCCACTGTCCGGATGGTCGGAATCTCCATGATCTCGGCGCCAAGTTCGGCGAGTTGCCGGGACAACTGACTGGCCTGTTTGCGCGTGCGGGTGATTACGATGCGCTTGCCCAGCAGCGGCCGCTTCTCAAACCAGTTCAATTCCTCGCGCAGGCCCACGACTCCACCGATCACCGTGACGGCTGGTGACTTGAATTGTTTCGCCTCAACGATGGAAGCGATTGTGGCAAGCGTGCCATCGATCGATTCTTGTTTGCCGCGTGTTCCCCAACGCACCATGCACACTGGCGTATCTGCGCTCAATCCGTTCGCCGTCAACTGATCGGCGATCCGCTTGATTCTCTCCACGCCCATCAGGACCACCTTTGTCCCAGGATTCTCGGCGAGGTTTTTCCAATCAATACTGCTTTCGTCCTTGGTCGGATCTTCATGACCGGTCAACACCGTGAAACTGGAACAATGATCGCGATGCGTGACGGGTATGCCGGCATAATTTGGCGCGGCGCAAAAAGATGAAATGCCCGGGACGACCTCAAAGGGAACACCGGCCTGCGAAAGTTCCTGTGCTTCTTCACCTCCACGGCCAAAGAGATAGGGATCGCCACCCTTCAGCCTGACCACGGTCTTTCCTTCCTTCGCCTTGTCGACCAGAAGCTGGTTGAGATCGCCTTGCGGAATTGCATGGTCCTTTGAGCGTTTGCCACCGTAGATCACCTCTGTAGTATCCGGTGCAAGCCTCAGCATTTCGGGATTCACCAGTGCGTCATAAACGAGAACCTCAGCGCGGCCGATCAACTCGGCACCCCGCATCGTCAACAGCCCCGCGTCACCGGGTCCTGCGCCCACCAAATATACCGTGCCTATGTCGCTCTCAAGCATGAGCGGCCAAGATAGGAACATTACAGAACTGGTGTAAACACTGGTGTGGCAATGAACGGGAAATTCGGGGGAACACAGGTGCCACCAACCAATATTCGCCCAATGGCGAACCAAGACCGGCTTCGATTCAAACCGGATTGGTGAAGTTCTCCTGCCGGAAACACGGTTTTCTTGAAACGAAATCCCGCCTTTTCCCGTCAAAAAAAGCACACAATTGCTTCCCAAATGTTGTGCAATACAACATTATGGATTGCGTGAACCCACTTTTGTCATGAGTTCCACAAAGAACGAGATTTTCGGGCAGAACCTAAAGATGCTCCGTGCCGGGCGGTCGCAGAAACAAATGGCCACCCTCCTGGGCTTTCGGAGCTATCAATCCTATCAGCGTTACGAGGCGGGGAACGTCCCGAGCCAGAAGCGGCTGAACGCGATCGCCGGCAAGCTAAACGTACTGGCGAAGGACCTCTTGTATTCGCGGCTCAAGGTCGTGCCAGGATCTGGCGCAGCACCGACTGACGTTTCGACTGAAGCCAGCGCACCGGCCAAGACAAGCCACGAACTTCCCTGGACGGAAGGCACCCGTCTGGATGTGGAATCCTGGGCACGCGAAGCGGGGATGCCAGTCGAGCAGTTCATCATGGATTGCGTGCGCACTCTTGGCCGCGAGTACGCAGCCGAGATCAATCACAAGCGGGCCTTGTTGCGGACCATCAGGGTTTCACTTCCCGAACCAATCGTTTACGAACTCGAACCTTTCGAGCTGGTCGAAGAAGAACCGGAGCAAGACACTCAAGAAGCAGAGGTCAGCCAGGCGTATTCCGGTTTGGATGATCTTGATGACGCTGAGGAACAGGTCGTCGAAGCACCCGCCCCGCCTGTTCCCGGGGCTCCACAGGACGAAAGATTCATGACCGATTCGTTCGAACGCTGGGCTGATTCGTTGATCCGTTCATTGAAGAAGGCTCCGAAGCGTTGGTCGGATGGTCGACTGAAGCACGCACCCGCTGAGTTTCTCGATCAACTGATTCTCTTCTTCGGCCGTGTGAGTGCGTTGTCGACCATCACCGCACCTTTGCACTCACGCTGCAGTCAGTTGTTTGAGTTGGCTCAACGACACGTGGAACCGCATTACCAGGGAGTTGACAACAGTCCGGTGAATCAATTGCGCGAGTTGTACGACGGGATTGCGTACACTGGATAAAGTTGCCATTTGTTGGTTGGTCAATCTGTGCAGGTTGACCATCGTATCCGACGATGCTGCGAATGCCGCGCTCCCGGATTTTGTAGCTTGGAGCTTCCCCCGCCTCCACGCATTCTCTCGCGCGTGAAAGAAAGGCAAGTCATCTCAGCGATCCTCATTGGGTTGTTCGTGGTGATCCTGGCTGTGTTCTGGCAGACGCTTGAGTCGGATTTCCTGCAGTGGGACGACGACATCAACGTATTTGAAAACCCGCGTGTCCACGGCGTGACCATTGAGAACCTGGCGTGGATGTTCACGGACTTCGAGCAGGCGATTCGTTACAAGGCGTTTTCCTGGCTCGCGTGGGCGGTGGTCTACGAATTGTTCGAGCTGAACCCCTTCGGCTATCACCTGGCCAACGTGTTTCTCCATACGATGAACGCCTGGCTGGTGTTCTTCGTGATGGTGCGTCTGGCTCGGCACTTTCCCGGTGCCGGTGAACGACCTCACAACCGGATCCTGATAGCCGCCGGATTGGCGTCCCTGCTATGGGCGATTCATCCTTTGCGCGTGGAGCCGGTCGCCTGGGTGACCGGATTGCCTTATCACCTCTCGCTTTTGTTCATGTTGGGATCGCTCTTGTTCTACCTGAAGGTGGACCCGGCTCGATCGGGTTTTCGACAACGGGCGTATTGGCTCGCCGCGTTTACTTATCTTCTGGCGGTGATGACTTACCCGATTGTGTTGGGATTCGGCGCGGTGTTGGTCGCAGTGGATTTCTATCCCCTGCGACGCTTCCACAGAGAGAATCAGATGATGTTCTTCGACGCTGAAGCCCGTCGCGCGTGGATCGAAAAGATTCCCTTTCTTCTCATCGCGTGTCTGCTCGTGGCGGGAACGCTTTATGGACGATTTTTCGCCATGGGTGATTGGTTCAAGCCGGCAAACGTTGAGTCCTTCACACTGGGCCAGCGCCTGATGCAGGCTTGTTATGTCTGGACCTACTACATTTGGAAGCCCTTGGTTCCCGCGGATCTGTGTCCGCTTTACGACGTGTTCCTCAACATCGGCGCGGGCGACCTGCGCTTCATCGGCGCTGCCATCGGGGTCGTTGGCATCAGTGCAGTGCTATTGATCCGGATGCGAAAAACTCCTGGCACGCTGGCGCTCTGGGTTGCTCACCTGGGATTGCTCGTGCCGATGCTCGGCCTCACGGAACGACCACACTATCCGCACGACCGCTACGGCATCGTGAATGGCGTGCTCTGGTCGGTCGTGGTGCTGTGGTGGTTGGTCCAGCTGTCCAGCTCCAAACGATTCAGAGCCGTGCTCGTCGGGGTTGCTGCGTTGACAGTCATATTTGGCGCCTTGAGCGCTCGTCAAACCGCGATATGGCGAAACGACCTGACCTTCTTCGACAGCCTTTCGAATAAGATCGACGACCCGCGCCTGAAAGCTGCTGCTTTCATGAAACTCGCCAATGCCCATGCGGCAAATGATGAGATGCTGTTTGCCGACCATTTTTATCAGGAGGCGTGGAAGACCGATCCCCAGTTCCCGCTTGCGCATCTGCCGTACAATCATGGGAATGTCCTGTTGCAGGTTGGGAGGGCCCAGGACGCGATCGTTCAGTACGGGAAAGCACTGCATATCGAACCGGAACATCTGGGCGCTCTGAACAACATCGGCATCGCCCATATCCACGCCCAGCAACCGGAGCGCGCCATCCCGTATCTCCGTCAGGCGCTCGACCAGGACACGGAGAACATCAACACATTGTTCAATCTGGCGACGGCCCTTTCCCGCGTGGAGGAATTTGCAGAAGCAGAGGAGGTGTTCATCCGCGCACTCAGGCTCCGTTCGCACAATCCGGAACTTCATCGAGGTCTGGCCGATGTCTATCTCAAGCAGGGGAAGCAAGAGAAGGCTCAACAGCACATTCAGTATGCCGTCCAGCTCGAGTCGATGAACTTTGAACAGTAGTGCGGAGCCACGCAGCAGGCGGCTCAACGAGCGCGCAAAACCGATGGGTAGACCTACATAGCCGGTCAACCTACGAGGGAGTTCGCAATTTCAATTCGATAGGGGTTTTCCTGATCGGCTGGCATCGACGATGCTGAATTGATCCACGTGGCCCTCGAAACATTTTTTCTCGCAACGGAACCAATGTTTGGAGTGCCCCCATTCTTTGATCCAAACGCTATGAGAGGTTTTGTTTGGGTTCTTGTTGTTCATAGTTCGGTGGAGGGAGGGGCGGAGCCCCAACCGGAACCGAACTATGAATCGCATGCTTCGCCGGGCTTTGTCCGCCCAAGGAGGAATGCCGGGACGCCGTTCGCTGGCTCCGGAAGAACGCACGCAAATTCTTTGAACGAACGCTGAAGGGGAAACAGCAATTTTTCGGAAACTCAATGTACCCATAAACATGTCACAAATATTACATGAATATGATCGTTCCGTTTATGGGGCCGAATTCGGAGGACTGGATGTGGAACGGACTCAGTCCTCAACCTTGGCCTCGCGGCCGATGAGGTCTTGGATCGCCTGGTTCAGTGGTTTGCCCTCGTGAAGCATCGCGTAGACTTCGTCAATGATCGGAGTTTCGACGCCGAGGTTGCGGGCGAGGCGATAGGCGGATCGCGAGGTTGGATGGCCTTCCACGACATGATCGGCTTCGGCGAGGAGACGCGCGGGATCCTCGCCGGCACCTATGCGTTCTCCAAATCCGCGATTGCGGCTTAGCTTTGAGAAACAGGTCACGGTCAGGTCACCCAGACCGCTGAGTCCGGCAAAGGTGTCCGCTTGGGCGCCGTGGGCTTCTCCCAGCCGGCGAATCTCCGCGATGGCCCGCGTGACGAGCGCAGCCTTGGAGTTGTCACCGAACCCGAGTCCGTCACACGCACCCGCACCGATGGCGATGACGTTCTTGAGGGCACCTCCCATCTCGACACCGCGGAGGTCATTGCCACGATAGACGCGAAAGGTATTGCGATGAAAGGCCTGCTGCACGAGACGGCCGGCTGAATCGTCTTCACTGGCCGCCACGACTGCTGCGGGAATTCCCTTGGCGAGTTCCCTGGCCAGGCTGGGACCGGACAAGGCGGCTACGGACACATCGAGGACTTCCCGAAGGATGCCGCACATCGTCAGTCCCGTGTCGTGTTCAAGACCCTTGGTAACGCTTACGGCAATGCCCTTGAATCCCTTAGCGCGTTCGGCGACTTCACGCATCGCTTGGGAAGGCACGGCGAACAGGGCCAGCTCTGCATCGCTGAGATCAAGTTCCTGGGTCAGATGGAGGGTTTCGGGAAAGGGAAAACCGGGAAGGTGTCGGTCGTTGACGCGCGTTGCCTGCAGAGTCTCAATGTGCTTCTGGGAATGCCCCCACAACCGGACTTCCTGCCCATTCTCACACAGGAGTCTTGCGAGGGCAGTTCCGAACGCGCCGGCGCCAAGAACGGTGATCTTCATTCGGCGGCCTCCGCGGTTTTCTTTTCGCCGATGCGCAGTTCCTTGCCGGCCAACAGCCGTTGGATGTTTGCCCGGTGTTTCACGATCGCAAGCACGCCGATGATTGTGGTTATGATTCTCAGCGGCATGCCAAAGGGCATGATCCAGGTGGCAATCGGCAGCGCTGCAGCTGCGACGATGGAGGCCAGCGAAACATACTTGGTCGCAGAAAACACGATGACCCACGCGAGCGCCGCAATGCCGAGTGGTTGAGGTGTGAGTGCGCCAAATGCTCCGGCCGAAGTGGCAATTCCCTTGCCGCCCTTGAATCGCAGCCAGCAGGTGTAGTTGTGCCCCATGATCGCCGCGATTCCGGAAACGATTCGAAGGGTGTCCAAACTGGCTTCTGAATCCGCGTGCTGACAGAGTGGGGCAATCCACAAAACGGGCGCGCAACCTTTCAGCGCATCGACGAGCAGCACGAAGGTCCCGGGTCCTTTGCCGACCGCGCGAAAGACATTCGTTGCGCCGATGTTGCCACTGCCGACCTTGCGAATGTCCACGCCCTTGGCCTTCGCCACGAGAAAGCCCGTCGGCAGGGAGCCAATAAAGTAGGCAGCAATCGCAGCGATGAGGTACGCAAGTGACATTGGCGGATGGTTCAGCGTTTCTTCTTGATTCCGTCCAGCAGCATTTCCGGGAGCTCCTTTGCGTTCGCGGGCAACCAGCGGATCACCCGACGCGGAGGATCGGAGAGTGGGTCGGTCGTTCGATAGCCCTCCCAGGGCATATCCCCGGGGCCGTGTGAGGTGTCGCCATCGCGAATTACGTCGTCGGGATCGGTCAGCATGTGCATCGTCGCGTTCCGAACGAATGCCGCCATTTCATCCATTGAAATCTCGTGCCGGTTGAATCCGGTTTCGTGATCGGGGAGATCGAGTTGTTCGTTGCCGACGCAGTCCATGAGTGTCCAGGATTCGTCTATGTGATAGGCCCGAATTTTGGACCAGACTTCCAATGGAGCCAGTTGCTGCTCCCGATGATAGGTCAGCGACTCCTGCAGCTGCTGCGTGTTCATCAGGACCTCGCCGTTCGGATTGAAATAGCCGATTGCGAACGGGTGCTTGAGCAACGCTTGAACGATCGAGATGAGGTAATCCAGTTCTCCACGAGGATCACACTTTTCCTGCACAATCGGATCAGCACTCTCGCAGCCTAAGGAGTACGTGATTTTTATGCGGGCGAACGCCATCTGGCGGGCGAGCTCGTCAGACGCCTGCTCCCAGTGCGTTGCGTTATCGGTCGCGCGGGTGAGTCCGCCTGAATGGGCAAACGGGCCGTAGTGCCCCATCGACCAGGCTGCAATGATGTCGGCGTCTTCTTGTGAGCTGCCCATCGTGTCGGGCCATTCATCATTGGTCAGATCGACGATGGCCATCCCGCTCGATTCCTTGTCGAACTCGATGACCACTGCCGGACCGCTCATTGGAGTCGCTTCCTCGACGGTCTTCAGCACGCGAAATTCCGCCAGCAACGGAGTGATGTCCCCGAGCTTAAGCTGTCGGTTGAAGAGGACGACGACGCCCTGGGTGAAAAGTCCCTTGGCCGGCATGATCAGCGGTAGGGTTGATGCAGCTCCACCTTGCTCTTCTTCTTACGCATCTTGATGTTCAGGATCTCGACGCCCACGGAGAAGGCCATTGCAAAGTAGATGTAGCCCTTCGGAATCGCCTTGTGGAACCCTTCCATGATCAGCACAAAGCCCACGAGAATCAGGAACGATAGGGCCAACATTTTCAGTGTTGGGTGCTCTTCGATGAAGGCGCTGATCTTGTCCGCGAAGACCAGCATGAACAGCACGGCGATGATCACGGCCAGGATCATCACCTTGATCTCCTTGACCATCCCGACTGCGGTGATGACGGAATCCAGTGAGAACACGATGTCCAGCAGCATGATCTGAATCAGCACGGCCATGAACGAAGGAGCGATCTTCTTGGTGACCGAACCGTCTTCTCCTTCCAGCTTGTCATGGATTTCGTGCGTGGCTTTCCAGAGGAGAAACAATCCGCCGACGATCAGGATCAGATCGCGCCCGGAGACCGGATGCGGTTCGTGCATGAAGGGCAGTTTCGGAATTGTGAACAGCGCGGCTGTCAACTTGATCATCCACGCCAGACCGCAAAGAAGAAGGACGCGGGTGACGAGTGCGAGGATGAGGCCCAATCTACGGGCGTTGGCCTGTTGAGACTCCGGAAGTTTGGCGGCCAGAATTGCGATGAACACGATGTTGTCCACCCCGAGCACGATCTCCAGCAGCGTCAAGGTGATGAGACTGATCAAGTTCTGGGGTTCCAGCAGGAATTCCATGGGGCCGGAGCATAGTTAGTGGGGGAGTTGGGGCAATGACGAAAACCTGACGTTCAGTTGAGAACTGACCCAGACCCGGGTACAGACGACGACTAAGAAATCGCGCAAGGGGGCTGATCGGATCGAAATGCAAACTTCAAGCCCGTGGCCGGTCCTGCTTCGATCCGCTGATGACGGCTTTCTCGCCCGAGAATTCGGCTTTGTAGCTTAGCCGGTGAGGGCGACGTCGAGCGCAGCCGTGCAACCGGTCTTGAAGCGATCGTGCAGTTCGATCACCAGGGAGCTGACCTTGTCCATCCACTGCTTGCTGGCTTCCAACACCCCGACTTCAGAACCTTCGATGCCGATCTTCAGGACATCCACGTGGGTTTGATCGAAGAGTTGGAGAATGTCCTGTACACCGAGTGCGGGAATCCCTTTCCCAGTTCGGTTCTCGGAAATGGTGAAACCCCAGGACTCCACATCGGAGTCATCAATCTTGAGGCGGGCCTTGTGGCTCCAAAGACCGGCCTGGATCGGTTTGATGTTCTTCCACTTCTTGGCGTTGCGGCAGAGCATCTTGTAATTCAACGGTTCCGGTTCGACCGCAACGATGGTGGCGTCCGGATACTTGCTCGCAAAATAAACGCTGGAGAGCCCGATGTGTGCGCCAGCGTCGATAATGAACTTCAGATCATCGAGATCGACCTCGTATTCGTGATCCACAAACACTTCGTCGTAGACCGCCTGGCACGATCGTGCCTGGACGGAGGTATACCGATCCGCCAGCGACATTGTTCTTCGCCCGCGCACCTCGCCCGGTGATCAGATTCGTATAACCATGATTGGCGGCAGGGTGCCGAAGCGATGCCGCGCACAACTGATGAACTGCTTGTGTTCTTCCCTGAGCGTGTTCTTGACGATTGAACGGACCATTTGTTGTGTTGGGGCCGGGAACCTTTCCCGACGACCACCTGGACTTTACAGTAAACAATGGGACATCAAGGAATGATGATCAGCAAGTGGCAATGTCGGCAACTTGCCTATGCCTTTTACCGACTTGCACTCCGGTGACCTTGTTTCCTCCAGAAATCGACCGTAATTCGAAACTACGCCGGGACCAAAGCGTCACTCAAAGCCTGATAACCATTCTCCAGCATCCGCTCGGTGGTTTTCCAATTGACGCAGGCGTCGGTGATTGAGACACCGTATTGCAGACTGCCGGGATCACCCGCCAGCTTCTGATTTCCTTCGTTGAGATGGCTCTCAACCATCACGCCGATGAGAGAACTCGTCCCGTTCGTTCGCTGCTCGATGACGCTGTTCCAAACCACTTCCTGTTGCGCGTGTCTCTTCTCCGAATTGGCATGACTGCAATCAACCATCACGACCGGCCTCATCCCGGCTGCCTTAAGTTTTTCCTCGGCCTCGGCAATGCTCTGCGAATCGTAATTCGTCGTGCCGCGTCCGCCCCGCAAAACCACGTGCCCGTCCGGATTGCCCGTGGTGCGAACGACGCTGGTCGCGCCTTCCTGATCGATGCCAAGGAAGTGATGTTCGCTGCGAGCGGACTTCATCGCGTCCAATGCAATCTGCAATCCGCCATCCGTTCCGTTCTTGAAACCAACCGGCATGGAAAGCCCGCTCGCCATCTGACGATGTGTCTGGGATTCGGTGGTGCGCGCGCCAATCGCCGTCCAGGTCACGAGGTCCGCGAGATATTGGGGAGTGATAGGATCGAGCATCTCCGTCGCAGCGGGCAAACCCATGGCATTGATTTCGAGCAACAGCCTTCGGGCCTTCTTCAAGCCTTCCTCAATGTCGTAGCTGTCATCCAGGTGTGGATCGTAAATCAAACCCTTCCAACCGATCGTTGTGCGCGGTTTCTCGAAGTAGACCCGCATGACGATGAACAGTTTGTCTTCGAACTTCTTGCGGAGTTCGTTGAGACGGGTCGCGTATTCCATTGCGGCCTCCGGGTCGTGAATCGAACAAGGGCCGATCACGACCAGCAGGCGTTCGTCTTCGCCGGCCAAGATCTTCGTCACTGCATCACGGCCGCTCACCACGGTCGCCTCGTGCGCTGCGCGGCTTGGGAGTTGCTCCTTGAGCTGCGCGGGTGAAATCAGCCGCCTGGATTCGACGACGTGCAGATTACTGGTCTTTTCCACGGCGGTTCCATCCGGCAAAGTCGGCCTTCGTCGATGTTTGATCTGACAACTGATGTGCAGATTGGCTCATATCTGATTCGTTAAATCTCGCTGCTCCAGCAATGGACCGGGGCAAAAGAGCGCACAGAGTTGGGAAAAAAAGGTCCTCCGTCAAGGCCCGGCGAACTGGAATCTGCTGCCATACTCACGGCGCAGTTTGTTGCGAATACAAATCGAAACAGATCGAGCTCAGCGCTTTTTCTTCCGGCTCTCGCGCCATTTGCGCAGCACTTCGGCGAGCCCCTTCTTCTCGTCGAGGTTCTGATAGAGCTCGGCTTCCTTGACGCTGGATTTCACTCCGCCATTGGGAACATCGACGCCGGCCAGCCAGACCAATCCGTTCAGGACCACCTTGCGGTAGTTCGGATTGCCCCAGTTGAGATGATTGTGTCCACCGGTGAAGCCCAGGCCGCGTCCGCCGGCCTTGCGTTCCACGACCCACATCATGATCTCCTCGCGTCCGCTGGCGGCCACGATGTGCGGGTATGGTCCCTTTGGGTAGACATACGGACCGTCGCGGACATCGTCGGAAGGCTTGGCCACGAGGATCGGCGTGACGCCTTTCATTCCCGCTCGGAATCGCATGTTGAAGTACCACTCGTCCCGCGCGGTGAAGGGCTTTACGCCCTTGGTGATCGGATGCCTGGGCAGCTTGTTGAAGTTCGGCTCCCACATCGGGTTCACGGAGAACTCGTGTTCGTAATGACCGCCGATCCACGCCTTGAACTGCTTGCCCGCCTGCTCGGGAACGACCTCGACGCCGTAATGCGCGCAGCCGAGCGACACGCCTTTTTTGATCAAGCGTTCGAGCGTCTTCAGATTATCACCCTGCACGGCGGGATGACGCTTCTTGCCGTCGGAAAAGATGAAGATTGCGTCGGCGTCTTCCAGCGTGGCTTCGTTGCTGACCCAGTTGTTGGTGTGCAGCTCAACCGTCAAACCCTTCACGCTTTGAAGGCATCGCTCGAGGATGATGCACCCGGCGCGGAACTCATGCATCAAGGGCGGATGGCTTCGGTTGCCGGCGATGATGACAAGTTTCTTGTCCTCGGCTGAGGCGCTGAGAATGAGCGACAGCGTGAAAAGAATGAGCAGCTTCTTCATGGTTCGACTTACAGGTTCTTGACGCGGACGTTGCGGAACTGAACCTTCATCGGCGGCCCGACGTGAATCTGGAAAGCGAGAATGCCCTGCTTGGCCGCATTGGCTTCATCGTTGTCGGTAACCTCGACGGTCTTGACGCCATTGATGAAGTGCTGGAGATGATTGCCCTTGGCGACGATGCGGTAGTCGTTCCAGTCCTCGGCCTTGATCTTGGCCTGGATGTCTTCAGATTTGCCGACACTGCCGGTGACTTCCTTGTCCGGCTGCTTGCGCTTGATCGTCTTGCCTTTGCGCTTGATCTCGACTTCCTTCACTCCCTTGATGACAACCTTCTCACCGCGGAGAGCGAGGATGCCGCGCCCCCTTTCTTCATAGAGAATTCCGGAGTACTTCTTGCCCGCCTCGAAATCCGCCTGGTAACCGCCGACGATTGGTCCGAAATCGCCCTGGCTCAATTCGGCCGCGCGATACTGAATGCCGGAGTTGCCGACCTTGCCAATCTTGTATTGCAGGCGCAGCTCGAAGTTCTTGAGCTTGCCGGCGTCCCACACGAGGAAAGTGTTGTGCTTGATCTTGTTTTCGGCCGTGGTCGTGCCCGTGATGGCGTCGTCCTCCACCGACCACAATTCAGGATTGCCCCGCCAGCCGTCCAGGTTGCGGCCATTAAAGATCTTCTTGAATCCCCGTTCACCGGCGGACGCGTTGAAGGTGAGCGCTGCTGCGAGGAAACATGCGATGATTGCGAAATGCTTTTTCATATTGGTAATAATCGACGAGCGGGAGCCTGTGTAATTCACTGGGGCGCTTTGCGCAACGGTTTGGTTCATTCGAGGGATTATAGCATAACCGGAGGTTCGTCGATCTCCCGGATGACCTGGTTCACATACTTGATCAGCGATTCCGCAGATCCCTTGAGTCGCGGATCGGCGCATCTTCATAGACAGCGAGTTCGCTTTTCGAGTGGCGCCGATCTTTGGCGGACCAATCTCCGAATGATTCCACCCCCGCACCCGGACGGGGGTTGTGAAACATGCCGACTAGATGAACCACCTGGGCTATGAGCACTACGACTACAATCGCAACCGCCATGTAGATCGTCCGCCGGCTGGCCGGTTGTCCCTGATCTCCGTGCGACGACGTCTCGTTTTCACTTTCTGTCGGATTCATGCTTTCCGGATGATCCGGCGTGTCCCACCGTGGATGGTGGACATCGACCGCAAAGTTTTGTTTCACATTTGGGAGATTCTTCGCAGGGGATATTGATTGAACTCGGGCGGAGCGAGGGTACAAATAGTTCCACCATGAACACCCCACGATTGATCTCCCTGACTGCCCTGCTGGCCCTTTGCGCGCGAGGTGACAATTGGCCCTCGTTCCGCGGTGTCGACGGCCACGGGATCGGCACCGGATCTCCGCCGACCACCTGGAACATCAAGTCCGGTGAGAACATCAGTTGGAAGGTTGAGATCGAGGGCCTGTCCATCTCTTCGCCTATCATCTGGGGAGACCAGGTCTTCATGACCACGGCAGTCGGCACAGATCCCAATCCGGAGTTCAAACATGATCCCACCTGGGGTTATCGGATCCTGCGCGAGAAGGACGAGCAGGAATGGAAGCTGATCTGCCTGGACAAGAATTCCGGCAAGCGTTTGTGGGAGAAGGTGTCTTTCCGCGGCAAACCCCGGCAGGGCCGACACTCGGAATCCACCTATGCGAATCCCACGCCAGTGACCGATGGAACGAACGTAGTCGCAATGTTTGGATCGCAGGGCATTTACTGCTACACGCTGGAAGGAAAGCTCAAGTGGAAGAAGGATCTGGGCGCATTGATCGGAGCGCCATCAAACAACCAGAAGCTGGACTGGGGTTATTCCAGTTCGCCGATCATTCACCGCGGCGAGGTCATTCTACAGTGCGACAATCCGAGGAACGGTTACGTGCTTGTACTCAACGTGGAAAACGGCAAGGACCGTCTTCGGTTCGCGCGACGCGGCACGGCGACCTGGGCGACGCCAAGCGTTGCGACACATGACGGCCGCGACTTGATTCTCTGCAACGGCTATAAAAACGCAGGCGCTTACGATCTGAAGACCGGCAGGGTGATCTGGACCTTTGAGGGCCGGGGCGACATTCCGGTTCCGCGCCCGTTGGTTTCGGACGGCCTGGTGTTTATTACCGCGGCGCATGGTGGCCGTTCCCTGCACGCTGTCGATCTCGGAGCCGAGGGCGACATCACCCCGACTCCTGGCGACAGCAAACTTCCCAAAGGCATGCGCTGGTGGAGTGGAAGACAGGGTTCCTATATTCCCACGCCGCTCATTCATGAAGGCATTCTCTACGTGTGCAATGAGCGTGGATTGGTCAGTGCGTTTGAAGCGAAGACTGGCAAATCGATCTACCAATCCCGAATTGTTCCCGGACGCGGCGCTATGGCCTATTCGTCGCCCGTCCTTGCAGGTGGACACATTTATGTCCCCAACAATGAGGGCAAAGTCCATGTGCTCGCGGCTGGCAGAAAATTCAGGCACGTCGGCACGATCGACATGAAGGAGCAGATCATGGCAAGTCCTGCGGTCTCCGAAGAGAAGTTGTATCTTCGGACGCGCCGGTTCTTGTACTGCATCGGGAACTGAACGAAGGATAAACGGGTCTCGTAGCCGACTAGCGCTTGGTTAAGGAGTCACTTCGGCCAGAGAAGCGTAGTGAATGGCGGCAGCGAGGTAGAGCAGGCTTCCAAGCCTGCCGTATCGCGGATGTCCCAATCCGCCAGCCGTGATCAACGATGTTCGCGATCGGATGCCCGGTGATCGAACAAGTGATCGCGCGCTGCGGAACGGCCTCCCGACCGTTTCACTCGTCGGACCGTAGTTCTCCCTGCTACATTCCGGGGACCTGCGGTCATGGGGATGCTCGGGTAAGGAGACCCGCGCATATACTATTCCTTCTTGGATGATCCGGCCTTCTCTTCAACCGACGGAGCCGTCTGTTCCTTCGTCGTCACTCCAGGTGGAAGTTCCATGATCTGGATGTTGCGGAAGTGAATCTCTGCACCTTCAGATTCCAGGCAAAGGTATCCCTTCTTCACCGAAGCCTTGCTGACTCCGTTCACGAATTTCCCGTTGACTGAGAGCTTCACCACGCCGTCGACACATACGACGTCATAGTAATTCCACTCTCCCTTCGGCTTGCAGCGATTCTCAATCGACTTGCTGCGACGTCCGCGTGGGTTGTCGGGCACGGTGGTCAGTCCATTGGCGCCGAAGAGCTCGCCGTGAACGTAGGCGATGGGCCGGGGTGAGCCGTCCCGCTCGCGATTCAGGAAGGGCCATTGGAGTTCGAGCATCTGGATCTCCATCCCCTTCGGCAATCGTTTGCCAGGAGCGGCCTTGCCTTCGCTCCAGGCGAACACGCCTGAGTTGCCGCCCGGTTCCATGTGGCGCCATTCGATGTGGAGGATGAAATTCTCGTATTGCTTCTCCGAACGCATCACGCCGATCGGATGGCCCGTGCAGATCAGCAGACCATCACGCACGAACCAGGTGTCCTTGCTGGTATTTACGTCAACCCATCCGGTGAGGTCCTTGCCGTTGAACAGGGATTTGAAGGTGGGAATTTCAGTCGCGGCCGGAAGTGTATTGCAGACGGCGAGAAGCGTGAGGAATTGGAGACATTTCATCCCGCCGGGATAAACGGAATTGGCCAGGGACGAAAACATAATCTTCAATCCCCGAGACCGAATGACGTCGCTGCGTCAGCGGTAGGTGATCAAGTCGAGGAACTCGACGCCCTTTCTGGTAAGCCGCCACTTGCCGCGTTCCTTGGTGATCAGCTTGCGGCATCGTTTGGACAAGGCCTCCTCTTCCACGACGCGGATGATGGAGTAGCTCTTTTCAAACGGTATCTCGGTCTTGGAGCGGGGGATGAGCTGGCATGGGATTCCGGCGAAGTTGATGACCAATTCATATCCGTCGATGCCGGCGCGTTCAGCCGTGGCGTTGCGACGCATGAGCGGACGATATTCGCGTTCATAGGAGAACCCGGTCTTGGGTACGAGCACCCGAAACATCTCTTTCTGGTGACGAATGAAGTTGAGCAGGCTGAACTGCGCCTCATTGACCTGACGCCGGAGAATGTCCGTAGGATCGAGGCCGAGGAAGTTCCAGCCATGCCAGTTACCGTGATCGTTCTTCCCTTGGTATTGTTCTTGGTACCAGCCGCTGAAGCGCTCGTTCGCACGAAAGGCGATCTCAAAGTGGAGATGTGCGCGGTCACGTCCGATTCTTGAACGCGTGTTGGCGGTTCGTCCCATCACGCCCAGCTTGGCGCCCGCGCGAACCTGTGCTCCGGATCGGATACCGCTCTCGATCAGGCTGAGGTGTGCATAGAGTGTGAAGACGGGAATGCCTTCGATGCGGTGTTTGAGGATGACGTACTTGCCGTAGAGCGAAGCGCCGGAAGCGTGGTTCGCGTAGGAGACGATTCCATCGGCCGCAGCGATCACTTCGTCGGTTGGTTCACCGCGTCGATCGGTGTTCACGCGCAGGATGTCGATGCCTTCGTGGAATTGCGCACCGCCGGTTCGCACGCAGCCGTAGCTGCCGCTGACCCAGTCTTTGCCGGGCGTTGGTGCGTAGAAGCGGGTTTCATTGCCCGCGAGAAAGAGAGACGTGTTTTCGGTCGGAAGATAGAATTGCTGCGCGGAGACAAGCCCGCCTGAGAGCATGAACATTGCGATCGCGACCCGCATCATTTGTATCGGTGCTTGCTGTTCAATTCTGCGATCACGAGGTTCATGCCCTTGGCAATTCGATCGCACTCTTCCGGTGAGGCATTGGGAAAAAAGGTGAGATGTCCATCGCTCATGAGCTTGTCCATCCGAACGCAGCACAGCCAGCGAAGTTCAGGAAAGCTCGCACTCACGGCGAGTCGCTTGCCGCGATAGGCGCCGGACATGTTTTCAAGGATGCGTTTTCCCTGGCGGTTGAGTTGAAGCTGGATGGCAACACTTCCATCCGCTGCATCGTGTGCACTGGCTTCTTCAATGTGAACGTCGTTCAGAACAGGTGAAGCACCAATGTACATGGTGCCACCATTGGGTCCGTCGATATCCACCTTGCGTGCCATCTCACCAAGGCCGGAATGGGTCTCCATGAAGATGAAGATGTGTGTCGCATCTTCGGCTTTCACACGCTTGGAAGTTTGACAACCCGCGCCAAACAAGATCGCAATGAGTAACAGATTGAGGTTGATCCGTGAGGAGTGACTCTTCATATTCCCGGCCAATTTGTTCGAAACAACAGAAACAGCACAGAAAAATCATGGGCCAGCAACACAACAAAGTCGAAAAGCGACGCCGTCGTATCAACTACTTGAAACGCAAGAAGGCCGAGGCAAAAGCAGCCAAGGCAAAAGCGTCGAAGAAGTAATCTGATTCAACAATGCTTTGAAGAGAGACCGCCTGATGGGCGGTCTTTTTTTGCGCCGTCGTGTTGGCAGCTCCCTTGGCTACGGTTGCTCAAAGGGGAGTGAGGCGGATGTTTCGGAAGCGATAGATCTGACCGTCTTCGCCGTGGTGCTGGAGGGCGATGTATCCAGATGCGTCCATGTCATCCCGGTAGTCGGTGGTCTTCTTGCCGTTTATGAAGATCTGCAGGTGATCGCCTTTGCATTCGATGCGGTACTTGATCCATTTGCCAAGCGGTGCTTGGGCAAGTTTCTTCTTTCCACGTTCGGTGGTGAGGGGATGCAGCCATTTGCGACGGCCTTCGTCGTAGAGTCCACCGGTCCAAGCTCGATCCGTGGGATCGCATTCGGCCTGATAACCGAACACCTTGTTCTTCTGCACGTGGCAACGGAACATGATGCCGGAATTGCTCTTGCCTTCGGGAGGGAGCATGACTTCGACCTCCAGCTTGAAGTCAGAATACTTCTTTTCGGTGGCGAGGAAGAATTTCTTGTTGGCCTTCAGCGCGATGGCTCCGTCCTCAACCCAAGCTTCACCCCAATCATACGGATTGGTCCAACCCTTGAGCGTCTTGCCGTCGAAGAGCTTGGTCGCTTTGCCAGCTTTGGCGGCTTGGGTGGTTGGAGCGAGAAGGGTGAACGCAATGATGGTGAAGAGGATTCTGGGAGTCATGGGTATGGAGCGTTGGACGCCCGGGGATTAAGCAAAGTTCAGTTGAACTGAATGACGACGAACCAAGCGGACTTGTCCTTGTCCGGGCCACCGAGAACGAGGGCGTCCTTGTTCTTCATGGGATGCTTCTTGTTCAGGACGACCTTGCCCTGGCCGATCATCTTGACGCGCAACTCATTGGATTTGAGCTGCTGCAGCTCAAGCACGCACTTCTTGCTCATGGCAACACGTTTGGCCTTGAGTTGGGAAAGCGCGAAATCTTTTTCACTGATCTGGTAGTAGTGCTCCCACTTGAGCGTCTTGCGGAGTTTTTTTGCAAGTGTCGGACTGACGGGCTTCAAATCCTTGTTCTTCGGTGCGGTCTTGGAGCCCCAGATCAGGGTGGCATTGCCTTTGAGTTCCCCCGGCACAGAGCCAGCAATGGCGGGACCGATCAGTCCCGCCATGAAAAGCACTGCCACAAGGGCTATGGCAACGGTGTGTCGCACGTTATTGATTTTCCAGGAGCGGATCGCGAGTTGGAGATTCGAACTCGGCCGCGTTGTCGGTGGTCACCCAGATGACGGACATGTTTTCTTCCTCGGCGTAGAATTCGTAAGTGCTCGCTTCGGTGTAAACGGGCTCGTCAGGGTTTTCGGAAACCGGTTTGGGAGTCGTTGGCAACACTCCATCTTCGACGGGCGGTTGGGTCAATACGGCAAAACCAATGATGACCGCGGAAAATGCACCCGCGGGAATCAGCAGCTTGTACCACCATTTGTCGCTGGGTCGGCTATCGCGTTCTGCCTCGCGCTCGGCGGCTTCTATGCCGCGGGAAATCTTGCTCCAGTAAAATTCGCGGGTCTCCGGCACGACCATGTCCGCTTCGTTGTCGGCGATGGTCTGCTTGGCCCAGGTCAGTTCTTCCAGAAGCGCCGCGGCTTCCTGATCACTCTTCAGGAGATCGGCGATCACGGCTTCCTCATCCTTGGGGAGTTCCCCGTCGAGGAAGGCCATCAACTTGAACTGTGTTTCTTCGTTCATTCTGTTTTCTCTTTCTTAACTGCGGCCAACAAGGAAGCCATTCTGCGTCGCGCATAAAACAATCGCGACATTACGGTTCCGATCGAACAACCCATGACTTTGGCGATCTGCTTGTACTCAAGCTCTTCAAACTCATGCAGGATCAGGACCGTTCGATGGGCATCCGACAATTTTGTCATTGCTTCATCAATTCGTTTCCTGAGCTCGCCGCGTTCCATCCCGGCAGTGGGATTCACGCTGACAACCGGCATTTGACGTTCCACACCACCGAGCTCTTCATCGAGTTTCTCGATGGATTCGGCGCGTTTCCGCTTCTGCCGGCGGATCTGATCGAGGCAGAGATTGATGACAATCCGGGTCATCCAAGTCGCGAAACTTGAGTCGCCCTGAAATTGTTTCAACCGCTGCCAAGATTTGATCCACGCTTCCTGCGAGAGATCGAGCGCTTCGTCTTCATTGCGCATCATGCTGAAGGCGCGCGCATAGATCTTGTCACGGTGCCGGAAGATCAGCTCCTCAAAAGCCTCTGTGTTCCCATCTTGGGCCGCTGCTACCAGCTGTTTGTCATCAGCTTCTTTGTAATCCAAATCTTTCGGCATTCGGTCCGACGAGGTTTATCGGTGATCATTCAACCTATTTGAATAGTTTTCGCAAAATCTGCGCGTTTTCATACGCACTCGTAACAAATCACAATTTCCCCTTGGTGCTGGGGATCTGGTTGGCGATTCGCGGGTCATTCTGGCAGGCAAAATCCGTCGCACGCGCCCAAGCCTTGAACAGGGCTTCCACCACGTGATGCGGTTCTTCACCGTAAAGTAATTCCAAATGCAGGTTGCAGCGCGCGGCATTGGTGAAACCTTGAAAGAACTCCCGAGCCAATCCGAATCGGAACGCGGAGGACATGTCCTGGTTTTTTTCTTCGTCGGAAATCTTTTTGTGCGAGAGCTTGTCCAACTTGCGCCACACCAAGTACGGCCGGCCGCTGAAATCGATCACGCAACGCGCAAGTGTCTCATCCATCGGTAGATACGCCTCGCCCGTGAAGGGATTCCGCGGATCAAAGCCAGTTCCGTAACGCCGGATTCCCTTCTTGTCGCCGAGCGCCTCGACAAATGCATCTCCCAGCGCGATCCCACAATCTTCCACCGTATGATGCGCGTCGATCTCGATGTCTCCGTCGCACTTGAGGTTCAGATCCACCACCGAGTGTTTGGCGAAGAGCGTGAGCATGTGATCGAAGAAGGGGATTTTCGTGGATATCTTCGATTTGCCCGAGCCGTCGACATTCAGCTTGAGCGAAATGCGCGTCTCTTTGGTGTTTCGGCGAACGGTGGCTTGCCGCTTGGTCATGAGTGGAGTGTACGAATTCAATTCGACATCTGCCAAGGTCAGTTCTCCCGATGAAACCAGATGAGCATGAATGTTGGTCACTGAATTCTCACAAAGCTCCCATAATCAAGTGTAACAAATCTGTTGATAACTATTAGAATTATTCATTTCACCTCAATTGGCCGCTCCATACACTCGCCGGCCCATGACGGACGAGTCGTTACGAAAAGCGATTGGCTTTCACGCCAGTGAATCTCCGCTCACCGACGAGCAGACCATCAGCTACATCAATTTAAAGTTAGGCGCGTTGGGTTGTCCAAGTGTGCGCGGTGGCATCGCTGAAGAGTTTGAGGATCTGGCCAAATCATTGATTGCCCGGCATCGCGAGACCGATCGTCTGCTGTCCACTTATCTGTGCCCGGCGGACAAGCGGATACAGAAGTGGCTGGATCATTACCTTGATGGTTCGCCGAAAAAGGTTCGATTGCCGAATCGGAGCTTTGTGCTGGATCGGCATGGCGTGGCCCGCGCGCTTTCGCTGCCGCCGGACAAGGACAAGTTTGAATCGAACATCGTCAGCTCGTATCGCACGCGCAACGGCGTGCTGCACAATCCCGCCAAGGATCGCCGGACGACCAAGGGAGTGTTCCATGTGGCGGAAGGTGGATTACCAATTCCGGATGATAAAAAGTCCGTTCCCGTTGGGACATTCGCAATGATGTTGGAGAAGGCCTTGCAACCGCCGAGCGAATTAATGCGACTGCCATTTACCGATGCGCAGGTGGATCAGGCGGAATGCTGGGTCTCGCTCCTCTTGCGGCCGATGGTTTGTCCCAAGGTTCGCGGATACACTCCCAAGAAGTCTTTGGAAGTCCGTTTCTTCGCGCCGGGCAACCTGGTCTGCAATCTCGACTTTGTGGAATCGATTTTCGGAAACGCCGGAGATCCCTACCTGCCCGAGAACGACGCCGGCCTGGATGTCGAACACTGGACCGGCCACACCGGTTGCGTGATTCTTGCCCCGCACCTGATCACCGTGACGAAGAAGGAAGTGGGACTGCCACACGTGGACGAAGCCACCGAGTTGCAGAAGCGCGATGGCATGTGCTGGAGTGATCCGGAGGAGAAATACAACGACGGTGGGGCGTTCAAGCTGACCGCACGCGACTCAAACGGGGTCGTGGTGACGATGATCGCGGACAACTACTTTGGTTATTGCAAGAAGGAGGTAAAGACCCAGATCAGTTTTGCGGCCAACCTCTACGGGCTGACCGAAGAGGAACATGCCGGGGGGACGATCGCCTATCCGTCCTACGATCTTGGTGAGGAATTCGACGGTGCGAAACACGTTCACGCCACCGATCACAGCTTTGAGGAATTAAAGACACTCTATTCGGACGCAATTAATTTTTCGGCAGGACATGGCGTGGACAAGCGATTCCCCGATGTCCTTTACGTGCCTGAGGATGTTGTCTTCAACCTCCACGACAAGACCGTGAAGTGGAGCAGTGATGGGCAGGAGCACGAATTGCCTTTGCGTGCGGACCGAGTTTATGTCCGGCCGAGCGGATACAAGGTGCATATCGAAAAACCAACCGGAGGACGCGCCTGGCGCCTCGTCGGCACGGTTGCCGAGGGACTCTTCTGTCACAAACCCTGCACGGTTTCGGGTGGTGGAAAGTCGGAGATCTCCAAGTCCATTTCCGACGCGATCATTCAGGGGCCGGTATTTGTTTCCGACTTTGAGAAGGACTTCGATGAAGTCGCGCAGCTCATCAACCACGACTATAGCGAGCGATTCAAGGACGAGTCCAAACGCACGGACAGGCGATCCATTCTCAGTCACGAACGTTCTCTCGGTTCGGTCATCAAGCTGCTCACACCTTCCACCCGCGAGTACACGGCCGATTACAATGATTGGTTGGAGAACATTCCCCAACACGTCCGCGAGCTCGTGTTCGTGGTGAAACGTTTTTACGAAGACAGCTGGGGCGACGATTGGCGTTCCAACTTCAGCGTCGATATCATCAACGGCGTGCCCGGCAACGAACTGAAGCTCGGTGCGCGTAAGCTGGTTTCCAACTTCCTGCGCGTTGGCTTCGAACAAGACGGTTCCTGGCGGGTGTTTAGCTTGCGGAAAGATTTTCACCCGGCAGCGAAACTTCAACTTGAGGACGACATCTCTGCCTCGGTGGTCGTGCCATCTTCGGCCATTGAACATCTTCCCGCCTGGGTGGATCAACCGGCGGTCAAGTTCATCAAGAACTGCGAGTTCCGACTCTTCCAACGTCCGGACGACGCAATTCATCCCGGATACGACAAGCAGACCGAACGCGACTTTGGCAACAACCTGAACTTCTATTCCAACTACCATCCGTTGACGCGTCCCGAGACGATCCAGTTGATGGAGGACTTTGAGGGGTTTGGAAAATTCACCGACCCGATGCGGGACGCAATTCGTGAAGCCGCAGAATCAACGGATCGGCCCGAGTATTTCATTTCCACCTCCGAACCGCGCCGCGTCGATGGCAAGGCCACGAAGAACCCGCGCTACCTCCAGAACCGCCACGATCTCGAACAACCCCGGGACTTCTACCTCGCCAGCATGGCCACGCGCCTGCATCGGCGGATCCCGTTGGACCAGCCGATCCACGATCCGGTTGGCGCGATTTTGCCCGGCCGTCGCAACAACGGACCCGATCGCGCCAACAACATCGGCCCGCTTTCCGTGTACAACCCCATCCACTTCATGGAACTGCCGGAGTTGTTCATGGAATACATCGCGAGCATCACAGGCAAATCTCCATCAACGACCGGTGCCGGTTCCGAAGGCGCGTTGACCAAGGCACCATTCAACGCCATGCCCCCGATCTTTGACCTGAACAATGCGCTCGTTGCCGCGTTGCTCACGGGCTCCGGTGCGTTTCTGTCGTCCGCCGGCGTCGTGGGTCCGCACGCACGGGTTGATCACGATGTGAGCCTTCTGATGCCGGAAGTCTGGTGCCGCATGCTGCCCGATGAACGCGATCCGAAGAACCTGCAGGAGAACGGTTGTCTCGAACTGATGAAAGACTTCGAGCACAAGGGCAAGAAAGTACTCGCAAGCCGCCTCGGCTATCGAATCACCTATCGCTTCGTGCGGATCTTCTTTGCGCGTATCTTCAATTATCCGCAATCGGTGTTCACCGAGGACATGCTCAAGCCCGAGCAGCAGGACATGGAGATGTTTGTGGAAGCGATGGAAAACATCGTCATCACGCACCAGCGCGTGGCCGAGCACTACTTCAATGACGGCTCAGTCGAAATGGCCTGCCCACCGCTGAAGGCACTCCTGCACATCATGCGAGACGGCGAGTTCGAAGGCAAAACGCTGGCCGACAAATCCATCCGTGCGATGTTCGAACGCGAGAACATGCTGGCCAGTGACTGGTATCAGGAACGCCTCCGCACCCGGCAGCAACGCGACGGACGTTTGTGGGAAGATCACACGGATTACCTCGAATCCTTCCTCGCCAATCCCGCCAACGAACCTGTTGCCAAAGGAATGAAGCTGGACGATCGCCTGGACATGGTGAAGGCCAAGCGCAGGGAAGTGAAAACAGACGACTATCTGATGTCTCTGAGCGACACCATCGGCGCGCAGCCAATGCCCGGGTAACACGTCAGTCCCCGACAATCCGGGAAGCTTTGCATTCCCAGCCGACCCGCTTTTGCGCACACTCCCGCCATGCGGAAAGAATCGTTGAACTTCCTCAAGCGACTCGTCGCCACGCACGCACCCTCCGGTCGCGAGGCACCATTGCAACGCGTCTGGCTCGATTACGTGAAGCCCTATGCCGACACGCACTTTTCCGACGCATACGGAAACACTGTCGCCGTCCTGAACAAAGGCGGCTCACCACGAATCATGATTGCAGCGCACGCCGATGAGATCGCGCTCGCCGTGAACCACATCGATTCCGACGGCTTTGTCTATGTGCGCAAACTCGGCGGTGTCGATCCTGCCATCAGCCGCGCGCAACGAGTTTCCATCCACACGCGCAAGGGACCTGTTCTCGGCGTGGTCGGAAACGTTGCCCCCCACCTGAGCAAGATCGGGGGCAAGCGGGAAGTGCCTCACGCACACGAACTATTCATCGACATCGGTGTATCCGATCGCAAGGCCGCCCAGAAGATCGTGCGCATTGGTGATCCGGTAACTTTCAACACCGAGTTTGAAATCCTGCGGGACGACCTTGCTGTTTCTCGCGTGTTCGACAATCGCATCGGTGGATTCGCCATCGCGGAAACCGCCCGCCTGCTCAAATCCTCCCGGCAAAAGCTCAATCCCGAGATACTGCTCGTCTCAAACACCATGGAAGAAGTTGGACTGCTCGGCGCACGCCAGATCACCCACGAACTGAACCCGGACGCAGCCATCGTCATCGACGTCACCCACGCCACCGATTGCCCGACCATCGACAAACGCATGCACGGCGACGTGAAGCTCGGCGGTGGACCTGCCCTGACGCACGGTGTCGGGAATCACGCCGTGCTCGTCGAACGATTGGAGAAGACCGCCAAGAAAAAGAAAATCGATCTGCAACACGAAGCCGCCTCGCGCACCACCGGCACGGACACCGATGTGGTGTTCATCACCCGAGGAGGAATTCCCAGTGCCTTGGTCAGCCTGCCGAATCGATACATGCATTCCCCCGTGGAAATGATCAGCCTCACCGATCTCGAGAAGATTCCTGAACTCCTTGCCGCATTCCTCACCTCGGTGAAGAAAGGCGAAGCTTTCAAGGTCAAGGTCTGAACCCCACCGGCTTGGTTCGCAACTTGCCAACCGTTCTATCTCTTTAACCGCTGACTTACCCCAAATAACCTCATATAACGGCGCACGCATCGCATGAGTGAGCCGTCGTCAAATGCAGAGCCGCCCACCGGCCGCCTTCTGTTGTGGAATCTGAGCATCCTGGTTGCGTTGGGGCTCATCACGTTCAACGTGCATCAGTTGAATCAGAACTTGGCGAAAGCGGGAGAGGCGGACATCCGCCAGCAATTCTGGATCATATCCCAACCCGGCCACACAGCGGAGCAACGCACGCGTGCGATGCAGGAACTGATTCGTTGGGGAAACCTGGAATGGGCAAGCGCCAAGCTGGGTGATCTGAACCTGGACGGCATCGAACTCCCCGGAGCCGTACTGGCCGGCGCCGATCTGCAAGGCACGCGATTCGTGAAGGCAAATCTGCGCGGCATCAACTTTGACAACTGCGCGCTGCAATTGACGGATTTCTCCGATTGCGAACTTTCCGAATCGAGCGGTGCATCAGCCGACTTGTATCGCTCTCAATTGCCGCGAGCCAAGATGCATCGCGCCCAATACGAATCGGCTCGATTTCAGGAAGCGAAACTGCCGGGTGCAGAGCTCCTGCTGGCCAACCTGGTGGAGGCCGACTTCCTAATGGCCGATCTCGCCGGCGCGGATCTTGCCGGCGCCAACCTGACCGAAGCGAGACTCGAAGCCACCGTGCTGCGCGACGCCAACCTGTCACTTTGCCGCTTGACCGGCGCGATCGTGAAAGACACGGATTTCACCAACAGCAATTGGTGGCGGGCTCGCGGTTTGAACAGCGCAGTGTTGGCGGATCTCATAGCGCGCTTCGCCCCAAACACAAACGCCTCACTGGAGTTGAAGGTTGATTACGAAGCGTGGTTGCAAAAGCGAACGGCGCCCGAGAAGTAAGCCATGCCTGAGCCGGATACAACGATCCTGGTGGCGGACGACGATCCGAACGCCCGTGAGTTGCTGGAGGTGCATCTTTCCAACATGGGATTCAGCATCGTGTTTGCCGCTGACGGACGAACCGCATTGAACCAGGCGCGGGACCTGGTCCCCGACATCATCCTCCTTGACGCCATGATGCCGCGCATGACGGGCTTCGAAGTGTGCCGCGAAATTCGCGCGGATAAATCGCTCAAGCAGATTCCCATCCTGATGATCACGGCTCTGGATGATCGCGAATCGCGGCTTGAAGGTCTGAACGCCGGCGCGGATGAGTTCATCACCAAACCGTTTGATTCACGCGAGCTGCGCGCGCGCCTTCGCTTGATTGCGGAGTTGAATCGTTTCCGCGGCATTCAACGGGAGAAGGAAAAATTTCAACGAGTTGTCGATCTGGCACCCGACGGCGTGTTGATTCTGGATGCGTCGTTGGAAATCCTGTTCGCCAACCGATCCGCCAACGACCTGTTCGCCGCGACGGTGGACCTGCCATTGGTCGGTACGCGTTTTCCTTTTCTGATTCAGCAAATGAACGTCGGGCAATTCGATGAAACCCTGTTTAACGAACTCCAGGAATCCGGAGGAAATCGGCACCTCGGCGGCATGCTGCAACGACTCGATCAGCAGACACTGCCCGCGAACATTTCCGCCGGAGCGTTCGAGTGGGAAGGCCAACCGGCGATCCAGGTCAACATCAGCGATCTCACCCGACAACATGAACTCGAATCGCAATTGCTGCGTTCCCAGCGGCTCCAGGGACTGGGCAGCATCGCGGGAGGAATCGCACACGATCTGAACAACGTGATCACCCCGATACTGATGGGCACGGAGATCCTCGCTGAGCGGCTGACGGACAAAGACAATCGTGACGTGGTGAGCATGATCGGCACTGCCGGCCAGCGAGGAAGCGATCTTGTCAAACAAGTCCTCACTTTCGCCCGCGGTTCCGAACAGTCGATGGGAACCGTTCGCCTCCACCACGTCATCAAGGAGGTTCGTAAACTGATGTTCGAATCGCTGCCGGCGGATGTCGAACTCAAGACCATTCAGAACGATCCCGCACTTGCGGTAACCGGCGATCCCACGCAGTTGATTCAGGTTCTCATCAACCTGTGCGTGAACGCTCGCGACGCAATTGGCGAAGAAGGTAAGATTGAAATCACGGTGGCAAGGTCTACCGGCGATACCGGCAAAGTGATGCTCCGCGTTTCCGATGATGGCAGTGGAATGCCGCCTGAGGTCGTCGAAAAACTTGGCCAACCATTTTTCACCACGAAACCCGAAGGCAAGGGCACGGGATTGGGCATAGCAACAGTCAAAACGATTCTGAAAAACCACGACGCGGAACTGAAGGTCAGCAGCACGCCCGGCGAAGGATCGCGATTCGAGATGCTCTTCGATGCGGCCAATGACGAAGAATCCGATCCGGTGCAACCTGCCATCGAAACCGACGTTCAAGGTCACGGTGAACTCATTCTTGTCTGCGATGACGAACTGGCGATTCGTGAAATGACCGCCTCCGCGCTGTCCTGCTTCGGGTACGAGGTCGTCCAGGCAGGCGACGGGGTGGAAGGAATGGCACGCTACCATGAGCACGTGGACAGGCTGCACGCAGTAGTTACCGATCTGCGCATGCCGTACATAGATGGATTGCAGCTGGTCGAATCTGTGCGCGAGGAAACTCCGATGGTCGGGTGCATCATGATGACAACGGAAAGCTCACCCGAACTCCGCACACAAGTTGAGAATCTCGGTGCGCACCTGTTGCCCAAACCATTTACCACGGCTCAGCTGACGACTGTCGTTGCCGAGGCCTTGTTGAGACGGCATTCAGGATTGGCATCGGGTGGGTAAAAGACCCAAAGCAGTCGGCCACCTTCATCAGCAGCTCTTTATGATCGGGTGGCGTGCGATTTCAAAACTGGCAACTTTCCTCACGCAATTGACCGTGGACTCCACCAAGCAGTGAAGATTACATCCGTAGTTGCAGCCTTAACTCTCGCCTTCTGTTTCAACGCAGCGGCAGCTGACAACACCCTCAAAGGCATCCACAACTTCTGGTCATATCTCCGCTCCAGGTACACGTAAACACTATTGGCGCTCACTCTAATTCACCAATTCCCAACTTCCCTTCGCCAATTGCCGACGCTACACCTTCGGCATGAACTTTCTGTCCATGCGTGTTGCGATTCTCTCGGCAATCCTGCTTCCCGGTCTGCTGTTTGCCGCGAAGAAGCCGAACGTCATTTTCATTCTCACGGACAACCATGGCGCGTGGACGCTCGGTTGCTACGGGAACAAGGACATCAAGACTCCAAACCTCGATCGCATGGCATCCGAGGGAATGCAGTTCATGCGGGCGATGGCGAGCAATCCGGTTTGTTCGCCGACGCGCGCGACTTATTTCACCGGACTGATTCCTTCACAGCATGGCCTGCATTCCTTTCTGGACGGGAAATACATGATGGGTCCGCAGGCGTATTACACGCTGAAGGAATTCGATACGCTTCCGCGAATCCTGCACTCGGAGGGTTACGTCTGTGGCTTGAGTGGCAAGTGGCATCTCGGAGCCAACCTGACCCCGCAGGATGGATTCAGTTATTGGGCGACGATGCCGCGGGGTGGCACGGGCAGCATGTACAACGATCCGGTGATCCTTGACGGGGAAGTGCTGAAGAAATCGCCGAAGTACATGACCGACCTCTGGACGGAGCGGGGAATCGATTTCATTGAAAAGGTCAAGGACGGGGACAAACCGTTTTTTCTCTATCTTGCGTATAACGGTCCCTACTGCCTGAGCCGCCTGTTGTTGCGCCCCGCAAAGAATCGCTGGGCCGAATACTATGCGGACAAATACCTGCCATCCTTCCCGCGGGATACCCAACATCCGTGGCAATACTCGAACCTCGATTATCACAACAACCTGGTGAGCATTCGTCGCGTTGCAGCCGAAGTCAGTGGTGTCGATGATGGTGTGGGCGCGATTTTCGAAACGTTGAAGAAGCACGGACTTGATGAAAACACGCTGGTGATCTTCGCCGGTGACCAGGGCTGGATGGGCGGTCACAACGGCTTCTTCGGCATGGGCGATCACACCAAGCCAATGGCAGCGCATGACATGATGATGCAGGTGCCGATGCTGTTCTGGCACAAGGCCGGCATCAAACCGGGCAAGAGCGATGCGATGGTGAGCAATTATGATTTTCTTCCGAGCGTGCTCGATTACCTCGGTCTGCAGCATCGCACCCCGAAGAAACCCGAACTGCCGGGCCGCAATTTCGCGCCGATCCTTCGCGGACAAGACATTCCCTGGGAAACGAAAATGTTTTACGAAATGGAAAGCTGCCGTTCGGTTCGCACCGAGGATTGGAAATATGTCGAGCGACGTTCACCGGAAGGGCCGGGTGAACTTTACGACATGCGCATTGATCCGCATGAACGCTTCAATCTCTTTGGCCAGGCAGCGTATGCCGACCAACAGAGCGTGATGGCCAAGAAGCTCTATTCGTTCTTCGATACTTACGCCGATCCGCAATACGATGTCTGGAACGGCGGACGTTCGAAGGCCCGCCGTCATCACGCCCCGCCGGATCATCCCGACTATCGCAAGCCCAAGCCGCGCCCGTGGAAGGCCACGGTGGTGAAGGAGCAGTGATTTAGGAGTGTTTGGTCTGCTCGCAATAGTCTCCGAATCTCCTGTTATGGTTTGTTGGACTGCATCGTCAGAGAGTGAGCCAAGGATTTGGTTGAAGCGTTCTCCTTCACCCAACCCTCTGCCGCTGGGAGAGGGTATAAGTAGAGCGCGCAAATGCGTGGCGACGTTGATGAACAATGGGGCAGCACAACTTCCCTCTCCCAGCGGGAGAGGGATTGAGGGTGAGGGGGGAGATTGTTGTTTTCGGATCCGGCGTCATTTCACAGCGGATTCACGCAAACACTTCCGGCGATCAGCCTGACGACGGCATGGATCAGCAACTTCTCCTCGCGAGTTTTATCTTCGTCATCGCGTTCTTCGTTCGCGCGTTGACGGGATTCGGTGCGGGGCTCATCGCGATCCCCGTCTTGGCGCTGATATATCCGCTCCGCTTCGTCGTTCCGTTGCAGTTGCTTTTCGAAGTCGGACTCAGCTTTCTGCTGATCAAAAGCGTCTGGAAGGACATCGAATGGCAGCACGCGCTCAGTTTGCTGGCGGGCTTGAGCATCGGAAACATGAGCGGTGCCTACGTATTGGCCACCGTGGGAGACTCCGTTCTGAAATCCATCCTGGCCGTGGTGGTGTTTCTGTTTTCCTTCTACCTCGTGTGGACGGCGAAGAATCCGTCGCCATGGAACATTCCTCCAAAATGGGGATTCGTGTTCGGCTTGTCCGGCGGTGTGTTCGGTGGATCGCTGGGCATGAGCGGTCCCATTGTCGTGCTTTACCTCTCACAACAGATCACGGAGAAGAACGCGCTGCGGGCAACGTTGATCGGTGTGTTTACCTTCGCGTCGCTTTGGACTGTCGGAGCCCACTTCTACAACGGCCTTTATACAGAAGAATCCCTCTCCATGGCGCTCAAGCTTGTGCCCGCGTTCCTCCTCGGAACTGTGGCCGGTCACTGGGCACACTTCCGTGTCTCTGAAGTCCTGTTTCGCCGGTTGATTGCGGGAATGCTCTTTGTGTCCGGCCTGTTGCTGACCTTCGCCTGAGTGCGCAGTTTTTGAACTGTTCATCTCCCACCGAGTCACTAGATTCCCGAGCCATGAAATCGGATTCCCCGAAAACGAAATCCACCATCACGCGCCGTGGTTTCATCACGACCACAGCGGCTGCTGGTGCCGTCACCGCGATGCCGTCTTTCAAGATGCGGGCCTTCGCCAACAAGAACAGCAAGTTGCGCATCTACCATGTTGGTGTTGGAGGGATTGGGGGAATGCAGCGTTCCAACTTGGTGAAGCATCCCATGGTCGAATTTACCGGACTGTGCGATGTCGATTCCAAGACGCTGAATCATATCGGGAAGCAGTTTCCGAAAGCCTTCAAGGTTGCCGATTATCGCAAGGGCTTCGACAAGCACGTGGACGAGTTCGACGCGGTGATCGTCGATACGCCCGACCTGCATCACGCGCCGATGATGCTGACCGCCTATGCCGCGAACAAACACATCTATGGCCAGAAGCCGTTGACGCATCAGCTCGACGAGTTGCGCCTCATTCGTGACGCCATCAAGGCGCATCCAAAGCTTTACACACAGATGGGCAATCAACGTGCGTGTTTCACCGGCCGCATGCAGGCGGTGGAAATGCTCAAGCGCAACCAGCTTGGCAAGCCCGTTGAGGCACATGTCTGGACCGGCACGGTTTCTCGCGGGCATTACTTTGACGCCCCGTGGCGCGAATTGCCCCCGGCCAAGCCGGTGCCGGAGAACCTGAACTGGGATCTCTGGAACGGTCCGCTCAAGAAGCCGATGCCCTACAGCGATGACATCTGTCCGCGCCGTTGGCGTTCGTACTGGGAAACCGGCGGTGGCCAGCTCGCCGACTGGGGCTGCCATCTGCTCGATCTGCTTTACTTTGCCTATGACATGCCGGATCCGCAGGCAGTTCAGACGAACACCATCCGCGCGTCCAACGACAGTCACTCGGCCTACAACATGAGCACCATCACCTACCCGGGCGGTGGTCAGTTCGCGCGTGATCGCTTCATCCTGAATTACAACGACAACGGCATTAATCCGTCTTGGTCTGCGCTCGGGTTGCCGGCGCTGAAGGAAGGCTCAAACCGCACTCTGGTGATCTGCACGGATGGCGCGCTCCTTCTTGAACCGAGTGGTCGCATGAAGATATTCCGCAAGGGCAAGGAAGTGAAGGACGAGCCCAAGCCGGAAGTCGCTCCCCGCAATCACTGGCATGACTGGGCCGATTGCTGCCTCGGAAACGAGAAGCCGCTCTGGGCGCCGTTCTCCATCGGTTCGCGCATCACCGAACCAGCCTTGCTTGCCGTCAAGGCCACGCGTTTCCCGGGCCAGCAGTTGCTTTGGGATGCGAAGAATTACCGGTTCACCAACAACAAGAAGGCGAACAACACGATCGTTCGGCGCGATTACCGCGACGGATTCGGGCCTCCGGTGGTTGCCTGATTGGAATTCGAAGTTGAATTCGATTCAACTTGGAGCGCCGGGCGAGTGTCCGGCGCCCTTTGTGTACCGGGGGCTACTTTCGCTGATCATCCAGAGGAAGCTCGAGTTGGCGAAAATACGGATCGCCCAGCGATGAAACACCTAGTCCAAGCAATCGCAAGGGACGGTTCACCAACTTGTCTTTGCGCAACAAATACGCCCCCAGCCGATATAGATCGTCTGATTCGGTGACCGGTTCTTCAATCGAGAGCTGGCGCGTCAAGGTGGTGAAGTCGGAATACCGGACCTTCACCTGCACGGTGTAGGCGCCAAGTTGCTTGCGCTGCAATCTCCGCGCGATGTCGTCCGCCTGTTCGCGGAGGCAGGTGCGAAGGGTGGGCCGGTCATCCGTGTCCTCGTAAAAGGTGTTTTCGCTGCTGATGCTCTTGACGCCTTCATGGCCACCTACGCTGCGGGTATCCTCTCCCAACGCGGAGCGCTTGAGTGCGGGTCCAAATCTGCCCAGGAGGTGTTTGAGATCGCCCGGGTAGTCCTGAATGTCAGCCAGTGTATTCAGGCCCGCGGTGATCAGTGTCTGCTCCGTCACGCGACCTACCCCATGCATCTTCCGAACCGGCAAGGGACGCAGGAATTGAACCTTGTCTCGCTCCGGAATCAGCGTCAGTCCATTCGGCTTGTTGAAATCGCTTCCAATCTTGGCCAGCAGTTTGTTCCCCGCGATGCCGATGCTCGTCGTGAGATTGCGTTCTGTGTGAATCCGCTTCTTCAACTTCTTTGCGACTGGCACAGCCGCGAAAAGCGCCTCATCCGTATCGCTCGCAGTGCTGAATTCGGAAGAAAGATCGAGGTAGGCTTCATCTATGGACACCTGCTCAATCTCAGCGCCGATCTCTTCAACCATCGCCATGATCTGCTTTGACTCCTCTCGATACCGCGAGAATTCCGGGCGAACAAAAACCGCGTCCGGACAAAGACGACCCGCAGTCACACTGGGCATCGCGGAATGCACCCCGAAACGCCGCGCCTCATAACTCGCCGCGCACACGACTCCGCGCCTCGTCGGTGGTGCGCCCACGACGACCGGGCGTCCGCTCAGGTCCGGATTGTCGCGCTGCTCCACCGAGGCGTAGAACGCATCCATGTCCAGATGAAAGATGACGCGAGGCACGTTGAATTCTTTCGCGCGAGACGAGCGAGTCAACCCATCGTGTTGTCTGAAACCGAGTTTTTGTCTGACGCGGATTCGTCTTGGATGAGATTGACTGGTGTTGCTGGCTTGCAATCGGCGCGCACTCCAATTCGAACTTTTCTTTGTAAATGACGGGGGCTTTTCCTAGGCTACGATTCGAGCCAGCAAACTATTCCATATCATGACAACACCTATTCTCATTGGCCTTGGAGTTCTCGCGGGATTCGTCCTCATCATTGGATTCTGGATCATGTCTGCGTTCAACGGGCTGGTCGTGCTCCGCAACCGCTTCAAGAACGCCTTTGCGCAGATCGATGTGCAGCTGAAGCGCCGCTACGATTTGATCCCGAATCTCGTCGAAACCGCCAAGGGCTACATGAAACATGAGCGCGAGACGCTCGATGCCGTGATCTCCGCCCGGGCTGAAGCCCAGAAGTGTTCCATCAACGTGAACGCCGACCCGTCCGATCCGGCTGCCATGGCCGCGCTCAACAAAGCGGAAGGACAACTCGGCGGAGTGCTCGGCCGCCTGATGATGCTCACTGAGAATTACCCGGACCTGAAGGCAAACCAGAACATGATGCAGCTGACCGAGGAATTGACGTCTACGGAAAACAAGGTCGCCTTTGCCCGTCAGGGTTACAACGACTCGGTGATGGTCTACAACACGCGGCGCGAATCCTTCCCGACCAACATCATCGCCGGCATGTTCAACTTCAAGGAAGCCACCTTGTTCGAGATCACGAACCAGCAGGAGCGCGAAGCTCCCAAAGTGCAGTTCTGATCGGAAGAAACTTTGCGCAACGCCCGGCCGGAAGGCCGGGCTTTTTTTATCCGCTCAACGCGGCGAGGAGGAGCCCGGTGCCGAACAGGATCACCAGCACCATCGCTACTTTGTAGATTGGACCCGTCTCGTATTTCACATGCGGTGTGATCACGCGAATGCCCGCGCATTCCTTGGAGAGAACGAAGCGGCTCTTCTTTGAAAAGACCATGTAGGCAATCCATGCCGCAATGATGGTTCCCACCGGTACGCCCAGGGCAAAAATGCCACACATGATGCCGATGGGAATCATTGCCCGGCGATCCAGCCAGCGCAGGCGCATCCCTGAGTAGATCGAACCGGCAGAAAGCAGCGTCAACGCAATCGCGCCACCTGTCTGACCTTTCCCGAGATTGTCCAGCACGCCCAAGGCAAAGAAGATCCCGAACGCAATCAGCACCCAGCCCAGTGATTTGAGCGACACTTCGCGGCTCAGATGCTCGCGTCGAATCGTCTCCATGGCCTCCATGTCAATCGATCCATCCTGCACGCCGTGGAACTCGGCCTGGTGACAGCTTGGACAGATCCGTCTGCCATCAAGGGAAACGAGAGCGGAAGGATCGAGCGGTTTCCCACAGGTGGTGCAAGATTCCTTGGTGGGGATTGCGGGCACGATCGGAGCGGGCTTGGGCACGGAAAAGTTCTTCGCCTCGGAATACGGGAGCCAGTCGGGCAAGCCCTTGTGCCAGACCAGCGTCTGTTCCTTCACCACCCCCTCATCGATCAATTCCTGGAAACCGGCTTCATCAACCGGTCCCTTCTTTTCATCACCAATGGCGTAGAACCACTTCATGGAGTCTGCGAAGTGTGTGGGTTCGGGGGGCAAATGCAAGAGCGGGAGGTCATCCAGGTTGTGGACGGGTCTCGCGACCCGTCAGTATTTGCGACTGCAGATCTCCACAATAGTTGAGGCGATGTGAACTTAAAACTCCAAGCTCCAACACCGAAGCTTCAAGTAAGCTTCAAAATTCAAGGTCCAAGTAGGGTTGGGGAGACCTTCGGTCCGGCAGGTGAACCGGCGGGAGGCCGCTCCACAACGCAGGCAGTCGTCTGGAGCTTGAGGCTTGAAGCTTCCCCAACCCTGTCCTTGAACTTTCAGCCCACAGACCGGAAGAATCTCTCCAATGTCACTCGCCGAACATCGTGACGCCATCGACAAACTCGACAAGCAGATCATCAAGCTGCTGAACGAGCGCACCAAGCACGCGTGCGCGATTGGCGAATACAAGCTCCAACACGGACAGGAAATCTACGCTCCGCATCGCGAACAATCCGTGCTCAAGCGTATCTGCGATACGAACGAAGGCCCCATTCGCGACTCCGCCATGCGCGCGATCTACCGCGAAATCATGTCCAGTTCCCTCTCGTTGGAGAAGACGATGACTATCGCCTATCTCGGACCTGCGGCCACCTTCACCCACCAGGCGGCCATCCAGCGTTTCGGTTCGAGCCTTTCCTACGTCCCGCAAAAAACGATCGCAGATGTCTTTGCCGAAGTGGAAAAGCACCGGGCGGACTACGGTGTCGTGCCGATCGAAAACTCCACCGAGGGTGTTGTGAACCACACCCTCGACATGTTCATCGATTCGGAAATGCAGATCGTCGCGCAAATCCTGCTTCCCATTTCCCATTGCTTGCTCAGCAAGATCCCCCGGAAGAAAATCAAGAAGCTCTACGTGCATCCACAAACTCGCGCGCAATGCCGTTCGTGGATTCAGATGTTTCTTCCGGACGTCGAGATCGTGGAGACCTCCTCCAACGCTCGCTCAACCGAGATGGCCAAGCGCAGCCGAACTGCAGCGGCCATCGCAGGACAACTCTGCTCGGAGAAATACAACTTGCCCATCGTGGAACACAATATCCAGGACAATGCGGCCAATGCGACGCGCTTCCTTGTTCTGGGACGTCAATGCAGTCCGCCCACTGGCAAGGATCGAACGAGCATCATGTTCAGCATCGCAGACAAATCCGGCGCCCTTCACGACTCGCTCGCGCCATTCCGCCGTTTGAAGATCAACCTCACGAAGATCGAATCCCGCCCGACGAAACGACGCGCCTGGCGCTATTTCTTCTTCGTGGATCTCGACGGTCACGCAAAGGAAAAGAAGATCGAAAAGGCACTGGGCCAACTCGAACAGCATTGCTCCTTTGTGAAGGTCCTCGGCAGCTATCCGAATTCCGAATAGCCAGATAACCACTTCCCAAATCATGATTTACTCCAAGCTCCTTCGTGGCCTTGCGATCGCCGGTCTCGTCTTGGTTTTCTGTCAGACACAATCCGCCGAAGCCGCGCGAAACAGAAAGGATGTCAAATCCGCCAAGGCACATCGCTTCGAACCGGTTCTGAAAAAGATTGAGGGTTGGACGGTTCACGTAGATCCAGCGTTGCTCAAAGGCGAACACGCTGAAGAAGGAGGCGAGGCCCTGCGCATGCTGGCAGATCACCTGAACCGCATCGCCATCCTCGTGCCCGAGCCGCAACTGACCGATCTCCGCAAGATGGAAATCTGGATCGAACGCCACCATCCGCTGCTCGGCGCGATGCAGTATCATCCTGCCGTTGGCTGGTTGAGGGCGCGAGGACATGACCCCCGGCTGGCAAAGATGGTTCACATCACGCGCGCGGCTCAATTGTTGGAGCGCGAGCAGTTGCTGAAACATCCCGCCGTGATTCTTCACGAACTGGCTCATGCGTATCACGACCAGATTCTCGGCTTCAAACACCCTGAGATTGTTGACGCATACAAAAGCGCGAAGGAATCGGGCACGTATGAGAAGGTGCTGCTCTACACCGGCCGACAGGTCCGGCATTACGGGATGAACAACGAGAAGGAGTATTTTGCGGAGGGAACCGAAGCCTGGTTTTATCGCAACGACTTCTATCCCTTCGTGCGTGCGGAGTTGAAGGAGCACGATCCGAAGTTTCATTCGGTGTTGGAGAAGATCTGGGGAGCCAAGGAGCGTTGACCGGGTTGTAAGTTGGGATTTGTTTGCCCACCAAACACACGAACTACACCAGGGTCTGGTTGAAAACTGGAGCGCCGAGCCCTGCTCGGCATGCCGCTGCAATCCAATGGTGCTCGCTCAGGTGTTCTTCCGGCGATAGCACAACGAACGGTGGAGTTGGGAGTCTTCATTCACCGCACATGGCGTTTTCGCAGGAGAGACGCGGTATTTCATTCGTGCTGCTTCGCAATGGCCCAGCGTAACTGGACGGGCAGGTTGCGCAGGTTGCCCATCCTACACGCCTTGAGCGTGACGATCATAGAGTTCGCGGAAGATGTCGCGGATGTTTCCCTTGTGTCGGTTGAACAGGGCGAGTCGTTCTTCGGGGCACGGGAAAGTAGGCAGCAATTTGCCCAAGAGCCGGTCGAGAATTTCCATCGAGGGTTTCATTTCGATCAATGCCGGCAGGCGCCCCGGGTGATGGGCGGTGATGACCAAGCCACCGGCTTTGCAGGTGGCCAGTTTGACGCGTTGCCATTCCAGCCAGCCGAGGCATTCACAACTGTCGATCATGACAACATCGTCCTGCCCGGAAGCCTGATCCAGAATGGCGCGATCCTCGGGCAGCAGGTGGGGTTGCTCCTCGGTGAAACGCAGGTGATGGATTGTCCTGCCGCGTTCACGAAGGCGTTGGGCGAGTTCCACCAGCAGGGTGGTCTTTCCCATGCCGTGCGGACCGACAATGGCCGCGCGGTGATTGAGTTGTTCCAGGCGTTGAAGCAGACGCGGCCATGAGTCGTGGGTGAACTGAAACGGCAGGGCCTCCACCCGCCGGGTGCGGAAAGGGTTTTCGTGCGCCGCAGTCACTGGATCTGCGGCTGTAGCGCGCGGCCGTCGGCGGAGAGTGAGAATTCGACGAGCTTCGAATGGGAACCGGGTTCGACCACGAGTTCCACGGCCCATTTGATGGACACGAGACGGCCGTTGTAGCTGTAGGGAGCGTTGGGCAGCTGAAATCCGATCTTGCGTTCCTCACTCATTTTGGGTTGGTGCAGCACGTCCGTTTCCACGATCTGGATATCTCCCGAACCCTTGCCCTCCGTGTGCCAGAAGAGCCGCGCTTCGGCGGACTCGGGTTGGGTGTCCAATTGCCAGCCGACGATCAAGCTCAGTGTTTCGCCGGGACGAAATTCGCGACGACCGGGATCAAGTTGGATGACGAGTTCGTTTTTCATGAGTGCAGCGAAACTGCTTGAGGCAGCATTTCCACGTCGTAGGTATCGCCGAGGTCCGGCCAGAAGGGAATGTCACCCTTGACCTGGATCTGCCAGTGGATGCGATTGGAGCATCCGGTAAACGTATGCATGGCGCCGTCTGGCACTTGGAAGCTCACGTTGCCTTCCCCCGTGCGCGGCGTGGTGTTGCTGGTGTACACGGGAATGGACGCGAAGGTGTGGGAGTCGGTATGGGTTCGCGTTCCCCGCCGGTAAGTGGCTTCTTCGATGCCCTCAAGAACAATCTCCAGGGACTGAAGGCGATTCACGCTGCCGCTGATGACCCACTTGATTCCAACCGTTTCACCGGGTGCGAGCTGCGACCGGGTGAGCGTGAGCTTCGCTCGCGGATTGAAGATGGTGAGGATGTTGTAGATGAAGGCGATGAAGAGGCCGAGGCCGATCAATACAAAGGGCACCATGAAAAGGGTCTCGAACCAGCTCCCTCGATCGCGTTGCCAGGCCTTCACCACCTGCACGACGAAGATCGACGTGATGCCGTTCCAGAACGCCGCGATGCAGAAGATGACGATGGCCTTGCCGATGCGGGACTGTGATTTGAGTTCCACGGAACCGCTCGCGGCCGACATCGGGGCTGCCTGGGTTTCACGATGGAAGCTGATTCCACGAGGAGCCGCCGGTGTCCGCGCGCTCGCCGGTCCGCCAGTACTTTTGATGCCTCCCCGGATGCCGGTGTAAATGATGCCTCCACCAATGACCACGAAGATCAACGGTATGCCGGCGAACAGCGTGTCCCAACCGAGCTTTCGATTCAGCACCGCCTCGGTGGGATCGTCCGGATCGACGTAACACACCGTCTCCTTTCCGGCTGGAAGTCCCTTCACGATCTCGCGTTTGCCGGAACGTCCGCTGCTGGATATCTTCATGAATCGATAGCGGCTGGAGCGGTATTCCTTGCCCTTAACCGTGTAGGAATATTCGACCGCGACGGAATATGTGGTGCTGTCGCTTCCCCGCTGCGAACGCACCTCACTCATCTGGATCACGCAGGGGGTTTCCTTCCAGTCCGATGAGGTGACGGCCTGAATGACGGGCTTGACGAAGAAAAAGAGAAAACCAAGGCCGGCAAGGAAGAAGATACTGCCGAAGCCGATCAACGCGCAGCCGCCCGATTTCGAATTCTTGCCGGTGGCGGACTCCGTCCTGGGAGCCGCTTTGCCCCTTCCTTTCTTCAGAACACCGATGATTCCGAACACCCCGATCGCGAGAAACGGGATCGGAAAAATCATGAATATGGCCGGGGTCCACGAACCCGCTTGCAGAACAGCTTCCTTCGGGTCGTTGGGATTTACGCGGCAGATCGCATTCGTGCGATAAGCTTCCACGACGCGATTAGCTTCGGCGATGTCATCGTATCGTTTTGTGTTCGGTCCGATCTTCTCCGATACGAACGTGTTTCCCCTGAACTCGTAGCTGTATTTTGCCGTGATCGAGTATGGGTCCTTTCGCTTGTGCTTGGCCTCCCGAGTGACCTCCAACGTTTCGAATTCACAGGGCACTTCGGTCCAGAATGAAGGCTTTGCGCTTTCCCACGTAATGAAGGCACCGACCCCCATGAAGACCAGTGCGAAGCCGCCAAAGATCGTGAAGAAAATCAATCCGAAGATGCGACCACCCGTGGAAACTGAATCCATACTGATGGTCGTCAGGGATCTGCGCATGACCGGAGACTAGCGAGACTCAACGGGGCATCAACTACAAGCGATGCGCGAAATTGTATTGCAGCAAGGCGCCGGAACTGTGCGCCCGACTACCAACCGAGTCCACATTACGGACCATGATCTTTTCACTCCGATGTTCTCGGTCCCGCCGATTTGGGAAAGAAACAGAACTACGCCCGCTCCATGTATTTGCCCGTGCGGGTGTCGACCTTGATCTTCTCGCCGGTCTTGATGAACAAGGGCGCCTGGATGGTGATGCCGGTTTCCAACGTGATCGGCTTCTGCACGTTGGTGGCCGAATCTCCCGCAATGCCTTCCGGGGCTTCCTTCACTTCCAGCACGACGCTCGAAGGCAGCTCCAGCAACACCACTTTTTCCTGCACCCAGGTTAGATTGACCTCACCGTTCTCCACCATGAAATCCTTGGAGCCGCCCACGATCTCCGGGGTCACATTCACCGTTTCGTAGGTATCCAAGTCGGTAAACACATAGTCGGCGCCGTCCTTGTAGCTGTATTCCATCTTCTTGGAGATCATCGGCACGACCTCGACCTTTTCGGTGGAGCTGAAGCGATGATCGAAGGACTTGCCGGTGCGAATGCTGCGCAGTTGCGCCTGCACGAACGCGCGCTTGTTGCCGGGCGTGCGATGCTCGGAGGAGAGGACGATCGCGACGTCGCCGTTATGCTCGATCGCCATGCCTTTTCGTAGGTCGTTGCCTGTTGCCATAGTCTGCTTTCGTTTTCGAGAGGCGCGGAGTCTACCCAAGGTCCAACCCGGTGCAAGCCTCGTTGTGGCTTCACGAACTGCACACGCCACAATCGAAGCGGCTCACGTTTTCTTGATCCTTGTCCCCATCGTTTTCCTAATCTCTTCCGAACCCGGCATTCCGAACAACCGCCGGTGAACCGAACCCGCCGGTTGAATTCCCGATTTGGCATTGCCTCCTCCCCGTTCTGGAATCAACGTAACCCGCTTCCGAATGCGGAAGCCGCATGAATTTCGTCATCGAACATAGCGAACTGAAAGACATCCACGACAAGGTCGAGGCGGGCAAACGCATCGACGAAGCGGATGCGCTGCGCCTGTTCGAATCTCGTGATATCAATGCACTGGGCGCGATCGCCAATGCAGCCCGCGCCCGCAAAGTGGGCAATCGCGCGAGTTACATTGTCAATCGCTACATCAACTACTCCAATTACTGCATCCTCTCGTGCCAGTTCTGTTCGTTCGCGCGCAAGAAGCGGGATGCAGACGGGTTTCAGTTGACCGCTGAAGAGATGGCTGAAAAAGCCAGGCAGGCATTAAACTTGGGAATTACCGAGCTGCACATCGTCGGCGGACTGCATCCCTCCCTGCCGTTCAGCTATTACACCGACATGCTCCACGCCTTGAAGGCGATTGATGATCGGCTGGAACTGAAGTGCTTCACCGCGGTCGAAATCCTTCATCTCGCGTGGCTTGCCAAGAAGAGCACGCGCGAAACGCTTGCCGAATTGAAGGAAGCCGGTTTGTCATCACTTACCGGTGGAGGTGCGGAGATTTTCGACAAGGAAGTGCGCAAGCGAATCGCGCGAGGCAAGGAATCCGCCGAGGAATATCTTGCCGTTCACGACGAGTGGCATCGTCTGGGCGGTCGCAGCACCTGCACGATGCTATACGGACATGTGGAATCCCTGGAGGATCGCGTGGATCACCTGAGACAACTTCGCGAGCAGCAGGACAAATCCGGTGGCTTTACGGGCTTCGTTCCTTTGCCCTACCAGCCAGAGAACAATGACATCGACGTGCGCGTTCCGCCGTCGGGCTACGATCAGCTTCGCACAATCGCCGTCAGCCGCATCTTCCTGGACAACTTCGATCACATCACCGCGTATTGGGTGGGAATGGGACTGAAGCTGGCACAGGTTGCGTTGAACTACGGCGCTGATGACCTGCATGGGACGATCGTCGAGGAACACATCTTCCACATGGCCGGTTCGCAAACTCCACAGGCTCATACGGAGCAGGAGATGATCAATGCCATTCGCGAAGTCGGCCGGCAGCCGGTCCAGCGAAATACGTTTTACGAAGTGATTCGTGAGGTGGAACCGGATCCTGTGTCGCAGGCGGCTTGATGTTGGTTCAACGACAGATGGGAACGAATGGACGCAGGTATTTGGCCGTTGGCCTGAGAGAACGATCAGGAGGTTCCCAATGACCTCCGACGATATCCCAGAACTCCGCCTGGCTCCGGCAGAATCTCTCGGAGAACTGGAAGACCGCCACGAGCGCGAACAACGCCGGGTAAACGACGCCCGCGAACCCGCCCTCGGCGAATCCACGCTTGCTCCGTTTCGAGTCGGTTCCGTGCCCTACCTGAATTCCGTTCCCCTGACCCGTGGGCTGGAGAACGAGATCCAGTTCATGCCTCCGTCCGAACTGGCGAAGGAACTTCAGGCGGACAAACTGGATGCTGCACTGGTGAGCGTCACGGAGGTTCTCTTCAACGATCGATATGACGTTTTGGACAGCGTGGCGGTTGCTTCCTTGGGTGAGGTCTACAGCGTGTTTCTCGCTCATCGAATTCCGCTCGAGGAAGTGAAGACCGTTTATTGTGATCCCGCCTCGCTCACGAGCGTAAATCTGCTGAAGGTCCTGATGGCCGAACGCAGACAGGAAATTGAGTTCAAGAAACTCGACGACTACGCCAATGCCGATCAACACGATGCCGTCCTGCTGATCGGAAACCCCGCCATCGATTTTCGCCGCGCCGGAACCCAACACGACATCTGGGATCTCGGCGCGGCCTGGTGCGAAATGACCAAGCTGCCCTTCGTCTTTGCCGCGTGGGCATTGCGTCGCGGAGTTGAAAACGAAGCCCTGCGCGCCAAGTTGCGTGAGGCCCGCGACTTCGGACGCGAGACACTCGACTTTATCATCAATCATCGCACGGACTACGACCGGGAGTTCCGCAAGGACTACCTCGGTTGGCACATTCACTTTCACCTGGGCGATGACGAGAAGCGCGGCCTGGCCCATTTCATCGAGCTTCTCCGCAAACACCAGAATCGACCGGTCCACGATGTGAACTACGTGTTCTGATTTGGGCTCTTCAACCACAGATGGACACAGATAGACACAGATTCGGATTCAGTACGCGGGGCATTCATATGACGAACGTTCGCGCTCATTCCGCACGAAAATCGAATGGCTGGCGCCAACCCAGTCGACCCATCTGTGTGCATCTGTGTGTATCTGTGGTGTCCCTCTTCACCTAAAATGCTGACGATTCGCGACCTTAAAAAATCCTTTGCCGGCCGGACCCTCTTCGAAGAGGCCGGGATGCAGATCAACTACGGCGATCGCGCGGCGCTGGTCGGCCCCAATGGCGCCGGCAAGTCCACGCTCTTCTCGCTGATCCTTCGCAACGACACGCCTGATGAAGGCGAGGTCGAGCGCGATGAATGGACGATGGTGGGCTTCCTCCCGCAGGAAAGCGAACCGGCCGGTGAAGAGACCGTCATCGAGGTCGCGACGGGACGCGCCGGCGAAATCGAGGCGATCGAAAAGACACTCGCCGAGTTGGAAGGCAAGGGTGATGTGAACAGTCCGGCCTATTACGAAGCGCAGGCCAAGCATACTTCGCTCTCCGATCCGCAACTTGAGGCCAAAGCCAAGAAGATGCTCGATGGATTGGGTTACCAGCAGGAGGACTTTGATCGTCCGGTGCGCGAAATGAGCGGGGGTTGGATCATGCGCGCTCATCTCGCGCGCCTCCTTGCGATGGAGCCGGACCTGCTGATGCTCGATGAGCCGACCAACCATCTCGATCTTGTGTCGCTGCTCTGGCTGCAGGGCTACCTCAAGGGATTTGGTGGTGCGGTGTTGATGATTTCCCACGATCGCCAGTTCATGGACGAGCTCACCAAGAATGTCTTTGAGATCTCCAACGCCAGGCTCATCCCATACAAGGGCAACTACTCCGATTACCTGATACAGCGCGAGGAGAACTACGAACGGCAGGCGGCCGCCTACAAGAACCAACAGAAGGAAATCAAGTCGCTGCAGGAATTTGCCGACCGCTTCCGCTCCGTCTCCTCCAAGGCCGCCCAGGCACAGAGCAAGCTCAAGCAGATCGAGCGGATGGAGAAGATTGAAAAACCACAGGCGCCCCGGAAACCATTCCGATTTCAATTCCCCCAACCCGCCCGGGTCGGACAACGCGCCATCATGCTTGAGGGAATTCATCAGGCCTATGGCGACAACAAGGTCTACGAAAACCTCGATCTCGTCATCGAACGTTCCGACAAGATCGCTCTCGTTGGACCCAATGGCTCTGGCAAGTCAACCCTGCTCAAGATCCTTGGCAACGAGGTCGAGTTTCAACGTGGCGAACGCAAGGAAGGCCATAACGCGCGCATCGGTTATTTCAGCCAGCATCGGTCGGCAACCTTGGATCCCAACAACCGGGTGATCGACGAGGTTTTGCAGGCCTCTGACATGCTCAAGGAACAGGACGCCCGGGCGATCCTGGGCTCGTTCATGTTTCGGCGTGAAGAGATTTTCAAGAAGACCACCGTGCTCAGCGGAGGGGAAAAGAGCCGCTTGAATCTGGTGAAATTCCTCGTCGATCCGCCCAACGTCCTGCTCATGGACGAACCCACGACGCACCTCGACATCCTCACCGTTGAGTCCCTCATCCTCGCGCTTGAGAGATTTGAAGGCACGCTCGTCTTCATCTCCCACGACGTGCACTTCATCCGCAAACTCGCCAAACAGATCATCCACGTGAAGGACGGCACGTTGAAGCGCTACGCCGGCGACTACGATTACTTCCTCGAGAAGACCGGTTCGGAGAACGATCCGCGTGCTGCACTGACCGCGGGGTAGTCTGAAGTGTGCACTATTCTTCCCTCAACTCGGGCAGCCAGCCGTTCAACGCTCCCTTCCTGACTCTGCCTTCCATGTTGGCCTGCCAGTAATCACCGGTTTCGGTGCACAGGCAGGTCAGCCACTGGCCGCTGACGGCCGCGGTATCGATGCAGACCCCGCCGGGAAAAACCCGTGGAAACCCGTCGGCCTGCCGGGTGTGACCGACCACGGCCTTCTTGCCGGATTGGTGAAGCTCAAGCTCCCGGCACTTCTCCCAGTAGATCTCGTAGTCGGATTGTTTGCTCAGAGGTGTCGTTGGATGGAGGTGGGCGTGCACGAAGATATGCTGCTCGCCTTCAAAAAACGGCAGAGTGGCATCGAGGAACTTCCAGTGCTCCGCCGGAATGAAGTTTTGCCATTCACGTTCGTTTTGCCAGCCGTAGGATTCGAGAGTTTCCCAACCGCCAACGGTCTGCCAATTGTGATAGCGAAAGCCTCCGAATCGCGCGTCGAGCATCATGAGTTCGTGATTGCCGCGCAGTGCGATCACCGGAAGGAGATCAGCCTGCTTGATGATGAAATCAATGACCCCGCGCGTGTCCGGTCCACGGTCGATGTAGTCCCCGAGATAGACAACAAGATCCTTGGGGCCGGGATTGACCGCATCCATGAGGTTCGCCAACGGCATCGAGCAACCGTGAATATCTCCAATGGCGAGGGTTCGCTCCGGTTTGTGCTTGGGCGTCTTCTCGTGCTGTCTCCTCCATGACTCCAGGAACTGCATCAAGACGGGCACAATGAGCCCGAACGCGGGTGTGCGCAAGCGAGAGAATCTCTGACACGGTATGGACTGCGGAAAGCCCACTATTGCGCCGTGCGAATCGGGACCCCGGGCGATTATATCGTAACAGAGCGGTTGGAAGAGGAATTTGGCTATCTCAAGCTGGCGGCCAGGATCACACCGGATGGTTGAACGTTCAGCGGTTCGGACTACGAGCTGGTCTTTTCAGGGGGGAAATCCGGGTTGACCGATTTCGAGCGCTTCTGCGCGTTCGAGACGGACAAAGTGCTGGTCGATTTCAGTGAGAATTGCCACATGGTTTTTTCAGCGCGGCGTTCGGGGCCAACTGCAGGTTGAAGTTCAGGTGGTGGCTGTTGCGATCGGCGAACCTACGCTTTTGAAGGGCCGGATTGAGGTGGATGCCGAGTTCGCCAACCGCAGTTGCGAGGAACTCCGGTCGCTGCTGAGAGGCGTCGTAAACCCGATCTTCTAACCTCTTCGCTTGCGCAGATGCATTGCGCGGGCGACCCAGACGCCGGCGAGCGCACCGCAGAGGTGCGCTTCCCATGAAATCTGACCGTTCTGGGGAAGGACTCCGTAGAATATGCCCCCATAGAACACCCCGACGATGACCGCCATTCCAATCGCCCGCCAGCTGTCCACCAGGAAACCGGCGGTGATGATGTAGGCCACGAGCCCATAGACAATCGAGCTGGCTCCGAGATGAACGGCGGGAGGGGCGTCACCATAGGGTCGGCCAATCAGCCAGGTCCCCAATCCCGACAACAACCAGATCAGCGAGAGAGATTCACCGGCACGGTATTGCCGGTCCCAATGCATCAAGGTGAGGAGCACAAAGAGCGGCACGGCGTTCGCGATCAGATGTGCGGTGCTGCCGTGCAGCAACGGGCTCACGATCACTCCGACCAGCCCATACGTAGTCCTTGAAACGATTCCAAACCGGTCAAAGTTCATCCGGGTCAGCATCTCCACTGCCTCCACGAGAAACAGCACCCCGACCAGCCAGAAACTGATCTGGACCGCGTCTTGGAGAGATCGGTTCTTCTGTGCGTATGGCACGGGCGGAGTTTGGGTGATGCGGGGGGGGGTTAAAGGGCTAAAGGGGGATCTGGGATAGGTCCATTGAAGGGTTAAAGGTTGCTGCAGAGTTCCGAAACGGCTGTCGTTGTTTCACCCTTCAACCGATCGAACTCCCCAAAGAATGAATTGCCCGGCACGGGCGGGACAAATAGTCTGCGTCCATGCCAACACCCGACACTTTCACCCCTCCGGAGCGTGTTCTCATGGGACCGGGCCCGAGCAATGCCGCGCCGGAGGTCTTGCAGGCGATGAGTAATCCGCTCGTGGGGCATCTCGACCCGGCATTCATCGGCATGATGGAGGAGATCAAGACGATGCTTCGCAGCGTCTTCCAGACGAAGAATGAGATGACCTTCCCCGTGAGCGGAACAGGGAGCGCCGGAATGGAGTTCTGCTTTGTCAATCTGTTGGAACCGGGAGACGAAGTACTGATAGCGATCAATGGCGTTTTCGGAACACGCATGGCGGATGTAGCCGCGCGTTGCGGTGCGATCGTGACGCGAGTCGAATCACCGTGGGGACAGATCATTGAGCCGGCGCAGATCCAGGACGCTCTGGCTCAGGCCAGCAATCCCAAACTCGTGGCCGTGGTTCATGCTGAGACCAGCACGGGTGTCGAAAACCCGGTGGCCGAAATCGGCAAGGTCGTCGCCAGCAGCGGTGCGCTCTTTCTGGTCGATGCCGTGACGTCCCTCGGCGGCATACCGGTGAGGATTGACGAATGGGGCGTGGATGCAGTCTACAGCGGCACGCAAAAGTGTTTGAGCTGTCCGCCTGGATTGTCGCCGGTAAGCCTGAGTGAGCGGGCTGTCAAGCTGGCCACTTCGCGCGGCCGGCAGGTGCAAAGCTGGTACCTGGACGTGAACCTGCTGGCCGGCTATTGGGGCGAAGAACGGGTCTATCACCACACCGCACCGATCTCGATGAACTACGCCCTGCATGCCGCCCTGCGCCTGATTCTGGACGAAGGATTGGAGAACCGCTGGCGCCGTCATCAGAACAATCATCTTCTTTTGAAGGCCGGTTTGGACGCGGTCGGACTGACGCTTTCTTCCCAGGCGGGTTATCAGCTTCCGCAGCTCAATGCCATCAGCGTACCTGCAGGTGTGGACGAGACTGCGGTGCGCATGAAACTGCTCAACGATTTCAACATCGAAGTCGGCGCCGGCCTTGGCCCGCTCAAGGGAAAAATCTGGCGGGTGGGACTGATGGGCGAGACGTCCAGCCGAGAAAATGTCCGGCTGCTTCTCTCCGCGCTTTGCCAATGTCTCAATGAATGCGGCAGGTCTGTGGATGCCAATGCCGCATTGACCGCGACCGCCTGAGCACACGAAGTCCGGTTTACGTTTTCCGCGACGGCGCAGCGGCTGTCTACGGCATCTTCAAATCCTTGAATTCGAACGGGACCTTGTATTTGCCGACCTTCCTTGCATGAACGATGATCAGGGTTGGGTTTTTCAAGGCCGTGCGGCCGCCGGTCTGGAAACCGACTCGAAGGCGGTGTTCATCGCGGAACTTGCTACGGTGCATGAAGAACCGTTTGAGCTCGGTGGAGCCGTCCGCACTGGTCATTTTGACATCGACAATCGAATCCGTCGCCTGGTCGCCGACGAGTTCCACGGTTGTGCCCCGCACGGACTTCACTTTGAGTCCGATCGCTTGAAGTTCTTTTCCTTCCAGCTCCTGGTCCACCTTGTCTTTGATGCCAGGGATTTTGACGTTTGTGATGCCCTCCGGAACGTGCAGGAGAATTGAGCCCTTTACGCTGTAGGATTCTGCCAGGCGCGCCGGCTCGGTCAGTTGAATGTGAATGTCGCTGGCGTTTTCCTTCTGGAACTTTTGGCGCAACTCCGCCTGTTTGCCCTTCACGTGATTCTTCAAGTTCAATCCCGTGCCCTTGTCATCGCTGGCGTGTTCGATTTCCAGTCCACTCCAACCGGAAGGTCTCAGATTGGCGGGCCAGCTGACTTCCACGATCAGCGACAAAGGTGCGTTGCCGAAGGTCATCTTGTTTTCGGATGCGTATCGCTGATGGCGATAGAGCACGGCGCGATCGGGGGTGACTTCAATCTTGTCCAGCAGTGCTTGCGTGTCTTCGCTCGCCGTGTCGCTCGCCATTTTTTCAGGAAGATCCACCTTGTTGCCCATTGGCAGCCGGAAGGTGACACCCTCCAGCGAACAGGTCGCCTTGGGAGTATGCGCTTCGAAACGCTGGTAGTCCTCCTCGGTGGTTTTCTCATTGATCTCGAGTTGGTAGCGCGCCTTGCGTCCGGAAGATTCGTTCGCGTTTGATGAAAGAACCTTGTTGGGCAGGCTGATCGTCCGGTCGATCTTCATGCCCAGCATCATTCGTTTCATCGAAGCAAATTTGAATTTACCGGAGTCCGTCTTGTCCCCGGCCATGATCCCATCGGTGATCGACGCCACCAGACGATCACCCACGCGATTGAAATCCCAGTTGAACTGTTCCTTGAACGCGCGGCTGCGATACATCTCCTCAATCGAATCGAACGCGAGCTCGCCGATCACGGTGATGTTCTTGCCATCGTCGATGTGCTTGAACTGGATCACTCGGGCGCCCTTGACTTGCCTCACGTTGTCGCGGAATTCCTTTTCGATGCTGAGCGCGTTGCCGCTGAACGTGAACTTGGATTTCGGTGTGCGTTGCATCTCAGTCAGTCGTTCGCCAAGCCTGATCCGATATTTCCAGTGGCCGGATCCGTCGGCGTTGACGGTGATGGTGTCTTCAAGTTCAAAGCAACCGGTCAGCAGGGCGGTTGCGCAGACGAGCAGGGAGGAGAGGATTCGATTCATCATGGATGCGGGTGGGGAGAATTGGGGACTTGGCCGGCAGCGTATCGCGGGAGTGGGTTGATCCAATTACAAAGCTCCGGGGAAATTCGAACACGGGGAGGAGTGCGTGCACCCGTTCGGCCCGAAAATCTTCTTTGAATCCCTTCCCTCCTGGCCCGATGATGCAGATCCTGACCCACCCATGGATAACACCTGCATCGGCGACATCCTCCGGGATACCGGCATGCTCCTCGCGTTGAAGGACGGTCCATCGACCGAATCCGACGCCTACGAACAAATCGGCCGCGAAGTCGCCCGGCTCCCGCGGCAGCTTGCGTGGCTCCCGCCCGAGGCCTGGCCGGAGAGCGTCAAATCACTGCCCGACGAAATCCGGACAGGTATCGCCGAGTTGATCGAAGACGGGACTTTTCCCCGCTTGGATGATCTGCGTTCCCACGTTCCGCCGGGATTGATTGAATTGGCCAACCTTCCGGAGTTCAGACCCGCACGCGTCCGGCTTTTGCGTGACAAGCTTGGCGTTGAATCGGTGGAAGACCTGGAAGCCGCCTGTCGCTCGGGGCGCATCGCCGAGTTGCCGCAGTTCGACGAGGGTTCTCAGAGACAGATGCTCGACGGGATTACTTTCTGGCGTTCGAACGCCGATCGTCATCACCTCCAGGTTGCCTGGGTGACCGCCAATCCCATTCTCGAACGCATGCGCACGCTGGAATGTGTGATCCGTTGCAGCGTGACTGGAGCATTGCGCCGCTGGAACGAAACCGTTCCCGGCATTTCATTCCTCGTTTCCTCCACGGACACCGAAGCCGTCTTGGATTTCTATACCAGCCAAGCGGAAGTGGACCAGGTGATCTCGCGCGAGGAAGCCGTCGCGAGTGTCATTTTCAAGGGGGGACTTCGCTCGACCATCCGCGTGGTGAGCGACCGTGCCTTTCCATTTTCGCTGGTGAAATACACGGGCAACGGAGCCCACTTCGAAAAACTCTCCCAGCGCGCCCGCGAACAGGGCTACCTGCTCAACGAGTGGGGACTCTCGCGTTCTGAAAATGACACCCACTCCATCGACTCCCGTCGCTGTCACGGTGAGGAGGAGATCTATTACGCCCTGGGCTTGGAATGCATTCCGCCGGAACTTCGCGAAGACCTTGGCGAGTTTGAAGCCGCGGAGAAGCACGAGATTCCCCCTCTCGTGGAATGGACGGCCCTGCGTGGATCACTGCACAACCATTCAGATTGGAGCGATGGCCGCCAGACCCTCAAGGAGCTTGCCTCGCATGCATACGACCTTGGGTTTTCCTATTGGGCGGTGACCGACCACACCAAATCCTGCTTCGTCGGCAAGGGCATCGACCATCGCCAACTCATTGCGCAGATCAACGAGGTGGAACTGGTGAATCAATTGTATCAGGACGCCGAACGACCGTTTCGCCTGCTATCCGGCACGGAGGTCGATATTCGCGCCGGCGGACGGCTGGATTTGGCCAACGACATCCTCGCGCAACTGGATGTGGTCGTGGCCAGCATTCATCAGTCGCTTGCCGGGAGCGAGGCCGAGATGACCAGGCGGCTGATTGCCGCGGCCGAGAACCGCTACGTTCAAATCCTTGGGCATCTCTCCGGCCGCCTGCTCCTGCAGCGCGACGCCTACAAAGTCGATCAACGCGCGGTCATCGATGCCTGCGCCGAGACCGGGACCTGGATCGAGCTCAATGCGCATGCATGGCGCGCGGACATGGACTGGCGAATGTGGCGGTATGCCAGGGAACGCGGGGTGAAGTGTGTCATCAATACGAATTCACATCGTGCTGAACATGCACAGAACCTTCGCTTCGGCGCTCACCTTGCGCGCAAGGGTTGGCTGACCAAGCACGATGTGGTGAACACGCTTTCGTTGAAGCGTTTGCGTTCGGCGCTGCTGCAGAAGCGCCTGGCATAGGCAGTGATCCCGTAGCCCACGATGCCTCCGGTCGTGGGATCACGATGGGCTACCATGGTCATGATCGGATCGAGTTCGCAACCCGCGGCGGTCGCAATGAGGCGCAGAGCGTCCGGGCCGGTGACATTGCGAAGGACCATCTTCGAGATGGGATTGAGATATGACCAGAAGTTGTGGATGAGGGTGTGACGGGCATACCAACTTGGGTTTGCTAAAAACCTAACGAAAGGCTCCCAAATGAACACACCCGCCACAAGGCAAACATCCGAACCGCCACGCCTAACCAATGACGGCGCTTTGGCGTGGCCCCCGCTATCACAAACACGAAGGCTTCCCCGTTCATCTTTATTTCAAGGATCAATGACACGGTTTCACGGTTTGCGGTCTACGCTTGAAGACGCCTTCTCAGGACGCCAACCAAGACTCGCTTTGGGTGAGTGGTCAGTTCTTGCCCAGCGGATCTCTCATCCGCGGGGTCGGGATGGGGTCTTTCCGTCACTGTTCAGTTGTTCGTTTCATCGTTGTCGTTTCTGTTTCTTTCTGTTCAGCGCCTTCCCGACTCCTCGGGCTTTGGCTGGCGCCATCTGATTAGAAGTGGTGGCAATGGCAAAAGAGGCCTCAACTGAAACCGAATGTCTTCTCCCTTAGTCCGCAGTTGCCACCACTTTTAATCACAAACGCAATCCTGTTGTCCGGGAACTTTGGCCTGACTTCGTTGCCTCGGTTTCGTAGCTTCCCGCGATCTATGAAACTCCGACTTGTTTTTCTTGTTGCGATTCTCTTCTCCGATGCGAGCCAAGTCTTCGCGCAGATCGCCAACACACTGCAATCGATCGGCTTGCGGGTTGGGGCCATCGCGCAGTTTACCCGGCGCACGGCGATGTCCTTTCAGCTCGATCCCGGCATCTACAGTGACATACATGACGGGGGGATCGATGATTTCAGCGCACCATTCATCCAGGCTTCGTTGCACACGGAATTCTGATTCATGGATTGGCAGCCCGCCTTCAAGGTATGCTACCATTGCGGATGTCCGAGGATACGACGCCTCCGGCCGACGGCCTTCGAGTGCGAAGAATGTTCGCGCCTTCTCTTCATCAACCCGGTTTCCGCGGTAGCACTCATTCTCATTGATCCGGACGACCACATCCTTCTGGTCAAACGCGCCAACGAACCTGCGAAAGGCAAGCTGAGTCTGCCGGGAGGATTCATGGATCCCGGCGAGACTGCCGAAGACGGCGCCCGTCGTGAAACCCGTGAAGAGACGGGCGTGGAAGTGAATGAGGTGAACTATCTCGCCTCTTTTCCAAACTACTACCGTTACGGCGACACTGAATACATCGTCCTCGACCTGTTTTTCTGGGTGCGCATCAAGGACTTCGGGAAGGCGCAAGCTCTGGACGAAGTCGAAGCCGTGACCACCCTCCGCTTCGATTCGGTGGATCCGGACCAGATTGCATTTCCCTCCGTTCGTCAGGCCATTCAATTGTTCAAGGATCGGTGGCCTGCGCTCCGCGGCGCCAGTGGCGGACGCTGAGGTCGTTCGAGAACCGGAGCGCCGGGCACTGTCCGGCATGACCCTACAATCCAATGATGCTCGCTCAGGAATTTTCAAGAGCTTCGGTCCCTGAGTTGATGAGTGAACATTCAAGAAACCCCGAAAAGCACTGGGCGAGCACGGTTGCCAAATCCACCTGTGCCGAGCAATGGCGCTCCAGGACGTATTCGAACACGTCCTGATCCGGATCGGCTCATTGCTAGTTCAGCTGAACTCACGGGGCTGAAAAAGCCTCCAGCCAAAATCCCTCTCGCCCTCCGGCACGGGAATGTTAAGTTGGCCGGACCGTTACATGGAAAATCAGGACAAAACACCGAAGGAAATCTTCGAGGCGAAGATTCTGGATCTCTGCGGCGCCATTGCCGGACACGCGCAATTCAAGGACATGTGCGAGCACATCGACGCGTTTATGCAGGACGAAAAGCTGAAGTATGAATACCAGATGTTGAACGAACTCGGTGGCATCTTGCAGCAGAAGCAGCAGATGGGCGGAGAGATCACCGAGGAAGAAGTCGGGCGTTTCGAATCGGTGCGGCAGGGCTTCACCACCAACGACATCGCCATGAATTTCGTAAAGGCACAGGAAACGGTCACCAAAATGCAGGACCATATCCTGCGCCACGTTCAGAAGACCTTCGAACTGGGCCGTGTCCCGACCGACGAGGAAATGATGGATGGAATGTGCTGTGATTGCACCTGTGGCTTTGAAGAGCCCACACCCGACTATCACGAGGGAGAGGAAGAACTCAATCCGGCCGCAAACTGAGCGGTGGTCCTCGAACGGGTCCACACATCGATCGAAGCGCAGCGCGCTCTTACGTAGGGATTCGTCTTGTGCAGGCGCACGTGGCTACACATGCTCCGCGCGTGCAGTGCATCCCATACGGGCCAAATGCGTGGTTGATCTGCTTCGCTGATGAAGTCGGCGACCTGGCGTTTGAACGTGGCCGCGCGATTTCTCGCGAGCTGGAGGAGAATTCACCGGGAGGCCTTCGCGAGTATGTGCTGGCTTACACTTCGGTGCTGCTCATCTTTGGCGAGCCGAACGTGAAGCACGTTCAGCGGCCCATCTCCCAGGTCATCGAACAGCTTGAGAAGATTCTGGATCGACGAGTGCCCTCTGCCGAGGTGAAGGAGATTCCCGTGCGTTACGAGGGTCCGGATCTGGCGCGCGTGGCCGAGCACAATGGCATATCCGAGTCGGAGGCGATCGAGATTCATTCGGCAACTGTATACAAGGTCTACATGCTCGGGTTCGCGCCAGGGTTCCCATACCTCGGCGAACTGGACTCGCGATTGCACACTCCGCGGCTGGAGAGTCCGCGCGCGAAGGTGCCGGCAGGATCGGTGGCGATTGGAGGCGAGCACACCGGGGTTTATTCCGTTCCGAATCCCGGCGGTTGGAACCTGATCGGTTCGACCGAGGTCAAGCTATTCGATCCCGGCAATGAAGAAGGCGAGTTTTACCTGCGGGCGGGCGATCGAGTCCGATTCACGAAGGCATAGTTATGGGTGGCCCGAGGGATTCAGCAGTATTGGAGGTGCTTTCCTCCGGGATGGGAATCACCGTGCAGGATGGCGGTCGCATTGGCTGGCGGAAGTTCGGCGTGCCAATGGGAGGCGCCATGGACGACCACGCAGCGCGCGCGGCCAACGTCATGGTGGACAACGCGCCGGACATGCCAGTGCTGGAGTTGTTGATGCAGGGGCAGCGCTTCAAGGTGCGACAGGACTGCTGGCTGGCCATCGCCGGCGCGGACGGGAGCTCAACCATCCCCGTGTGGCACGCGCACAAGTTGTCCGTAGGAAGCGAGCTTGAATTCCCCGTAAGCCGTCATGGCGTTTGGATCTACGTGGCGGTGGCGGGAGGTTTTGACGCCGACGAAGCGTTTGGCAGCCGCAGCGCCTCCATTCGTTCAGAGATCGGTTCGGCGATTGAAGCCGGCAAGATGCTTCGCCGGCTGGAGGACCGCCGGCTACAGATGCCCGATTCGATCAGCGGCCGGGGAGCATCGTGGAATGAACATCGCGATTATGCCAAGCCACCGGTATTGCGCGTCTGGCCCGGGCCGCAGTGGAATGCGTTTCCCGAAACCGCACGGGAGACCTTGTTCGAAAACGAATGGAGCGTGACGTCGCAGAGCGATCGGGTGGGCTATCGACTGGCGGGTGAATCGATCGAAGCTCCAAGGATTGATCTCATCAGTGAACCGGTTCGGATCGGGAGTATCCAGGTGCCGGCCAACGGTCAACCCATCGTCACCTTGCGCGACGGGCCGACGGTGGGCGGGTATCCGAAAATCGGGATGGTCGATCCTAGAGATCTTTCCTGGCTGGTGCAGTGCCGACCGAATCAAGCCGTGCGGTTCCGTCCCTACGAACCTCAATAGTGACCAGGCTATCTCCGGCCTACTCCGCAGACTTTGCCCGGAGAATGAACTCCACGATTCGCGTGGCCGGTTTCAGGCTGTGTGGATGATGTCCGATGCCGGGTTTGTGGATCACCTCGATCGGTCCGCCGAGTTTGCGATAGCGCTTCTCAAGAACGGTGGTGTTTTCCTCCACCGGCACGACCTTGTCCGCATCCCCGACGACGTGTAGCAACGGAACCTTTGAAGCAGCCAGCGGTTCCAGTCCGTCGATAGGATTGACCTTGGCCTTCATGGCTTCCTCCTCGGTGAATCCCCAGACCTTGAGACATTGCTGCCAGGTCTTCTCCGATCCCTTGCCCTTTCCTTTGCCGGCCGGCCAGCTCTTGAAATCACACACCGGCGCATCGGCATAGATCGCGGACACCTTCTTCGGATTGGCCTTTGCCCAGTTGAAGATGATCAGTCCACCGCGGCTCATGCCTTCCAAGGCTGGCTTCGAATCAAAGCCGTGTTTCTCCGTCAGCAATTCGTAAAACTTGTCCCAGATGGCAACTGCCGTCGGTGAACCAAATAATCCACCCACATCAACGTAGGCGACATGCCAGCCGCGTTCCAAGAGAGCCACATCCGTTTGTGGTTCGTGTCCAAAGAATCGCGCACGCCAGATCCACGGTTTGCCTTCGGCAACTTTCCGGGGCACGACGACAAAGCACTTCCGGTCGTTGTGCATGAACTCGTGCTGATCGAAGGAATGAAAGTTTGTGACCTTGCCGCCAAATTCAGCCGCCCGCGTGCAAACCAGCGAGGTCGCAATGGTGACCAGAATCAGAAGTTGTTGCATGGGTGAGCTTGTATGAATTCGCGACTGAAAGTCAGCCACCAAAAGACTCGGGGGGATGGCGGCCCGTCGCTTCTTTCACTCTCTTCCGGTATTCCTCCCCATCAACAGGTATCGCAATGGCATCGCAATCTTTCTGAAATCCAGGGAAGTTCCAAAGGTTGGGGAAGTCACGGCATTGCTGGGGCTTCACCGGCTGCACGCGGCACTTCGATTCTTCCAGGAGAATACACTCGCCGTTTGGCTTGTCCTTCAACGACAGCCCGCGCCGATCGGCACGGACGCGAGTGTATTCCTGGATGAACTCGTGTTCGCTCAACTCCAGGTGGGAAGACATTTGGGAAACCTCTTCGTCAGTCAGCTTCACCTGTCCAGGCCAGCGACAACAGGCGGTGCAACGCTGACATTTGTAAAACGTGGGCATGGTGAAGAAGATCGAAAGACCGGCTGCAAGACCAGCCCTGCTGTCAATCATCCTTCGGCGCTTCGCGGGCAAAGCGAACCGTTCGCGTGTCGCGTTCCTTGCCGGTGGGGACGGCGAGCGGACCGTAGAGATCAGGACGGCGCGAACGAATCCAACGTGAGCCGGTACACATCTCGCGCACGGTGGGGTCGAGATCGGCAGCAATCATTTCATCACGGGCCTTCCACGTTTCAATCAGCGTGTTGCCGTAGGGATCGAGGATCATCGAATTGCCGGTGCGGACTTCGTTGTCATCGACTCCCACCCCATTGGCGAAGATCACGAAGAGTCCATTGTCATGAGCGCGCGCGGGCAGCCAACGTTTGAGCCATTGCCGGCCTTTGGGGCCTTTGAACTCCGCCTCGATGGCTTCCGGATTGTTCTCGCGATCATGCCACAGATTTGCGTCCACCACACCCATTGCCCGCGGGCTCGGTGAATCGCAGCCGCCGGTCTGGTGCGGTGCGAGCAGGATCTCCGCTCCCTGCAGCGCGTTCATGCGGACGTTTTCTCCGATATTGCAGTCGTAGCAGATCAACACCCCGACCCGTGCACCTTGCGGGATGTCGAACACGGTGTACTCGCTTCCGGACAACATGTGTTCGCTGATGAAGGTGTGCAGTTTGCGGTGCCGTTCCGTGCGGCCATCGGGCATGGCGACGACGAAGGTGTTGAACAGATTCCCCTCGGCATCCTGTTCGACCAGGCCGGCGCCGATGGTCATGCCGGTTGAACGCGAGAGTTCAAGAAGATGCTGGGTGGATTCTCCGTCGGGCACCGATTCGGAAAACTCTTCAATCTCCGCACGGGAGAGATTTCTAACGTGCCAGTAACCGGTGATGCACATCTCGGGAAACACCAGCAGATCCACGGATTGCGATGCTGCCTCGGCGACGAACTCATCGATGCGTCCGAGGTTGAACGCCTTGTCGCCCGGTCGATGATTGAACTGAACTGCGGCTGCCTTGATCTTGTTCATTGGAATCCTATTCCCACCAGAAGTGCCGGTGGCGGGCGTTGATAAGCGTGGCTGGGAGATTGGAAATCGTACCGACGCCCTCATGCACGATCTCGGAGGAATACATAAACTGTTCCTCCGTCAGGGTGATTGCTTCGTCGCGAGTCGTCGGCGGGTTCTCGACGATACACTCCACCGTGTCGTGGGTCATCGCCCAGATGCGCGCGCCGTAGCGAATGTAAGCCACGCCCTTGTGCAGTGCGGTGGCTGATTCAAAATTCCCGATCATGACTGGAACTTCCCCACTAATGCTGTCGCGCAATTCGAAGTAGGTGGAGATGGCTTCCTTGTCGGGCAACGCAATCAACACGAAAGGGAAAACCGGCATGGCATTGGAATCGCCACCGCCGATGAGTTGATCGAAAACCATCATGTCCGCAGGGATTTCACGACAATCCGCCTGAGGTGGCGAGCCGATTTAACGGCGGGTCAGCTTGGGGCGTGTGAACAGCGTAGCCACAACTGAGTACGGCGCGGCACGAAACTCCTCGTTTGACAGAACCAGATTGAACAGATTGTTGTGTAATCTCCCGCCCTGTTCAGACCGGGAACAAGTGTCCGGAGACATTGTGGGTTGGTCATTCCTGTCCCGATTTGTTCTCCTGTTTTCGTTTCTCCCGCCACACGCGGAAGTCGTCGGCGAGGAGATAGGAGCCCATGAGGACCGCGATTATGGCGCAAGCCTGGTCGAAGCCGCTGAGGTCGAGGGTGAGGTAGGCGTAAGACCCGAGGGCCACGTTCAGCCCTCCCACCGCGAAGGGTGGGGTGTTGTGTTTGATGGAGCGTTCGGGCTCGGGCGACATCAATCGAAGAGACTGAGGGTGAGAATGCCTTCCAGTTAGAGAAGGCGATGTTTCCAGGTCATGCCGGCGGAGAATCCACCCATCCAGTTTGTGCCCAACACGCGATGGCAAGGCACGATGACCGGAATCGGGTTGGCGCCACAAGCGACTCCGACCGCACGCACGCCTTTGGGATTGCCGATCTCGCGGGCGATGTCGGCGTAGCTTTTCGTTTCGCCAAGCGGGATGCGCAACATGGCTTCCCAGACGGACTGTTGAAACTTTGTGCCGATGCTGAAATCCAGCTTGGGAAACTTCCGCGGGTGTTTGCCGGAAAGGATCGAGCAGAGGGCGCGAGTGGTTTGCTGCAGAAGCTTCTTCGGCGGATCGCCCGCGAAAGGATCGAGCTTGTCGGACCGGTCGGGAAAGTTGAGTTCGGCGAGGCCATCCTTGCTGAATGCTGCCGCGAATTCGCCGAGATCGGTGGGGATGCGCGTGGAGACCAGGTCGGGTTTTCGTTTCGTCTTCACCACGCCTCAGTAGTAGTTGGCCGTGACGAGCGAGAAGAGAACGTAGAGCACGAAGAGAAGCACCCCGAAGAGGAAGAGGAAGCGATTGCGAGCCTGGCGCTTCTCAGCACGCAGGGGTTTGAGTCCTTCGATGTTTCCAACACTCATGAGCTTGACCAGCCTGGGATTGGTGGACGGAGCAGCTCCGACATTCTTCTTCAGCTGCCTGAACCACGCGCGTACCCCTCGTTCGCGGGAGCTGACCGCTTCGCCGTCTTCGCGCAGTGGGGATTCGGGCTGGCGGACCTTGGACTGGTCGTATTCCTCAAAGATCGGATCGGCCTGCGTTGTTTGTTCGCCTGGTTGCTGCGGAGTGACGGTGGAACGAAACTTGGGTGCGTCGGCTTCAGCCTGGCGGATCTCTTCACGCAGATTTTCAAGCTCGCGTTCGAGCTCGCGTGAATGGTCGTCAATCGGATCGGATTTGCTGAACAGGCCCATAAGCCCGGTGGCGCATCACCGGAATAGCATTACGACCAGCACGGCAAGGATCGCCAGGGCGATCGGCCAGGTCAGCGCAAAGCCGAGCCGGCAAAGCTGGCCAAAGGTTTGTTCGGTGAGGGCAAGTTTTGGTGGAGGCATGCTGCCATCGGGAGCGGGATGAACCTCTTCCTTGATGCCATGCAGCCGGGGCCATTTCTCCAAGGCGCCGTTCCATTCGTGGCGCGCGTTTTCCATCGCGGTCAGGCCGCGGGTGAGTTCGACGGTCCAGTTCTCTCCGCGCAGGTCCTTCACATTGATGGCCTCGACTTTCTTGAGAGCTTCCTGGAGTCGGCCGAGAGTCTTGGCCATTTGCTTGGCTTCACAACGCGTGTGTTCTTCGTCCTCGGTCATGATCGCCACGCCACGTGTCAAGTTGTGAAGCATTTCGCCAAAGGAGGTTTCCAATTCGGCGCGTTGCCGGCGTTGTTCTTCAATGCGGTCGCGCTCCTCGCGAAGTTGTTCTTCCCGGCGACGCAGTTCGTCGAGATTGGATTGAACCTGGGCTGAACGAGCGGCCAGATCTTCAGTGCTTGGCGCAGCCTCTTCCGCCGGCGGGTCGCGGCGAGGAAGGGTCGCGGTGTGCACGTCGGTATCTACAAACTCGGTCGAATCAAAGTCGGACGCCATGAAGGCGGAGCATAGTCGTTATTCGGCGGAATCGGCAACCCAGAACGGCGGGCTCACCCATCCAGCTTTCCTAACACATCCTTGGTGAGCCGGTCGTCGATCATCCCGGTGAATTTGTGGAGCCGGTTCTGGTTTTCCTTTTGCAGCCGCCATTTCTCGGTGAGCGTTGACGCACATTGCAGGACCTCGATGTTGTCGAAGGGTTTCTTGAGAACGAGAATCTGATCGGATTCGCCGATCTGGTGGATCATTTCGTCCCAGGAATAATCGGAATAGGCGGTGCAGATGACCACCTGCAGATCCCAGGCAATCTGGATCAACTGCTGGGTCGTTTGAACACCGTCGATCCCGGGCGCCATGCGAACGTCGACAAAAGCCATGGCGTATTCCCGATCCGCCTTCATTGCCGCCTGCACCTTCTCAATCGCCTCTTCCCCGCTGAATGCAAAATCGAGGTCGTAGGCCGATCGGGATTTCTCGAAATCAGTCGCACCAAACAGTGCGGTTTCCTTCTGCTCCAGCTCAGACTGACCGGATCCTGCGGGCACAAGAATCTTGCTGAAGTCTTCGTGAATCTGCGGATTATCATCGACGACCAGTATTCGCCGATTGGGCGGTACCTGAATATTCTCGGACACTGAATTGTGGATTCGCTTAGCCATTGGAGTATAGCGCACCTTACGGACCTTTACGGTAATGTCAAAACAGCAGGGGACCAGCGGATAGGAGAATCCCCTAACCTTTTGGAATGCGGCCAAATGCTATCGAAATAAGCCATTTTTTGACAGACTCAACTCGAACATCCTCGCTCTCGTTCAAGGATTCTCATTGCCGGATTCCTTCGAGTCTTTAATTGCATTGGCGGATTCCCCCCTCCCATACGCCCGCATCTGAGCGCGATGCTCTCGAATCTTGTCGCGAACCGAGCCGTCGAGTTCAACCGCCCTGGAAAATGCGAAGAGCGCTTCGGGCAGCGCGCCAAAATCCATGCGGCGCACCCCCAGTCGGACAAAACCGTCGGCGGAATTCGGCAGGACCTCGTCCGCGAGTTTCGCCCGGCGTGCCCAATCCTCCAGCCAGTCCAGCCTTCGTCCACCGTCGCTCAGGTAGTTGAATCGGAGACCGGAAAAGTGGTTCTCGTAAATCGTGCGTTGAGAAGTGCTGTCCCATTTGTCCCCCAGATCGGGGAACCTTCTTCGCAGGGCGTCGGCAATCAACAGCGCGATTTCCTGGTGACCCCCGATCGTTGGATGAACGTGGTCCAGGTACCAATCAAAGCCGGGTAATCCCTCATTGGAAAGATCTCGCAGGTGTGAATCAGCATCGACAAACGGGAGTGAGTATTGTTCCGCCACCACCTTCAAATAATTGGCCTGCGACTCAAACATCCGCAGGGGACAGACATCTTCGTCCTTCGCTTCGTAGTAATGCTCGGCGGCTTTTGGGTCGTCCAAGCGATCAAGCACTCGCGCCATACGGTAGTGGGTCAGTGCATGCTCAGCGTCGATCTCCAATGCTTGGCGATAGTACTCCATGGCATCGGAGGGCTTGGCTTTTTCGGCGTCCCGAGCCTGATCGATGAGCAACTGCCAATGGGCCTCCTCATCTGCACTTAGGTTTGCGCGATGCTCCGATTTGAATGGCGGACAGTCGCGCAGGTTCGAGCCAAGGCGTACGATCAAGAGAGGAACTGCCGCGGCACGGCAATCGCGTATGATCTGCTGGATCGCTTCCTCAAACTGTGTCAGCACCCGGCGACGCCATTCCGGGTCGCGTTTGTAGGATGCATAACCACTCTCCGCGTCCAGTCGTGTCACAAATCCGGCGTTCCTTGCGTCAGGAGCTTCCTTTTGTGGCGTGCGCGCGAGCCACTTTCGGCCAGTCCTGACGATTCGCAACGAATCCAGCGCAACCGTGATCGCGCTGCGTGCCTTCAGTGATGAATAAGTCCGGTCTTCCAGGAACTCGTTGTGTCCGGTCGCCAAGACCATGACATCAGGTTCGTATTGGAGGCACTCGCGCAGCATCGGCACGATGCGATAGCTGGCGTAGGAGATGCCTCCACAGTTGACGACCTCAACACGCCGACCCGGCGATTCAGCCTGCAATTGAAGTTCCAGCCACCGTGGAAATGCCGTTGCCGAATGAAACGGGCGACCAAACACGGTTGAACCACCGAAGCAGAACACCCGCAAGCCATTCGTGGATTTCGTCGCAGAGAACTCCTGCGGGGCAAGAAACGGCTCCCGGCCATTGGCCGTGCGATAGGTATCGCCATCGAGATTGAAGACGGGAACATTTCCGCCAAAACCCGCGTACGGATCGCTGTGGTCATCAGCCGGAAGGAACAGTCGCAAACCCGCTTCCAGCAAGACCAGAGGGAGCAGTCCGATTCCGACGGCAGCCAGTCGGAAGACGGTACGCTTTTCTTTTTTGGGACCGGCATCAGCCACGCGGGCATTGGTCTACACCCCGGATCGATCTCGGACACGAAGAAACTGCCGGAACAAACAAAGGACGGAACCGGGATTCCGGTTCCGTCCGAACTGCGTCAGCTATCGAATTCTCAACCAACAAGGTGCCCGACTGGATCGCGGAGGTTAGACACCCGCTCATGACGCATCACGGTCAGCTGCGAAACGGAGCGTGATCGGGCCAATACTTCAAAACTCGAATACCTGGTTGCTCCTGCCGCATTGGGGGCAACGGGAACGGTCCACATCCGGATCGTCGGTGTAGACGTAGCTGCAATCGGTACAGCGGAAGATGGAGTCGTCGGAAGGTTCCGGTTCGAAACTGCGCCGATGGCGTTCGACATACCAGCCACTGCCGCAGACGACCACGACCATCACAACAAAGTAAATGAGGATGATGAGGTGGAGTTCCATCAGGGTTGATCGGTTTGATTGGTCGTGGCTTTCGTCACCCACTGGATGATGACCCGACCTTTGTCCAAGCGATCAGCACCTACGGGATTGGGTTCGAAGCGCAGTTTCGGAACGAGTGATAAGGCATGCCGGTCGGCTGCTGTCTGTGCATCGATCCGCGCGGTATCCTCAACGCCGACCTGACCGGCTTGAAGATTCAAGAGGCGGGGGGAAAAAACCCAGCCCCGGGAATCGATCAGCACTTCGATGACGGTGGGTTGCAGAACGAAGTCGCTGGGCCACGCGAGCAGATCAGGCTGTTGGGTAAGTGCACGGGTGGGCAGTCCCTGCACGAAGAGGCGTGTGCTTCGTTGGGGAGCGGGCGTTGCTGGTTCGGCGGGTTCGCTTGATGCCGGTGCGACGGAGAGAGTGGTTCCGAGATTTGCGCGCACGTATTGGCGGAAGGTGTCTCCCAAGGTGTCGCTTCTCTGGGTGAGCCAGCGTTGTGGATCGGACCATTCGGGGAGATTGAATGGAGGAGGTTCGACGTTCAGCCACGCCGGAAAAGAAAAGTCATTGGAACTGATCGTCGCGAACATCGTGGGATCGCGGAGCGAGTAACGGTCGAGCAACGTTTGTCCGGCATTGTCGGTCGTCAGCAGACGGACTTTGAACTCGGCGGCTTCGCGCGGCGGCTGGGGCGGGGTCCAGCCGGAGAGCATGTAGATGCCACCGAGATGCAGCAGCAGGACGAGCACGACCGCGACCATCCAGCGGAGCGGACGCCACGGTGGCAATTCCTCCATCTCGTTGCTCATGGAATCGTGGGTTGAGGTGGCGCGCCACCCACCGGACGCGTTGCCTGCAGCAATTCCTTGGCTCCGGCTTCGCGGGCGATTTCGGCAAGCATCACCAGCGCGCGGCTGGGCAACGAACCATCGATGAGCGCGACCACCGACAATTCCTCGCCACGTTGTCTGGCAGCCAGGACTTCGGCGCGGAGTGCTCCTTTCAATTGCAACGGCGTCAGCGATTGGTTTCGAAAGAACAGTTGCCCATCGGCGCTCATGGCGACCGCCACACTGGGTTGCCCGATGCCGGGAAGGTTGTCCCCCTCGGCGAGATTGATCTTCACGCCGGGTGTGTAAACCAGGGTTTGGTTCAACAGAATGAAGATGAGCAGGCAGAAGAACACACCGGCGAAGGGACCGGCGTCGAGCTGACCGCGGAAGATCTTGGCGTTGCGTGGATATCTCATCTTACTCGTTGCGCAGAGTGTGCGGATCCATGACGAGATTCACGATCTCATTGGAGGCGCGTTCCATGTCCAGGACGATCTGGTTCACGCGGCTGACGAGGTAGTTGTAGCCGATGTAACAGGGAATCGCGACGGCCAGGCCGAGAGCTGTCGCAATCAAGGCCTCCCAAACACCACCGGCCAACATGGAGGCGTGCGCGTACTGGCCCTGGGCCTCAAGTTTTTCGAAAATCTTGATGAATCCGAGTGCGGTTCCCAACAAACCCATCAGGGGAGAGATCTGTGCGATGGTCGCGATCACGTTCAGTTTTTCCTCCAGCTTGGGAGCTTCCTGCATGCCCGCTTCTTCCAAGGCTTCCCGAACGCCGTCGCGTCCACGATCGCGATTGAGCACGGCGGCCTTTACGAGTCGTGCGACCGGGCCGGGCGTCGCATCGCAAATGGACAAAGCCTCGACCGCGTTCTCTCGTTTGAGCACGTTGCGCACGCCATTGAGGAACTCATTCGAATTGATCTGGGCGCGGTGGTAATGAAGCATTCGTTCCAGAAACACCGCCAGCGCGACGGCACTGGCAAACACCAGTATCCACGCCATGGGCCCGCCCAGAGTCAGTAACTTTGGCAGCATGGAGGCGTTATAGCGAATGGGAGACGGAGGGGAAACTCCAAGCTTCAAGCAATCGTGTGGCTGTCTCAGCGTTCGCCCTCAGATACTTAATCCTTGTCTTAATCCTCACTCGTTCTCAGAGATTGAGACAAAGATGAGGACAAGGATTAAGAAATTCACTGCGCGATAGACTCGATGCTGAGATCACGGATTCCGCACAAGTTTGGTTCTCCCCGCTGCTTGACGCGCCGTTTTCTCCTGTGCCTATAGTTCAGGTCCCGTTTGTCCTATTTTATGCCGACCTACGAATACATCTGCGAGAAGTGCGGGCCCTTTGACATCGTTCAGTCGATGAAGGACGACCCCTTGACCATATGCCCGAAGAAGAAATGCAAGGGCAAGGTCCAACGTTCGATCAGTGGTGGCGCCGGATTGATCTTCAAGGGCGATGGCTTTTACACCACCGACTATCGCAGCGAGGGTTACAAGGAAGCCGCCAAGAAAGACAAACCACCCGCGAAATCCGAAAAGTCGGAAAAGAAATCCTCGGACAGTTCTTCGAAGAAATCGAAGAGCAAGTCTGCCTCGTCCAAGTAGACGGCTCGCCGCCGTCGCATCCCTGTATGAATCCATTGAACAACATCCGATGGATTCGTGTCTTCGCAGCGCTTGCGCTCCTGCCTCTCACGACTTCGATCGCGTCTGAAGATCCGATCGAACGACCGCGCGTGCTGACGGGGCGATCGCAACAAATGGTGGTGATTGGTTACGATCCCGGTTCGCCTTGGGGACCGCCTTCCTATTCTTCCGTGCGCAAGGGTTACATGCAGATGGATCCGCCCGTGGTGTTGCTTTCGATCGAGCGGATCAAGGCGCAGTTCCTGTCTCTCTTCAACCGCGAGGACCTTTGGCGTGGCCGCATCAGCGTCATCATACAGGGCAAGGCCGACCCGGACGAGGACGTGACGATCCGTTCCGAGAAAGGGGACGGCTGGAAGTTCAAGGTGCATGTTCCCGGTCAGGTGAGGCGCACACGATTCATGCGGGCGATGATTCGCGCGTTGTTGTTGGAGGTGGCCAACCGCCAGAACAATTCCAGCCGCCTGGTGGAGATTCCGCTCTGGTTGCAGGAAGGCATCGCCGCGCACTTGTTCGCGGTTCATGGCGATACATTGGTAATCGAGAATCGCACGCGGCTGGACATGACCCACGATCGCTACGCGGGCCTGCCGGAGATCAGGCAGCATTTCCGGCTAATGACTCCCAACACCTTTGCCGAACTCAGCATTCCAATGGAGAAGTTCATGGAAGGCCTGGCATGGGAAACCTATCAGCACAGCTCCCATCTCTTTGTTCGTGAGTTGCTGCGCTTGCCGGGAGGCTCGAAGAGGCTTTGGCAGACGATCGAATTGCTGCCGGGTTATCTGAACAAACAGCTCGCGTTTCGCAAGGCCTTCGAGAAGCAATTCCGTTCGGCGCTCGACATCGAGAAGTGGTGGTCCGTCAGCCTGGTCAGTTTCAAGGCACGCGAGAAAAACCTGCGGTGGGCCGAGGCCAAGAGTCTGGAACGCCTGCACAAGATCTTCACCAAACCGGTGCACGTGCGCATGAGTTCGAAGGACACCCCGGTGACGAAATCCTTCCGACTGCAGGACCTGATCGCGAAGACGTCTTTTGAAGAACATCGTCCCCTGCTGATCGATACCATCAATCAGATGGCCATCGTCTATGCCAACTCCCAACCCGATCTCGCGCGGCTCATCGGCGACTATCGGAAGACTTTGATGAAATACATCAACGACCGCGGAGTGGTCGCGCCCAATTCGAAGAATCCGGCGACCTCCACCGGCAAGGTCGCGCGCGATGAAGCGATCAAGCAATTGGATTTGCTGGACGACATTCGCGGTGACTTCCAGGAATTGGCCAAGCCCGAAGTGAAAGACGACAGCGTGGAGGCTGCGGAGAAACTGCTGAACCGGCAGTGATCTGCACCCCAATCCCACTTGCCAAATCCCCTTTCTGCCCAAATCTTTGCCGCCCGTTCGTCCTTCGTAATTCGACGAATCGAAAACCGACATGGCTAACCCCGCATTTGGCGCGCATACCGACCCCACGTTCCAGGCAAAGCCGAGAACGACATGGGAAGTTGTGTGTCGAGTGAGCAAGTATCTGCTGCCCTACCGATGGATGGCATTCGGTACGGTTGGTTGCGCCCTGTTGTCACTCAGTTTTGCCTTCACGTATCCGAAGCTCACTCAGTTCGTGATCGACGACGTGATCGGCAAGAAGCAGGAAGAGTTGTTGCTGCCGGTAATGGGCATCCTGATTGCCGCCTTTCTATTCCGGGAACTGTTCAACAGCATCCGCATCCGCATCAACAACGAGCTGGAACAGAAGGTCATCTTTGACCTCCGGAAAGACGTCTACGCGCACCTGCAACGCCTGCCGGTAAACTGGTTTGATCAGCGATCATCGGGCGACCTCATGACGCGGGTGATTGAAGACGTGAATTCCGTCGAACGCGTTCTCATCGATGGAACGGAACAGGGAAGCGTCGCGATCCTCAGCGTCATCGGTGTGATGGCCATCCTATTTATGATGAACGTCAAACTCGCCCTCGTGGCATTGATCCCATTGCCGTTCCTGATTGGCGGTGCGCTTTGGTACACGCTGACTGCGCACAAGCGATATCGTACGATGCGGGAGGCCACCAGCGCAATGAACGCGCTGCTGATGGACAACCTGCAAGGCGTGCGCCAGGTGAAGTCATTCGGTCGGGAAAACTACGAAGATGATCGCTTCGCCGGCCGTGCCGAGAATCTTCGTCAAGGCACCTTGAAGGTGATGCGCGCATGGGCCAACTACTCTCCGGGCATGGCCTTCCTGAATTCGATCGGCATCGCGCTGGTGATCTGGGTGGGTGGTTCGCAGGTATTGAACGAGACAATGTCGATTGGTGAGCTCGTGGCCTTTATCTTCTACCTCAACCTCTTCTACGAACCCGTCGCGCGCCTGCACGGCCTGAACCAGATGCTCCAGTCTGCACGTGCAGCAGGCGAACGGGTGTTTGACATCACGGACAGTGCGGAGGAACGGCGGGGCACGAAGATGAAACCAGGCGACGAAAGCTGGTGTGTGACCGGACGCGTGAATTATCGGGGGGTCAACTTTCAGTACAACGATGAGCGAACCGTATTGAGCGGAATTGATTTGAAGGTGAAGCCCGGCGAGATGGTGGCACTCGTGGGCCCGACTGGCGCTGGAAAATCCACCCTCGTCAATCTGTTGCCCGCCTTCTACGAGGCGACGTCGGGAAGCATCACCATCGATGACCGGGAAGTTTCTGATGTACCACTTCCCGTGTTGCGCGATCAGATCGCGATCGTCGCCCAGGAGCCGTTCCTTTTCAACGGGACCATCCGTGAAAACATTCTCTACGGCCGGCTCGATGCTTCGCAGCAAGACCTCATCTCTGCAGCCACGGCCGCCAACTGTCATCACTTCATTGAAAGTCTGCCTGATGGGTATGATTTGAAAATCGGGGAACGTGGAGTGAAGCTGAGCGTTGGTGAGAAGCAACGTGTCAGCATCGCGCGTGCGTTGTTGAAAGATGCGCCGATCCTCATTCTTGATGAAGCCACGGCTTCAGTTGATACCGCGACGGAACGGTTGATCCAGGAAGCGCTTGAGCGGTTGATGTCCGGGCGGACAAGTTTCGTGATCGCACACCGGCTCTCAACGATTCGCAACGCCAATCAGATACTTGTCCTGCGGCATGGAGAGATTCTGGAACGCGGCACGCACGATGAACTACTCGAACAGAATGGTCTTTATGCCAGACTCGCCCGCATCCAGAGCACGGCCTCTATCGATGAGAGTTTTGAGAAGTTCGAAGTGGCGTGATGGCGCTGCCTCGTCCGGAAGCCAACTCAGGGATTCCCTGATAGAGAATTTCTTTGATTTGACTCTCTGAATCGCCGATTGTCTTCCCGTCCCCGATATTGTTTGACGAACACCGGTGTGGGGTAGTGCTCGTCGCTGGCATATGGAATTCAAAATCATCTGCAAATGCAGCACGCCTTACCGTTTCGACATCGAACTCGAAAACGGCAAAGTCCCTCAGGGGGTGAAATGTCCGAGCTGTGATGCAAATGGCTCGGCTGCAGCGAATGCGCTGCTCGTCTCCCAGACGGTCCCCATCATGACGGATGAAAATCCGCACGGCGAAGCGCTGATCGCCTTGAAGATCACCTGCCAGTGCGGATTGAAGTTCAAGATCGATTGTCAGCCCAAGAAGATGCAGATGCCGATGGAGCTGAAGTGCTCGGGTTGCCAGGACGACAAGACGGAATTCGCGAACAAGCTGCTCGAGGCCAAGATCACGGGCAAACCCATGCCGGTCACGCCGATGGTCACGGAGGAAACCCAGCAGACGCTCTACCTCAAGAAGGAAGACCTCAATACCGGCGAAGAAGCTGAGGGCTGAAAGGCTGATCGATACGATCGTCGAGTGACTCGTTTATGGATCGGTCCTTCAGGCCTCCGTCTCGTGGACAACCTACACCCAGACCCCCCGTTGGTCAGTCTGGGTTGAATATGGGTTCGGCCCTTTGGGCCTCTTTCCGCTACTTCGTAAACCTTCGGATCGTCATCTCGGACACATCGATGTTGTCCGGTTGTTGCATCAGAAAGACCACCATCTCGCCAATGTCCTCCGGTGCGATCATCACCTGACCCGCCAATCGTTCGCCCAGCTTGGTGTTGTTGATGAAGTCCGTATCCACACCGCCCGGACACAGGTTGTTGATGCGAATCCCGTTCGGTTTCTCCTCGATTGCCAACGCGCGCATCATTCCCAGCAAGCCCGCCTTGCTCGCACAATAAGCCGACTGTTGCGCATAACCCTGCAACGCGGAGGTGCTGACCACGTTGATGACGCGTCCATGGGATTCGCGCAGTTGAGGAAGCAGTTCCCGCGTCAGCATGAACGGCGACACGAGGTTGACCTGTAAGACGTGTTTCAATTCGTCTTCGGACAAATCTGCGAGGTCGCACTCCAAGAACGTCCCGGCGTTGTTGACGAGTCCATCGATCGATCCCAGTTCGGTCACCAGTGCTTCAGCAAGATTCGCAATGCCATCGCCGGAACTGAAATCATACTTCGCCGTGGCCACATGGATTCCGTGCGACGCGACTTCGTCATGAAGCTGTTGTAGCGCTGACTCATCACGTGCGACCAGGCCAAGGTTTACTCCTGCCTGCGCAAGTGCAATTGCCGTTGCCCGGCCAATGCCACGACTTGCGCCGGTGACAATTGCGGTTCTGCCCTTGAGTTCGATCGGCACGATCAGAACATTCTGTAGAACTCTTCCCAGCCCTTGCGCGGAGGCGGACCTTCGAGCAATGCGTTGGCGCGTTTGTTGCCAACGAACTGTTCGCTCTTGCGATCGAAATCGAGTTCCTCATTCAGATACTGACAGATCACACCCAGCATCAATGTCTTGGTCAGATCACCGGCAATGCTGAACGGCGAACGCGTCTTGTCTTCGCCCATGCAGGCCGCCGTGAATGAAGTAGAGTGGTTGTACTTCGGGTTCGGCGTGTTCAACGCGTCTCTGTACTTCTCCCCAGCGTCCGTCGGTATGATCGATGACTTGCTGGAATGCGATGCGCGGGTCAGCGCAAACTTTCGGTCCGCCCTATAAATCACCGTGCCCGCACCGCCCATCTTGGGCGCCTTGAGGGTGCCGTCCTTCTGCCTGGTGTGGAACTGCTCCGGAACGGTCGGATGACAATTCGCGCCATCGCGCCAGGTGAGTTCCAAGGCGGGCCGGTTCTTGCCACGGTCGGGAAAGTGCATCACCAGATGTGAGCTGAGCGGAAAGATCACATCGTTTGCGTCATCCATCAGCAGGGGCGAAAGATGAGTAGGTTGGCCGAGCTTCAGGAAGTCGTGCACAAAGTCGATGATGTGCGCGCCCCAATCGCCCAGCATGCCGTTGCCGTAGAGATAAAACGCCCGCCAGTTGAAGGGATGATACTTGCTGCTGAAGGGTTTCATCTCCGCGGGCCCGCACCAGAGATCCCAATCAAGCGTATCCGGTTTCTTTTCTTTTGGGGGGTACTTGGAGATGCGTTGATCGGCTCTCATGAACCAAAGACCGGCCGTCTTCCACGCGTCCACCTTGTCGATGTTCTTCAACGCGCCGGCCTTGAGCAGCGCTTCAAATTGCGCCGATCCTCCGGAGGTGTGGCCTTGGTTGCCCATTTGCGTCACCACTCCGAACCGCTTCTCCGCCTTCATCAACATGTCCGCTTCCGCGTAGGAATGCGTCAACGGCTTTTCGACGTAGACGTGCTTGCCCATGGACATTGCCAGAATCGCTGCGGGGAAGTGCGTGTGATCGGGCGTGACCACCGTGACGGCATCGATGTCTTTGCCGGACTTCTCAAGCATCACGCGGAAGTCCTGGTATTGCTTCACGCCGGGAAAACGCTCAAGATTCTTCTCCACGCGCCGCGCGTTGAAATCCACATCACAGAACGCGACCGGCGCGGCTTTGCCTCCCGCACACACGCTCGGAATGACACCCGATGCGCGCCCGCCCACGCCCACGCAACCAAGATTGACCCGCTTGCTCGGTGGCACCTTTCCATCCGCAGGCTTGCCCGTGGCAAGATAGGATGGCAGGACGGAAAATCCGAAAGTTGCGGCAGCAGATTTCTTCAGGAAGTCACGACGAGGTGTGAGTTGTTTGTTCATGGCTGTGGGAAACCTAGCGAAGCGGCCGATGTTGCAAAGTCGGAATGTAGGTCGGATTCCTTCGAAAACTACGCAATCACAAACGTGTCACATGTGTTCCTCCGTTGTGGAGTGCGTCTCCTGACCGCTCCACTCCCTCGACCGAAGGTCTCTATAATTGTGGGGAGACCTTCGGTCGATCGGCTGCGCGGGTCAGGAGACCCGGGCACAATCCGGGAATTCTCACCGCAACTGGATGGCGATGACTCAATTCCTACAGCATAAAAGGGATTTCCAATTCCACCCCAAACACGCAGTCTTCCGACCGAACCCGTCACACGAATGGAATTCACCGTCACATGTGCCCTTTGCGAAGCCACGCTGACCATTGATGCGGAGGTCGCGAGCAGTGAAATCCAGTGTCCTCATTGCGGTAAGATCAATCTGGTTCCTCCCCTGAGTGAACTGATGATCAGTGAGACCATTCCCGAGGTGGAACCTGAGCGGCCACTGACCGCCGTGCTTCCGGATCCGCCCCCCTCGGATCCGATGCGGCCCAAGACGACAATCGGCGATGTTCCGACCAAACCGCCACCGACGCCGGTCAAGCCCAAGCCCAAGAAGAGAAATAAACCGACTCCGATCAAGCCGCGACGACCCATCCCATCCGGTGCGAGCGAACAAGATGTGGAGATCGCGGAAAAACTCTGTGACTCCTATCAGCGAATCACCGCGGAAGTCGGTAAGTTGATCGTCGGTCAGGACGAGGTCATGGAGCAGTTGTTGATCGCGATCTTCGCTCGAAGCCACTGCCTCCTCGAAGGCGTGCCGGGCCTGGCCAAGACCTTCATGGTAAAGAGTCTCTCGGAGGCACTCGCGCTGTCGTTTCGGCGCGTGCAGTTCACACCCGACCTGATGCCTGCTGACATCACGGGCACGGATGTGATCCAGGAAGATCCGGCCACCGGGCAACGCAACCTGTCTTTCCTCAAGGGTCCCCTGTTCGCGCAGATGATTCTCGCGGACGAAATCAACCGCTCGCCGCCAAAGACCCAGGCCGCCCTGCTCGAAGCAATGCAGGAACATTCGATCACGGTTGGCGGACGAACGTATCAGCTCGACGAACCGTTCTTCGTGCTCGCGACGCAGAACCCGGTCGAACAGGAAGGCACCTATCCCCTGCCCGAAGCACAGAAGGACCGTTTCATGTTCCATGTGCGGGTGGATTACCCGTCGAAAGAAGAAGAACGGGAAATTATTCGCCGGACCACCAGCGCGTATTCAGCGGACATCGATCCGGTGATCGCCGGCGACGAGGTGATGGCTGCGCAGGAAATGATCCGCAAGGTTCCCGTGCCCGATCACGTCACGGACTTTGTCTTGGATCTCGTGCGTCGATCGCGTCCCGCCGATACAGATGCCAGCGGTATTGCACGTGAGTGGATCGCGTGGGGTCCCGGACCACGAGCCTGCCAGCAGTTGATTCTCGGAGGGAAAGTTCGAGCGGTTCTGCGAGGACGTTACCATGTGGCCATCGACGATATTGAAGCACTGGCAAAACCCGTGTTGCGCCATCGCGTGCTGCCTACCTTCAATGCCGAAGCCGAAGGCATCAAGGTGGACGAAATCGTCGACAAAATTCTTGAGGAGACGCCCCGTGGGAATGTGAAGAGTGTTTTGTGATCTCGATCGCGCGCACAGATGCGGACTGACCCATGTCCTATGTTGCTGACTTCCTGACGCCCGACGACCTGAAGAAGGTCTCCAATCTTCAGATGGTCGCGCGGCTCGTGGTGGAGGGATTCATCTCCGGCATGCACAAGTCACCCCACAAGGGATTCAGTGTGGAGTTTGCGCAGCACCGACCCTACGTGCAGGGGGATGAAATTCGGCGTTTGGATTGGAAGGTCTACGGGAAGACCGACCGCTTTTACGTTCGCGAATACGATGAGGAAACCAACCTGCGTGCCACCTTGTTGTTGGATCTCAGCGGTTCGATGGAATATGGGAAGACCTTCACCAAGGCCCAATACGCTGTTCACCTGGCCGCCGCATTGGCCTATCTGATGATGCAGCAACGGGACGCGGTTGGATTGGCTACGTTCGACACGGAACTACGCCGATACATCCCCGCGCGTTCCAGCATCGCCCATCTGAAAGTGATTCTTGATGAACTGCACAATTCGGTCGTGGGTGGTGAAACGGATCTGGGTTCGGCCTTCCGCAAGATTGCGCCGCGTCTTCAACGTCGCGGTTTGATCATCATCATCTCGGATTGCTACGGAGAGATTCGCGCACTGGTCAATGCGCTGGCTCAGTTCCGACATGCGAAACACGAAATCATTGTTTTCCAGGTGATGGACCGCGATGAGTTGGAGTTTCCGTTCAAAGAGTGGACCCAGTTCGAATCCCTCGAAGTCGACGGAGACATTCACCAGATCGATCCGGTCGCGTTTCGCAATGCCTACCTCCAGAAGCGCGATCAGTTTCAAGATGAGCTGACCAAGGGTTGCCACCGGCATCGGATTGATCTCGTCCCAATGATCACCGATCAACCTTACGCCGAAGCACTCGCTCGTTTCCTGACGAAACGCCTCTCCACGCTCTGACGATCTCAGCGGTGCACCGAATGCCGTGTGCGTTAGGAGTGGTGGCCGCTAAGAATTACACTATAAGCATGCGAGTTTGAGAGAACTCAGATCAAACGGTTTTCGATGCGTTCTCCCTCACCCCGCCGCTCTCCCAGCGGAAGAGGGATTGAGGGTGAGGGAGAAGACATACGGTTTCAGTTGATGCATCTCTTGCTATTGCCACCACTTTTAATCACGTAGCCGAATTCCGGTCCCTCAAAAAAACTGTTCAAGTTCCCCGCGCGTCACGACACTGCGTGCATCACATGAAGAAGCTGCTCCTCTCCCTCTTGCCGCTCGCCGTCTCGAACTTCTCCGGATTGGTGGCTGCGCCTCCCAACATCGTGTTCATGCTCGTGGACGACATGGGATATGGCGACATTGGTTGCTACGGTGCGCCCGATGCAAAGACGCCCGTGCTCGACAAGCTGGCTCAGGACGGAATCCGCTTCACGCAGATGTATTCGAATGGCGCGGAGTGCACGCCCGCACGGACGGCCTTCCTCACCGGACGCTATCCGCAATACGTCGGCGGTCTCGAATGCGCCATCGGCACCGGCAACGTCGGCCGCTACGACGACGCGATTCGGCTGGCCGATAACAGCGATCTCGGTTTGCCGGCGAACGAAGCGATCCTGGCTCCTGCGTTGAAACAGGCGGGCTACCACAACGGCGTCTTCGGCAAATGGCATCTCGGCTACGAAAGCAAGTTCAGCCCACTGGATCAGGGCTTCGATGAATTCGTCGGGTTTCTCGGTGGCAATGTGGATTACTTCACCCACACGGAACTTTCGCCACTCGATGTCTTCATCGGCGGCCGCAAGCCGATCAAGCGGAAGGGCTACATGACGCACTTGATCACGGACGACGCCGTTGATTTCGTAAAGCGCAATTCGAAAAAGCCGTTCTTCCTCTACGTGCCGTTCAGCACGCCGCACTTCCCGTTTCAGGGGCCGAAGGACGACACCGGCAAGATGCATCCCAAGGAAACGTTCATGATCGGCACGCGCGAGAAATACGTGGAGATGCTGGAAGACATGGATCGATCGGTCGGACGCATTCTCAAGTCCATCGACGATGCCGGCATCCGCGGGAATACGCTGGTGGTTTTCGCCAGCGATCACGGCGCCATGAAGCCCGGTCGCAATCTTCCATTCAGCGGTTGGAAGGGCGGGTTGATGGAAGGCGGATTGCGCGTTCCGGTGATCGCGCGCTGGCCGGGACGATTGAAGGCGGGAACGGTATCCCGCCAACCCGGCACACTCATGGATCTTACCGCCTCGTTTCTCCGCGTCGCCGGCGCGAAGAAGCGCAAGGATCGCAAGCTCAGCGGCATCGACATTCTCAAGCACGTGCAGGACGGAAGGGACAATACCGCCCGGACCTTCTACTGGCGCGCGCGGCGGGGCGATCGTACCTGGCGTGCCATCCGCGATGACGCGATGAAGTATGTCTACAAGATCGAAGGCGGCCAGGAAGAGGAATGGCTGTTCGATCTTTCCACGGATCCAGCTGAGGAAAAAAACCTTCTCAGCAAGCAGCCCAAGACCGCCAAGAAACTCAAATCACGCTTGGTGAAATGGGAGGGGAAGGTTAAGGCGGTTCGATAGGGCGCCGTTCAATCCGGAATGGTTTTTCCAGCATCGTCCGTTAGGATTTCCGTCCACTGGAAGCAACGATATGATGCAACGCTGTGCCTTAGTTCTTGCTCTTACCTTCACACTGATCGAAAGCACGGCCGTAGCCGTCGATTACGAGAAAGACATCAAGACCATACTTGAAGACCGCTGTATCGACTGTCATGGCCCGGACAAGGCCAAGTCCGAATTGCGAGTGGACCAACGGGCGATTCTGATCCGTGGCGGTGACAGCGGCTTGCCGAGTATCGTTCCGGGCAATCCTTCCAAGAGCCACCTGCTCGACCTGGTCAAGGGTAGGGATCCTGATGAAATCATGCCTCCCAAGGGCAAGCCCCTGACGAAATCCCAGATCGCGCTGATCGAAAAGTGGATTGCCGAGGGCGCTAATTGGCCCGGCCAGATGAATGAAGTCGCGAAGATCAACACGGATCACTGGTCCTTCCAACCGGTCAAGCGTCCCTCCGTTCCCGGCCAGGCAAAGCATCCCGTGGATGCCTTTCTTGCCGCAGGACTGGGAGATGCCGGTGTGAAGGCGAATGGTCCCGCCGACTCCCGTTCGTTGATCCGCCGCGCATCCGTCATCCTCACCGGTCTGCCGCCCAAGCCCGCCCGCGTGAAGAAGTTTGACGCGGACTTCGCCAAGGACGGGGACAAGGCGTATGAGGCCCTCGTCGAAGAGCTGCTCGCCTCACCGCACTTCGGCGAACGCTGGGCGCAACACTGGCTCGACGTCATTCGCTGGGCGGAGTCGAACGGTTCGGAAGCCAACCTCTATCGCAAGAACGCCTGGGTCTATCGCGACTATGTCGTTCGCGCCTTCAATGAGGACCTGCCTTACGACCAATTCGTGCGGGAACAGATCGCCGGCGATTCGCTCGGCACGGGCGATGCCACCGGTTTCCTCGTGGCCGGCCCACACGTCCCCGCAGCCACCGTCGGTCGCGAACCGTCTGCGATTCGCCAGGCGCGCGCAGATCGCATGGACGAGATCATGCAAACGGTTGGCGCTTCGATCATGGGTGTGACGATCGGTTGTGCGCGTTGCCACAATCACAAGTTTGACCCCATCACCATCAAGGATTACTACGCGATGACCGGTGTCTTCCAGGACATCGAATTCGGCGGGCGCCATCCTGAATTCAAGCCCGATCATCCACGGCGAAAGCGCGGAGAGGAAATATGGAAGGGGATTTCGAAGAATCGTCAAAAGTTGAAGAAGCTCGGTGCCTGGGAGGAAAACTGGGGCGCGTTTCGCGAGATGCATTTTCACCCGGTCAAGACCAAGGCCGTTCGCATCCAGTTCAAGACCGGATACGTCGGGCTGGATGAACTGGAAGTGCTGGGACCGGAAAAGGTCGCCGTAAACCTGGCGCACCAAAGCTCGGCAAAAGTATCCGCGCATCCTGCGAGTGGAATTGACGGACGCAACCCGATGAACCGTTTAAACGACGGTGAATACGGAACCATGGCCTGGCGCGCGCGCACCAAGAAAGGCGAGGAACAGCCCTGGGTGCAGTTCGATTTCAATGAATCCGTCATGATTGATCGCCTGCGCCTGAGTTCCAATCGCGAGTACTTCTACGACACGGATTACCTCGAAAGGAAGCCAAGCCTGCCGCGCTACGAGTTCGACATGAAAATCCTCAAGAACGACGGCACGTGGCAACCCTGGGTCGGCACCTGGTGGGCGAACAAGTCGCTCTCCGAAAAACATCCGGAACGGAAAGACATGTTGAGGGAGATTCAAAATCACATCTCTACCCTCGCCGAGGAAGGTCCGCGGCCGAGCTTCGTTGGGCGCTTCATTCCGCCCGCCGTGACCCGTGTCTTTCACCGCGGCAGTCCCGAGAGCCCACGCGACGAGGTCGTTCCAGCTGGTCCGGAAATTCTCGGTGGTGATCTCAAACTGACCGGTATGGCCAAAGGCGCGAAACGCCGGCTTGAGTTTGCCAACTGGATCGGCAGTGCCGACAACCCCTTGACCGCCCGGGTGATGGCCAATCGCATCTGGCATCACGTCTTCGGTGCGGGCATTGTTCCGACCACCAGCGATTTTGGAAAAGCCGGCGCACCTCCCACGCATCCCGAACTGCTCGAATGGCTTGCCGCCGAGTTTGTGACGCCAACCGAACTCGAAGTTGCCCCCTGGTCGATGAAGGGAATGATCCGTCTGCTCGTGATGTCCGACGCTTTCCGCCGTTCCAGCCTGCCGAATGAAGCGTCACTCAAGAAGGATGGCAGCGCAGCCCTGCTCTGGCGTTACCCGCCCCAACGCGTTTCCGCGGAAGTGATCCGCGATGGCATTCTCCAGGCATCTGGAAAACTCGACACGAAGATCGGTGGCCGCAGCTATCGTATTCACAACGAAAAGAAGACCTACGCCCAATGGGAAGTCGTCGACAACCATGGTTCTCACACCTGGCGTCGCATGCTCTACCAGGAACGCATGCGCCGAGTGGACGACCAAATCTTCACCGCCTTTGACTTCCCCGATTGCGGACAGGTCCGCGCCAGGCGCCCTGTCTCCACCACGCCCCTCCAGGCGCTCAACTTGATGAACAGCGACTTCGTTGTCGAACAGGCACGGTTCATCGCGGAGCGCGCGAATAAGGACAGTGGCGACCGTGGATTAAAGGCAGCCGTTCGACGTTGCTTCGCCCTCTTGCTCACCCGCCAACCCGACCCGGGCGAACTTGACGCAGCCGTTGAAATCGCAAAGAAGCAGGGACTGAACGTTGTTTGCCGTGGATTGATCAACGCAAACGAATTCGCGTTCCTGCCGTAGGTCCAACGCGGTTGCTCAGTTCGGAAAAGTTTGACGACGCGATGGTCCATTCCAACCATATCGCCGATGTCTTCGATTCGGGAGAAAATGGAAGAGGCCGGAGTGAGCGATGTCCCCATTCGCGCCTTTGAACACAACGTCGGAATTCTCAAGGGCGGCGCGCGGATGATGATTCCTGAGGATGATATCAGACCGATCGAGGCATTGCCGAAGTTGGAGGAACTGCCAACGGCCGAAGAGAGTGAAGCCAGGTCGCTTCTGCAGGCCGCCGTCATCATCAAGCTCAATGGCGGACTGGGCACGGGCATGGGTCTGCAGAAGGCGAAGTCCCTCCTCGAAGTTCGCGATGGGCTGAACTTTCTCGACCTGACCGCGCGCCAGATTCTGGCGTTGCGTGAGAAGTTTGGCATGCCACTTCAATTCCTCTTGATGAACAGCTTCTCCACCAGTGCGGACACGCGCGAATTCCTCACCAAATATCCGGACCTCGGTGATCCCGCGTCGCTTGAATTCCTCCAGAGCAAGGCTCCGAAGTTGGATGAAAACTCCATGGAACCGATCGAGTGGCCGGCCGATCCCTCGCACGAATGGTGCCCGCCGGGGCATGGGGATCTTTATCCAGCCATTCTCAGTTCCGGCAAACTGGATGAACTCCTGGCCGTGGGCGTCCGCTACGCCTTCGTTTCCAACTCGGACAATCTTGGTGCGACCTTAAACCTTGATCTCCTCAATCATCTCGCAAAGTCAAAAGCACCGTTCATGATGGAAGTGACGCGACGTACCGAAGCGGACAACAAGGGCGGACACCTGGCCGTCCGGAAATCAGATGGCGGCTTGCTTCTCCGCGAATCTGCCCAGTGCCCCAAGGAAAACAAGGAAGCCTTCGAAAACGTCGACACCCATCGCTACTTCAACACCAACAACCTTTGGATCAACCTGGAAAGCCTCAAGCAGGCACTCGATGCACAAGGCGGCTTTCTGCCGCTCGCGGTGATTCGAAATGCCAAGACAGTTGATCCTCGCAAGAAAGATTCTCCAAAGGTCATTCAACTCGAAACCGCCATGGGCGCAGCCATTTCCTGCTTCGATGGCGCGATTGCCGTCGACGTGCCGAGGACACGCTTTGCCCCCGTGAAGACCACCGGAGATCTTCTTACGCTCCGCTCCGATGTGTATGTCGTCACCGACGACTTCCGACTCGAACTCCACCCCGATCGAAACAACGTGCCTCCCGTGGTCAAACTCGACTCCGATCACTACAAACTGGTCGATCAACTGGAGGCGGCCATCGTCAATGGCGTGCCCTCACTCATCAAGTGCGACCGCCTGGAAGTCACTGGCAAGATGGTGTTTGAGGCCGGTGCGGAATTTGAGGGGAAGGTATCGCTCAGCGGGGAGCGAAGATAGACCACCTGCGTCGTGTCAGGCAGTAGCGAAACGGAACTCTTCTTGTTCGCGTCCCTTCTCTTCCTGATAACAAATTCGTGGCCGCCAATACACGGGCAATCGCCTGCGCCTCTACACCACGCCTGAAATCTACGAAGGCCTGATCCTCAAGCTCGCCTGCCAGCTCGGCATCGACGCGAAGGAGAAGCGCGAGGTGATAACCGAAATGTTCGACTTCCATCCGGTCTACTTCGGGCGCGAATGCCACGTGTTCGGCGCCACTTTCGTACCCCATCCCTGCACGCACTGCATCCCCGCGTTTGGCGGCCGTCTTCTGGTGGAGCGCGACGGTCGTCGGCACGATCTCCTGATCCCCGGCGACACAGTGGGTCCCAATCGGCTGGAGCAATTGAAATACTGCCTCCAAAACCAATGGTATCGCCAGATGCGAGACCTCATCACCGGGCGGGAAGACCTGGTGATGCAAGATGGTGGAGGCGATCCCGCAGGCTTGCATCCGAATCCGGACGAAGCCATCAATCTCGATGCCGGTTCCACCCTCGTTCGTGAAGGCCACACCACGCGCGAATTCTACGTCCTCGTCTCCGGCGAAATGCAGGTCACCCGCAATGGGCAACTTTTCGGGATGCGTGGTCCCCGCAGTTTCCTCGGTGAAGCAGCCGCGCTAAAAGACGAACCTCGCAACGCGGCTCTCAAATCCGGCAATTCCTGCCAGCTTCTGAAATTCCCACCGCACATGCTCCACCAGATGCTGACTTACTCGATGTCAGCCCAAGTCCGCATTCGAACTTTGGTCAGCAGTCTCGGATGGGTACCGAACAGCCCCTTAGAAAGACACTTCGGCTTGGAAGTAGCCGTAGGTGCTGTCCTGTTGCCCGTTGGAGTTTGGGGCGCGGCGGAGGAAGTCGCCGGCGAAAAGATGGGCGCCTCCGGTTTCGAATTTGAGGTTTCCGGGGATGGCTTCCCAGCGAATGCGGGTTTCAAGTTGGTGGCCGATGAAGCGGCCGGAATTGCCGGTGGCATCGCGGACGCCTTGGGGCACCCAGGCGTCGGTGTCGGAGGCGAGCAGGTACCAACGATGGGACCACATGAATTGAACGTCCTTGCGCGGTTTGGCGGTGATGCGGTAGCCCGGTGAATTGACGTTGATGTGGGCGAATCCACCCCAAATACCGGTCGGCCCGTGCCCGGGCCGGCGAACGCCGAAGAGGGTGTCGAAGCGGTTGTTGTCCCCATCGCCGGCGGTTTCGTCACCGCTTGCCCATTCGTATTGGAACGCCAGGCGAGGCTGCCATGGCAGGTCGAAGGTGTAGCCGGATTCCAAGGTGTGGCGATGGGCGAGATGATCGAGGTCGGTCGTGTCTGCAACTGCACCGGTGGCGCGTGATTCACCGAACTGAACGGCGCTTTCCAGGTCGAGATCCAGCCGGCCGATGCCAGGTTTGCGAGAGAAGCGCAGGGCCGGAGTATAAATTCGTCGATTACGGGTGTTGCGGGTTGCTGTGTCGTCTTCGTGCAGGCCGAAGAACTGCAGTTCCATGTTCAGGTCGCGCCACACGTTGTGGATCTCGTGGTGAACTCCCCAGAACTGCAGATTGAAGTTTTCGGAATCCAGGGCGGCTTCGTTGGCAAGCAGGCTGCCGAGATCGTTCGGCCGCTGCTGTTGGGGCAGGAAATAGAAGGCATTGAGCGTCATCTTGTCCGGTCGTTCCCAGCGGGCTCGGATTCCGTTGAACGCATTGATCGTGCTGCGAAAGATGTTGCGGGCGAGAAATCGGCGGGCGCCTAGATTCATGGTCTGCCGGCCGAATCGGAGACCGAGATCGTCCCCTGCCTCACTTGAGCCGTTCCACCCGATGTAGGCCTGCTGGGGCTCCAGGGCGTTGATGTCATCCGTGCCCAACGGCGTTCCCGTATCAGCCAGGGTTCCTCGCACATCCACCAATTCGCCAGCGACTGAGTAGCCGTTCTTGGTGGCGGTGAGCTTGAGCATGGTGCGCCAGGTGAGCAGTTGATCGCCACCGATTCCGCCGACGCGGAATTGATTGTCCATCGTTTCGTAGAAGGCGCGGGTGTTTCCGTTGAAGCGCAACCATTCCGGCAGGCCCAGGTGTTCCTGAAGGCGCCAGGGTTTCGCGTTATCAGCCTTGGCCGACGAGCAGGCCAGGCACAGAAGAACGATGACGCGCCCGATGATTCCGCGTTTAGAAATCGATTGATGTCCAGATTGGAAGTGCATGGCGGGCGACCATAATCACAGTCCTTGGTGATCTCAATATTCATCGGCATCCTCCAATCAGGGCGCGGACGATCGGGACGGAGGTCTTACTGGACTCCCTTTTCGTCCCATGTTACCGGCCCCGAGAATAAGTTGCTGTTGGAAAAACTTGGCGATGACAAAGCCGAGCAGCTGAACCAGGCGACCAAAAAGATGGCCGTGAGCGGGAGCAAGTCCGATACCTTTGGTCTCTCACAACTCAGTGCGATCAAGAACCCGGTGTTTCACAATGGCACGGTCATATACTCCGTCACCGACCGCCTGAAAAAGTTTCACGGCAAGATCACCACGCTGAAGACGACCTTGACCGAAACCTACTCGAAAATGAGCGAGATCAATCACGCGCTCCAGGCTGAGAGCAGTCCGGAAAAGAACATCGAGTAGCTGAACAAGAAGGACTCAGCAGTGCTTGGCGATCTGTTCGTTGACGATCACAGTGTTCCTTTCGAACTGGCAGATGTAACGCCCGTCCCCGGTCTTCAGGTGGTTGTCCTTGATTGGAAGTCCGCAGAGATCGCACTGGATTTTTCGCTGCCCGCAATTGGTGCAGATGGTGCCGAACAGCGGCCCTTCCTTGCACACCACGCATTGCTCCAACTTCTGCGCATACAGTCCCGGTGCGCTGACGCATAGCAATGCGAGTGTGCTGATGATGAAGAGTTTCTTCATAGGTTCCTTTCCTGGCAGATGAATGGAGCAAGACGCCGTTTGCGTCAACGAGCTTCTATACTGGCAGAGCCAGCCGCTTCCTTGACGGGTTCGGTCGCAGTCGCGATTCTGCGGGCATGTCCTTTGTGACACATCTCGAGTGCGCGAATTGCGGCCAGGAATACGAGGCGGGCAAACCGCATGCCCTTTGTACTTCCTGCCAGCGTCCGTTGTGGGTTCGCTACGACCTGGACGTGGTAAAGCAGCATTTCACACGCAAGAAACTGGTGGGTCGTCCGCCCACCATCTGGCGTTACCTGGAACTCTTGCCGGTTGCCGATCCTTCCAACATTGTGTCCCTCACTGAAACCATTACGCCGATTCTGCAGGTGCCGGTGCTGGCCAAGCGATTCGGCATGAAACATCTGTTGGTCAAGGACGAGAGCCGCCTTCCCACGGGCAGTTTCAAGGCGCGTGGAATGGCGATGGCGATCACGATGTGCAAGGAGTTCGGCATCACGAAAGTGGCCGCGCCGTCGGCGGGTAACGCCGGAGGTGCCATGGCTTTGTATGCCGCGCGTGCGGGAATGGAGTCGTGGGTGTTCATGCCGGAGGACACCCCTGCAATCAATCGGCGGGAGTGTGCGCTGGCAGGCGCGCATACCTATGAGGTCAATGGTCTCATCGATGATTGCGGGAAGATCGTTGCGGCTGGCGAGAAGGAGAAGGGCTGGTTCAATCTTTCAACGTTGAAGGAGCCGTATCGCATCGAGGGCAAGAAGACGATGGGCTTGGAATTGGCCGAACAGTTCGACTGGCAGCTGCCGGACGTGATCCTTTATCCAACCGGTGGCGGAACGGGATTGATCGGCATGTGGAAGGCCTTTGCCGAACTGGAAGCCATCGGTTTGCTAAAAGGAAAGAAGCCGCGCATGATCGCCTGCCAGAGTTCTGGATGCGCCCCCATCGTCACGGCGTTTGAGCATGGGAATCGTTTTGCGAAGCGCTTTGACAATGCCGCGACCGTGGCCAGTGGTCTTCGTGTTCCAGCTGCGGTTGGAGATTTCATGATCATCGATGCAGTGAAGGAGAGCGACGGTCTGGCGATGTCCTGTCCCGAGGAAGAGATTCCAAGGCTGATGCGTGAAGCGGTGCAGGCGGAGGGGATCAGCATTTGTCCCGAGACGGCAGTTTGTCTCGGCGTGCTGGAGCGTTTGTTGGACGAAGGCAAGATATCCGATCGCGACAAGGTGCTGATCTTCAACACCGGCGCGGTGCAGAAATATTCCGAAGCGATGGAGGCGAGTCTTCCGAAACTGAACTTGAACGATTCGATCGACTGGAGTGCGATCTAGTGTGGTGAGTCGTTCAATTCCGCGAATCGAACCGGAGCAATGCTGATGGCGGACGCGCTGTTCTCACAAGTTGGCGGGGAAATCGCGGAGCAACGCCTCATCACAAAACGCGCGAAGGTACTTGTAGGCGTTTCGGGTGGCGTGGATTCGATTGTGCTGCTGCACGTGCTGAACGCGTTGGCCTCAGCAAATTCCTGGAAGCTGGCTGTGGCGCATTTCAATCACCGATTGCGGGGGCGTGACAGCAACTCTGACGAGCGTTTTGTGAGGCGCCTTGCCGACAGGCTCGGTCTGCGTTGTTTCGTCGGTGAAGCAGATGTTTCAGCGCTGGCAAAGAACGCGGGTGAATCCATCGAAATGGCTGCGCGCAAGGCCCGGCACCAGTTCTTCGCGGATGCCGCGCGTGAATGGGGCTGTCGTCGAATCGCACTGGCTCATCACTCGGACGATCAGATTGAACTGTTCTTTATTCGCCTGCTTCGCGGCGCGGGTATCGACGGGTTGACGGGCATGCCTGCGGTATCTCCGAGCCCGGCGGACAAGCGGCTTTCTCTTGTGCGTCCGCTGCTAGGCATCAGCCGGACAGAAATCGAAGCGTTCGCTCAACGGCTGAAACTCAAGTTTCGGGAAGACAGTTCGAATCGGGACACACGCCATCTTCGCAATCGGGTCCGGCATGATTTGCTGCCGATTCTGCGCGGAAATTTTCAGCCCGGACTCGATCAGGTCATCCTGCGTACCTTGCAACAGTTGGGGGATGAGAAAGAACTGGCGGATCAGGCCGCAGGTTTTCTCAGTGAAAAATCAATCGCATTCGAAGAACTTCCGGCAGCCGCCAAGAGACGGATCATTCACGCTCAACTGATCCGGAAGTGTGAGACGCCTTCGTTTAAACTGATCGACGCACTCGTTGATTCGAACGCGCCGGTAGTGCACTCCGAAGGCAAGGCCTTGCGAAGGGTGGGTGGCGAGCTGGTAGAGGTGGAATCGGTTTCTGCGTTCGAAGACGAACCGGAGCTTGTGCTTACCCCAATGAGAGCATGGCAGACTCGGAGCCTGGGTTCGCGCACCGTTCGATTTCGGGTTCAGAGTGGGAAGATGGACAAAGCGCGCAAGGACCCGGACGAAGAGCTGTTCGACTTCGATCGAATCGGACCGAACATCACGCTTCGTCATTGGCGGCCGGGTGATCGTTATCGACCGATTGGAATGAAGCAGTCGAAGAAACTGCAGGACTGTTTTGTGAATCAAAAGATTCCAAAGACACTACGGCATCAGTTGTTGGTAGCGACCACGGCCGGTGGAGAGATCTTCTGGGTGGAGGGATTGCGAATCGCGGAGTTTGTGAAGTTGACTTCTGGCACGCGCGGGATCCTGCGCTGGCAGTTGGAACAACTCTGAACGAGGGCCTACTTCTCCGGCTGTGGAAAGACCTTGGCGTGCACCCATTGAGCGACCGTGCTCGCCTGAAAATGCAGTGCGCCGAAAAGGACGATGTGGTTCACGGGGTAGCCCCATCTCTCCATGTTCGCAAACTTTTTGGCCAGCAGGTTGCCGGTTGAAACGGGCACCATCTGGTCCATCTCCGCCTGCATCATCAACACCGGCGTCCTGCCAAGCCGGCCGGCAAGTCGCGCAGGGTCCAGAGGTATGTCCCGGTGGATTAGCTTGGCCACCTTCTGACGGACTTCCGGCTCTGCACGCCTCCAGATCTTCTGGCTCCGTTCTTGGTGCACTTCGTAGAGTGAAAGCGGATTCAAACTGGATTCGGTGAGGATCGTGCCGATGTTTCCTCCGCCTCCGATGAGCACGGCCGCGTCGAAACGGCCCAGTCGCGCGGCAGTCACGGGCAGCGCCAATGCGCCCGCGCTTCCGCCAGCAATGATGCGTTTGCCTTTCAGCAATTGCGGATGGTGTTTCTTGAGGTAAAGCACCATCGCTTCGATCGCGTAGGCCTTATCGGCCAGATGGTTGTTCGCGTCGTGTGCCAGCTTCCTTGCCTCGGTCTCGATGGTCTTCTCGTCGTGGACCAGCATCCTGGGTTTCATGAAGTGATGCGAGGTGTGGGAAACGATCACGTGCCAGCCCCATTGGTTGAAGGTATCCACGAGCTTCTTTTCCGGCGGGGTCAGCCCGACGATGCCGGTGAGGTAGATCGCATGGCCGACGGGCTTTTCGACGACGGCACGATGAAAGCTGAGGATGGACGCGTTGTTGGTCGAAAGGGAGATTCGGAATGAACCACTCTTCATCGGGACATTCACCGCCTGGAGCGCGTCGCGATTCTTGAAGTGTTTGGTGACGGCGAGGTAGGCGGGTCGGCCGTCGTTGCCGGCATACCCGTAGAGCCGGCACTTGCCGTAGGAGCCCATGTCCCTGGGTGGCGGGCCTTGATTTACGTGGAGTCGAGCGGGTGTCGGCTTGGCGCGGGAAGGCCAGATGATTTCTGCTGCAGCCGCCGAAAATTGAAACAGCAGGCAAATGGTCAGCACGGACGTGCGCATGTCCGTGGAGCGGTCAGAATTCGAGCGGACCGAGCAGCTTGTCGCCGTCCATCTCGTAGATGCCGATGAGGTAACCGTTCTCACGCATCTCACCGACCTTGAGATTGCCGTAGATCGTGACCGCCTGATCGAGGATGGGTTTCACTCCCTTGCCGACCATCTTCACGCTGACCCATTCGTTGATCTTCGGAACAGTGCCGTAGCAGCACATGGACTGGTCGCGCATGATGAGGAGTTCGGTGATCTCGCCGTCCTCAACCTTGAGGGGAAGCATGAAACCCTTGATCGCAACAGGCTTCTTGTTGAGTGCCTTGATGTTGGTGGGGATCTGGTCGGGTTGATTCTCGGGATCTGGTTTTTTGTCCGGATCGTATTCTTCCTCAGGAACTTCAAATTCGAACGAAGCCAGTTTGTCGAACCCGACCACGCGGTATTTGCCGTCCATCTCGTATTTCTCTTCCTTGGAGTCCGAGTTACCGCCCGGTTTGGGTTTGTCAGAGTTGTTCTTGGCGACTGCTGCTGAGTCCGTGGTCGCAGGTTTTACCGGCGCAGGAGCTTTCTTCTCCTCGGTCGCTTTCTTGGGAGCGGGTGATTTTCCTGCTTTGGACTCAGTCTCGATTCCGGCGGTCAGAGCTGCAGCAGCGTTCGATGCCACTTCTTTCACATTGGATTTCGGAGCGGGAGAGGTTTTCGGATCGTCGATTGTGGAAACTGTCTCCGGTGCTGAATTGGGATTCGCAGGTTCGACCTTTGCCTGTGGTTGCGGTTTCGGTGACGGCTTCGTGTTCTCCTTGGTCAGAATCTGCGGTTCCGGCTCGGGCAGCTTGGTGACTGCTTTTTCCAGTTCAGCCTGGATCCCAGGTTTGGCCGGCTTTGGCGTCACCTCGGGAGCGGGATTGGGTTCGCGTTCCGGTTCGGCAATCTCAGGTGCCGGTTCCGGGACAATAGAACGGATGGCTTCCCCCCGGACCTCGACGGCTGCGGTTTGCTGAACCGGTTCCTGATTCCCGCAACCTGCAATGATAAGCGTGACGGCGCTCAGGGAAGAAAAGAGTTTCAGAGTCTTCATGATGCTGACGGCGACTGTGTGAGTGGCTCAAACTAACGAATTTCCAACATTTGGCTAGTTAGAAGAGGAGGCTCTTTCCCGTCAACGCATACGCAGTTGTGATGACTTTCGATTGCCGCGTGAAATATGAATCGTACCTACACATGTAACATATGTAACATGTTCATGCACTCTGGATGGAAAGGATTCAGACGAGGGTGATTCCGGAAATTTGCTTTGATGAGTTTCTCGATTCAGCAACGATGCGCGGCCATGAGTCTTTTTGATTTGAATGATGAGGTTGCTGCGGTGATTGGCGCGACCGGTGTTCTGGGCGGTGCTATTGCCGAAGGTCTGGCCGGTGCGGGCGCGAAGGTTGTCGTGATGGGACGCAACGCCGAGCGCGGCAATGGCCGGGTAGAAGCGATCACGGAGAAAGGTGGTGAGGCGATTTTTGTGACGGCGAACGCGAGTGAGAAGGCGAGTTTGGAAGCAGCGCGGGACGAGATCGAAAAGGCCTTTGGTCCGGTTTCCGTCCTCGTCAACGCCGCAGGTGGCAATGACCCGAAGGTCACGGTCGCGGGCGATACCAAGTTTGAGGACATCCCACTGGATGCCTGGAACGCCAACTTCGATCTCAATCTTGTCGGTGGTGCGTTTCTTCCCTGCCAGGTCTTTGGACCCGGAATGGTGGAACGCCAGCGCGGCAGCATCATCAACATTGCCAGCGTCTCTGCGCATATACCCCTCTCGCGCGTGGTGACCTATTCGTCCTCGAAGGCGTCGGTCCTCACGCTGACCAAGTTTCTCGCTCGCGAATGGGCGGGCTCGAAGGTTCGCGTGAATACTCTTACGCCGGGCTTTTTCCCTGCCGAACAGAACCGCAAACTGTTGTTCAATGAGGACGGTTCGCCTTCCGATCGCACGAAGCAAATCTGGGGGCACACTCCGATGAATCGCTTTGGCGAGGCAAAGGAACTGGTGGGTGCAGCGGTTTTCCTGGCGAGTGAAGCGGCGAGCAGTTTTGTGACTGGCACGGACATCTGCGTGGACGGTGGATTCCTTTCACAGACGATTTGATGAGCGCGCTTTCCGCGATAGCTGAGACTGATGCACCGCTTTCCGACGGCGAAGTGGTGCGTATCGTTGCGGAGACTTGTCCCGCATCCGACTACTCCAATCGACGGGTATTGCTGATCGTTCCGGACAGCACGCGCACAGCGCCGGTGGGCCTGTTGTTCAAGACGATCTTTGACCGGATCGGCGAAGCTGCGACCGCGGTTGACGTGATGATTGCATTGGGGACGCATCAGCCGATGAGCGAGGAGGCGATTTGCGGCAGGCTGGAGATTTCAACGGAAGAACGGGCGTCGAAATACGGTTCCGTCGAGTTCATCAACCACGAATGGGACAATCCGGATGCGTTGAAGAACATCGGGACGATCACCGCGGAGGAGATCAAGGAATTGTCCGGCGGTTTGTTTGAGATGGATGTGCCGGTGGAGATCAATAAGCGGCTCTTTGACTACGACGAGGTCATGATCGTGGGGCCGGTGTTCCCGCATGAGGTGGTCGGGTTTTCGGGTGGCAACAAGTATTTGTTCCCCGGTGTCGCCGGTCCGGAGATCCTGAATTTCTTTCACTGGCTTGGCGCGGTGGTTACGAACGCGCGCACGATCGGGAACAAGTTCACACCGGTTCGAAAGGTGGTCGATCGCGCCGGAGCGATGGTGAATCTGCGCAAGCTCTGCTTTGCGATGGTGGTCCGGCCGGACAAGTCATTGGCTGGTTTGTGTGCCGGTTCACCCGAGGATGCCTGGGATGCTGCCGCGGATATTTCGAATGGCATCCACATCGTCTACAAGGACAACCCCTTCAAGACGGTGTTGTCCTGCGCCCCGCCGATGTATGACGAGATCTGGACGGCGGGCAAGGCGATGTACAAGTTGGAACCCGTCGTGGCCGATGGTGGTGAATTGATCATCTATGCGCCACATGTGGAGGAGGTGTGTTTCACCCATCGCGACACGATCATGGCGGTGGGTTATCATTGTCGGGATTACTTCCTGAAGCAGTGGGACAAATTCAAGGATTACCCATGGGGAGTGCTCGCGCATTCAACGCATGTGCGTGGGCAGGGCGTGTTCGAAGATGGCGTGGAGAAATGTCGTGTGCAGGTGACCTTGGCGACGAAGATTCCGCCCGAGGTTTGCGCGCAATTGAACTTGGGCTACCGCGATCCGGCGTCCATCAACGTGGATGAGTATCAGGGACGGGAAGACGAGGGCGTCCTCTACATACCCAAGGCTGGCGAGATGCTCTACAAGCTAAACAATCCGCCCGAGTGGGCTCGGGTTTGATCCCGCAACTGCCGCTTTTTCACTCAGCTGTCGCCGTGCTCGGCAGTCGATAGACCGTGAAAATTCCGAGAAAAACGAACACCCAAGTCATCATGGAGAAGGATTCCTTGAAGACCTCCCAGGTTGATATGTTCGCGGCAAGATTCTTGATGTCTTGAGCCTTGGTCAGTTCGCCCGAAGCGAGCTTGCGCATCTCGGGCAGCTCGTCCTTCTTGAATTCGCTCACAGTGGCCGGTATCACTTCATCCATCGAGCTGGCCAAAACTTTCGTCAATTCCTGGTCGTCTTTGGCCGCCACCACTTCTTGCGCGAATTGGACCTCCTGCCCGTAAAACATATCGCCCATCTTGGAGATGGTGTCGGTGATACTGCCGCCCACCCCGAGATATTGCCCGCCCAGAATTGCGCCTGCCGCAACCGGGGCATACCAAAGTGCCATGCCGATCAAACCGGCGACGAGTCCGATGACACCGGCGCTCTCTTTCTTCTTCTTCTCCCCGATGGCAGTGAACCGTCTCTTCGCCTGGCTGAGCGAGGTATTCGTTGGCGGCCACGGTCAGGTCGTTGTTGCCTTCGGGACAGGCCAGTTCATAGGGCATGGCGCCATCCACGGGTTCAACATCGAATTCAAAACGCGCCTCGCAGACGCACACCACTTTGGCTTCCATGGGTTGTTTGAGTTTTGGATCTCCATTGAACTCCTGAGAGTTTATTCCCACTGTTGGCGGGAGCTTACAGATCGTTATTGAGCCCGACAGAGCTTTCGGTGGAAGCATTCCGTGACCGGAAGACTTTGAAGTCGCCACTGCTCAGCGCTGCGGCTATGAAGTGACGCGATGTCCGAAATCCCGTCAGCCGAAGCCAGCGTTGCCAGAGCTGATCTTGCTGTCCTGCTTGAGAAGGTGACGAAGACTTTTGGAAAGCATGAGGCGGTTAAGGAACTTTCGCTGAACGTGCCACGAGGTTCCATCTACGGCTTCATTGGTCCGAATGGATCGGGCAAGACGACGACGATTCGGATGATACTCCATATCTTTCACCCGGACAGTGGAGAGGTGGAGGTGCTGGGCAATCAGTCCACTCGTTCGGCAAATGACAGGATCGGTTACCTGCCGGAAGAACGTGGTCTGTATCGGAAGCAGAAGGTCAATCGAGTGCTGCAATACTTCGGCGCGTTGAAGGGAATGTCGCGTCGTGATGCCAACGCGTCCATCAATCATTGGCTGGAACGCATGGGGTTGAGCGAGTGGGCGCACAAGAAGGTGGAGGCCTTGTCCAAGGGCATGGCGCAGAAGATCCAGTTTGTGAGCGCGGTGATGGCGGATCCTGAGTTGATCATTCTTGACGAGCCTTTCTCGGGTTTGGATCCGGTGAACCTGAAGGTGATTCGCGATGCGATTCTGGATCTTCGCCAGCAGGGGCGAACGATCATCTTCTCCACGCATGACATGTCGATGGCGGAACGGATGTGTGATTCCATCTTCATGATCTACAAGGGACGCAAGGTCCTGGATGGAAGCATGCACGAGATCCAATCGGCCCATGGTGAAGACCGTTATCGTCTGGGGGCGGAAGGGAGTTTGGATTTTGTCAGAGAGATCGACGGAGTATCGGATGCCAAGGAAATCAATGGTCACATGGAACTCAAATACGTCGGCGAGTCTCAGAAACTATTGCGTGCGGTGATGGACAAAACGCCGGTCACCCACTTCGAAGTCGCCAAGCCTTCGTTGCATGACATCTTCGTTCGCATCGCGCGACCTACAACCGAGGAGGCGGCGCATGGAAAAAACTAAGCGGGTCGCCATTGCTGAGTATTCCAACGCCGTGCGCAGCAAGGTGTTCATCCTGAGCGTGTTGATGGCACCGGCGTTGATGGCCCTGAGCGTGGGAATCCAGTTTTTTGCCGAGAAGAAGGTCGACACTTCCCCCAGAAAGTTCGCGGTGGTGGACCGGAGCGGGAAGATTTATCCGGCGCTTGAGGCCGCGGCCAAGGCGCAGAACGAGGCGGTGAAGAATCCGGGCAAGGACAAGCTGGCGAACTTCGTGGGACCCAAAGCCCCATTCATTCCATCAACGCATCAGGATCAGGAAGATGAGGAGAAGCTGATTCTCGAATTATCCAATCAGGTTCGCAAAAAGAAGCTCTTCGCCTTTCTGATCATCGGGAAGGACGTAATGGAGACGGATGGCGAGGGTGATCGGGGCATTCGCTATTATTCGCAGACGCCTTCTTACTTCGCGCTGCCGAACTGGATCGACCGCACGGTCAACGGAGTGATTCGCAATCAGCGCTTCAAGGCAGAGGGGCTAGACACGCGTAGAATTGCGAAGCTGAACCGAAGGGTTGGCGTCGATCAACTCGGGTTGGCCAAGCGCAGCAAGACGGGCAAGGTGCAAAAGGCCAAGAAGGACAACAAGTTCGTGAACTTTCTGGTTCCCGTGTTCTCCATGATGGTGATGTTCATGATCGTGATGACGAGCGCGCCCATGCTGATGAACACGGTCCTTGAGGAAAAGATGAACAAGGTGTCCGAGGTGCTTATTTCCTCGGTGTCGCCGTTCCAATTGATGTTCGGCAAGCTGGTGGGCTGTGTCCTGGTAGCGCTTACCTTGTCGTTGCTTTATATCGGCGGCATTGCGGGCGTGATGACCTTCTTCGGTGTGCTGGAACTCCTGCCCTGGTCGTTGATCGTGTGGTTCTTCGTATACCAGATCCTGGCGTTGTTCATCTTTGGATCGATGTTTCTGGCGATCGGTTCCGCGTGCAATGAGATCCGCGATGCGCAAAGCCTGATGATGCCGGCAATGATTCTTGGAATGGTTCCGATGTTTGCCGTCACCGCGCTGATTCGCGCACCGCATTCGCCCTTCTCACAGGCGATGTCCTTGATCCCGCCCTTCACGCCAACCTTGATGATCATGCGCCTTGCCGCAGCACCGGGACCGGCGACGTGGGAGCTTGTCCTAGGATTCGTTCTTACCACTGCATTCATGTTCTTCTGCGTGTGGGCCGCGGCACGGATCTTCCGCATCGGCATCCTGGCGCAGGGCCAGTCGCCGACCATAGCCAAGCTCATCAGCTGGCTTTGGTCGAAGTAGCAACGACGCCTCCGGCAGCGAAAGTTCCGGCGGGACGCCGCGCCCCCCGTAGCCCCAGCACCATGCGGATGCCGGCGCACACGCAGATGATCACCAGGCCGCCGGCTCCACCGGCCGCCGAAAGGGCTGCGGAAGCCGAATACCAGGCTGACCTCAAACGCGACTTCATCGCCACACTTCCCAGAGCCCTGGCATATCTGCGGCAGAAGCTGCAGGAGTTTACCAAGAACGAAACGGGTACGAGCTCTGCAAGAAGATTCGTGAGACGCCCGAGAACCAAAAAACACCCGTCATATTCGTCACGGGCCTCACCGACTTCATGCGCAAGGCCACGTCTTCATTGAGTGGCGGTTCCAACCTGATCGGCAAGCCCTTCCTCCCGGTGGAACTTTCCGTAAAGGCCTTGACCTATCTGGTGAAAGCCCGCTTCGAACAGTGAGCGCCTTCAAGCTTGGCAAGCACAGTTCACTTGCTAGCTTCGGCTCATGAAACTCCACCTCCAGATTCTCTTCGCAGCCACCCTTGCCTTCACCGGTTGTGACACCGGAACCGACAAGCCGGGACACAATCCCGCGAATGCCGCAACGGACTATCTCGGCGCCCAGGCAAAGGCGAAGAAGAAAGGCGAAGGCGCGGCTGGAATCCTTCAGGCGGAAAGCGCCATCAAGCTATTCGCAGCTTCGGAAGGACGAAATCCGAAGAGCCTGCAGGAGTTGATTGATGAAGGTTATCTGAAGGAAATCCCCAAGGCGCCATACAAGATGAAGTCGGAGTACAATCCGGAAACCGGCAAGTTCAAGTACGTCGCCGAATAAATCAGTCCGCGTGACTGGGTGAGATGCTTTTTCATGTTGCTACTCGGGGTTGCGAGTAGCTTAGCTCCGGGCCTTCAAACTGTCATTCCGACTGAGGCAGAACAATGACAG
>PBAL01000009.1 GCA_002715965.1 Verrucomicrobiales bacterium | reverse complement strand
CGAGAAAGCAGCGGCCGCAGAGCAGGAACTCATACTGAGCGACTTTCGGCGCATCCGACAGTTTGCCGGAGAAATCCTCGACCGTGTCAATGCGTCCTTGGAAGTTGGCAGCCTCCGCGAAGACCCAAGTTCTCCGACCGAGTTGAAGGAATACATCCTCCAGACAAGTCCCAAGGTAAGATTCACGATCAAACTCCTCCTCACTCAACCCGTCGTGAAGGAGAGTGATATCTACCCGGAGGACCTGGGGCGGATCGAGACCGCAATCATGAACTTGGCCCAGCACGCGGAAGACTTGCTGGGCGAATTGTCCGGCATTGTCGCGGATGCCATCGTCGCAGAATTCAAGGACTTTGAAGAAACCCGGCGCAACAGCGAAGAGGACATCTCCAACACGACCTTCCTCACCAATCGCAGAGTCACCAACTGAAAAGCACCGCCTTGATAAACTGGCGTGGCCTCATTTCAGGCCCGCTTGCGACAGGTTCCTGTTCGTTAGGAACCAACCCGGATTGATTTGCATGATCGCATTACTCCCAAGCTCACGACTCCAGGCTTCAGGTCGCGACAGCAATTTGGACTGAAGCAGCGGCACGGCAACTACAACGTTAGTGCTGTATTCCCCCAATGCGACCACGTAATCCTCCAGCGCTCGTTCACCGATGGGTGATCCGCATACCTTGCCTCGGTGTCCTGCCCCCAAGGCCCGAAGATTCCACCGTCCTATCCCGGAAACGCGGGGAGGATCTTCGGAAGCGGGCGATCGCTCGCAATGAAACCACGGGCCTGATTCGCATAGGAATCGCGGAGACCGTTCTGAGGGAATGGCAGCGCGCCGAATAATTCCGAAAGCGCAACGAACAAACAAATACCTGGGAACAATGATCTCACCGACAAATGGAAATAGGAATGAACTCGGATTCGAATCAACCCAGGATATCCGTCTTCGCCGGATAAGGACTCCACAATGCTTCCGCATATTTTGCCCGACAGGTCGCGCCTCGATAACGCGCAATGGTTTCCTTCAGTTGCACAGACCCGTCGGGCTTTGCCGGGTCGAATTCCTTCTTCCGCACCCACGATAACAACCGCCCCAACCAGGCTGCGGATTCTTCCCACTCGGCAGTGGTGTCCACGAAGGTGTTCGGTACAAAGCCAATGGTGTGGCGCGGACCGTTGTCGTAATAGTAAACCTCTCTTGGCGGACGATAACTGGTATCCCCAAGAATGCGCCCCGCGTGCTTCAACGCGATCCGGCTCAACTCGCTGGCCACATTGTGATCGTTGTGATTGTCCTCTTTCCACAAGGCGAGCGCGATGTCCGGTTTGATCGCGGCAACCGCCTTCGCGACGATCTCCTGATTCTCCATCCGCGCATCATGCCGGTGCGAAGCAAAGTCCAGGAACTGCGCCTCCACACCCCGTTCAGCAAACAGTTTTTGCGTCACCCGCACCAATTCGCGATGCCTTCCCTTCACCGGCGGCCAGTTCGAGTAATCCCCGATCAAATGCAGCGCCACCACCCGCCAATTCTTGCGCACACCTTGCAGCATGATCCCGGGAACTCCAAAAACACAATCGTCATAGTGCGAACCGATCGCCAGTAGCGTTTTCATGCCGGAGTATTTGCCTCCAACCGAGAGCACGCAACCCGGCATTTCGATTCCGCCTCCAGTCCAACTTTTTCACAGCAACCTGCGTCTTTTTGTCCACCAGTTCGTCTATGAGATTGAAAACATGAAAACGAAATCAAATACCAACCAGACGATGGCAGAGAACACCGCAGTGCAATTCCCCGGTAACAGCCGCATCCATATCCGCTCTGGCTGCCACGGATATTGCGAAATCACGCGCGTTCTACGAAACTCTCCTTGACGTCACACCCAGCAAGGAACGTCCGGGATACGTGAAGCTTGAACCTGAAGATCCTTCCGTAAACCTGACCTTGAACGAGGCTGAGACGGACGCAATTACCAACAACCTTCCCACACACTACGGAATCCAAGTCAAGTCCACCGGGGCTGTTGCAGCAGCTGTGGAGAGGCTCAACCGCGCCGGACTCGAGACGGCAGTCGAGGAAAACACCACCTGTTGTTACGCTGTGCAGGACAAGGTGTGGGCAACGAATCCGGACGGAAATCAATGGGATGAGATGGCCGCTCAAACCCTGGCGAATCGAGTCAACGGCTACTGAGAAGCCAGTCTGAACCGCCTGCCAACCAATTTCTCTCGCAACGTCCAGTTTTGGACGGACAGGCTGAGTAACCCCGACTTGCCTACTTGAGTGTGGTTCCCTTCGGATCCGGCCATGGAGACGGGAACGTGCCTGCAGCAGCTCGATCAACCTCTGCGTGAAACTTGTCATCGGCCCATTCCTTCTTGAAGGCTTCAGCCATTTTCTTCGCTTCGGCCCCCCGATCATTGGCCGCAAGAAGTGCGATCAATGATGCGGCACGAGAGGTGAGATTTCCGCGAGCGTAATCCAGATAATACTCGCGGTCCCCGCCCTCCTTCTTCGCCCGTTCCATATTCCGGCGAAAATTTGCCACGCTTTGACGAAAAACATATTCAGGGTTCAAGTAGGAACCGCAGAGCTTGTACGACTTGGATCGAATCAAGGCCTCCTCAGCGATGTGGTAAACCAGTCGAGCCGATTTTCGATCGTTCTTGTCAAGATAACGGAATACGTCGCGCGTGAACTCGGGTTCGTTCAGGTAGTAACTGATCGAGCGGAGATCCGCGAAGGAATTCCAAACCTTTTCACCGTCAGTCACCCGTTCGGCGGCTACGTCTCAAAGTTCCTTCAATTTGTCGATTGCGGGCGGGTATTCCTTGCCTAGCTTGATCCATGAACTCAGGAAGAACGAACGGCGGACGGCAGAAAGCGAGCGTTCAATGCTGACCGCGTTTTCGAAATACCAAGTGTGTTTCTGGAGTGCAATTTCGTAGCGCTTGGCCTCTCGATCCTCATCGGCACTGTAGTAGATGCGCTGGGGGTCAGGATCTTTCGGTGGCTTCCAATCTCCAGCTGCGCAGGAAATGACCGTGAAGACCCAGGCACCTATGACGAAACGACGATTCAGGAGATGACGCAGCATTGGCGATATGATGGTGTGACGTTGTGGCAGGATCGGCTCAGTTCTTCGCATAGTCCTTGCCCTCCCAACTATCGTAGACGGATGCCTGCCATTTCTCCAAGGCATTCTGCATTCGCCTCGCGCGATCCTTCTCCTTGCCCGATAGATCCGTCGTTTCCATCGGGTCGTTGACGAGGTGATAGAGTTCCGTGGTGACCTTGCCCTTCTTTTGAATACGATGGAATTTCCAGGGCCAGTCGTTCCATGCGGCATGACCGTTGTAGTCCCCGCGCTCGAAGGTCGGAAATTCCATCGAATTCTTCAGCACACGTTGCGGGAGGGGATTGGGCTTGCCGGCCTGTTGGGCTTCCATGAGCTGCTTGATCAGGCGATCGTTCCAAGTGCCCTGCCCCACGGTGTGGTTATGCCAGAAACCCATGGGCGGGCGTTTGGTCTGTTTACCGGCAATCACCGGACCGAGATCGATGCCGTCAAGGCGCGGCTGATGGCCGACCGTTGCGCCGGCGATCTTCAGCAGGGTTGGATACATATCGAAGGAGTTCGCCGGTGTATCGATCTCTCGAGGCGAGTAGCTGGCCGGCCATTCGATGACGGAAGGGACGCGCAATCCGCCTTCGTAGATGCTGCCCTTCCGCGCACGGCCTCCGGAAGATTTCTGCATCAAGCCGCCGTTGTCGCTGGTGTACCAAAAGAGGGTATTCTCGGCGATGCCAAGGTCGCGGAGAGCCGTGCGCAATTTGCCGAGCTGTTCGTCGAGCAGGGTGATCTCAAGGTAATAGCCGCGCTCGCGTTTGTTCTTCACATTCTTGTAGAGATCGCTCGGGTGGCCTTCCGGAACTTCGTGCATGGGATCATGTGGTGAAGGGAACCAGGTAACGGCGAACATCGGCTTGCCACCGTCCTTGTGTTGCTTCAGGAAATCGATCGTGGCATCCATGCTGAGGACAGAACCCTGTCCTTTAATCTGTTCGTATTTGCCGTTGCGGCTTAGGTAGGGATCGGCGTCGAAAAAATTGAGACCGGACAGCCACTCATCAAAACCCTGCCCGCCGGGGCTGGTCGGACTCTCAGCCTGAACCGAACCAATATGCCATTTGCCAAAATGTCCGGTCACGTAACCCGCACCCTTCAGCGCTTCCGCGATGGTGATCTCATGGGGGCGCATATAGTGACCGTGTTGCGGAACGTTTGTGCGCATCGGCGTTCGGCCGGTCATCACACTCGCCCGGGTTGGAGAACAAACAGGAGCAGCCGCATAAAACCGATTGAAGACAACCCCCGCCTTGGCCATCGCGTCCATGTGCGGTGTCTTCACAAAGGGATGGCCGGTAAAACCCGCGTCGCCATAACCCATGTCGTCAGCCATCACCAGGACGATGTTTGGCCGCTCGGCGCAGGCGCTTGGCGAGAGGATGAACAACAGTAAGAAGATCGTTCTGAATACGTTCATATCGTACGCGCTTTATCCAGTCAGCGAGCAGGTGTCGCAATCCATTTGTTTGCCTGCTTTTTGAACAAAGCAGGGATATTGCTCCTCAATCTTGAATTGAGTAACGTATTTGCAGTGATTCGGATTCGGGCATTACTGGCGATGATTGCGGTTGCTCACTGCGGCTGCAAGGACTCGCCGGAGCAACCCGTTCCGCCAAAGCAGACAAGAGGTGCGCCGCGGGTGGCAGTTGCGCAACCTCCGCCGCCCCCCACTCCCCCGGCAGATCCGCTCAAACACCTGCGCCCGATTCAAGAGACTCGCGAAGATTTTGTTTCTTCCGAGCAATGCCGCGAGTGTCACCAATCCAATCACGCCTCCTGGCACGCGTCCTATCACCGCACGATGACACAGGTCGCCCACGCGGATACCGTGATGGGCACGTTTACCAACCAGGTTGTTTCCGTGTTTGGTGGAAAGGAGAATTATCAAATGTTTGTTCATGAAGGGCTTCCCTGGATGAAGCGCCTGGAGAACAACCAGGCAATTCATCCGCCCGGGCTTGAAAACGCGGTGCCAGCCGTTCTCACCACCGGATCTCACCACATGCAGGTCTATTGGTCGCCGACTGGAGAAGGCAGGGAACTGAACCTCATGCCCTTGGTTTACCTGAAGCAGGCCGAGCGCTGGATTCCTCGCGATGCAGCATTCCTTCTCCCCCCGCAGAAAAGCAGCCAGTCCGAACTGGGTCGTTGGAACCAGATCTGTATTCAGTGCCATACCACCGATGGCCGCAATCACATGCCTCAAAGCGCAGATGAAGCGATTGAAACCAAGGCGTCTGAATTCGGGATCTCCTGTGAAGCCTGTCATGGCCCGGGTAAACAGCACATCGCCTATCACAAGTTGGAGGCGACCGATGAGGCACGGCCAAAGATCGATCCGATCGTAAACCCGGCAGAACTCGATCATCAACGCTCCGCCCAGGTTTGTGGGGGATGCCACAGCGTGAGTGCCAACCACGGAGAACCGGACGAGTGGGTGCAATTCCGCGCGGGGCGAGATCTTGAGAAGGAGCGCATCGTGTTCGATCGCACGCCTGAAACCCTCGGCTGGCTAGCCAAATACAACAGTGTCAATACCAACGACACTTCAAAGGTGGAGGAGGCCTATGGAAGGTGGTTCTGGGAAGACGGAGTCGCACGGGTATCCGGACGTGAATATAGCGCACTCCGAAAAAGCGGCTGTCACACGCGGGGCGAGATGTCCTGCATCTCCTGCCATCGCGTGCATCCCAGCAGACTTGACGATGACGAACTAAAGAACTGGGCGGACGACATGCTGGAGCCCCACATGCGCGGAGACCAAAGCTGCCTCCAATGCCATGAGAAGAAGGAATACGCCGTCTCAAGCCACACGCACCACAAGACAGATTCATCAGGCAGTCACTGCATGAACTGCCACATGCCTCATACCAACTACGGGCTGCTAAAGGCCATTCGCGATCACTCGGTCGGCAGTCCAAGCGTGAAGGAAACCGTAGAGCTTGGCCGTCCCAATGCCTGCAACCTCTGTCACTTGGACAAACCGCTGAAATGGACCAATGAACACTTGGCCGATTGGTATGACATCAAGCCGGTTGAACTGACAGAGGACCAATCGAAGATCGCAACGGGCGCATTGTGGACCTTGAAAGGCGATGCCGGACTTCGCGCATTGGTGGCATGGCATCTCGGATGGCCGGAAGCCATGAATACCTCGGGCACAGACTGGATGATCCCTTACCTGGCCAATCTCCTGAACGATCGTTACGACGCCGTCCGATTCATTGCAGGCAGGTCATTGGAAGCGCATCGCGAATACCGTGAATTCGAATACGACTTTCTGGCCACGGATATGAAACGGCGATTGATAGCCAAGAACCTGCTTCAACTATGGGCGACCGCCAATCCGACAAGCGGAACAGATCGTCGCGCCACGTTGATTGATGATTCGGGCAAGATCTTGCAGGAAGAATACGATCGCCTCCTCCGCCGTCGCGACATTCGTGCGGTAGTGCTCGCTGAATAGTCAGAAGCAGCAATAGATAAGGATCTGGAGTCCCAGCGCGACGCTCGCCCACAACTTGAGATTCTCCGGTGCCTTCCCGGTGCCTTCCGGAGGGGTGGTGGCTTCCTTCGGCAGACGAAGCACCCAGATCAACAAACCAATCAAGAGCGCGAGGAATATCACTCGCACGGCTCCCATCGGAATCGCCAACGAAAGGTTTCGGAAAAGTTCACCGATGTGATGCAGGGGAGTCATGGGGTTTACGAAGTACGATTGAAACGCCAAACGACATCTTTGAGTTTCTCTTCCGATTCTGGCTTGGTGAGGAGACTGATCGTGACAATCAGACCGATTGCCACAACGAAGGCCCAGATCGAATAAAACAAGAACGGGTCGGGAACCTTGAAGAGCGGCTCAAGTCCCCACGCTGTGTAAACACTTTCCTGACCGAGCGCGTAGAGCAGGACGGAAAATGCAACGCCCCCGATGAACCCAACCAACGCGCCCTTGCCATTGGCACGCGGCCAAAGCAGGCCGGTGAGAATCAGTGCCAAGGCAGGTCCCTGGAAGAAGGCCATCAGCGTCTGAAAGATTGCGTAGACCCCCTTCCCTTCGATCTTCGAGATGTAGAACGCAAACGCGATCGCGAGAGCGAGAAGTACCGCAGTGACAACGCGGCCGATCTTCAGGATGTGTTCGTCGCTGGCACCTTGATTGAAGAAACGACGATAGAAATCGTTCGTTACGATCGTTGCGGATGCATTGAGGTAAGAGTCCACGCTGCTCATCAAGGCAGCAATGAACGCAGCCAGAAACAGGCCGCGCAAGCCCGCCGGAAAGAGTTCCGCAACCAAGGTTGGAAACGCTTTGTCCCCGTCACCCAACTCTGGAAACTTCGCCAGCGCAATCAACCCCGGAACAGCAACGACGATGGGGATGAGATTCTTCAGCAACGCGCCCCACACATACGACGCCTTGGCGGCAAATTCACTCTTGGCCCCCAGAGAACGTTGCACGATCGCCTGGTTGCCGATCCAGTACGCGGGACTGAGCACAAGCGCCAATCCGAAGAGAATGCCTGTCCATGGAAACGGTGAGTCCGCATCTGCGGGCACAATGAGCGCTGTCATCTCTCCTTCCTCCATGCCCTTCGCTGATTCCACTTCGCGAATGCTTTCGAGCATTCCTCCGATCCCACCCAGATCGTTGAGTCCGATCACCAGCGCCAGGAGACAACCACCGATCATCACCGTGCATTGAATCACATCCGTATAGACCACCGCAGCCAGACCACCTGCCAGGGTGTAAACACCGACCAATGCCGCGGTGAGCAGAACGCACTCGGTGATACCCCAACCGAAGAGCACGTTCATCATCTTGGCCGAAGCGTAGAGCATGATGCCCAGGTTGCAGGTCATGAACATCAGCCACACCACGGCAAGCGCACTCCTCGTTCCGACATTGAAGCGCTTCTCCATGTATTCCGGAATCGTGTAGATTCCCAAGCGCCAGAAGATGGGGATGAAGATGAAGGCACCGACAATCATGGCGGGCACGCAGCCAATCCATTCGAAGTTTGCGACTGCCATGCCATGCGAATACGCCGCGCCCCCAACACCGATAATGTCTGTCCCGCCAATATCAGTGGCCACCAGCGACATTCCGATCGCCCACCATGGCAGTGCCTTGCCCGCGAGGAAAAAGTCCTTCCCTGTCTTGATTCGCCGACCGATTGCCAGGCCAAGAATCACCGTGCCGATCAAGTATGCGGCCAGTATGACGTAATCGATTGTGGCGAGCTTGCCAGCCATGGATCACGGATACTGGGTTCAGATGAATTGTCGGATCAAGCAGGGAAACAAACGGATTCCACTCGGCATGCGAGAGTATCGTGAGGGTAAGCAGGTAGAATCCGGTGATCACGACCGCGAGCTTTATGAACGCCCGGATGGCCAAGCCGATCGCAAATCCAACGAACAGGCCGAATCCACCCTTCACGAACAGCTTCGAAAAATCAGCCAGCCCTAACCCCGTATCGGGTGCAGGCGTTGGTTGAGCTTCATCGCCCGGAACTGCATTCGTAATGCCGGGTATCGGCAATTGAAGTCCGCCTCCGTCGGCAAAAGTGGTCATCAGCACGTCCCCTGCCCCACCTGCGGGATGCCCCCGGCTGCCTGCAGTGCCTTGCTTGGTCTGGGCGATCTGAGGTTGATCTTTTGATCCGGGCGAAAGAACTGCAAGTGCGCCACCAACGACCATCATGGCGGCTGCCGTCACCACCAGCATGATTTTCCCTTCGTGAATCTGTATCGATCCAGCCCAAATGTCTCGCGCATTCCGGGCGCTGCCTAACTCGAACCCTTACCTGCTTCACTCATGCCCGTCATATAGCCGCACGGGGGCTCCTCGTCATCGCAAATTGCCCGTTCGACCAGCCAAAAAGAAGGGCAATGTTCAAATCGCCTCTTCGCCCTTCTCATCCGTGCGGATGCGAATGGCATTCCCGACGGGCAGAACGAAGATCTTTCCATCGCCAATCTTGCCCGTTTTCGCGGCTGATGCGATCGCTTCAATAACAGCGTCCACCTTGTCATCACTGACCACGGTCTCGATCTTGATCTTCGGAAGAAAATCCACCGTGTACTCACTCCCACGATAGATCTCCGTGTGCCCCTTCTGGCGTCCGAATCCTTTTACCTCGGAAACCGACATGCCCACAACGCCCACTTCCGAGAGCGCGTCACGCACTTCCTCAAGTTTGAACGGTTTGATAATAGCTTCGATTTTTTTCATGAATCAGTCTTTCTGTTGGTTAGTCGTTGTAGGCTTCTTCCCCGTGGTAGGCGAGATCCAACCCTTCATTCTCCTCCGCTTCGCTGACCCGCAGGCCAACCACCGCACAAACAATTTTCAGTATTATGAAACTGACGATCGCGGTATAGACGGCAGTGGCAACTGCCGCAAACAATTGAACGCCAAATTGGCTGCGAACTGTGACACCTTCGCCATAGCCAACACCACCCAGTTCTTCGCTCATCAGGAATGCCAGCATGACGGTGCCGATAAAGCCGCCGACACCGTGGACGCCGAATACGTCCAGTGAATCGTCGTATTTCAGTTTTTGCTTCAGGACTGTGGAGGCCCACCAACAAATGGTACCCGACATCGCACCGATGACCAGTGCACCGATCGGCCCGACCGTTCCGGAGGCCGGGGTGATTGCCGCAAGACCGGCAATGGAACCGGTCGCTGCACCAAGCATGCTGGGTTTGCCGAACTTGGCCCATTCGATGAACATCCACGCAAGCGTGGCCGTGGCGGCCGAAATCTGCGTCACCACAATCGCGGAGGCAGCACCACCGTCAGCTGCCAGCTGACTGCCACCGTTGAAGCCGAACCAGCCGACCCAGAGCATCGCGGCTCCCATGACCGTCATTGGCAGGTTGTGCGGAGGCATGGGTTTCTTGGGGTAACCATTGCGAGGTCCCAGCACGATGCAGGCTACCAGTGCGCCCACGCCCGCTGTGATGTGAACCACGATACCTCCGGCAAAATCCTGCACGCCCATGTCGGCGAAGTAACCGCCCGCTCCTCCCCAGACCATGTGGCAGACCGGCGCATATACGAGCAAGTTCCAGAGGATCGTGAACCAAAGAACAGCCGAGAATTTGATACGATCCACAAACGCACCCACCATCAGCGCGGGAGTGATGATGAAGAAGGTCATTTGAAAGACGAAGTGAAGCAGTTTCGGAATATTGTCCGCTGGAGTATCCGGAGTGACGCCCTTCAGCATCATGAGGTCCAAGCCGCCTACGAATGAGCGCAGGTTCACCTCCCCTTCTGACATCCCAGTGCCAGAAAAGGCCAGTGAGTAACCCACCACCGTCCAGAGCACCGTCATGACTGCGGTCAGGACAAAGCACTGCATCAATACGGACAACACGTTCTTTTTCCGCACCAAACCACCGTAAAACAGGGCCAGACCTGGAATATTCATGAACAGCACGAGGGCTGTTGCGACCAATATCCACGCCGTGTCACCCGCGCTGATGCCACCATCCTGCGCAAATACAGAGATGGCACCAAATCCAATAATTGCAGCCAAAAAACGCTTAAAACGCCCGTTATTGTCCGAATTCATCATGTTGTTGATCTCTTGATTGTGTTGTCACCACGGAGCAAAACACACTTCATGCGTGCTTTTCATAGCCGTGATGAATGCCGTCTATAGGTGTTCCGGCAAGCCATTGGCGACAAAAAAAATTATTAACAACCCCTCGCTCGCCATTTGGCTTGCCTTGCTCCCCCGCCCCCGCCTTCAATTCCGGCTGAGTATGGAATCATTTATCATCGTGCTCTTGGTGATCACCTCGATCGTCAGTGTGGCATTCATCATCGAGCGCGCCATTGCGCTTCGGTGGAATCGCGTCATCCCGCCGGAAGTCGAACAGGCGGTCGATCGTTGTCGGAGCAAATCCGACCTACCCGCGCTGCGCAAGACCTGCGAGATCAATCCTTCGCCCATTGCCCGCCTGATCCTGATCGCGATCAGCCATTTGAACTGCCCGAAGAACGAAACCATCGATGCGATCCAGACCAAGGCCCGTCACGAAGTCGCTCAATTGGAGCGCGGACTGGTCGTTCTCGAAATCGCTACCGGCATAGCTCCCCTCTTGGGATTGGTCGGAACGATCTTCGGTATGATCCTGCTCTTCAATGCCATGGGCTCAGAGGCGGCCGATCAGAGCAAGTTTGCCGTCGGCATTGCACTCGCCCTCCGCGCGACACTCATGGGCTTGCTGGTCGCCATCCCGTCGTTGATTTTCTGGAGCTATTACAGTCGCCGGGTTGAAACGCTGGCCGTTGAAATGGAAAACATCTGTGACGAATTCCTGCAGCGCTTCTATCGAACGCAATTCCAGGCTTCGGCCCAAGCCCCTCCCCCCATTCGTTCGCAGGAAGGAAACTGATCCATGCAGTTCACCGTTCGAAAGCGCCGACAAGCGCCGGCCGTCGTCATCGTCTCGTTGATCGACGTGCTGATTGTCGTGCTGATCTTCCTGGTGAGTTCCACACAGTTCAAGAAGCCCACGGCAGTTACACTGGCGCTTCCCGAATCAACGACTTCCAAGCCCGCCGGTGAACACGACGGTGAATCGATCATTGTCGAGATCGCCAAGGATTCTCCCCACCTCTACCTCAACGGTGAAGTTGTGGAAACCAATCTCCTTTTCCACACGATCCAACAGGCGGTGAAGCGGGACCAGGAAGCCCTGGTAGCGATTCGTGCGGATGAGAAGGCTCCCTTCGGCGTGATCATCCAAGTGATGGACCTCGCCAAGAATGCCGGTTTGAAAAACCTCAGCGCCTTCACAAAGAAAGCCGAATGAGCGAGCTTGAGAGCATTCGCATCGACAAATGGCTCTGGGCGGTCCGCCTCTACAAAACCCGCACCCAAGCGACAGAGGCCTGCAATGCGGGTCACGTCAAGCTGATTGGCACCTCGGTAAAACCCGCACGTGAGATCCGCATTGGGGATGAGATCAGTGCCAAGACCGGACGGATTTACAAAACGGTGAGAGTTGTAGCGCTATTGGAACGTCGCGTCGGCGCAAAGCTGGTTTCTGGTTATCTGGAAGACCTCACGTCTGCTGAAGAATACGAACGAGCCAAGCAAGACAGTGGATCTGCCGGACCCACCTACCCAAAGGGGCTTGGCCGCCCGACGAAGAAACAGCGTCGACAGCTGAAGCCATTCACGGAGAAGTAGTCAGTCTCTGATCGAAGCCCTGCAGGCCTCATAAGCCCTATCCACAAGGCTCTCGATCGGCTCATCGGTCGTCGCTTCCACCCACACTGACGGCAACTGGTTCCGAAACCACGTGGATTGCCGTCTGGCAAACTGCCAGGTCTTCGTCTTGATCAACTCGATTGTTTCATCGAGCGATCGCTCGCCGCGCAAGTGTTCCACGACCTGCCGATAACCAATGGCCTGCATCGCCGTTCTATTCTCGGCCAGGCCATTCTTCAACAATGCCTCAACCTCCCCCACCAATCCCTGTCCGAACATTTGATCCACACGCTGATTGATTCGTTCGCGCAAGTCAGTGCTTTCGCGAATGAGACAAATGACCTTTGCGTCACCGATCTCCCCCCAGTCAGCCCGCTGCTCCGAAAACGGCTTCCCCGTCAAACGGATCACCTCGATCGCCCGCACAATTCGGCGCGGATTTTCACGATCGATGCGTTCAAACGTTTGCCGGTCCTTTTCCTTCAACTCCTCCAGCAGCACCGCTACGTCTATCGATTCCAACTCCTCGCGCAACGACTCGTCGGACGTGGGCGCTTCACCAAGACCCGCCAGCCATGCCTTGAAATACAGCCCTGTGCCACCGCAAAAGATCGTGTTGCATCCCCTGCCCTTCGCCTCTTTCACAGCAAGTTCCGCAAGCTCGACAAACTTTGCTGCATCGAAGGCGTCTTCGAGCCCGACGACGTCGATTAAATGATGCCGAATTCTCTCCTGCTCTCTCCGAGATGGTTTGGCCGTCCCGATGTTCAGCCCGCGATAAACCTGCATCGAATCCACGGAAACTATTTCCGCGTTCAATCGTTCGGCAAGTTCCATGGCGGCTGCAGATTTTCCAACCGCGGTCGGACCGGCCAGATACAGGGGCTTCATTCCTTGGGAGCCGGCGCGGGATCAACTGGCGCAGGCGAGTCGGACGCACTGGCTTCCTCATCCGCCTGCCAGGAAAGGACGAACAACAGGCCCACTCCAATGCAGATTGCGCTGTCGGCAATGTTGAAGGCGGGAAATCCAATCTCCGTTCCGCCCCGGCGCTTCAAATAGAAGTAAATAAAGTCGGTCACATGCTCGATGCGGATGCGATCAATGATGTTGCCGATAATCCCGCCGAACATCAGGCCCAATGCAATCTGCCCCAGCTTCTCCTCAGCACCAAAATGCCGGCGCATCAGGAAGAGCACGATCAGCGCTGCCACTGCCACAAAGGTCAGGAAATGGTTGTTTCCGCTGAACATGCTCCAAGCCGCACCGGTGTTGCCCCAATGCACGAATTTGAAGAAGCCATCCACGATAATCTTTTCTCCTCCATAGGGCAGCGTGTTGATCACAATGAGCTTCGTGACCTGATCGGCGACCAGAATCATGGTCGCGAGCAGGAAGATGCGTTTGTTGGACTCAGGCGACATGAACCACGCGTTCAGTAGCCGATTTTGAGGGGCGTTCCAATTCCAATCGCATGCAGAATTTGCTGGAGTGTGATTTAAAGAATCAGTGGCAACTGAGAACTACACAAAAAGAAACCGCACAGTTGACAGCATGCAGATCAAACAGTTTTTGATGCGTTCCCCCTCACCCCGACCGTCTCACGCTGGGAGAGGGGACCATAGAGGACGCTCTCATTCAGCAAATGGGTGTCATGTGCAGCGACAGCACAACTTTCCTCTCCCAGCAGGCAGAGAGATGAGAGTGAGGGAGAAGACATGCGGTTTCAGTTGAGGTCCCTCTTACAATTGCCACCGCGTCTAATCACAAACCTTGCTGAAGACGCATCACTTGGCGCCTGCAGGCAGATGCTGCTGAACAAATCGCGTCATCAGCGAGAACAGGTGGATCGTTGTATTCCGGCCTTCACGAATGGAATGCGTGCGATTGGGATACGCCATCATGGTAAACGGCTTGTTGTGTTGAATCAGCTTGTCCACGAGCTTCTCAAAAGTCTGGTAGTGGCAGTTGTCATCCGCCGTTCCATGAACGATCAGCAGGTCACCGTCTAGCTGGTGCGCAAAGTGAATCGGCGATCCCTCCCGATAACCTTCCACATTGTCGCCCGGTAATCCCATGTATCGCTCCTGGTAAATCGTGTCGTAGTGCCGTTGATTCGGAACCGGAGCGATCGCCATCGCCATCGAGTAAATTTCCGGATACTTAAAGATCGCGTTCAGGCTCATCGAACCGCCTCCGCTCCACCCCCAGACACCCACACGTTTGGGATCAATGTAGGGCCGGTCTTTTAGCAGCTTTTTGATCGCAGCGGCTTGTTCTTTGGGAGCGTCAATCCCCACCCGTCGATAGATCGATTTCCTCCAGGCACGGCCCCTTGGTGCCGCTGTCCCGTGATTGTCGATGGTAATCACGAAGTATCCCTGCTGAGCCAACATCATGTGCCACATGTGTGATGAACGCCCCCAACTGTCCCGAACCGTGCTCCCGGCTGGTTCGCCATACACGTAGACCAGTAACGGATACTTCTTTTTCTTGTCGAAGTTTGGCGGGCTGAGCAATCGGGCGTGTAGCTTCTGCCTTTTCCCAACATCGACATAAATGAATTGGGCTGGTCGATGCTTCAGCTTGGCGACCTTCTTCTTGAGAGAATCGTTGTCCGCCACCACCCGGATCTGTTTGTGCTCTGGCAACGAAACCAGCATGGTCACCGGGGGCGTATCGGCATTCGACGAAGTAACGAAGGCGAGTTTTCCGTCCGGCGAAATGCTGTAGCTGTGCGTGCCGCGCTTCTCTGATGCCGGAGTGATTCGACGCTGATTATTGCCATCGATTCCAACGGCATAGAGGTAGCGTTCCGCCGGATTCTTTGGCGATGCGATGAAGTAGATCAATTGCGCCTTCTCATCCACGTGCAACAGGCGGATCACATCCATATGCCCGGAGCTGACGCGCGTCGGTTTTCCTCCATCACGATTGACCAGATAGATATGTCGCCATCCGTCCCGCTCACTGGTCCAGGTGAACTGCTTGCCGCCATTGATCCAGTGCGTTTCATCTCGGACGTTTACCCACGCCTTGTCCCCCTCGAGCAGGATCACATGTTCACCAGGCGCCTCCTTTCCAGTTGTCGTGGAGGTTCGTGCCTCTCGCGGGAAAGGCCGAACCGTCCTGTTAATGGTGGGGGGCACGAATTGGGTGGACTTTACACCATGCACCGTAGCCAGAATCACCTCGTTCGTGTTTTGCAAGCGATTCAGTTTCTGAATCAACAAGGATTCCGAATTGTCAGCCCAATCCATCCTCGCGATGTAGTTGTTCTGAAGATCTGAAGAAGTATTGATCCAGTGAACCGCAGCGTGCTTCACGCTCACGACTCCGATGCGGCAATACGCGTTCTGCTGTCCCACCTTCGGGTATCCAAACTCGATCGTCTTGGGATAGAGCCCGACCAGGTTGTCAATCATCGTGTGTTTGCGTACCGGATTTTCGTCAATCTGCCAGAAAGCGATCGATTCTCCGTTGGGACTCCAACGAAAACCATCGCGGATGCCGAACTCCTCTTCGTATACCCAATCGAAGGTTCCATTGATCACACCGTTGTTTTCCTTTTCCGTCAGTCGGCAAACCTTGTGATGGATCAGGTCTTCGACCCAGATGTCGTTGTCCCGGACATAGGCGACGTTTCGGTTGTCCGGTGAAATCTTGGCGAACATCAGGCTGGAAGCGGGCGCATCCCCCCCCAACTTGCGAAGCTCCCCGCTCGAACGATCAAGGAGCCAGTAATCCCCGCGGCTGTTCGTACGCCAGACCCGTTTCGAATTGTTGTAAATCAACAGGAGCGAACGATCTTTTGACCAGCTGTAGCGCCCAATCTCAAGAGGTGTCGTCGAACCCGATGGAATCAGATCGGTGGCGGGCACCATCACCTCACCCTTCTCACGGCCGCCACGGTAACGAACAATGTTCTTCCCACCACCGTCGGCATTTTCAAGGCGAGTATAATCCGAACCCTTCAGCCACTGGTGCGAGTACCCTCGGGCATTGAACTCGCGCTTCACGAAGATGCGATCCAAGGTGAGAAGCGAGGCATCCGGCTTCTTTTTGGCTGCCGAAATGGAAACGGCCGACGCGGTGAACGAGAGAATGAGGAGTATCTGACAGGTTCTTATCACAACTCGGGAGCGTAGGTGAAGCGGCTCACATCCACAACCGCTCCGTCTGTGAAAATCGGTCCATCTCCCGAATTCCGTTGCGTGACAATCCCGCCATCGTTTTAATCTGCGCCCGTGCGGCAGCAGCAGCAAACCTTGAAACAAGCGGTATCCTTCACCGGAATCGGCCTTCACAGCGGCAACCCGGTGAACATGACCTTTCTGCCTGCCCCCAAGAACACCGGCGTCTGCTTTCGGCGCGTCGATCTCGACGGCAAGCCCGATATTCCCGCGATCGTTGACAACATTGTCGACACCAATCGTTCCACGACTCTGGGCAAGGGCAACATTCGGCTTCATACCGTGGAACACATCATGGCCACGTTTCATGGATGCGGAGTCGACAACGCCATCGTGGAACTCGACTCCAACGAACCACCGATCGCAGACGGTTCCTCCCGACAGTATCTGAAGATGATTGAGGAGGCCGGATTGGAAGCCCAGGCCGAGCAGCGTGAGTACTTCAAGGTCGCCGAACCCTTTGAATTTCAATCCGGCGAAACGTCAATGAGCGTGTTCCCACACGACAAGCTCAAGATCACCTGCACCAGCGCGGGAGGTTCCGGCCGCATGACTGAATTCTTTGAAGTCGAAATCAGCCCGGACAGCTGGGCGAATGAATTGGCACACGCTCGTACCTTCTGCTTCTTCGAAGAAATTGAGCACCTCTACACGAACGGATTGATCCGTGGAGGCAGCCTCGAAAACGCGGTCGTTATCCGCGATGATGCCATTCTCACCAACGAACCCCTGCGCTATAACGAAGAGTTTGTCCGGCATAAGATGTTGGACATCCTCGGCGACATTGCCCTGCTCGGAAAACCATTGCTCGCACACATCTCAGCTGTGCGTCCCAGTCACTCGGCCAATGCCGAATTAACGCGCCGGCTATCGGCCCTAATGCGCAAACCCCAAGAGAAAGTGAACACGTTCTCCCCTCCCCCTGCCTCGAAGCCAAAGCCCAAAGCCGCCAAGACTCCTGAGCCTGAAAAGCCGCCGGAGGAAGGCCTGATTCAGGATGGCATGACCCTCGACATCGAGCAGATCATGAAGATCCTGCCCCACCGCTACCCTTTCCTGATGGTGGACAAGGTGACGCGGATCGACGGCAACAAGATCACCGCCCAAAAGATGGTGACGATCAACGAGCCCTTCTTCCAGGGACACTTTCCCGAACACCCGATCATGCCGGGCGTGCTTCAGCTCGAAGCCATTGCCCAGGTCGCCGGAATCCTCATGCTCAAGCAGGCCGAAAACTTCGGCAAACTGGCCTACTTCATGTCCGCCGAAAAAGTGAAATGGCGCAAACCCGTTCTCCCGGGCGCCGTGCTGCAGATCGACGTCGAACTCCTCAAGAACCGACGCGGCATTGGCAAGGCCAAGGGCATTTGCTCCGTCGATGGCGAGGAAGTCAGCCAGGCAGACGTGACCTTCATGCTGATCGATCGTTGATGAGCGAGACCAGCATTCATCCCTCCGCCGTCGTCCACGAAAAAGCGCAACTCGGAACCGGCTGCCAGATCGGTCCCTATTGCGTCATCGGCGAACATGTTCAACTCGGTGACGAATGCAACTTGCACTCCCACGTAGTCGTCGACGGCCATACTCAACTTGGCGCCCGCAACGAATTCTTCCCGTTTGCCGCGATCGGACTGAAGACCCAGGACTTGAAATGGAAAGGTGGCACCACCCATACCCGCATCGGCGACAACAACACCTTCCGTGAAAACGTCACGGTTCACAGCGCCACCAGCGACGGTGACGCAACCGTCATCGGCTCCAACAACAACATCCTCGCCTACTGCCACATTGCGCATGATTGCCAACTCGGCAATCACATCATCATGTCCAATGTCGGCACCCTCGCCGGCCACGTTACCGTGGAAGACCGCGCCATCATCGGCGGACTGGCGGCCGTGCATCAATTCTGCCGCATCGGCACCATGGCCATTATCGGCGGCTGCTCCAAGGTCGTTCAAGATGTGCCGCCCTACATGCTCGCCGACGGCAACCCAGCCTCCACCAAGACCTTGAACAAGGAAGGCCTTCGTCGCAATGGCATCTCCGACGAATCCCAAGCCGCCCTCAAACAGGCCTTCAAACTGCTTTTTCGGGAAAAGCTAACCATTTCCAACGCCCTCGAGCGGATCGAATCGGAAGTGGAAAAACTCCCGGAGGTCGCTCATGTCATTGCCTTCGTGCGGAACAGCGAGCGAGGAATTGGCAAATAGCTTATCCGTCGAATCCGACTGATCGGACTGACATGGGCATTCGCTGAACAACTTCCCCTTTACCCCACCCCGTCCCGCTGCGCACATTTGGGCATGGCGCAGTTCTACTTCTATTATTCGGCAATGAACGCCGGCAAGTCGACGGTACTGCTCCAGTCCAGCTACAATTACAAGGAACGGGGCATGAACACGTTGGTGCTCAAGCCTGCACTCGACGACCGCGATCACATCACCAAGGTCAGCTCCCGGATTGGACTGGACGCCGAGGCCGTGAAATTTGAGCGCGAGGATAATCTGCTGGAGATTACGCAGTCCATCCGGACGAAGTATGAGATCGCCTGTGTGTTGGTGGACGAGGCGCAGTTCCTGAGTGAAGACCAGGTGCGGCAATTGACTGACGTTTGCGATGACTTGAACATCCCGGTGCTCGCATACGGATTGCGCACGGATTTTCAGGGGAAGCTGTTTCCTGGCAGCGAGGCGCTGTTTGCGTTTGCGGACAACTTCGTCGAGATCAAGACGATCTGTCACTGCGGGCGCAAGGCCACGATGGTGCTCCGTGTGGGAGCCGATGGAACTCCCGTGCGCGAAGGGGAGCAGATCGAGATCGGCGGGAACGAACGGTACATGTCCGTCTGCCGTCAGCATTTCAAGGAAGGAAAGGCCTACGCCGACTGATTGGCCCGGATCTCCGGGTGTTTGATCTGGCCTCCCAGGTTCGCAGTCCGCGCCATCATCGCGAAGGAGATCAGGATGAGGATCAACGAGGCGATCGGTCCCCAGTGAGGAATCGGTTTTCCTCCCCTGCCCTTGAACAAGGCGACACCAGCCGCAATTCCCGCCAGGAAGATGGCAGTTGTGGCCTGATCAGCAGCTTTCTCGTGAGCGGTCACCAATTCCGCTTCTATTCCTTCACCCATCGCGTCATTGGCAAAATCGCCGGTGAACTTGATGGGAATCGATACCAACATCAGGACCACCAACCACCACAAACTGAGCCGGATCACTTCGTCGCTCTTCTTGAGCATTCCGTGCAGAAGGAGCAACCCGACGAAAAGCGAACCAATGACGGGAACGTGATTCAGCGCGAGGTGAAGCTGGACCCAATCCATAGATCGAAGAGGCTGTGCTACCGAATGTCAGGCCCGGATCTTATCGACAGACCGATGTTCCCGCTTTGCCGGACCGATGTGCTTCGCATTCATGGCGCTGAGCATCGTGTTGTAAACGTCGATGCCCTCGGACTTCACATCCATGATCTGACCGGTCTTGAAACGACCGTTCGCGCCGGTGATGCAGTGGAATACGCCAGACAGTTCCCGTTTCACGTCGGAATGCCGACCGTCACCGGATTCAGTGGAGACGGTGATCATTGAATTTTCCAAGATGCTGCGACCGTTGGCTTCCTTGCTCTGATCCAATCGGTTGAGGAAGTGGGCAATTTCGCGGAGTTTCATCTGCGCATGGGCACGCAACTGGGTGTTCTTCTTTTTCTCGCCGAATTTGTGCCACCACTCATGGCTGCATCCTTTTGAGCCGGTCGCATTCTGATCTTTCGCGTCGTTGAAGGAGTAGATCAGTTCACCATTGAGTTTGTAGTCACCAGTGATTCGCAGTCGTTCCCCGGCGGCCAGGAAGGTCAATGCACCGAATCGCACGCGATCCATTTCGATCGCCAATGCGTAGAGATCCGCGAGCAGGCGCCATTCCTTGGTCAGGTCATCGAGGTCCATATCAATGCCTTCTCCGCCCGGATCAGCGGGGCCGCCATGCAGCAACTCGGAACGCGGAGGCATTGCTGGCGCACCGGCTTTCAATTCGCTCATGCCATAAGCACGCTGCTCGTATTCGCGGATGCGATCCAGGTGATCTTTCACACGCGCCTTGGAAGCGGAACCCAGAGGGGAATTTGCCCCGGTGAAGTGACGATACTGATCGACCATCGTATCCAGAACGCTGCGCTTCAGTCTGCTGCGACGTGGATTCTTACCGGTATCGATCGTTCCAAATACGCGCTCGAATACATCACGAGGCCGTTCCTGCATGGACCCAGCGACCGTCCCGTCGAGATTGTAGCTGTGCACATAGCGGCTGACCCGGCTCCGGCGAAAGAACGTCCCAGCCACCAGCGTGGGTACCATTCCGGAAGGCAGGCCTTTTGCATAGTGAGCATGGCGCACCATCTGGTCGATGGAAGGACCGCCGGACTTGGCTTCTCCATCCGGACCTTCCGCGGTGAATGACGCTGATGCCCCGTCGAAATGCGCGTTGATTCCCTTCTCATCCGCGCGCACGTGATCGACGTTGCGCATGATGAGGAGTTTGTCCTTAAGCGGCTCGAGCGGGCGCAGCACATCGGAGAAGCCTTCGGCCTGCAGGGGGGCGGGAATACCAAGCCCGAAGAAGACATTGAATGCGCGAACGGGAACTTCGTCCGCCTTGGCAGCCATCGCCGGAGCGACCATCTCCTCAAGCAGGGGAAGGCCTACGACGGCGCCACCCAGTCCCTTGAGCATCGTGCGACGGTTCAGCCGAATCGATTTCTTGGAATCCAAAATCATGTTCGTTCTTCGCTTTCTATCATTAAGATTTTCACAGCTGTGATTGGCTTGCAAGGCCTTCAGTTCGTGCCGGCAACCTCCGTGCGTGTGTACTGGACCAAGTCGCTCAGAATAATCGCGGTGATCAGACTCGTGTACGCCCCACCCTGTCCTTGTGCCTGCTTGTGAATCCGGGCGACCTCCGGCGCATCGCGAGCGCTCAACGGCCGGCCCAGGGCGAACTGGGTCACCTTCCACGTAAGACACTCTCGAACGCGATCGCTTCCCGCGAGCAGGTTCATCAATTCCGCAGAGTTTTGATACGGCACCGTGTTGGCCGTCCCGGGAAAGAGAATTCCTCCATCGTCACGCAACTTGTTCCCGTGTTCGTCGCGCTCATGATACGCGCCAATCCCATCGAACTTCTCCAAGCCAAACGCCAGGGGCTCAAATTTGCTGTGACATCCCCCGCAATTCACGTTGGCGATTCGTTGTTCGGCGATCCCGCGTTGGGTGAGTCCGGTCTTGGTCGGTACGGGCGTGGTATCGACGCAAGGTGGTGGATCCTTCACGGCACCCCGAAGCAGGTCGTGCAGCACGAACAACCCCCGGGCAACCATTGACGCTTCATCACCACCAATCGTCAGGATGCTTCCGTGGGTGAGGAGTCCGCCACGTCCAGGAACATTTGAAACGCTGACCCGACTCAATCCCGCCCTCTGAGAGGGAATGCCGTAGTGCTTCGCCAAGCCGGGCGTCACCCAGGTCACCTGCGCGTTCAGGAGATCGTGAAGCGGGCGCTTTTGCTCCCAGGCGATGTCCTTGAAGAAAGCCAGGGTTTCTTGGCGCATGTCATCCCCCAATTGACGGCTCCAGTTTGGGAATCTCGTTGGATTCGGCTGCATGTTCGCCAGTCGTCCGAGATTCAGCCACTCTGACACAAACTGTTCGGCGCGTTTCGCGGCACGACTATCTTGGAACATTCGATCCGCCTCTCGTTTGACGCCGTCAGGATCGGCAAGCTCACCGTTCTCGGCGGCTTGCAGCAAGGTTCTGTCCGGGGGGGGCGCCCCAAATGATATAGCTCATTCGTGAAGCCAATTCGTATTCACCAACCGGATGTTCGAACCCATCCCCCTGCTGTTTCTCAACGCGATAAATGAATCTGGGGGATTGAATCATCGCCTCGATGATCAGGCCCATGGCTTCGGTGAACGAACCCTTGCTGGACATTACGGTTGTGGCGATACCGCGGTAGGCGACCGTTTCGTGTTCTTCGAGTGGGCCGCGCAAAATCCACTTGCCCATCTCGTTGATCAGCGCGCGATTGTCCTTGTCGATCAGCTTCCGACTGCGATTGAAGCGAGCAGTGAACTTCGGAACATCCAGACGCTGCACAATCAGTTCTGCAAGCCTGGCGTAAGCTTCCACGTGCTTGAAATCGATGTTCAGGTTATAGGCCGTATTGCTGAAACCGTCGGCACGCAAATCCTTCGGCAGGATTTCCCTGGCTTCCTTCTCAATATCGATCCCGAACGTGGCCTTCACCGTCTCCACATACTCGGAAACGGTGAGGCGCTAGACAAAAACCTGAATCGCCTCGGACTTGTGCTCATAGATCGACGGGTCGATCACCTCAGTCGTCCAATGAGCTCCAGCATCGATCCACTTCTTAAGCAGTTCTTTTTCCTCCGCTGAAAGAGCCGGACGTTTCTCGGGCATGTCATCGGACGCAACCGTTTCCCAAACCAGGCTTTTGCGGGAATTACCGGGCGCAATCAGGTCGCCGTCAATCGCAGCTGTCTTGCGGGACAAATCCACGTCTCCCTTGCTGGTGGCTGTGTCGTGGCATTCCAGGCAATGTTGCGAGAGGATGGCCGCAATCTTGTTCTCAAACAGGATCTCGCCCGGCGCCTTTTTCGGTTTCTCGGCGATTGTGCGACCAATGCCCGCACCGGCACCGGCCCTGAAGTTCTGACTGATTTCTTTTGGCGACAGCGCACGGCTGTAAATCGCCACAAGACGATAGGTTCCGCGCCAGGGACGACCACCACTCAGTTCGTTGCCAAGCGCGAGTCGGTAAGATTCGTTCCAGTTTGAGTTCGGAGCGCCGACGTATCTTTGCTTCACCTGTTTGGAATCGATGTAGATCTTTGTTCGGCCCGAGCGCTCGCGGGTGTAAACGACGTGCTGCAGTTTCTTCTGCACCACGCGGGAGTCTGATGCGGTTTCGGGGATGCCGTTGTTGCTGGTCTGGCGCGTTCGAAAGCGAACCTGATACCGACTGCCGTCCTGCCCGAGGGTGAAGTTTCGTTCGTTGCTGTTCCGGGAAAGCGTAACCATTCGAGCGGGTCCATCCTGTGAGCGATTTGCCGGAGTAATCCACGCTTCAATCGTGATCGCGCCCGATTGTTTGACCGCCTTGGAGATCTTCTTGGCCGACCGATCAGAATGGATCACGGTATCGCCAAAAATCGTCAGGCTCCCTTTCTTGCGACGTACGGCCTTGGCGTCAGCGATGCGCAAGTCCAACGGTTCACCAAATCCTGATCGGTCTTTCACCATCTGGCCATCAGCATTTTGGAAATCATAGAACGCCTGAAGACCGGCTCGAACCCGAGATGCCGCGGAACTCGAAACGGAGAAGGCAAACAGGAGCAGGATGGCAAGGCTCAATCTCATCACCGGAAATCAGGAGTATCGGACTCGAATTCGGCGCGGGAATTCACTGCCTCAGATGAGTTCATCGATCGGTGTCCCACCGGCAACGGCATCCACCAGCTTGCGGGGCAAACCGTCGGCCACCCTCACTTCGCCGACATCCAGAAGCGTGTGCATGATCGTCGCCATCAGATTGTTGATGTTGTAACCATTCGAATCTGGCTCACCCCCATCGCGAGTGGATTGACCAATCACCCGTCCCATCTTCAGGCCGCCACCATAAACCATCAACGGAGCCAGCCCGCCCCAGTGATCGCGCCCACCACGGGCATTGATGCGCGGGGTCCGGCCCATTTCACCGCAGCAGACAAGCAGGATCTTGTCTCGCAAACCGCGCGATTCGACATCCTCGATGAATGCGGAGATCGCATGATCAAACGGCAGACCGACATAACCCATTCCTTCCGGCATCGTGGCATTGTTCTGGTCGGCGTGCATGTCCCACACAAAGTTGGTGGTCACCGTCACAAAGCCCACGTCCCGCTCGCAAAGCCTGCGCGCAAGCAGCATCAACTTGCCCAGGCTGGCGGCGTTGTCGGCATAGCGTTCGCGGTTCTTCCAGACTTTCCGGATCGAGTTCTTCGGAACCAACGGCGCGGTGTCATATCTCGCGATGAGGCGAGGATCTTCGTGCGAGAGATCAAAGGCCCGGTGAACCTCGCGCTGTAGCGTGCTGAATGCCTGTTGCTGGAATTCGCTCAGGCCGTCTACCACACCGGCTGTATCAATCATCCGGCGCCAGCCGTCGATCCCGGCGAGCAGAGACTTCCGATCATCGATCCGGTCCGGTTTCAGGTTGAGCTTCATATCTGCCTGAAGTCCGGACCCGGCCCCGGGCACGAAGGGTGAATAGGCAACACCAAGGTCACCACTCGAATTGAAATCCCCAAAGTTCAGGATCGGGGGCATCGTGTTCTCATCCACCGCCTGCGGATAAAGGGCGACGTTGGAAGGCATGGCCGACCTGGGACGAATCGGCCCCGCTATCCGTGAGTACAGCGAACCCATGTTCGCGCCAAGGGTCTGCCGGCACATGATAGGCTTGATGTCGTGTTGGCCATCGCCGGTATAGAAAGAACGAACAACCGAAAACTTGTCCGCAAGCTTCGACAATCGCTGAAGCGTGGAGCCAAAGGTGATTCCGGGGATGCTCGTTGGGATCTCACCAGTAGCGCTTCGGATGTCCGAAGGCATGTCCATCTTCGGATCGAAGGTCTCAAACTGAGACGGTCCACCGTGCATGAAGAGGAAAATGACGGACTTATCCTTTAACAGCCTGTTGCCTGATGAACCAAAGGAACGCAGGGCCATCAAATCAGTCAGCGACAATCCGCCCAGTCCCAAGGTTCCAACCTTGAGGAAATTACGTCGGCTGTGGTGGTCAAGACTCAGCATGGCGGTGTATCAAGAGATTCGACCCTGATATGGGTGTGAGCAAGGAAAGAAATACGCTGTCCGGTGGGTGCGAGGGTGTGGTTTATGGGTAATGGTGGACAGATGAGCTTGCGAGCCCATGAGCGGTAAATTTGTCGCGACACGTAGAAACTCTCTTACAGCGGAGTGCGCGCTATTTGCTCTCTCTCAGCGGGAGAGGATTGGGTGAGGGAGAACGCGTCACCGAAAATTGTCTTTCTAATGTACGGATCCGTCCAATAAGCAACAACAGTCCGAATCAATTTCCGGGCGCAGTTGTTTCTAGAGCGCGGCTTGGGTCCAAGTTTGTATTGGCGCGTCAGGCCGGGATGCTCCGGCACTCGCTGCAATGATGCGGGATGCGCCCACTGGCTTCCTACTTCACGATCATCTCACCCTTCATGAGTACCCAGTGTCCGGGAAAGGTGCATAGATAGGGGTAGACTCCGGGCTTCTGAGGAGCCTTGAAACGCAGGACCTGCGCATCTTCCGCGGTGAGCATGCGGGTGTGATGAAGAATCTTCTTCGAGCGCGGAATGAACCCGCGTTTTGCAGCCACGGGGTCCTTGGCCATTTCATTTGCGGCCATGCCAATTTCAAACGTCGCCCCGGGCTCGACAATCACAAGGTTGTGGGGTGTGGCGTCCGGATTGATGAACTCCAGGCGCACGGGCTGCCCCGCACTCACTTCGAATCGATTCAGCGAATAAAGCATGCGTTCCTTGATGCAGCTGATCTTCACGCGCTTGAGGTTTTTCTGTGTGTCGAATTGCGCATCTTGCGCGCTGATGATCCGACGCGGCTTCAGCCGTTGGCGCCGGTCGAATTCCGCCATGAATTCTGCGAGCTCCGGATGTTCGCGATTGAAGGCCACGTTCCCGTCCCAATGGCGCTTGAGCGTTTGCGAGCCAAGCGAAGTGCGCATTGCGTAGGTAAGGTGCTTTGCGTGCGGCTGGGTAATCGCAGCAACACTTGCCTCCAGCGCACCGGGCGTGCCGATGTATGATGCGGCAATGACGGCCTCCAGCCGAACCAATGCATTGGTGTCAGTCGCAGCCTTCGCGAGTGCGACGTAGTTGGGATCCGCTGAACTCCACCAATAGCGTAGTTGGCGAGTGGCCGCAGCGCGAGCGTGGTGGTTGTCGGATTCGAGCAGTTCTTTCAGCACAGCGTCGTTCCTCCGGCCAATCCCCCGATACGCCCAGATGGCCTCGGTCTGGTGATGGAGAAGCCTTGAATCTTCCTCGTCCAATTCTCGAACCCAGCGATCCAGGGCCTTCTTCACCTGATCCGGGTTCCGTTCGCGAAGTTCACGGCGCGCCCAGTAGCGGTAGCGGTAATGAGGTGCCAGCAGAACCTGCAACAACTCATCGGTCGAAGCGCCGGCGATGTTTGGCGGATCAGCGAGTACGCCATCCTTTGCGGTAATACGCCAAATGCGGCCGGACTTACGGTCGCGACGCGGATCTCGGAGCGAGTATTGGTTGTGACTTTTGATGGGGTTGTACCAATCGCAGACATAGAGCGCGCCTCGCGGACCGAAGCGAAGATCAACGGGGATGAAACTCAGGTCGGAGGAAAACAAGATGTCGCTGACGTATTTCTCTTCCAAGCCGAATTCCGTCTCGTTCCATTCGTGATACTCAATGCGATTGGTGGGTTTGTAACGCGCCTTGGCAAACCCGCCTCGCATGGATTTCGGGAAAGTTGGGAAATCGATAAAGTCATGACCGCAGGTACCGGAATAGGCAGGAAGACCCGCGGGCCTCGGATGCTGTTCCGGGTAGACCGGATCAAGCGCATGGAAGGCAGATGCAAAGATCGGATGACTCGCCACATGCTGTCCCCAGTCATCGAATGTCACACCCCAGGGATTGGTGCTCGGGTAACAACCGAAGGCCGTCAGCCTTTCCGTCTTGATATCATAGCGGAACCAGCCGCTGTTCTGTTGCCGTAAGGGTCCGTAAGGCGTTTCGATTTGCGAATGATGGAAAATCGATTCACGAAAGATAAGATCCCCATCCGGGGACCAAACGAAGTCATGCAAGGCGTGATGCGAATCCTCGCAGCCAAAGCCGGTGAGGACGGTCTTGCGAAAGTCCGCTTTCCCATCGCCATCGGTGTCCTTGAGGAACGTGAGGTGAGGTTGTTCAGAGACGTAAACCCCTCCGTTGCCGAACTCAAACGCGAGCGGAATGTAAAGATCATCCGCGAAGACCGACGACTTGTCCGCCTTCCCGTCATCATCAGTGTCTTCGAAAATGACCAGTTTGTCGTTCGGTTTCTGGCCCGGGAAGAGTTGGGGATAGGTCGTGGAACAACTCACCCACAGGCGTCCCTTGGAATCCCAACGGATCTGGATCGGACAGGCGAGTTCTGGAAACTGCTCTTCACCCGCAAAAAGATTCACTTCGAATCTTGGATCCATCTTGAAGTGCTTCCGTTCTTCCTCCGCGCTGAGCCAGGCGTTCGTGCCGCGCGCTTCCCATATCTTGCCCATTGGAGGCAAATTCGAATCATCAATGGTCTTGGGAACGGGTTTCCCCTGCGCAATCTTCCATATGCGTTCGTAACGATTTGAAACCATGAGGTCGAAGTTGCGCATCGCTGGTAGGAAATCATTGTATCCGTGTTCCTTGCTTCGTGCCCCGGTGTAGTAATAGGTGTTCAAGGGGCGATAGCGGTAGAAATACTGGCGATCCTTCTCGACTATCTCTGCTCTCAAGGATTCTTTGACCTCCGGTGCTTTGCGCCTGAAGACCTGGGAAAAGATCTCCTTCGCCATCAGCTCATATCCTTCAGCCTCCATATGGATTCCATTGAAGGTCAAATCCGAACCGGGAGACTTCATGGCTTCTTCGGTTGCGGTAAACACATCTGCAAAACCTACTTTCAATTGAACCGCCACCTCGTGCATCGCATCGACGTAAAGACGAATGCGCCTGTTGTTCATGCTGGCTGCGGCAACACGTTCCATGTCTTCGTTGGCAATCGGTGAGAGCAGGATGATGCGCGGGCCTTCTTGACCGTTGAATAGGCTGGTTTTCATTTTCGCCAGGTAATGCCCAAGTGTCCGCCTAAACTCGGGCAAACCCCCGTCACCCGCGAACGATTCGTTGAATCCGAATGCAACAAAGACGACATCAATCTTCTCGTACGTCAGGTGTTGCTCGAGATCGGCAAGATTAAGCGGTCGTGGTTGGATGCGGATTGAATCACCCGACCAAGCGAGGTTGCGCACGACCAGCTGGTGCGTTGGGAAAGCCTGTTGAAGCAATGACTCGAAGAATCCGAAGCCACGCGCTCGATCCAGCAGGGCGTTTCCAATGAACGCAATCTTGTCTCCTGGATTCAGTTTCAGAGGCAGCACTGTATCCATCGATGCCCCGCTTTTGGCGCGCGGTGCGCTGGCTTCGTACATCCCGTACTTTTTCAGCGCCGGATCTTCCCCCGGCCGTTCCTGGCCCGTGAAGGTCAATCGAACGTCTTTCGGTGGCGTGGCGCCGAATGCGCAGATGGCGCTCAGCAGGGTTGTGAAACAACTGACAATTGCACTCAATCGCATGGACGAATGGAAAGTACGTCAACAGGGGACGAATGCCAGAACGGAGTCATGGCATTGCGTCGTCAATCCAGGTGACGCCAGCTTCAAGTCATGAAATTACTCATTGCATTGGGTCTCCTGCTTTTCTCGCTCACGTCCACGCAGGCGTGGGAACTGACACAGGTCGGACGCTTCGTTGAAATCGTGAAACAAGCCCGGCAAGAATCTGATGAGTTCAAACTGGTCCTGTGCAAGTCCGAGATCGGTTGGTTTTCCAAATCATCCACCAACAGGACCGGCCGCAGGGTATTTCGAGTGATCGTCTTCCTTCCGAACGCACAGGAACGCGACGAGGAGGGTGTTGCATCATCAGAAATGGAGTTCGATTTCGATGATGAGAGGAAGGCCGAAAAGTTCTACAAGGCTCTCCTAGTAACGATACAAACTGAGTGATTACCAAATCGTTGAATCTGCTCGCTCAGGTTCACTTCAAAATGCTGGCCGCGCTATCGGTTTTTCTTCTTCTCGAAGGGCCAGGGCTGGACACCGACGCGATCCGCCCAGCTTTGCCATTTTGCGATCATGGCCTGTAATCGCTTCGGTTGTGCTTTCGCGAGATTGCGCAGTTCAGACCGATCGGTTTCCATGTCGTAGAGTTCCCAATTGGTCGGCTTGTCCCGGCGGTAAGCGGACACGATCTTCCAACGACCTTCACGAAGAGCAAGATTCCCGTGGTGCTCGAAACCGAGCGGTGCTTTGCGTTGCAACAACTGGCCGGCGAATGCCGGGAGCAAGCTGATTCCTTCCATTGGTTGGATATCCTCACCGGCGTGCTTCCTGGGATATCGAGTACCGGCTGCGGCCAGAAATGTCGGCATGAGATCGATGAGGTGTGAGGGATCATGCACCAGTTTACCGTTCCGATTGTTCGCAATTCCCTTCGGCCAATGAACGATGAATGGCGTGCTGATTCCTCCTTCATAGCCATCATGCTTGTAACCTCGAAAAGGAGTGTTCGATGCATTCGCCCAACCCAGGCCGTAGGCGACGAAGGTATCCTCTCCACCCGGCATCGTCCTCGGGCCGGTCCGAACCCAGCGACCGTCGCGCGTCTGCATCGGAGGCCAAATCTTCGTTTGCAGGTCGTTTGGGCCGAAGGGTTTGAAATCAAAACGCGCCATCTTGTCTGAATTGTCACGACGCCCGTAACCTTCCGCACAGCCGCCGTTGTCCTGCAAATAAGTCACGATTGTATTGTCCAGTTGTCCGGCCTGTTTCAACGCATCGACAATCTTGCCGATGCCCGCGTCCATTTGTTCAACCATTGCGGCATAGACCTCCATGCAGCGGATATCCCAGGCCTTGTGCGGAAACTTTTCCCACTGAGATGCCGGTGCGGACATCTTCCAGCGCTTCTCGATCACACCTTCTTCAATCGACTTCGCGTAACGTGCCTTTCGAATCGCGTGGTAACCCTCGTCATATTTCCCCTTGTATCCAGCGACGTAATCCTCAGGCGCGTGCATCGGCCAATGTGCGCTGGTGTAAGACACATACATGAAGAATGGCTTGTTCCGATGTGCGCGTTGGTGATCGCGGACATACATTGCCGCGTTGTCGCTGATCGCATCGGTATAGTGGTAAACCTCAGCCTGATACATCACGTCATTCTCCGGCGTGATGTAGGTGTTATCCCGGCAAAGCGACGCGGGATCATAGAAACTGCCGGCCCCGGTGATGGTTCCATAAAAGCGATCGAAACCGCGTTGGAGTGGCCAATTGTGCTTTGGTCCTTTCGGGCTGGTGAAACGCGTGACATGCCATTTGCCAGACATGTAGTTGCGATACCCCTCCAACCGAAGTGCCTCGGCCAGCGTGACGCAGCGCTTGTTCAAATCTCCTCGATACGCTTCCCAGCCGCGATCACCCGTCATCAACCCGATCCCGGCCTGATGCGAGTAAAGGCCGGTGAGCAGCGCCGCACGGGTCGGGCAACAGCGGGATGTATTGTAGAACTGTGTAAAGCGGAGCCCGCGCTCTGCAAGAGAGTCAAGATGAGGCGTTTGGATTTCGCTTCCGTAGCAACCAATATCCGAATAGCCCATATCGTCCGCCATGATGAGAACGATGTTGGGTTGTGTGGCGGCTTGAGTGACCACAATGGAGGCGCAAAGAAGGAGCAGTGTCAGTGAACGGTGCATGTGCAACTGGAGGATTGCGAAGGGCAGAGAAAATCCAAGCAGCAAACTCCGCAGTCGATTGCTTGATCCAGCCGTTCACCTCTTTACCGATTTTCGCTGGCCCGCTATTTTCAGCGGATGGAACAGTTGGCCTACTTTGCCCGACGCGCCACACTGGATGATCTGCCAGTGCTGCGTGAGCTTTGGGAAACAGAACGCCTGCCGGTGGAGGCACTGGACAAGCGGGTGACCGAGTTTCAGGTGGCCCACGATGCCAACGGCACCATCCTCGCAGCGATCGGATTCAAGCGCGACGGCGAACACGGATTGATTCACAGCGAGGCGTTTGTGGATTTTGGCATTGCCGACCAGCTTCGTGAACTGATCTGGGAACGCTTTGAGACGCTGGCCCGAAACTACGCGCTACTCCGTGTGTGGCTGCAGGACGACCTGATGTTCTGGAAGGAACACGGCTTTGATCCGGCAAGTGACGAGGATCTAGAATCCATGCCTGAGTCTTTCGGAGCAAAAGAGAACCAGTGGTATTCACGAGTGCTACGTGAAGAGTTGTTTGCCAGCGCACAGGCCAAGCAGACCGAGATGATGTTCCGCCAGGCAATGGCCGCAGAACGGGAGAAGACGGAGCGTCAGGTCAAAAACCTGAAACTGGTTTCGGCGGTGGTGGCCTTCCTGTTGTTCATCATGGTCTCCATCGCCGCGGTATACTTCTTCAAATACGCGACGCGGACGGGATACGGAGCTGTTCCGTATTCGAGGTAGACTATTCAACCTCCGGTTGTCAACCAAACCAGCGCCCGAGGTAATCCTTCAGTTCATCCTGAATGTCGGACTTGCTGATGAGACCGTCGCCCCCCCGATTCCAACGCGGCGTCGGCGAGTTCGTCGGTCGGATTGAAGGAGACCACAAGGATGCGCGGCCAGAGCTGACGCTCACGAGCGCCGCGCGCAGGGGCAAATTGGCCGCTTCGAAAACTCCATCGGGCGCAAGGCAGACCACTCCAAAATTCGATTTGTCGAATAGGCGTCGTAGAATTCCTGATTCAAGCTGAGTGCACAAGACACACTTCACCCACCGCGAAAAGAGTCCGGGAATACCGTTCCTTTAACCATCGGGCGGCTCCTGATATGCCCGGTGTAAATGCCTCAAAGCACAAACAATTCCCAGACAGAAAGGGCGGGAGGTCCTGCCAATCACCGATCCAAAAGGACCATCAGGCATTCCAATAAACGCGATTGGCCAGAAGTTCCTTGTTGTTCCCCCCGGGCGGCCCGCCGGTATAGATGACACCGGGAGTGTGCCTGAGCTGATTGAATCCAGTTGGACGTTCGATGGAAGGCAGCCAGTGCGAGGTCTTCGAATCGAATTCACTCAGCGCTCGAAACTCAAACGCGCCTTCCTTGCTCATCTGAAATTTTGCAATTTCGTTCGTCGGATCTCCCCACTCCTTCTCGTTTCGTTCACCATTCTGAAGTTGCCCCACACCGTGAAGTTCTCCGCGCGAATCAAAGGCCAGCCCACCTGCCATGATGAAATTGAAATTGCGCCAAGCCGGCGGGAGATTTGGCGCGAGCTCGGTTGCGTTCCACTGTCCCTTTGGGTCTGCCCGTGTGAGGCGTGCATTTCCACGATTCTTCGCGACGGCGCTGTAGAGAATCCATGGTTGATTATTCTTGTCCGCTGCAATGCAACCCACCCTCAAGGTGCGATTGAAGTTTTCGCCCCCGCGATCGATGACGTCCATCTTCTCCGCCGTAATTGACCCTTCGATAAGATCCCCGTTCGCACGTCTCCAGGTCTTCCCGAAATCCTCACTCTTCATGTAGGCGACCGTGTTGAAGCGGCCATAGGCGCCTTTGTCCGTAAGCTCATGGAATCGGCAGGACAGGTGGATCGTCTTGTGATCCGGTCCCCAGCAGAGGGATTCCTGAAAGTGGGCATATCCCTTATGTCTGGAATACATAATGGATCCCACTTGTTCCCAATCCTTGCCTGCGGGCTTCTTCCACATCTCCACCGTCCAGGGACGGTCTGAATAGCTGCGACGAGCGGTGAAATAGAGCGTGCCGTCGCTCCCACACAGCATCGTCGGGTACGTGAGCCGATCGCCAAATTGCATCTCTTCTTCCCACTCGGAGGCGTCGTTCGGCCGCTTGGAGCGACGGTAGCGAAACGGATGATGATGCGTGTAATAGGTAATGTGAAGATAACCCTCAGCATCCACCGTCAGGGCCGGTCCTCCATGATTGTCGAACGCGTCCCCCACTGTATAGGTGCGCGACCACTCGTTGGTCTTCCGATTCAAGGTGGCAATGCGCACACGAAATCCCTCCGACGGGGAATCCAGCCAGGTGACGTGCGTCAGGTCGCCAATAGTGACGATTTTGTTGGCTTCCGCATAGCCGGTCGCGCGTCCGCAACCCTGCTCGGACAATAGCTTCGGTCGCTTAGGTCTTCTGGCCAGAGCATTGGGAGCCACGGCCAGAGCAGCAGAAGTGCTGAGGAGGAATTCTCGTCTATTCATGTTCTGTTTCGGAGTCTGATTACCCCGTGTTCATAATCTCTTTGCGCAACAACTCAAGCCCTTGCTGCGCGGTGACAAACTTGAAAGTCTCACGATCAAACGAATTGATGCGTTTGAAGACAGTGGTTCCCTTCTTCGACGCCAAGGCGACAAAGACAGTCCCTACCGGCTTGTCTTCAGTACCCCCGGTTGGACCGGCAATTCCAGTCACGGCGATCGCGTAATTCGCACCAGAGCGTTCACGACAGCCATCAGCCATCTCCTTCGCAACGGCTTCACTCACCGCTCCATGCGCGGCCAGCGTGTCTTTACTCACCCCCAACATGCGTTGCTTGGCTTCGTTGCTGTAGGTCACATGCGACGCCAGAAAAACCGCCGATGCTCCGGAAACGTTGGTGATGCGATGTCCGATGTATCCGCCAGTACAGGATTCAGCCAAGGCGACTGTCTCGTTCCGTTCACTCAACAAGCGAACCACCACCTCTTCAATTTTTTCGTCCTCAGAGCCGTAGATGTGTTCACCCGCGACAGAAAGCGCAATTTGCACCGCCTCGGACACAATCCCGGTGGAATCAGGCCCGGAAGCCACAAGTCGCACATCCACTTCACCTGTTCGAGCACAGAATCCAACCACCAAACCTCGTTTCTCCAATTCCCGGAGCGGCTCCAAAAGCCATTCTTCCATGAGCGACTCCCCCACCCCGGTCGATTTCAAAGTGCGGCAGGCGAATTCAGCCCCGAGGGGAAAACGATCACGGATGATTGGGAGCACCTGTTCCACAAACATCGGGCGCAGTTCTCGTGGAGGTCCAGGCAACATGATGAGACAGGCGGGAGGAATTCCCCCTCCGAATCGATTCGGATTGATGTCGATCAACAGCCCCGGCGCTGTTCCATGGTGGTTGGTGATAATTTCAGCAGTTTCAGGAATCATTGCCTGAATGCGGGTACGCTCTGGCATTGGCCGCTTTCTGCGTGCGAAGAACTCGCGAATTCGTTCAACCGTTCCTGCATCTTCTCTCAACTCGCATTCCAACAATTCGGCAATCTTGTCCCGGGTGATATCGTCAGCCGTGGGCCCAAGCCCTCCCGTGACGATGACCAGATCCGAACGTGAGAGTGCTTCCTTCGTTCCCTCGCAGATCGCCGGACCGGTGTCTGCAATCGCCACCTGGCGCGTTACCTCATAACCCGCATCTGCAAGTTGCCGGCAGATCCATTGCTGGTGGGTGTTGAGGACACGGCCGAGCAATAATTCACTTCCGGTATTGACGAGTTCGATTCGCATTGGGCTACCGAGTTGGTTCCTTATTGACCGATGTATCCCAGCTTTTGCGCAAGCAGGAATGCGAACACGGCCACAGGCAAGGCCATCATTGCAAAGAAAAAGAGACGCGGACGAACATACCCTCTGAACATCACAACCACCGTCGCCGTAATCACGAGCGCGTTGCAGGCAATGAACACCTGCGTCGCAACGAACCACGCCTGACCGATCGGCGTCAACATATGCACAGCGGCCATGATGAAGAATATGTACTTCGTGCGGATTACCAGGTGCAGCTTCAGGCCCATGGAGTTGCCGTAGGTGATCAGCGTGATCATCAACACGTAGCTGAATCCATACACCGGAAACACCCAGGGATTCCGGCCATCGCCGGCGAACGGAACGGCACAGATTGTTACCAGTGCAATGTGATCGGTGATGATATCGAAGAAAGCACCATGCTCGGATTCGGACTTCTGAAATCGTGCAAGCGAACCGTCGAGCGAGTCAGCCAGCAGGTGGAGCAGGAAGAAGGCGATCGCGACTTTCAGCGAGAAGATCACCGACAACCCAAACAGCAAGCCGCACAAGGCGCTGAGCAAGGTGATCTCGGTGGAAGTGCATCCCCTTTTGTCCAACCAGACGAGCAACGGCATGCTGACCCGCGTCCGAAAAAGCGCAAAACGACGCTGCGTCTCCCGTTCGTTTTCTCCGAAGTAGTTCAAGACAGCCGAAGTTTCTTCTGCTTGATCAGAAACTCGCAGAAGGTGATGCACGATTGCGTCGCAATCGTGCTGAGTCTGGTCTTGTGCGTGTGATCGCTCCACGACCGCCCGTGCGGTTGATTCAGCAGATCAAACGCCTCCTCGACCCGGGTTGGTATCCGATCAACCTGAATGGTGAGGCAGAATTGGCGGTTCAAATCCATGGGGCGATGGGCATCGCTCCCGGCAAAGATCAACTGCGTATCGTCGTGCCGGTAGTGGTATGCCTCCTGCAATCGCTCCGCAAATTTTGGGAACGGTTTCGTGATGTAACGAAACTTGTGTTGCAGCGGAAAGAACGAGCCGTTCACCTTCTCGAAGCGATCGAGCAGGATTTCCAGATCACGGGTGTTCTTGTTCACAAACACGGAGGTCTTGGAGAGCCCACGCGGATGCGGCAGGTAACATTGAAGGGTGGACTCGGCTTCCACGACCTGAATCAAATCCAGCAATCGATATTTGCGAGGCTGGGTGATTCCAAGCTTGTTCGCCTTTTCAAAGAAGTCCAGATCGCGGCCATAAACGATAAGATCCACGCCTTCGTCGCTGAAAGCTTCAATGCCGGGAATCAGGAGGATCGACGAACCGGTTTCCTGATTCGCGCGGTGGATGAGATTGAAGGCCCCTTCGGCATTTCGCCATGCATGCTCGGTCACGATGGCCGCGTGAATCCCAAGCCCGTTGAACTTGTCGAGCATCCGAAGGCACTTCTTCCACCGGCGTGTATGCCGGCGCGAAAGGAAGCAGGGATGAAAATGACAATCAACCAGCCAATCCATGAGTCAGGAAACGCGATCTGTGTGTGCAAGCATCGGTATGACTCTCAGCCTTGAGCCTGGTTTTCGCCATCAAAAAATGGATTCACAAAAAAATGCGACCGGCCTCGGAAGGCCGATCGCAATTCGGATTCGAAACCGTGATTGTCTCTCCGCCTAGTTCTTGGCGTCCGGTGAGACCACCTTGAGCAACACCCCTTCCGCATCGAGCGAGACCGTGCCGATGGTGTTCACCATGTATTTGCGGATCTGTTCGTAGCTGGGCAGCAGCTTGATGTAGTCGGTCACCATCTTTTGCCGTTCCGCTGCACTCTTTTTCTTCGCACCTCCATCATCGCCGACATCAATGCTCATCACCTTGAAGGGATTGCCTCCAAAGAGAGACTGCCAGCTATCCGGATCCTTCTTCAGTGCACTCAGGATGGGTTCGATGGTCTGTCCGGGGTTTTCGTAGAAGAGCCAACCGGTATCCAAACCGCCTGCGCGTTCAGCCAGCGAACGAAATTCTGGTGACTCTGCCAGAGCACCACCCTTGCGGCCACCGCGAATGAAGTCCTCAAGCAGGTCGCGCTCAGTCGCGATTGCGAGATATCCACGAGCCGCGGTGAGATACATAAACTTCGGCTCGGGCTTCCCTCCGCCGAGGTTCGGTTTCACACCGGCCGGCATGACCAGAACGCGATTGCCCTGGATCTCTTCTTCCTTCACCCCCGGCCCGCCGGGCACGCCCATGCCGCTTTGGGCAGCCTTGGCAGCGTCCAGCAATGCCTGTGCATTGCCGGAACCGAGGAGGTAAAGACTGGGAGGTGAAGAAAGGGCATCGAGCGTAAACGCACGCGGAGCGTGGACGATCTGGATAATGTCGTCGCCCAGGTTGCCGATAAACTCCCGACGAAAATCAAAGCCCGGATTGTTCGCCTTGCCTGCGTTGTCGATCATCATCGAGAATAAGCCGGCCATCATCGGGCTCGCCTCGCGCACTGTGTTCTCAATCGACTCGATCAGTTCCCGGGCATTCTTTCTCCAGCGTGAAAACTTGGCCACATCGGCAGAAACGAATCGCGGAGGCGCTGAACTCTTCTGCTCCGTGTCCAACAGGCTGATGATTCCTTTGCGCATCGACTTCGGCGCTTTCAGGAACAGGTCCACTTCCGAGCCATTGCTGTCATATTTCATACCGAGGGCGATGCTCTTCAACGCACGAAGCCCGAGGGCGCTGAAAAACTGCGCTGGGTCCATTGCTGCAGCGAAGGGATTGGTGGTGTCCGCTGCGCCGTCCTTGCGGTCCGCGGTCATGATCTTGACCGCTGCGTCCACGATGACATCGAGATTGAGCCAGGCGATGAATTGCGAGTTGCGCATGATGCGCGAGTTATCGGCGCGGAAAATCGGATTTTCCTGCAAGGAGTTTCCAAGATCCCCTTTCGCCCGGCGAATCACGTCCTGAACCCCCTTCTTGCCAGGGCTCAGCACGACAATCGAATCTGAAAACCCAAAGAAGGCCTTGTCCGCGTCTTTTGGAATCAATTGCATGATTTCTCCACCGGGGACCTTCTCATTCACGATGCGGGTGGTTTCGATTTTCTTGATGGATTTCTCGATGCTCTTACGTGCTTCGGCCGCTTTGTCCTTCGCATCCCAGATCACCACGAATTGCGGTTTGTCGTCCTCCATGATTTTCATCGGCGAACCGTAAATCGCGAAAGTGAACTGCCCTTTGACCGTCTTGATGAAATCGAAGAATTCCTTGGCGTCTTCCTCGCCAAAGGTCTTGGTGAACTCCGGCATCAGATCCTGCTTCGCCTTCTGAATGATTGGCTGCATGAAGGGTTCGTTGAAAAAGCGGTAGCCACTGGCTTCCTTGAATTTGGAAATTGCCTCATCCATGTCCGGCACACTGACAACGAAGAGCGTGTCGTTGGGCAGCAGATTCTCAGGTCGGTGCGCGGCATTTGCCTGCAGGCTGGTAATGGCGATCAGTGCGATCGCAAAAAGGGAGATGCATCGAGTTTTCATAAAGCGTGATTCCACAGTGTGCTGGTTTGGGTTCTGGTATTGACCTACGCGAACAGAGAGTGTTTCAAATTACTTGGCGGATGGTTTGGCGGATTTCTTCCGTTTTGCTTCGGCATTCTTGACGGCCTTCCCCCGGCTGGGTGGTGCAAGATAACGGTATCCATTGCTGGGATTGTCGTTGTCGTAGGCAAAGGCGTCGCTGTAATCGAGGAAGTATTTCACTTTCTCAACCGGGATGGCAAAGCCCAGTCCTTCACCGCTGGTGATCTTCATATTGGTCACTCCAACCACTTCGCCTCGGAGATTGAACAACGGACCGCCACTATTACCGGGATTGATCTGCGCGGTGGTCTGCAGGTAGAGCGAGCCGGTCATGAGCCGGGTCTTCGTGCTGATAATTCCCTGCGTGACCGTGCGTTCCAGCCCCAAGGGACTGCCGATGGCAAAGACGCGTTCGCCCACCTTCAGTTCCTTCACATCTCCCAGCGGAACGGATTCGAACTTCTCGCGGGCCGCCTTCTCGATCCGCAACAGCGCGAGATCTGCAAACTTGTTCAAGGCCACAATCTTTACATCAGGATAGCTCTTCCGTTCCAGTCGCCCATCCCGCATGTGATAAACCTCTACCGTGATCCGTGACTCGCCCTCGATCACGTGGAAGTTGGTAATCAGGTCGCCATCCTGGTTGATGAAGAAACCGGAACCGATACCCCCCGGTGACTTGACCTGCACGACGGACGCGCCCAGTTCGGTCACCAGTTCGCGGACAGAACCATCTTCCCTACGGCCTCCACCTGTGTAGTAGATCCCCTTTTTGACCGCCTTCGCCTTGTTCTTTGAAGCCTTCGGTGCGTCGCCCTTCGTGATTTCCAGAATCGATTTCCGCGGAACGTCCAAAACCGTATAGCCGACATCGATGAACACCCGGTCAGCTTTCTCCGTAAGAATCTTGCCACTGAGCGTTCCCGATTCCTTCAAGCGAATTTGATCCGCCGGACTCAGGCAGAGCCCCGCCAGGATAAAAACAGCAACTACCGCCCGGATTGACATGCGCGAAAGCTAGTCGCCCGCTCCCGCGAACACAAGGCCGGGGAGGACATTTTCCGAGTGTGGATAAAGTTATGGCAACTGGGGATTACGCTATGAGAAACCCGCAAATGACGGCAGTCAGATCAGCTGGTTCTTGATGCGTTCTCCCTCCCTCTCCCGCCGGGAGAGGGAGGGAGGGTGACGGAGAAAACTTACGGTTTCAATTGAGACGTCTTTTGCTACCGAAACCACTTTTAGTCAGACACGATTTTCCGTGCCAATCCCCCACGCGCTCGCTAAGCAAAACAGATGTTCAGAATACGCATCGCGTTCACGGTACTCACGCTGGTTCTTTCATCGGTCGTGGCATCTGCTGGCAGGAAACCCAATGTGCTTCTGATCTGCGTCGATGACCTCCGCCCTGAACTGGCCTGTTTCGGCAAGTCCTACATCAAGTCACCCAACATCGACAAACTTGCGGCCAGCGGCCGGCCGTTCTTCAGCCATTACGTTCAGGCTCCGACCTGTGGCGCGTCTCGTTACACGCTGCTGACTGGACGCTATGGCGGTTCCAGCAATGGCGCGTTGTTTGCCCGCGCAAGGGAGCTGGCCAAGGACCCGAACTCGGTTCCCCCGAGCATGCCAGCGTGGTTTCGGCAGCACGGCTATACGACGGTCTCCGTCGGGAAAGTCTCTCATCATCCGGGAGGCCGGGGCGGCAGGGATTGGAACGACACGGATACACCCGAGATGCCAAACTCATGGGATCGCCATCTCCTTCCCGCGGGCCCCTGGCAACATCCTCGAGGATGGATGCACGGTCTTGCCCACGGTGAAATCCGCAAGAACGCGAAGGACATGGGCGTCATGCAAGCCGCGGAAGGTCCCGATCAAAACTACCCGGATGGATACATGCTGCGTGAGGCTCTGAAACAGATGGATCTGCTCGGACGAGACAAAGACAATCCCTTCTTCCTCGCCGTGGGAATCCTTCGCCCTCATCTGCCCTTCGGTGCTCCCGCCAAATACCTTGAGCCCTACAAGAACGCCAAACTCCCAACCATCGCCCACCCACACAGACCGTCCGGCAAGACTACCTGGCATGGTTCAGGCGAGTTCATGAAATACAATCGCTGGGGCCGCAATCCGAATACGGACGCAGCGTTCGCAATTGAAGTCCGCAAACACTACGCGGCCTGTGTCACCTACGCCGATGCGATGGTTGGGAAGCTCATTGAGAAACTCGAATTCATCGGTGCAAAAGAGAACACCATCATCCTGCTATGGGGGGACCATGGCTGGCACCTGGGCGAACATTCCATCTGGGGCAAGCACGCACTATTTGAAGAATCCCTTCATTCCCCCCTCATTATTCACCACCCCGGCATCAAGCAGGCCGGCAAACCCACCACCTCGATGGTTGAAACGCTCGATATCTTTCCAACCCTGTGCGAACTCGCAGGGCTGAAGAAACCCGAACACGCCCAAGGCGTCTCGCTCGTACCGATCTTGAAGAACCCCAACGCCCCCGGACATGACGCCTTTGCCTACCGGCGCAACGCAAGGACTGTTCGCACCTCAACACATCGCCTCATCGCGCACAAAGACGGCTACTCGGAACTTTACGATCACCGAACCAATGCAGGCGAAACAAATAACATCGCCGGGGAGAATCCGGCTCTGGTCAAAGAACTGCGCGCGAAGATCGCGGTGCGATTAGATTGAACAAAGAAAGCGTATCCGAAACCTTCTGGGCGCCGAACATCTCGAATTCGCCACCCAGTAATCGAGGGGGTGCATCATGTGCCATCCAAGTGACGTATAATCAGAGTCCGGACCGTATCGTGATCATAGTTTGGACAAAGGGGGTAAGGGCGGTTCAATCCACCAGTGCGGTGGTGGAGAAGTTGCAAGTCGAATTCCGATCGATCATCTATTACACTGTTCGGATACAAGCTGACGGCTTGGGACGCATGCATTACACCATTTCCACCGTCGTAGTATCTGCCGTCCGGCAGTTTCAGGAGAACATGATAGCAATGTGTGTGGTCTGCGGTCATTATATACGAGAGATGCACCCGGTCCATGAATCGATGGTTCCACGCCTGTTGAAACTCCAAGGCAAATGGACCGCAGGGACCGCAGTTCAGTCTGGGGTACGTGCCATCGGATCCGTACAGACCATTCAGGGCCTTGGCTAGATTGTTCAGGACGTCGTCGGGCGGGACCTGGAGTCTGAGCTTCGGAGAATTGTGCGATTCACTCTTCTGAACAAACCAAGTGGTATACCCCGCAATCCCAATTACCATGCCGGTCAGCAGGGATAAGAGCCCTACCCACCAGAGCCTGGCACTGAGTAACACGCTGTTATGATCAACATCTCGATCAGGTCCGACTTTCATACCACATCACACACACAATTCACCAATTACCCAGAACTTGAGATCGTTTTCTTAGTCCGGTCGGCTTGAATCCCCGTCCATCCGGGCGCTTGTTCGTTGCTTCTCAAGTCTCGGAGAGGAAGTTGCGTCACCGACACTGCATCACAACTCACTCACGCGGATATTCTTCCAACGCACCACCGCGCCTTTGGGCCATCCCTTCCCGCCATGGACCTGCAACCCGATTGATCCGCTGCGTCCCAGGGTC
>PBAL01000008.1 GCA_002715965.1 Verrucomicrobiales bacterium | reverse complement strand
GCCAGATCATCGTGAAACGCCAACCAGAGACTCGAACACGCTCCTGCAGATCCACCGGCCGCGCCAATCCGTCTCTTATCAATATTCCATTCCTTCGCCTTGCTGCGGACGAACTGCAAGGCCCGAGCCGCGTCATGCAATGGTGCCTTCACGGGTGGCTTGATCCCCTGCTCCACCGCCTGTTTTACATAGCGGTAATTAATTGCCACCACCGAGATACCGGCCTTTAACAACTTCGGCGCGTCAGCAAAGCGCTGCAATCGCTCCTTCGATCCTCCCTGCCAACCGCCTCCGTGAATCACGAACGCCACCGGCGTCGGCTTGTCTGAATCAGCTTTCCAGAAATCCAGAATGTGTCGCTCGTGTTTCCCATAGCAAACGCCGGACAAGGTAGGCTTGGGGACGGCAGCGTCGTATTTCTCAACGCGCGGTTTGCGGGCCTTCTTGGCTTTCTTCGACTGACCGGGAATCTTAATCGGCCAAAGCAACGCCACAACGAACGCACAGAGAATGAATCGTTTCATGACCGCGATTATTGCCGCGAAGTGAACCAATAGAAAAAGGTAATTCCAGATCAAGCCACTCTCACCGAAGTCTATTCGAAAACCGGAGCGCCGGGCACTGGCCGGCACGCCCCCACAATCCAATGGTGCTCGCTCCGGCATTTTCAAAGGGTTTGTCGTTGGGAGCTATTTCAGAGCCACCAAAAAACCCTGAAAAGCCTGAGCGGGCACCATCGGCAATGCCAACCTATGCCGAGCAATGCTCGGCGCTCCTGGCGGAGGTTGCAGACGGAATGATTCAATCGCCGTTCCAATGCACGAGTAACCTCAGGTCGATTCTCCACGATCGAAGATCGACCGTTGTTTCGCAGCCGTCTCTTGCCCTCTCCGAGATAAACAATGGCTACGGCGAACTTGCGGTTCTGCAGGACGACATCGGCATGACTGTGAATATCTGACTGAAATAATTTCAGCCGCTCGTCCACAACTTTCGGACATATCTCTTGTCCATGATCGCTTGATTCAGCCCACGGAAAAACACAAACGGGCGGCTACTTCCTCCGTGTGTAGGTGATCCGCATAAACTCAGAAAATTTCTTCGTGTTCTGATTGAGCATCGATAATACAAGCAGTCGCTTATCCGCACTCTTCAGCGTGACAGTCGTTTTCTGTTCCATGGGCTTTCCCGAGGACGTCTTGACCTTTGTCGTCCACGTGATCGTCTTGGCTTTCTGATCGTAATCCCCCGTCATGGTCGCCATGTAAGGACCATGGTCGATGATCTTGCCCACCAACTTGCCCTGGTTCAAATCGTAGCCAACAATTGAATGCACCTTTGACACCTGGCCCATAAATTCGGATTCGAAATCGGACGCCAGCCAGTATTCACCATAAGCACGATTCGTTTCCACGCCCTTGAGCTTGACCGACTCCTTGTCCCGGCCCTGCGGCCACACCTCGCATGCTGCATCCCATACGCCAATTGATGCCTTGATCAGTTCCAACTCAACCGGCTTTGACTTCTCCTTGTCCTCCGCCCGAGCAGAGTTCCCCAACAAAACGACTGCAGTGACGAGTGCGAATCGGGTGAATGACACCAGTGAGTGCTTCATTCTGCGATCAAACCCGAGAACAGCACAACCCGCAAGTCTGACACGCCATTCATCACCACTCGAGCCGCCACCCAGTCAGCATTCGTCCGATACGTCAACCCGCAGTTGCTTGTGGAGCCATTCCACATCGTGCCAGCGCCCGAATTTGCGCCCTACCCGTGGAAAGACGCCGATGGACTGAAATCCCATGCCCAGATGAAAGCCCTTGCTGGCGTCATTGGGAAGCGCGATCCCCGCGTAGGCATTGGCGAAGCCGAGCGAGCTGAGATTCTCCAGCAGTTGCGTGTAAAGGGTGCGCGCCACGCCTCTACGGTGAACATCCTGACGGACATATACGGATGTCTCCACCGAGTGACGATAAGCCGCCCTTGTCCGATGAGCCGCACCGTAAGCAAAACCAACCGCTTCCCCGCAAATCTCAGCAACGAGCCAATCCTTGGTTTCCAGTGCAACCGCAATCCGTTGAGCGAACTCCTCGACGGTTGGAACGGTCAATTCGAACGAAACGGCTGTATGCTCAATATACGGTCGATAGATCTCCAAGAGACACGAGGCATGCTCCAGTGTGGCTTTGCGAATGATCGCGGAATTGGACACTCTCCGTTACCGTTAAGCGTTCACAGTCTCATGCCAACACGCCCTTAACCACTTCGCCATAAACATCCGTGAGCCTGAAATCCCTTCCCGCGTGACGGTAGGTCAAATTCTCGTGATTGATGCCGAGCTGATGAAGAATTGTGGCGTGGAGATCGTGGAGGTGGACTTTGTCTTTGACCGCGCGATAACCATACTCGTCGGTTTGGCCGTGAACGACTCCACCCTTGATTCCCCCGCCGGCCATCAGGGTTGTGAAGCCGAAAGGGTTGTGACCACGGCCATAGGTATTGAGGTTTCCTTTGCCGTTTTGAAGGTCTTGTTCGTAAGGAGTACGGCCGAATTCACCAGTCCAGACAATGAGGGTTTCATCGAAGAGGCCGCGGGCTTTGAGATCAGTTATGAGGCCTGCCACGGCCTTATCGACGCCAGCAGCGCTGCGCGGAAGTGCTGATCGGATGCTGCCGTGGTGGTCCCAGCCACCGGAGGTCACCTCGATGAAACGAACGCCGGCTTCGGCGAAGCGCCGCGCCAGCAGGCATTGGCGGCCGAAATGGTCCGTGCCGGAGCCATCGATGCCATAGAGCTTCTTCGTGGCTTCCGATTCATTGTCGAACCTGAACAGATCCGGTGCTTCGGTCTGCATGCGGAAGGCGAGTTCGAAAGACTGGATCATGCCTTCCATCTGCGAGTCGTTTTCCGAGGCCCGCAGATGTCGCTGATTCATTCGGCGGACAAAGTCGAGCTGGTCGCGCTGGGCTTTGGCGTCGATGGATTGGTCTTGCAGATTGCGCAGTGAAGCGGCAGCGCCCTTGGTACCGGGAAGATCGAGGTTCGTGCCTTGGGTGATCGCGGGAAGGTACGCGCTGCCGTAATGCTGCGGGCTACCGCCGTCGCCACTGGTTGGATGATCGATGGTGATGTATCCGGGCAGGTTCTGATTTTCCGTCCCGAGACCATAGACAGCCCAGGCACCCATGGAGGGTTGGACAAGGTTTGTGTAACCCGTATGCAGCTGCAGACTCGCCGGCGCGTGCGCAAGATTATCCGTATGCATGCCGTTGAGAACAGCAATGTCATCCATGCAGTTCGCCAGGTGGGGAAAAAGCTCGGACACCCAGGCGCCGGATTGGCCATGCTGCGCGAACTCCCAACCGGATCCGAAGAGGCGCATCATGGCAACGCCGGGTTGCTCGATCTTCAATTCGCGTTGGAAGGGTGAAGGCTTGCCGTGGTCCGCATTGAGCCGGGGTTTGTAGTCGAAGGATTCCATCTGCGACGGACCACCCTGCATGAACATGAAAATGACACGCTTGGCCTTGGCCGGATGATGGCCGCGTTGTGGCGCCAAGGGATTCTTGGCTGCAAATGTCTCGCGCTGCAGCGCTGCGGCCAATGCGGTGTACCCGATCCCACACGAGGCTTGCTTCAGGAATTGTCGACGCGAGTTGTTCATCTCAGCTACGAAACAGGAATTCGTTGGTCATTAAGATGGATTGGCAGAAGCGGGACCAAGCCTTTTCTTCGGATCCCAGCGATTGACGGAGTCCTTCGATAAAGTCGATGGCTTGTTTGATTTCATCCGTGTGCGGTCTGCGGCCAAGTGTGTGGAGGTAAATCTCGTTGATGCGTCGCCCCGCTGAGTGATCTGCGAAGCGTTTGTAGAGCGCATCGGCACAGGATTGGATGAATTTGGAGTTGGCGAGATAAAGGGCCTGGGTGGGAACAGCGGTCACGGTTCGGCGGCCGGTTTCGTGGTTGTTGTCGGGGAGATCAAAGGCGTTTATGAAGTCGATTGCGCTGAACGGGCCTTTGCGTTTCTGTGGCAGATAGATTGTTCGCCGATTCTTTATGGACTCGGCCATCCGGGCATTGTCCGGGAATTGTCCGGTACCACCGGCACGAAACGCTCCGGGTTCTTCGTATGGCAGTGAAGGGCCTCCTCGTCCAGTGTCCAATTGGCCACTCACGAAGAGCATGGAATCGCGAATTGCCTCGGCTTCGAGCCGGCGACGATTGGCACGCCAGAGTAGACGGTTGTCGGGATCGAAGTCCTTCACCCCGGCCTCCAAGGCGGAAGGGTTGATTGAGGCCTGTTGCCAGGTTTTGGAGAGGACGATTTGCCGTACAAGCTTCTTGGTCGACCAACCGTTCGTCATGAACTCGGCAGCGAGATGATCAAGCAGTTCCGGATGACTCGGTTGTTCCCCCTTGGCACCGAAGTTATCGACGGTGCGAACCAAGCCGGCACCGAAAAGATGATGCCACACACGATTGACCCAAACGCGGGCGGTCAACGGGTTGCGATTGTCGGCCAGCCAATGGGCGAGCTGGATCCGACCGCTGCTGCCACGGGTAAACGCCGGCTTGTCGGTGGGGGCGATATTGTGGGGGAACCCTCGACGAACAACCGGCCCGAGTTGATGGGCACTTCCACGGATGTTGATTTGCGCATCTTCCGGTTCCGGTGTGTCGCGAACGGCATACGCGAGAGACTTGGTACGTGAATGGCGGATGTGTTTCAGAGCGGCCGCCAATTCACGTTGGCGGGCGGATTTCCGACTGGCGTCCGCGTGTTTCTCTTCGAATTCAACCAGTGATTTTTCCAATGCTGTCTTGTCTTCACCAGTAACCGTTTCGGCAAGGCGTTTTTGGGTGGCATCTATCTGCTTCTTGAGTTCCTCCATTTGTTTCAGCGCTACTTTGCGCGCTGAGTGTGCAGCCGCGACGGAGGCATTGTGCTGTTTGATTCGTTCCGCGCGGGCGATGAGTTCGTCCGCCGTCTCGGGAAGCTGTGTTTTGTTGATGTCGCTGAAGACGCCGTTTATGCGGCCGTTCAAGGTGACAGTGCTTTTGAAAATCCCTGCCAAGGCGTAGTAGTCATGCTGGGATACCGGATCGAATTTGTGATCGTGACATCGGGCGCATTCGAAGGTCATCCCGAGGAAAGCCTTTCCCATCCGATTGAGCTGTCGATCCACGATGTCCATTCGCAATTGCGGCTTGTCTCCGCCCACCAATTCCCATGGACCTATCGCCAGGAACCCGGTGGCAATGATGTCCTCTGCCGTGGGATCAGGGCCTTCAGAAATTCCAGGTGCGGCCGGAATCTTGATGTCGCCTGAAACCTGTTGTCGGATGAATTCATCGAAAGGTTTGTCCGTGTTAAAAGCGTTGATCACGTAGTCGCGGTATCGCCAAGCCTCGATCGCGGGAATCGCCCGTCCGATACCCATCGTGTCGGCGTAAGCAGTGAGATCGAGCCAATGACGCGCCCAGCGGTCTCCGAACGAATCGCTCGCGAGCAGTTTGTCCACAACGGCTTCGATGCGCGCGTTCGCGGAAAGTTCTTCGGGCATTGGAGGCAAACCAGCGAGGTCGAGATGCAGGCGTCTCAAGAGGAGTTGACGTTTGGCCGGCTTTGCAGGCGGCAGACCTGCGGCTTTGAGACGCGAGAGGACGTAGCGATCGATCGCATTGGTGGACCAAGCAGCAAGTTGAATGGCTGGCGGTTCTGTCTTCTTCAACGCTTGGAACGACCAGAGATCATTTGCCGCGATGGCCGTGGACACCTCTTCGCTTGAAGCCGCTTGTTCCCTTGGATCCGGCGCGCCCATGGCGATCCACTTGCGCAGGATTTCGATCTTGGTTGAAGGTAACTTTTCCTTCGGAGGCATTTGCAGATCCTTCTCCGCGTAGCGCACTGCTTTAAGGAGAAGGCTCGCTTCTGGATTGCCCGCAACGATAGAAGGCCCGCTGTCGCCCCCGTTCTGCCAACCCGATCGTGAATCGAGCGAAAGCCCGCCCTTGATTTTCTCCGAAGCTGAATGGCAGGAGTAGCAATGCTCGACCAACAGTGGACGAACTTCCTGTTCGAAGAAGTGAAGTCCCTGATCCGCGCTCGCCAAACTGCATCCGATCGACAGCACTACCAGAGCAGGGATGTGACGGAGATTTCGCGGGCAATTCATTCGGAATCGTTCTAGCACCGGCCAACGACCCGAGCAATGAGAAGCTGGCCGTCACCGTTCTTGCCGGAGTTCCGAAGATTCAACTGGCTCCCGCGGCGCTCGCACTGTTGGCCGCAGCTTGTGCATGCAACGCAGCAGCCGCAGCTGCGCTATTTGCGCCGGAATTGGACATCGTGGTCAGGGACGCCACACCGATCCCGAATCCAGACAACCCGTTGTACCAGAACTGCCTACCGTTGGTGGCATCCAGGCAATAGGTATAGCCCATCACGGAAACGATCAGTCGATTTCCTTCAATCGGCAGGACGTTGACAAATCCACTGCCCTTCGGTGCCTTCCATTCCCAAACGATTTCACCGTTGTTCGAGTTCACGGCAGCTACGCGCCGATTAAGTCCAATGAAAACAAGGTCCTTGGTGAGTTCATCCTTCCTAGACATGGGCCGATTACACATCCGATTACCGCGCGACTGAATTACCAAGTCGACCGGCAATTGTAATCAGAGTACGCACATCGGCTTGCATCCGTTCGCATCCGGCCCTTGAATCCGTCCATGAGATCAGCCGCACGATACACGTTCATTTGTTTCCTCCTGTTAGGCCTGCAATCCACAGCTGCGCAGGATCTCCATTGGAAGGCCGGTGTATCACGAACAGTGCTGACACCAGACAAACCGCTGTGGATGGCGGGATACGCGGGACGCAAAGCGCCGGCAGAAGGGAAATCCCAAGACCTGTTCGCGAAAGCTCTCGCGATCCAAGAACAGAAAGGCACGCGACTGGTAATCGTCACCATGGACCTCATCATCGTTTCGCGGCCAATGCGGGATTCGATCGAAAAAGCGTTGGAGCAACGCCACGGACTTCCTCCGTCAGGCCTGTTGATGAACTGTTCGCACACCCATTGCGGACCTGAGATCCGCATTCGGAAGGCAACCAACCGATCTATCTACCCGAGTGACGCCGACACGATGATCGCCTACTACAAATGGCTGGAAGCCGAACTCAACACGTTGATCGACGCGGCATTGGCAGACCTCTCCCCTGCCCGACTCTCCTTCGGACAGGCGCGTTGCGGGTTTGCAATGAACCGGCGTTTGCCGATCGGAGAACGCTTCATCAACAGTCCGAATCACGATGGCCCGGTTGATCATGATGTCCCCGTGCTGCGGATTGATGGACCGGACAAAAAGATGCGTGCCGTTCTGTTCGGATACGCATGTCACAACACGACACTGGGTTTCCAACAATGGAATGGAGATTACGCCGGCTATGCGCAGGAGTACTTCGAGGCGGACAATCCGGGTGTGACGGCGCTCTTCATGACCGGCTGCGGGGCGGATCAAAACCCTTACCCGCGTCGCACCCTCGAACTCGCGAAGATGCATGGTCGCTCCCTGGCAACCGCAGTTGAAGCCGCGATGATCGCCAATCCGACGACACTGAAGGGTTCGCTCAATGCCGCCTATGAAAGCGTGCCCTTGAATTACGCGAAGCCTCCGACGCGCGAAGAGCTCAGAGAGCGGGCGAAGTCGAAGAACCGTTTCGATGCCAGCTACGCGGAAGCACTGCTGGACGAACTGAATGCCAATGGCAAGTTGCGGGAATCGTATCCGTTCCCCGTGCAGGTTGTGCGTTTCGGAGATCAGCTCACGCTGGTGGCACTCGGCGGGGAAACTGTGGTCGATTATTCACTCCGGCTGAAGCGCGAGATCAAGGGGCCGCGTGTCTGGGTAGCCGGTTATTCCAATGACGTAATGGCCTATATCCCGAGCAAACGGGTGTTGTTGGAAGGCGGTTACGAATCGGGAAGTTCAATGCGATTTTTCAGGACCACGGTTCATCCGGCCTATTGGCATGAGTCATCGGAGGACAGGATCATCCGAAAAGTCCACGAGTTGAACGAACGACTGAGCGATCCCGGCAACTGAGGATTCTACGCGGTTGCTTCCGGCTCAGCAGGTTCCTCCGGTGGATCATCACCGGAACCCATCATCGCGCCAATCCACTGGGTGTCGTTGCTGGCATCCAGTGCGATCTTGGCGATCATGGTGAGCGGCACCGAAAGCAACATACCAACCGGACCGAGGACAAAACTCCAGAACACCATGGTCACGACGATGATGGACGCGGACAGTCCGAGGCCGCTGTCGAGGACCTTGGGTTCGATGACGTTGCCAACAACTGTGTTGACTATCACGTAACCGGCAACCACCACCAAGGTAAGCCACCAGGGTTCCAATTCGAGGAATGCCACCAGTACAGCAGGTATCGCTGCGATCAATGAACCCACGTTCGGAATGTAGTTGAGGATGAATGCAAGCAATCCAAACAGGATTGCATACGACACGCCCAGGTAGGTCAGCATCATCCAGACGAGGAAGCCCGTGAACAAACTGAGCCAGGTCTTGATGGCGGTGTAGCTGCGAACACCTTCAACGGTGGCTTCCAGGCGTTTCCAGTTCTCCTCGGTCATGCCCGGCAGGTTGCGCACTTTCGCCGGGACAATGGAGGCTTCGAGCAAAATGAAAATCACGTAGAGAACAACCAGAAAGGTCTGCCCGAGCAAATTACCCAGTTCCTGCGCGACCTTCTTGCCCAGATCAATCAACAGGTTCACGTTCATACCGCCGGTCATACTGCCGTTGAGGTGAGCAGCGAGCTTGGATTCAAATTCCTCTTCTTTCAGTGTTTCATCGTCGGGCTTGGGTGTGGACTGGCCCCCACCACCGCTATCGCCGTAACCATCGATTGAACCAGCCGTGTTGGTGGCGATATTGTTGGTTGTCGGCGCAGCATTGGTGTCGCCTTTCGCGGATTCCGAGTCGTTCGCTTCTTCCTCATCCGGGTACATCTTGATTGCGATGTTGCGCAGCCAGGCATGTTGCTTCTCCTGCTCTGCCACCCAACCGGCGAGTGCGTCCCGCTTATCTTGAACCTTGGAACGATAGCTTCCCAGGTTTTCCTCAAACTGATCAACCGCCCCACTGATCAGGCCAACGAATCCAACCGCAAGAAACAGCATCCCGGCAATCATCACGGCCAGCGCTGCCCACGCCGGCATGCGTTTCTGCAGACTGAAAAACGGTGGAGCCAAAAGAATTGCAACGAACACCGCCATGAGGACCGGTATCAGGAAGGAAGCCGCCTCGCGCAGACCGGCGATCACAATCATGAAGGACGCCGTGTAAACCAGCAGTCGACCGAAGTTAAACGCGCCTGCCGTGGATTTCTTGGGGTCAACACTCATGGATGTGTCGCGACGATAGAAGCAGGCTCTATCCGGTTCAACGGCAAAGCCGCGCCGATAGGCTCAAAATTTGGCGACAATCCACGAATCAAACGGCTAAACTCGGCGCATGTTCAAATTCCTCCAGCGGCTGTTGCGCACGCCTGAGATGAGCGAATCCACGTCTGTCCTCGCGGCAACCGCGGTGGGACTGATCATCGCCGTCACTTTGGCCGTCGTCGCCAATAAAATCGCCCGGTCCATTCTGCTCAAACTGGTCAAGTCAGTCGCAGGCAAAACCAAACATGAGTGGGACAACGCGCTGGTGGAAGCCAAGGTATTCGACCGCCTCGCGCGCATGGCGCCGGCAATCGCCATCCACTACCTCAGTCCGGACGTTTGCCAAGCCTATCCTCGATTGGCGATCTTCCTGCAAAGCGTCGCCTCGATCTACATGGTGATGGTTGGAGTCACCACGCTCGATGCGGCGTTGAACGGCATACAGACGATCTATCGTAAGTTTGAGGCCTCGAAACGCTTTCCAATCACTAGCTTTCTGCAGGTGGTCAAGGTGGTCATCTATTTCCTCGGTGGCATTTTCGTCATCGCCATCGTGTTACAGAAATCCCCGGCCGGACTACTCACCGGATTAGGCGCGCTCTCCGCAGTCACAATGCTCGTATTCAAGGACGCGATTCTTGGGTTCGTTGCGGGCATCCAACTCTCCGCCAACAAGATGGTTTCGTGCGGCGATTGGATCGAAGTGCCATCGCAGGGAATTGACGGCGATGTGATGGAGGTCGGATTGACCACGGTAAAGATTCGAAACTTCGACAACACAATCACCACCCTTCCGACCTACACGCTCATCGCCGGTTCATTCAAGAACTGGCGCAGCATGTCTGAGAGCGGTGGCAGACGCATCAAACGTTCGCTGAGCATCGACATGAACAGTGTGAAATTCTGCGATACTGAAATGCTGGAGCGCTTCAGTAACATTCAGTTTATCGCCGAATACCTGAAAAAGAAGGACCAGGAAATCAGCACCCACAACAGCGATGCCAAGGTGGACGTATCCTCAGTAGTCAACGGGCGTCGCCTCACCAACGTGGGCACCTTCCGCGCCTACATCGAAGCCTACCTGGATAACCATCCGCAGATTTCGAAAGACCTGACTTTCCTCGTGCGACAGTTGAAACCAAATGCCGAAGGTTTACCGATCGAGGTCTATATCTTCAGCAAGGAGAAGCGATGGGTTCCCTACGAGGCGATCGTTGCGGATATTTTCGACCATCTGCTGGCCGTGGTTCAGGAGTTTGACCTGCGCGTCTTCCAGTCACCAACCGGCAACGACATGCGAATGATGGGAAAAACCACTGAGTAGGTTTGGCCGAGTTCCTGACTCGAACGCAAGGCACGGACATGAACCCGCCCCGTCTTTAGCTTGTTGTCGCGCTAATCTCCGCGCTCGGAATCGCTTCCGAATGGCTGGCAAGGGCACTTCCTTCAATCTTCCAGGACGCAACTTCGGTGTCGGGCAACTGACTCATGATCCGACTGTCCGGCACTGGGCAAATTACCATAATGTTGAATCATTTTCACCCGACGGCCGTTACATCTGTTATGCAACCTATGCGACAGACAAGACAGTCTCCGCCAAGCTCGCCATCCCCTTGAGGCTCTCGCTGATAGAGATTTGACTTGAATTACCGAATGTTTGGGCCTAAAGAATCGTCACTGATTAAAGCTTATATGGTAGAACAAAGTTCGGTTCACAGCCGTGAACAACGGGAGAGTTACTCTTGAGTCGGCCCTTCGGTAACAAAAACCGTCGGCGCCAAAGGGGTCCATTCATTCGAACAAACGGGAAGATTCGAGCCCGTGAAGTGAGGGTCATAGGGATAGACGGCCAGCAGGTCGGAGTCTTGCCAACCCAGGATGCCATCGCGTTGGCGCGCCGCCATGGCGTGGATCTGGTCGAAGTCGCTGCCAAGGCAAGTCCCCCGGTCTGTCGCATTGTTGATTACGGCAAGTATTGCTACGAGCTTTCGAAGAAACAGAAGGAAGCCAAGAAGCATCAACACACCAACAAGACGAAGGAGATCCAACTGCGCCCGGGCATCGATCCCCACGATTTCAAGATCAAGGCCGCTCATGCCATTCAGTTCCTCTGCGAGGACATGAAGGTGAAGATCATTCTCCGCTACCGAGGGCGCGAACTCGCCCACAAGGAAATTGGTTATCAACGGGTGCAGGATTTCATCGGCAAGCTCGACGATTGGGGCACCCCTGATGCCGACCCCAAATTCGCCGGACGTGCGTTGAGTGCGATGGTTTCTCCCAAGCCGCGCAATCAACGCGCCGAGAATCCTTACGCCGGCCGCGAACTGCCGCCAGACGAACTGCCCGATGATCATCATGACGATGACGACCATCAAGATGAACCAAACGGGCAGAACCCCGTGAAGATCAAGGGCGAGAAGGACGACGGACAGAAGTTTTCCAACAACCCATTCTCGGATCTCGACAAGAAAAAGTGACTCAGCTGACCAGGCCGCGTCGCTTCAGCATCTCTTCCATCGCACGTTCCATTAATACTTCAGCCAGGGGCTGGGACGCGTGGTCCAGCGCTTGATGTGCTTCTTTGAGCTGTTCCGGCGATCCAACCGCTTCCGCATTTGAAGCCGCTTCCGCCAGAACAGCTTTGACGCACTCGATTGCCTGCTGCAATTCATGCAACTGTTCGCCAAGCAATTCATCCCCGCATTCGCCAATCCCTTTCTCCGCCGCGGACAACGTTTCCTCCGCCTTCAACTTCGCCTCGATCCAACGGCGCGCACGCAGATCGCTGAACGCATGCTCCACCGATTCCTCGACCATCTGCTGAACGTCTGCGTCATCCACATCCACCGCGGACTGCAGCTGAACGATCTTCTCCTTGCCGGTCTTGGTGTCCCGCGCGAGGACTTGCAGTATTCCATTGGCATCGATCTCAAACTGCACTCCCACCCGCGGCACGGCACGAGCCGCCTTTTCGAACTCAATCGCGAACTTCCCCAGACTCCAGTTGTCCTTCGAACGCTCACGCTCACCCTGCAGCACGTGAATCAACATCTCACGCTGATTGTCCACCGCGGTCGTGAACACTTCGCCTGCCTTCACCGGAATGGTGGTATTCCGCGGAATGATCACGTTCATCAATCCACCAAAGGTCTCGATGCCCAGTGAAAGCGGAGTCACATCCAGCAACAGCACATCCTTGAACCCACCCGCCAGAATCTCCGCCTGGATCGCAGCACCGAGAGCGATGGCTTCATCCGGATTCTGGCTCGTATTCAACTCCGGGCCATCGCTGGTGTGGTATTCTTCTCCCACACGCAATTCGCCGCGTGTTTCCTCGAATTCCGAACAGGCAAACCATTCCGAGACCAGTCGACGCACCAGCGGCATCCGCGTCTGGCCGCCCACCAGGATCACCTGATCGAGCTCTTTCGCTTCCAACTTCGCATCGCTGAGTGAACGCAGACAGTGGGCGCGCGTTCTCTCAACGATCAATTTGGAAACCCCGTCGAGTTCGTCTCTTGTAACCGTGGTCTCAAAACTCACTGAAGGCGTCAGGAACGGCAGGGACAATTTGCACTCGTTCTCATCCGATAACGCCTTCTTCGCAGACTCACACGCTTCACGGATGCGAGACATTGTCGATGGATCTGCCTTGAACTCAGCGTGTTCGTTCTTGATCCGGCGCAAAATCTCCTGGGTAAGCGCTGCATCGATATCGTCCCCACCAAGCCTCGTATTCCCATTGGTCGACAGGACTTGGAAAACACCTTCATTCAATTCCAGAACCGAAAGATCAAACGTCCCACCGCCCAAGTCATAAACCGCAATTTTCGATTTCTCCTTCAGCCGATCCAGCCCATATGCGAGCGCGGCAGCTGTCGGTTCGTTGATGATTCGCTCAACAGTAAGACCGGCCAATTCCCCGGCCTGCTTGGTCGCGAGTCGTTGCGCATCATTGAAATAAGCCGGCACGGTAATTACCGCTCGCGATACTCCCCGCCCCAGATCCTGTTCCGCCGTGCGCTTCAATTCCCGCAGAACCTCCGCAGAAACCTCCTCGGGTCGTTTTTCCAACCCTTCTTCGCCGACCACGACCTTTCCACCTTCACCGGCCGCCACGCGATAAGAAAACTCGGCGACAAGATCCTCGCCGAACCGCGCACCGATCATCCGCTTCACGGAATAGACCGTCCTCGACGGATCCGACACCCGGGCGTTATCTGCCTGCCGGCCTACGACCACTCCCCCGTCCGCCGAATACTGAACCACCGACGGAATCGAACGCGCCCCGTCAGAATTCGCAATCACATACGGGAAGCCGGAATCCACCGTCGCCACCAAAGAATTCGTCGTTCCCAAATCAATGCCAATGATATCACCCATCGCGCAGAGACTGACACGAAGCTCTCTCCCGGCTCAACCTCCACTTAGAGTGAAACGGCCGGTCGAATCGAGGTCTCGCAAATCAGCGAGCACAGCCGATTTAAGGCGGGATTGGATCAACGGTTCCACGGCACAACCTGCCATGAAACATTCCCCAAATGCCAAGCCATTGGTCGGAAATCGTTGAATCATCGCCAGCCGCATGATTCATAATATCCTCAGCCCATGCGCATCCGCACTTCACTGACTATTTGTTCACTCCTCGCTGCGCTTTCGGAGTCCCTAGCGGACAAAGTCGATTTTGCGCGTGAAATCCTCCCGATCCTTTCTGACAAATGCTTCGTTTGCCATGGGCCGGACACAAAGAAGAAGAGCATGCTTCGGTTGGACTCAACTGAGACCGCAACTGTCGATCGGGGCGGATATCGCGCGATCGATCCGACCACACCTCAAAAGAGTGAACTGATTCAGCGGATCTTCGATTTCAACGATCCGATGCCACCGAAGGATGCCGAAAAGCAACTGAACGGAGCCGAGAAAGCGAAGCTCAAGCAATGGGTTCTGGAAGGTGGCGCCTATACAAAGCATTGGGCCTTCGTTCCACCCACTCGCAAAAAGGCTGACAACATAGATGGATTGATCGAATCGCAATTGAAATCAGCCGGCATTCCGTTCGCCGAGGAAGCCGATCGACGAATACTCGCCCGACGCGTTGCCCTGATTCTCACCGGCCTTCCACCGGAACCGGAACAGCTCAAAACCTTCCTCGCCGACAAGAGCTCCAAGGCTTACGCGAGATTTGTCGATCGGATGATGTCGAGTCCTCGCTTCGGCGAACACCAGGCCCGCTACTGGCTGGATGCCGTTCGCTACGGTGACACCCATGGCCTTCACCTCGACAATCGCCGGGGAATCTATCCCTACCGCGACTGGGTGGTTCGCGCCTTCAATGAGAATCTCCCGCTCGACAAGTTCATCGAGTGGCAACTCGCGGGCGATCTCCATCCGGACCCAAGTCTTGAACAACTTGTGGCGACCGGTTTCGTGCGCATGAATCCGACCACCGGCGAAGGAGGCGCCATCCCCGAAGAATTTCAGGCCAAGAATAACTTCGATCGCGTCGAGACGCTGGGCACAGCATTGCTGGGCCTTTCCCTCACCTGTGCGCGTTGCCATACCCACAAATACGATCCCATCCAGCAGAAGGAGTATTACCAGTTGATGGCCTACTTCAACAGCACAGCCGAACCTTCCATGGATGGCAACGCCTACCGATACGGCCCGACTGCCAAAGTTCCCGAGCACCCGGCAGCATGGGATGAGTGGGAAGAATTGAAGCAATCACGGTCTGAACTCCTGAACCAGGTCAAACCGGAATTGCAATCCAAACTCATCGCCCGCGCCAAACTGACCACGAGTTGGAAGTCCAGCGACTGGCGGCTGACAAAGGCGGTTGGGCTAACCGCCAAGCCGACTGATCAAGCATTCAAACCAGGCCTTGGATTGCCAAATGCCGGGGAAGCATTGCCACGAAAATCGGATCAGGCTCGCTGGTTTGAATGCAAGATATTCACGCCCATCAGACAAGACCTCTGGCTGAGCTTCACCAGCGGCCCTGGATTTGAAGTCATCCTGGACGGGAAACCGATCGAAGCCGCGTCGAGGAATCTCCCCCTCACGCTTGCCTCCGGCGATCACACGCTGCGCATCAAGTTAATCGGAACTCCCGATCGCCTGCCGGTGGAGGTCAAGCTTGAGAACGCCTGGAAATCGCTCGCTGAATCCAAGGCTTGGCCGAAGAACGACGACGCAGACCGCCTGTTGATTATTGCGGATCCGAACGCCCCATCAGTTCCGAAGAAGCTGGCCACCCGATCTCAAGAAATCGCCAGCCGTATTTCGACAATCGAAACCGAGTTCACCACCACACTTGTCGCCAAGGACCTCCCCACTCCGCGAGAAACCAAGATCCTCGAGCGGGGCGAGTATCACCTCCGCATCGGCGATCCGCTCAAGCCGGGTGTCCTCGCCGCATTGGGCCTTTCAGACTCAGATGCACCAATGAACCGACTCGGTCTCGCCAGGTGGCTCACCGATTCCAATCAGCCGTTGGTATCACGCGTCTTGATCAATCGCATTTGGCAGCGCGTTTTCGGTTACGGCCTCGTCCGCACACCGGAGGAGTTTGGCCGGCAAGGAGATTTCCCAACTCATCCGGCACTTCTCGATTGGCTCGCCGTCGAACTCCAACAAAGCGGATGGAACCTCAAGCACATGTTACGGCTGATGCTGAACAGCCGGACCTTCAAGCAAATCTCCGCCACCCGCCGGGAGATTGACGATCCAGAGAACCGTCTCTTCGCACGCGGACCACGTCAGCGCCTTGATGCGGAGGTCATTCGCGACATCGGACTGTGGGCCAGCGATCTCCTCGACCCGCACATGGGCGGTGAAGGCGTGAAACCCTACCAACCCGCCGGCATGTGGAAGGCCCTCACCCACCCCGCCAGCAACACGGTCAACTACAAAGCCGACACCGGCAATCGCGTCTACCGGCGCAGCCTTTACGTTTACTGGAAACGCACCAGTCCCCACCCAATGATGACCCTCTTCGACGCGCCCAGTCGCGAAGCGAGTTGCGTTCAGCGTTCCCAAAGCAACACACCCGTTCAATCCCTCGGTCTCTTTAACGAACGTCAACGGCTGGAGATGGCTCGCGCACTCGCACTGAAGCTCCTTCGTATCGACGGTGATCAAAACCGCCTCGACCACCTGTTCAATCTACTCGCCTGCCGCGAGCCAAACGATGCCGAACGGCGCGCCTGCAAGCAACTCTTGGAAACCATGCGTAAACGCTACCAGGCCGATCCCGATGCGACGCAAGAATACGTCTTTGCAAACGTTGACGGAAAACCTGGTTACCCAGCCCGCCTTGACGAGATTGCGGCATGGTCACAGGTGACCGGCATGGTCCTCGCCAGCGACGTCGCTATCCTGCTCTACTGATCAACCCGAGACGAATCATGCATCCACTCCGCGAACTCGATCTCCTCCAAACACGCCGACACTTCTTCGGACGCACCGCCCTTGGTCTCGGCACGGCCGCGCTCGCGCACCTGCTGCCTGATCGGGCAAGCGCTGCACGAGGCAGCATGAACGGCGGAGTTCACCACCCAGCCAAGGCCAAGCGCGTGATCTATCTTTTCATGAGCGGTGGCCCAAGCCATCACGACCTTTGGGATTACAAACCCAGGATGCGCGAGATGTTCGGTAAAAACCTGCCTGACCACATTCGCGACGGCCAAAGAATCACCGGTATGACTGCGCGTCAGAAAACACATCCGGTGTGTCCGAGCAAGTACGAGTTCACGCGCATGGACAACAACGACCGCGGTGTCTGGGTCAGTGAACTACTCCCCCACACCGCAACTGTTGCCAAGGATCTCTGCGTCATTCACAGCACCTATACCGAGGCGATCAATCACGATCCCGCGATCACCTATATCCAGACCGGCAGCCAGGTCCCCGGGCGTCCCAGTCTCGGCGCCTGGCTCAGCTATGGTCTCGGCCGCATCAACGACAATCTTCCTGGCTACGTCGTCATGCACGCAGCCACCAAGCACCCCGAACAAAGCCTGTTCAATCGGCTTTGGGGCAGTGGCTTCATGCCCTCGGATCACCAGGGAATCCTCCTTCGCAGCCATGGCGATCCCGTATTGTACCTCAGCAATCCCAATGGAGTAAGTGCATCAGATCGCCGCGCACAGCTCGACGCACTCAAGGCCATCAACCAGGCCCAATACGATCAATTTGGGGATCCGGAAATCCTCTCGCGCATCAAGCAACACGAAATGGCATATCGGATGCAGACCTCCGTTCCCGAACTCATGGACCTGTCCGGAGAAAGCGACACCACCTTCAAGCTCTACGGCGAGGAAGCCCGCACGCCAGGATCCTTTGCCGCGTGCTGTCTGAACGCCCGTCGTCTCGCCGAACGCGGGGTTCGCAACATCCAGATCTTTCATCGCGGTTGGGATGCCCACGGCGGGTTGCCACGCGAGCATGGCAATCAATGCTTGGATATTGACCGCGGATGCGCCGCGCTGATCAAGGATCTCAAACAACGCGGCATGCTCGACGAAACACTCGTTGTCTGGGGCGGAGAATTTGGACGCACCGCCTACTGCCAGGGCAAGTTGACCAAGCAGAACTACGGTCGCGATCATCACCCCCGCTGCTTCACCACCTGGATGGCCGGCGGTGGCGTGAAGCCCGGAATCACCTACGGCCAGACCGACGATTACGCCTACAATATCGTGGATTCAGATGGAAACATGATTCGTCCCAAGAAAGACAAATGGACACCCGGCACCATGCACATCCACGATCTCAACGCGACCATCCTCCATCTTCTCGGCATCGATCACAAGCGACTCACCTACCGCTACCAAGGCCGCGACTTCCGACTAACCGACGTCCACGGGCACGTAGTGCACGACATTGTTGCCTGAACGGAAACGAGCGGCGAGTTAGCCAGCCTCGTGCAAGATTCGCTTAATGAGGCCAATCACCCAAATTACCGTCCCGCTAATGAGCGTTGAACAAACGCAAGCAGGCCATCACCGAGCTATCCAGTGAGGAGCGCCAAGAATTGGTTAATTGGTTCACCCCTCGTCAAGTTGCAATTACCAAGGAGGAGGCCAACAGAATCAAGAATCTCGCTGACGCCGTGCCCGAAGGGAAATGGGTGAAGTGGGAAGATTTGAAGGCCGAATTCGATTCCAAGTAGCAAATTGCGTGGAACATTACGAAATAGAGCTTTCGCCAAAGACTGCCAACCAGTTTCGGGCACTGGGCCTCTTCGATCGACTTCAAGTTTGGAACCTGCTGAAGCTATTTCGCATCCGCAGAATTCCAGAACCGGATTACGTGGAGTTCTACGAACTCGGTTGGGCGGTGTCGGTGACGATCGTTGGAAGCTGCGCCGTGGCACACATCGTTCACCACGATAAGCGAAAAGTTCGGATCGCCACTATTAATCCGGCGGACGGTCAGCCCTCTTGGATCCAGCTGGGTTGTCCTGCACAACGAATCGCTCAGAACTCAAACGGCGGCAGATGCTCACCACCAATCATCATATTCTCGCGACGCAGTTCCGCGCCACGTTCACGGATTTCCTCGACTGATTGCACGCCAATGAGCCGCATCGCCCGGTCCAGATCGGACTTGAGAATTTCAAAGGCTCGCGTCAGACCAGCATGACCACCGGCACCGATTCCAGCCGCGGCGACACGCCCAATCCCAACCGCCTTCAATCCGTAAGTCAGCGCAATGAAGATGTCCGTGCCATTGCGAATACCGCCGTCCATCATGAAGTCGAGCTTGCTGCCCTTCATTTTCGGCATTTCCTGCGCGACGATGTGGAGGCTGGGCGGAACTCGATCCTGTTGCCGGCCTCCATGGTTTGACCAGATGATGCCGGTCGCTCCCAGATCCTCTGCTTTCCGTGCGTCATCGGCACAATGAACACCCTTGAGAATGAGTGGGTTTTCTTCTCCCCATGCTTCCTTGATCCACTTCAGGTCGTCCCAAGTCACAGCCGAAGCGGCGAGCTGTGTGCCGATGTCCGTGTATGGCATCGCATTGCCGTCATCATCGATCACATTGACGAACTTGATCAAACCGCCATCCATGAAGTGAGCCAAAAGCCAAGGCAAACGAGGCAACATCTGTGGGCCGAGCGCGACTTTCCGCATCGCCAACTTGACCATCTCGATCGGCCCCAGCCCCTTGAATGGCGCAGCCGCCTCCATCGGCTTCATCCGTTGATGCAGCGCGCGCATGCCGGATACGCCCGTATCCATCGTCAGAATGAGTGCCTTGAATCCCGCCTTCTTGGCACGCGCTATTCCGCGGAGCGCGGTCTCACGTCCACCGCAGAGATAAAGCTGAAACCAACAAGGACCGCTCGAAGCCTCGGCAACATCCTCCAGCAAGGTCCCGGATAGCGTGGATTGTGCCATGGCCGTCCCAAACTCTCCCGCGACCTTCGAGGCCACGGCGTCCGCCTTCGGATACAGCGATCGCAGGCTTCCCACCGGGGCAACGAACCATGGCACCTCCAAGCGCTGGCCCAACACCGTGGTACTCATGTCCACCGACGGGAACTTGATCGCGCCGTACGCGGTCGTCAGCGATTGTTGAAACGCGCGCACGTTGCCGCGCATGGTGCTTTCTGAATCCGCACCTCCGCGAAAATACTCCGAAACAATCGGCGGCACGCGTCGGCGCATGAGTTTCCAGAGGTCCTCAGTTGTCAGCGCATCCGCAATTTTTCGATTTCGTCGGCTCATGAACGGCGGGGAATCTATAGCATCTGCGGGAAACTGCGATCTGAATTCTCAGTATGATTTCAGGCTCGATTTCGCCCCGCTGACAACGATCATGCCCGCGTTTCGCCTAAATCTTATGGCTAATGATACTCTGATTACCGAACTCGAAGACATCGTCGGCTGGGATAATGTGTACACCCGTGAGAGCAAGACGGCCTACTACCGTTCGGGTTTTCGCTCCGGCTTCGGAGACGCGGCCGCTGTCGTATTTCCGCGCACGCTTCTCGAGCAATGGCAAGTGCTTGAGAAGTGCGTGGCGGCCAATTGCGCCATTATCATGCAGGCCACCAAGACCGGTTTGACCGAAGGATCCTGCCCCAGCGGATCCGACTACGACCGGCCCGTGGTGATCATCAACATCACCCGGATCAAGAAGATCATCCTCCTCGATGGCGGAAAACAAGTGCTCGCCTTCCCCGGCTCGACCCTCCACGAACTGACCGGGGAACTCGCCAAAGTCGATCGCGCTCCGCATTCGGTCATTGGTTCCACCACGATCGGAGCCACCATTGTCGGTGGCATTGCCAACAACGCGGGAGGCGCACTCTGCAAACGTGGCTCCTCTTTCACCAAACTCTCGCTCTTCGCCCGAGTGGATGAGAAGGGCGAACTCCAACTCGTCAATCACCTCGGCATCAAGAACCTTGGCGATACGCCCGAAGAAATCTTCGCCAATCTCGAGAGGGGCGATATCCCGGTCGAAGACCTCGAAGACATGGATGTGCCCGCTTCCGATCGCGACTACGGAAAGCGCATCCGCAGAATGAACGCCAAGAATCCCAACCGCTACAACGCCGACCCCAAACGGCTGTACGACGTCAGTGGCAGCGCGGGCAAAGTCGCTGCGTTTGCCGTGCGAGTGGACACCTATCCCATGCCGAAACGGAAACAGGTGTTCTTTCTCGGAAGCAACAACCCGAAGGATTTCGAAAAACTTCGCCACCACGTTCTCAAGAAGTTCAAAGAGCTTCCCGAGATGTGCGAATACATGACCCGCGACATCTTCAACACCGCCGAACGATACGGAAAAGACGTCTTCCTCTCCATCAAACACCTCGGAACGGCGCGCCTGCCACAGGCTTACGCGCTCAAATCAATGGCGGAATATTACCTCAACAAGATTCCCTTCCTCCCCAAGTTTCTCCCGGACCTGTTTCTTTACTTCGTGAGCCGGCTGTTTCCGCAACATCTGCCCAAGCGGCTCCTGGACTATCGTGACAGATACAAATACTACCTCATCCTGAGTACGGCGGACGGCTGTATCGACGAGTCGCGAGAATATCTCGCCGAAGATTGGGGCAAAACCAAGGGCGTTGAATATTTCGAGTGCTCCGAGGAGGAGCAGACAGCCGCTCTTATGCATCGCTTTGCTGCAGCCGGTGCAGCGATCCGCTACCAGACCGTCCACCAGAACACGACGGAAGAAGTCCTCGCCCTCGACATCGCCCTACGCGGAGATGATCCCGATTGGGTCGAAGATCCCCCTCCCGAAATCGCCGAGCATCTGGAAATCGGCCTCTACTACGGCCACTTCATGTGCCACGTCTTTCATCACGACTACATCTTCAAGAAAGGCACCGACCTTGAGGCCGTGAAGGCTAAGATGCTCGAACGACTGGACGCGAAAGGCGCCAAGTATCCGGCCGAACACAACGTCGGTCACATGTACGAAGCCGAGCGCACACTGAAGAAGTTTTACGAGGAACTCGATCCGACCAACACCTTCAATCCGGGTATCGGCAAATCGACCAAGGAGCGACGGGTGATGTTTACTTGAAGGTCATGGACTCTCGACCGTTTAGGATTCAGATACTCAGATCGCTCGGCCACAGAAAGTAAGAGCCAAATCTCTTGGAAACACGCAATTCCCCGCCGGCACTCGCTCCTTTTGGTGATAGCGATAACTTGTCGCCATCATGAACCAGCATCCCCCCAGCGATGAGTTTGTCCGTGAACTCTGCGGTCTTCATTCCGAGAGAACGGGCCAGTTTCGACGTTGATAGCTTTGAATCACGATTATCCTCTGCACTGGCTGACTCAACCTCAGCTTCATTCACCGTATCAGCGGCCAGTCGAACCTGCTCGCTAACCCGAATGAGCCTCTGAGCCTCCTCAAAAGCCTCGCTGTAAAGGGCCGGGTCCTCACTTCGTACTATCTGCATCCCCATCTCGTTGTTATTCACCTGACTGAAATCGTAGAGATTCATCGAGGTAATAATCGCAACGTTTTCGTTCGCGTAGAATTTGGCATGCAGATTCTGACAGAAACTCGTCCTCACGAATTCCAACCCGCTCAGCCAATTGATCTCCTGCGGCGCGAGTTCGCTCTTCCCATATACCAATCGGATGTCGATCTTCATCCGATCCTTGTCGGCAAGGAGTTCCTTTATGCGATCATTAAACTTCAGAAACGGACTAATCAAAACGAGTCGTTCCTGCGCTCCTTTAATCAATTCTTCCAGATAGTAGTTTGTCGCAGTGGTGTTTAGAAATTTTGACATCCTGAATCTCCTTGATCATAAAATGACGGCTGCATTCAGCGGAATCACAGGCTGTGTGTGCCACAAACACCGACCAATTTCAATACCAGCCCCTCAGTCACAATTCCAGTTCAGACAAGAATCTTGGCCTCAGCCGAGACTACAGCGTTGTGGTGATCGATCCTTTTACCACGCAATCCAGGAAACGACGCCCCCCCTACGTCACAACCCGGGTGAAAAGAGGTGAGGACCATCGGCTTCGGTACAAAGTGTCGATCCACGAAACGAACTGAGCCATCCGAACCTACTCGGATGCCCGTCCGTCACCTCGCCTTCCGGAGGATCGCCACGGTGTAGGGTGTTGAGTAACCGTCCTGGGTGGTGGTCTTCAAGTCGACCAGTTCATAGCCGTTGTTCAGACCGCTGTTGATGGACTTCAGCATGGTCGTTCCAGTGCCGTAGCAGGTCTGGTAAGTCCACTCCTGATTCTTCGTTTTCGGCGTAGCTGCATTTGATTGAAGAGTCGACGTAATGAGAGATCCGACGATGACTCCGACCGCGAGCAGGACGGCTCCTCAGAGATGATTGGTATAGTTCTTCATTTCGACGAACGGAGACTAACCGCCACGCCGAAATATCGAAAGCTGGTTAAGGCAGCGCAATAGTGCTCACGAACTGAGCATCAATTACGCAACCAACTTGGAACGGCACCGTCACCCGTCCGCTCGCCATCGACAACCCAGGACAAATTGAAGCGCGCAACTTGCATGGCTGAATAACGGCCTTTGGGGCCGCCTTCAAACAGGAGGAAGATCTGTCCTTCGGTCGCCGTGTCGGGACGGCCGGCAACCAGTGACGAATACGCACTGAACGATTCGTAGACGAGTCGCTTTACCGGCCAGGTCTGGCCACCATCGAAACTGGCCCACACGGTCATGCGGCTGCGATCTCCGCCACCGGTGTCGGCGTTGCTGAAGATAAGCACGTCCCGACCTTTCACGGGCAGACGCGTCAATCCACCTTTCATTCCATATCCACGACCGTAACCACCTCCGTCGGGCAGCACCTTGCTGATTCGCAGATTCTTCCACGTCCGTCCACCATCATCGCTCCATGCTTCCCGGCGCAGTTTTTCATCCGGCCGCAACTCACGGGCAAAGGCTTTGTCATAATATCCGCTGTGACTGCGTGAGTTGTAATAGAGCCGACCATCGTGCAGTTCCACCAATGCGGCTTCTTCCGTAAAGGGATCGGGAAAGAACTCACTCACCTGCCAGGTCGCCCCGTGGTCATCGCTGAAGATCGCGCAACTGACGATTTCGTCACCGGGTTTACGATCGGAGGGATGTTCCTTCGCATTGGGGCGATAGGTGGCACTGATAATCAAGCGCCCCTTGTGCTTTCCGTGCCGCAGCGTGACGCCGGATTCCCCGGCATTGGCGTGCATGAAGTATGTGCCCAGCTTGTTGCCTTCCTTGACGCCACGCACCTTCTTACCGCTCTTGGAGAGGCCTTTCATCGTCTTGCTCGGTTTGACCGTGACTTTTTCATTCACCCAGGTTCTGCCGTTGTCCTTGCTCCGAATCACTCGATCGTTCCCGTCCCACATCCGAATCGACATGATGTCGCCGGTCTTGTCATCGACGATGAAATTGCTGTCCGAAATCTTCATGTCGATCTGCTGAACCTGGCCCCAACTTTTTCCCGCGTCTTCGCTTCGACGGAGTTTCCCGATGTAACTGCGCGCAGCCAGCAAGGTGCCATCGACTGCGATTGCAAGGTAAGGTTCACGAACCTTCCCCTTCTCGTCGGAGAACACCACCTGTGTTTCAAAGACCGGCTTGCCGAGAAATGGCTTGAGCGAGCCTTCAAGTGATTTGGATCCGGCAGAGAAAGCGCTAAAGGAGGCAGCGAATAGAATCGTGGCGGTGAGGAGGATTGAATTGGCGCGCATGGCGCTGCCTATTAGGAATCGAATTCCCGCCGGTTCAAGTCCGAAAGGCGCCCAGCAGCCGAGCGCTCCGTCACCGATGGCCACCTTGGGCGCGTGGGTCAGTCCGCACTGTTTGAGATCGCGTGGCAGTTCCTGCCAAGAGAGTTTGCTTTCCCTTTGACCATCGCCCACCGCCACCCGACGCAGGTAAGGTGGCAGGATATCGCTGCGTCGCTAACGCGAGAACAACCAAATGATGTTCAGTCGGAGCAAAACACATGCACGATTTTCCCAATCCTCTCGATTTCAACATCCTGAACAAGCCGCCTTGCGCGAGCAATACGCAATATCACGTATCACTCGGTGCGACAGGGAAGACACCGCGAGCCAGCAACCATGCGAGGCCTCCAAACAGGGTCCAATTTGCCATCTCGTCCAAAGCAAACCCGAGGTAGTTTCCGCCCGGAATGAGGTCCAGCAAGGCATCCAACGGCAGGTGCCAGAGTGACATAGCAAGCGCTAGGAGCATCAGTTTCGAGATACGTCGGACGAAAACCATGGAACTGGCGGACCAGTATCGCAATTGAGGAATCGCGGGAATCAGGAACATGAGACGGTAGTCCCAGTTGTTGCCCAACAGGAATGTTCCCACGTAGACGGCCGCGCCCACACGGAATGCGTCCAGACTTGTTGAGGGTTCTTCGGTGAACTCAGATCTTGAAGCGGAAATGGCGAAAACTCCGACAAGTAACACCATGAGGTACGATCCGTATTTGACCAACGTGCCAACACTCGCGTTGACGCTCATCGCCTTGTTCCACAGAACATTCATCCCGTAGGAGAGCGTGTCCCCCATCAAGGTCGCGGCACTGATCAGTGGAAGGTCGCATGCGATCAGTGCCACGTAAACACCACCCACGACGAGCGACGTGATAAACCAACGCCGAAGGTTCTTCGAGCCAAGGAACACCCCCATGACGAATACAGGGAATATCTTCATTACGAACGCCAGCATGATTCCGATGAACGACGCTGTTTCATTTTTACGAAACAGCGCTAGCGAGACAGCGATCATGAAGAACATCAGCAGGTCTATATTCCCACGTTCCATGCCAAGCATGACGGCAGGCGAGAAGACAGCCGCAAGAACCATCGCCGTTCCGAGTGCATCGCTCTTCGGCACTGCGATGATTAGGCCCAAAATGAACAGGACGACCAACGCGACTCCGGTGATCGTGACATGAGACTGATCGAAGCCGACGTGCTGAAGTTCGGTCCAGATGCGGGGATAATTCAATGGCCGCTCCCATGGGTCCTTCGGGTTTTGAACCAGTGGATCGAATCCCTGCGCGGCCGATTCCGCTCCTCCCGCAACAATGCGCAGGTCGGCGAAGTGAGGGGTTTGTTGTGGGATGCACCAGAGAGACCAGACGCGAGCAGGACCGAGCAGTGCCATCAGCAGGCAAACTGCGGCAGCACCAAAGCAGATGCCCGCGATCAATCCCCGCTTTTCCGAGCAGATGTTCATTGTGTGCATTGAGGAATTTCCAGGATCCAGTTGGAGATCTCGTTCAATCGCCCCTTCAATCCAAACCGCGCGCGCAGCGCAGACCGTCGCGCCATGAGCTTCGGATCGTGTGCCGTTCGCGCAGCCCGAATCATCGCGGCAGCCACTCGATCGGGCACGATGGACGCAGCGCGCTCGATGCCGGCAAATCGTTCTCCGTGTGGGAACTCATCCAGAAACGTTTCGCGCAACACCACCAATCGACATCCCCTCGCGAAGGCTTCGAGCATCACGATTCCAAACGACTCGGGCTGTCCCAGGTGAACGAAAATGTCATCGCTCTTCAACTCCGCATACCAGTCCGAGTTCCACTCGTGCAGCGTGACGTGCTCAAGCGCAGCGCAATTTTGAATCACCTCCCGTTCATATGCGTTGGCAGGATCATTCCGCAGCCCGACCAGGTGAAGTTCCACATCGAGTCCTTCCGAACGGACCGGTCGGAGTGCCTTCACCAGCTCGACGAGGTTCTTTCCGGGCACAAATGCGCTCGCGGCAACAAACCGCGTTCGCCCCCGACCCTTCTCTTTGCAGCGCTTCGGCCATTCAATGTCCGGCTGCACAATCATGCTTCGCTCCGGAGAGCCACCAAAATGACGGCAGGTTTTCGCGGAGTTGAACAGGAATCGCGCATTCGAGATCCAAGCCAGGAATCGATAAATCCAAGTCTGACCCGGTAGTACGTGCATATGGAGCACCACCGGACACAACAACCAGAAACCCGCCATCACGGCCGCGATCTGTCCCACTCGAGAATGTGCCTGAAGCACGAATCCGTGCTCCTGGCAGCGCAACCAACGGATGAGCGTAACCCCTTCGATCACACCATTCAGCGCGTCCCACAAAATGGACCGGTTCACCGATCGGGCGATCCCAGCACTGACGGTTCGGTCGTCCTCGCCTGTGAATTCGTGATGCATCCAGAGACGCTGTTCCACACCCGGGATTGCTTCCGCCATCCACTGCCGAACCACTGCCTCTGCCCCTCCCTTCAGGTTCAACCCACCAAGCACATGCAACAACTTGACAGGGCGGACATCCATTTCAACCCGAACGGTAGGATTCGCCTCCCCGGCGGGTCAATTCGAATACCGGCTGCCCTTCACGCCGGACAATCGCCTTGTCGCACAACTGAATTCGTCTATCCCCCTCTGGCCGTATTCGAAACCATCCGGCACGGCAGCAGGACAATCCCACATGAAAATCCTGCCCATTTTCTGGAGGCTTAATATTGGGTTGGCGATCTTTGCCGTGTTGGGCTTGTCCGGTGCGGTGCTCATCTGATGGATTGGCAAGGAAAACGAGGCATTTCAGCATCAGCAGATTCAGCGCGAAATCGAGGCGGTTCGCTTTGCCCGCGACATGCGCGCCGACCTGAAGACCCGTGACGACCACATCAATCGCCTGATTGAAAAGGAGTTCGCGTCGCCCGACCAACGCAAAGAGGAACCCGAAAAAATCGAAGCCTCGGTAAAGGGCTTCAATCCCACGGAAATCGCAGACCCGGTCTTGCAGGATATTGCGGAGAGCCTGTTCGAATTGCACCGGGACTTGATCGACGAGGAGGAAGCGGTCATTCAGGTCATGCCACCATAAGCCAGCCGGACGCGCTCAAACAGTTTCACCAGACCTGCCACCGGAAACGAATCGAGAGGCACGGGCGGCTCCGATCCGGGTTCACATCCTTCATCATCAGACGCTGTTCAAGGCCGTCAGTCAAAGTCTCGTGTAGTGACAACTCCGGTTCAGACGATCTCAGCAGCTTCTCGATGCTCGACCTCTTCAAGAGCGAGGTCGAGAACCAGAAGCAGTTGATGACATCGTCGCTCCTGGCGTTGGAAGAGAACCCAACCGACGATGGAGTTCTTGCATCTCGCATGCGCGCTGAGCACTCCATCAAGGGCGCCGGACGCATCGTGGACCTCGACGTCGCGTCCGCGTGGCCCATGCCATGGAGGACGGCTTCGAAGCGATTGGCGAACAGACAATGAGTTTTCTCAAACAGGTCTTCATCGCAATTGGTCAACACACCCAGCTTGAACCCTGCGTCACGCAATTGCAGCAAAGCTGCCTCGACATCCTCAAAGGGACGGTAACAGCCCGCGGGAGGACGCTCAAACCAAAGCAGGAATTCGGTCCGACCAACAGGATCGACGGCGTCAATCCGTGACGATGGTTTGGATGATATTGGTGAATGCAGAGGCCGAACGGCCACCTGCGAATCGGCGGATCAGTTTCGAATCGCGACCGATGATGATGAAGGTGGGGAGTTCACTTCCCTCTACCTTTCGCGTCAGTTCGCCCCCGCGGTCGAAGAGGTAGGGGTATTGCAGCCGATTCTGCTTCACAAGACCGGCAATTTTCTTCTGCAAGCCGGCAAATTCCGCATCAGTCAAGACAGGCGAGTTGTTTGTATCTGCGCCCGGGGTGTGATCGTGTTTCACGCCGGGGACGGCATCGACGCAGACAGCACGGACGATCAGGGAATTGCTCATGCTGGCCTGCACTTTGGACAATTCTCGAAGCGCGAGTGTGGATTGGAACGACCAACTGGCGAAGAGCCCCAGCAGCGCGGGCTTCCCGCTGAAAGATGAAACGGAGAGAGGCGCGCCATTGGTGTCCAGCAGCTGGACTTTGCCCAGATCGATCGCGTGCGTCAGGCGGCTGGGTTTTGGAAGATCGGCCTTTGGGTAGTTGAGATAATTCGTTCCCCACCAGGAACGGGCCGGGTCGCTGGGGTATCCCGCGGGTGCATCCTCTGGGCGAGGGCCAATACCGGTCAGTAGTTCGAACACTTTGCGGGCTTTCTCCCGCACCTCCGGTTCGATGTCGTTAAAGCGTTCCACCACATCGGCCAGTGAATTGCTGGCAGAACCACGACCGAGCATGTCGAGGCCGTGCTTGCGCATCTCGGGGTCGGGGTCTTCCAGTTGGTAACGGGAGTAGGTGACCCAGCCCGGGTGCTCCACCAACCGCATCAAATTGAGACCGAGGAGGCGTGTGGTGATGTCTCGGTCCAAGGGCGCTTCAGCGATAATGTCTTCGGCGTCATCGAGCAGTTGCTTGTTACCGATCAATTGCCGGTTGATGTAATCGAGCACTTCCCAGCGATGAGGAATCTTTCCAGAGCGCCAGACACGCAGGAGGATCTTTGATGGTTCATCAGATTGTTTGACGAGCCTGGCGAGGAGTTCCGGGTTTGGCGCTTCTGAGTCGATCAACCCGCGCAATTCGGCCTCGGCGCGAATGCTGTCCTGCTTGAACAGGACCATGACGAGGATCACCGACATTACAATGATGAGTGGGAGGGAAGGTTTGCCCTTCTTGCGTGCGGGAGAATGCTCGGGTTCTGGCTGGGAACTCGATTCAGTCATGGCGGTCATAGTGAATACTAAAGTTGCCCGTGAAGGACACGAAAAACACGAACACCTACTGCTTTGCCGCGAGTTGCCCGCAGCCGGCTGCCACGTCGATGCCACGACGTTGTCGAAGCGTGCACGGGATGCCTGACTCCTGGATGATGTCGGAAAAGGTTTCTGCGGCAGTCCTGGCACTGGCCGATCCGCCGAAACCGTCGGTGGGGTTGAGACGGATCAGGTTCACGTGTGCGTCTTGTCCTTTGAGGAGATTGGCTACCCGTCGCGCCTCGTCTGGGGAATCGTTCTTTCCGTCAATCAGTGTCCAGCCGAACAAGACACGTTTACCGGTGGTTTCCGTGTAGTAGCGGCAGGAGTCGAGGATATCGGTGATCGGCCAGCGTTGATTGACGGGAATCAATGCAACCCGCTCGGTGTCGTTGCTGGCATGCAGGCTGACCGCAAGATTGAAGCCGTGCTTTTCATCCGCGAATCGCCGGATGGCCGGAACCACACCAACGCTACTAATGGTGATTCGGGACTCGCCAAGTCCGATGCCACGATTGTCGCATACGATCTGCATGGCCTTGATGGATGCGTCGTAATTGTGAAGCGGTTCACCCATGCCCATGAGAACCGCATTGCGCAGGCCGGTGTTACCGGATCGATTCAAGACCTGTTGCGCGGAGTGAACTTGGGCCACGATTTCTCCCACTCGTAGCTGGCGGGTGAAACCCATCTGCCCTGTCGCGCAAAAGACACAGCCCATCGCGCAACCCACCTGTGTGCTGAGGCAGACCGTAAATCGGCCTGGGTAGCCCATGATGACGGTTTCGATCTCATGTCCGTCCTCAAGCCGTAGAAGCAGCTTGCGCGTGTAGCCATCTGAACTTTCGATTTCCGATATGAGGGTGGGTTGATCGATGGCCACTTCGAAGCGGTACTGATTCAGCCACCGCCGGACTGGGGGTGGCAATTTGTTTGAGTCGGCGAGCGGTGTTGCGGATTCACGGTGGAGGGTTCGCCACAACGCGCCGGTATGCACGGGGCGAATGCCTGCGTCTTCGAGCAGAGCGGATAGCTCGTCGAAGCTCAGATCCAACAGATGGATCAACTTGTCTGCAGCAACAGGCACTGAGGGAGCGTGGTTCATTTCTGGTCTTGCTGCAAGGGGTGTGCTCCTGATTCAAATGACTTGAAAACACCGAGTGCTTCGGAAGACTCACCGCCATGAGTTCCACCCCAGAAAATGCGGGAGAAATCTGTCGTCGAGAATTCCTGAAGATCACCGGTGCGGCAGCTGCCACGGCGGCCGTCATGCCGCAGTTGGCCACGAGTAAAGCCGCAGTTGATTCCATGAAGAAGGTGGTTCGTTTCGATGGTCCGGATTCGCTCTGCCATGGTCCGGGTTGGGAGACGTTTAATCCCGGTTTCTGGCAAATAAAGGGCAGTGCCCTGCGCCGACGAATCAGGAACTACGGCGATCGTGCGCGCTCAACGGGATTTCCATTTCACTACGAGACGCATCGACGCAATGGGGGGGTGATGCCCACAGAATATGATCCGTCCCTGCCGCCCGGGGTGATTTATCGAAAGGATTGGAACTTCAAGGGAGCCTGGTCGGTTTCAGCTAAATTCACCTATCACGGTGAAGTGGATGTGCGACGCGAGGGCGACGCGGATAACTGGAAAATGTATCAGCCGGGCTATTCGCTGATGGGATTTGCGTTTGGAGCCAAGAATCTCTTTGAGAGTTACAACAAGGTGCGCAATGCATCGTTTGTAGCATGGAGCGACAACGGCAAATTTGGTTTTGTGGGCAAAGCGAAGAACCGCGGTCGAGGCGGGCGTGAAGCAAGATTGGCGGATGTTCCGAAACTGAAGGCTGGTGATGTGATTGAGATCACCCTCACAGCCGAGCCAGTGAACAACTACACGAAACTCACCGCGACCATGACCGGTCCGGATGGGAACTCAGTGTCGGTGACGCAAGGTTCAGGAACCCGCGGTGCGGAAGGATTTGTCGGGATTGTGGGCCGTGGCCTGGCTGACTTCTCGGTGAACCAGCTGAACGTTGAGCCGGGCAAGAACCAGCCTCTGAAGGTGGGGGAAGTTGATTGTTATACCTGCTACCCGTTGGGAGACACACTCAGGGAGATCAATGGAGAGTGGCAGCTGCGGTTTGTTGGATTGTTTGCGACGGACGGGGAGCGCGCTGAGATTCGTATCGCAGATTCAGCAAACCCGAACGGCGGCTGGAAAAAAGTAAAGGTTGCGGGACGCGCGAAGATCGTGAATCACGAGTGGCGGAGGAACACCGCGACGATTCACGCGACATTGCCGGCCAATCCGGCGAGCAAGACCTTGTATTACACGGTGTGGAAAGACGGCAAGGATGTGACGTCGGATCCTCGTATTGGATCGGATGGCACGGGAGCTGGAACGGGCTACGTGGGGGATGTGCCTGCCTCAGGGCAATACGTCGGACGGCTTCCTCAGCTCAAGGCGCCATACAAGATGTGCGGTTTGAGTTGCCACGCGATCACGAGTGGTCTGCAGCAGCGGACGAATGCGGGCCTGAAGATTCAAGGAGGGGGAGATGTCTGGCAGTTTCGCGATCAACCCACGGTTGAGGCCTATAGGCATTTTGATGACTACGATTTCCAGATCATGTGCTGGGAAGACGACGTCTGGTACATGGAACTGGTCCTCTACCCACCGAGTACGGACGATGCCTACAAGACGGTGGTGGCGTCGATCTGCGGTCCGACCAGCCGATGGCAGATGATGCGTCACTGGAATGTGATCAATCCCGGCGACCATGACTACGGCATGGACGACGTGAAGGGTCCGGAACAGATCGTCATCCGACTGAAGGATGGCCTGGGGCAGGACCGCGACTATATGCGCCGTAACTTCCAGATCGTGCATCACCTGATCACCGGCGACGAAGAAGTTGATCCGTTGATCAACCCCAAGAAGTGGCGTGCGTGGAAAATGCCGAACCGCGATTTCACCTTTGCAATTCTGGACTCACGGCTGTGGCGTTCGAGCCAGGACACGAAGATGTGGGATGACGAAGGCTGGGGACATATCAATGAATTGTACGACCGTGCGGATCCGACTCGCAGCTTGTTGGGCGAGGAACAGTTTGCCTGGTTGCAGGAGTTGGTGCGCACCGATTCATCAAAGCTGATCTGCCTGACGGGCATCAATGGCATGCACACGGTTTGGACAGGCGGAAAGAAATACAGCAACACGGACAAACCATTTCCACAGCGGGATCGCGTGGCCGCGGATTACGCAGGTTGGGTTGCAGCCGGTGCGAATCGTGTGATCGAATTGCTTGGTTCGAGGGACGGAATTGTCACGGTCTATGGAGACGTTCACAACGGCTGCATCATGAAAAACACCGATCACGGACTGATCGAATGCAGCTTTGGTCCGATTGGACGTAGCGGCGGGCGCGCAGTAATTCCGGGCTTCGGTCCCAACATGAAAGATTACGATGGGCGGCCCCTGGAGGTAACCGCGCTGTATCATCGGGAACACGCGAATCCGAAACTCAACTCACACCAGGCAGGTGATCCGTTCTATTGGAACTTCCTGGAAATGGAATTTGATCCGACCGCAGTAGATCCGGAGATCGGATTGCGCGTTCGAAACATGATCGATTCTCCCAAGGAAGCGCCACGTGGAGGAGGATCTTTGGAGACAAACGCTTCCGCTACCGGACGAGAGGCCCTCTCAACGGTCGCTGAGTTGAAAACACTGGCCAATGCCGATGTGCGGATTGTTCGAGCGGACGGCAGACCGGTTCGTGGGACACGAAGCGATGCTTCTGGAAATGTGTCAGCAACTCGGCTGGTTGATGTGCCTGCCGGAGTGAAAGTCATTGTGACTGCGTTTGATGGGAAGCAATCACAGTCGCAGGTTTCGGTGACTCAGAAGGCGTAGTGCACAGTTGGATGGGCTCGCATCAGTTCACCGCCGAGTGCGCCAATACCTCCGCAGCGGACAGGCAAGTTACGCACGATGTCCATCCAACGAAAAACGCCGGCGATTGCCGGCGCTTCGCGAATCGATCTGTCAACGAATGCTACTTCACGTGCATCACCCCGCGCATGAGGAGGTGATGGCCGGGAAAGGTGCAGACGAGCGGATAATCGCCGGGTTTGGTCGGGGCGGTAAATTCAATCACCTGTTCCTTGCCGTGATCGAGGAGCTTACTCGCCCAGATGACGTCGTCGGTTTTGGGAACAAATCCGAGCTGGAATCCGGCCGCACCGAGTTGCATGGCCTTCATGGCAACGGAGTCGCGTTTGCCGGGTTTCACGAGCACGATGTTGTGCGGCATGAAGTCGGGGTTGGCGAAGATGAGCTTGATTTTTTTACCTGCCTTCACGGTGACCTCCGGGGTGTCGTATTTCATCTTTTCCACGATCGTGGAGATGCGGATGGTGGTGAGGTCCTTGGTGTCGGAGATGATGCCGGATTTCTGCTTCTTCTCGACCTTCGCTACTTCAGGTCCGATGGCGCCAGCGGCCGGATCGGCGTTGAACCAGTGGTGCTGCACGGTTTGCGCAGCAACGCGGGCGTGTGGCTCGGGTGACTTCAACAGGTCGTTGAGGAGCTTGATGTCGCGGACATTGTGTTGCTGGTGAAGCCAGAGGGCTTCCAGAAGATGGTGAGCGTGTTTCTTCTTGTTCGGGTCGAACTGTTTGATCCACTTCTTGGTTTCCGCGATGACCTGCTTGCTGTCGCGCTCGCTGAGCTCGACACGTGTGCGATGCCGAACGCCGTCCACCTTGTGCTTCAGGTTGTTCAGAAGCTTGGCGATGGGTTGGCCGTCAATCTTGACCGGCTTCTGCAGCGGTTTCTTCGTGTAGGCCATCCGGTAGATTCTGCCGTGCTTGTGGTCGCGATTCGGATCGCGAACGTTGTGCTGCATGTGGCCGATGATGACGTTGGCCCAGTCGGAGATGTAAAGGGCGCCGTCTTCACCAACGATCGCATCGGTCGGACGGAAGTTCTTGTCACCGCTCATCATCAGTCCGATGGATTCCTCCACGGCCTCGGAACCGTCTGCAAGCTTCTTGATGACCTTCAGCGGCCCTCCGTTCGGCGTGCCCCAGACTTCACCGAGCTTGGTGGTGGTGGTGACTTTCTTCGCGTTCTTGCCGCGGCCTTGAGTGACAGTCTTCTCGAAGCCGCCATCGCGGTTCAGCTTGTATTGCTTGATTCCAAGAAAACCGATGGCATTACAGATAAGGAAATCGCCCTGCATGTCATCGGGGAAGTTGTCGCTGCTCAGCACTTCACTGGCGGGCACAGGCCGGACTTCCTTGGTCAGAAGCTGATGCATCTTCCAGGTATTGCCCTCGGGGCGAATCTGGTACGCGCGACCGCCAGTTCCGTCTGTTGCGTAATGGTATCCCCAACGATCAAAGGCGATGCCGTGCGGATTGGGGCTGTTTGGACCGTGCATCGCGATGGTGAATCGGCGTGGATCGAAACGGAACATCGCAGACGTACCGGTGGCAAGGCTCGGCCCCCAGGGATGTTCGAAGTTGTTTTGCAGAAAGATGCCGCTCTGCCAATAGATGCCTCCATCGGGGCCGTATATCAGATTGTTCGCAGCGTGGTGGGTATCGGAGGAACCAATGCCCTGGAAGAGAACAAAACGTTCATCGGCCACATCGTCGCCGTCTGTGTCACGCAGGAAGAGAATGTCGGGCATGCGGGGGACGATCACGCCGCCGTTCCAGAATTCGAATCCGAGCGGGTTGTGGACCTTGGCGAATTCGATGGCCTTATCGGCCACTCCGTCGCCGTCTTCATCGGGCAGGATGATGAGGGAGTCGTTCATTTTCTTGAGCGGTTCCCATTTCGGATAAGTGGGCCAGGCGGCGACCCAGAGGCGACCCTTGCCGTCGACCTGCATCTGGACGGGGTTGACGAGGTTCGGGAAGCGTTTCTCGTCGGCGAAGAGGTTGATCTTGAAATCCTTGCGGATGCCCATCTGCTTGATGGCTTCCTTGCCGTCGGTGTAGTTGAGAACGCCTTCCTTGTCGGCGTTGGAGCTACGACTGCCACCGCCGACATTGGAGGTGACCTTGATCGGTTTGGCGACATTGCTGTCGTCGACCTTGACGCGTTTGCCGTTGGCGGCGCCCCAGATGACCTTGTCGCGATTGGCGGTCATGGTGTCGATCATCTTGAGTTCCGGCTTGAGGACTTCGGCGTTGGTCTGGTCTTCAACAAATTTAAGCGTGGAACGACCGCCCCAGACGTCGTTGCCGTCGGTGGCACGGTAGCGGTTATGCCAATGCCAGTTCTTGTCGAGGATGGCGTCGCGCAGGGCGTTCAGGGAGGCGCTGGCGGTTATGTCCTTCTTGAGCAAAGCCTTGGCGATGACTTCGGCGATCTTGCGATTGCCGAGTTCATTAAGATGGATGCCGTTGATCGTCAAAGGCTCGCCGCTTTCCTCGTAGAGTTTCTTGGAGGGTGTGAATAGATCCACGAAAGCAACTCCGGCTTCCTTCGCGGCAGCTTCGGTGGACTTGGTGTAGGCGGCGAGGTTCTTGTTCGCGGCCTTGCCATTCGGAAGGTTGGGGCTCTTCAGGTCCTCGAAGGCGATCGGGCTGAAGAGGACGATGCGCGGGAAGCTCTTGCCATTGGCCTTGGAGCCGCGGGTGGTCTTGACGAATTCGACCAGTTGCTTCGTGTAATCGTCGGGCTTGGCATCGTAGGACTCGTTGTAGCCGAACATGGCGAAGACGACATCGGCCTTCACGATGCGCAGGTATTCGGTCATGTGGGTGAAGCCCTTGCTGCGCGGATACTTGTTCGGGCGATCACCGGTGATGGCCATGTTGCGGAAGGTGATGCCCTTGTTCTTGAGTTCGCTCTGAAGGAGAGTCTCGGTCCAGCCGTCGTGCTGCATGCGATCGGCGAGGCCGCTGCCGAGGATGGCGACGGTGTCTTCCTTCCGGAATGTGAAAGGCTTGTCCTTGTAATTGTCGGGGACGTCGACGAGTTCCGGGGTGGCGGTCGTCGGCTGTGAGCGGCCTTTGGGGATGGCTTTGCCGGGTTTGCCGGCGAAGGTGAGGTAGGTGAGCTTGCCCTTGGCCTCGACGTCGATGACGATGTTTTCGCCGGCGCGGATGTCGTTCTTTTCAAAGACGGGTTTCCGCTTGGCGTCGAGAAGCTGGATGCGCATGCCGTCGAGGCGGTGTTCGAAACTCTTCCGGTTCCAGACCTGGACTTTTTCGATGTCTTGTTCCTTGCCGAGATCGATCTCCCACCACGGCCTCTTCTCACCGGAATTGTTGGTGTGCGTCTGGCCGCCCTTGCCGTAATCAGGATGCTTGTTGCCGTCGATGGCCTTGGCGGAATTGCCGCCGCTGGACTGGCTGGTCTTGCCCCCCTTGGCGATGTTCTTGCCGCCGCTGGTGATTTCGACCTCGGCGAGGGTCAGGATGCGCTTTTTGCCGGAGATTTCGATGCGAACGAACTTGGCAGGCTTACCGGTGGCAATGTCCTTCGCCGGCGTTGAAGGGGCGGCCTTCTTGGGGGCTTCCTTCTTCGCGTTCCTGCGTGGCTTCTTCACCGGAGCCGTGTTGTTATTGGCGGGCACCGGGCTCTTCAGGCTGGCATACATGGCGGGTTTGATGCCCTTGGCTTCGTTGCCGCCGCCGCGGAAGGTGTTGGGTTTGTAGGGGCCGACAAAGTCGATCTTGGAGTCGGCCTTGATCTGGTCTTCGAGTCCGACGGACCAGTAGATGCCGTTGACGATCATGCGACGGTAACCGTCATTCACGATGTCTTCGGAAGCACCGTAGAGGCTGGTGAAGACGCGGCCCTTCTTGCCGCCCTTGCCCTTATACATACGGGTCCATTCGCTGGCCTTCGGAGGCTTGGAATCGTCAGGCTTGCCGTCGATCTCCATCGACATCAGCGGTTGGGCCATGGTGAGGATATTCCAGTCGTCCTGCGGCTCGGCGTTGTAGCCGCCGCATTTCACGTGAATGTTTTTCACGCCGCGGAGAATTGCGTGGCCCTTCTGCTCGTCGATGATTGTGATGCGCGTGCTTTGCTTGTGATTGCGACCGTAGTGGCCAACCCAGGTTTGACCGAGGACCTGATGGCCGAAGCCGGACTTGTAGTCTTCGCCTTCGTAGCGGAAGTGATACTTGTAATAAGGATCCTTATCGTTCCGGTAGTTGAAGCCGTGAGTCGCGGTGCGCAGGCCCACCACCGGCCCGGCGCGATTCAGGTAATCATCAATATGCTTCATCTGCTCCACCGGCAACGCGAGGAATCGGGTAAAGATGATCGCGCCATCAGCGTCTTTCAGGGCTTCAAGCCCGGGGATGTTGGAAGCGCCCGCCTTGATCTCGCCATTCTCGTCGAGTCCAAAGAGCACCGTGCAATCGAAGCCGTGATGAACCGCCATAATGCGGGCGAGTGCAGGCAAGGTTTCCTCAGAGCGGTATTCGTGGTCGCTGGCGATAAAGACGAGCTTCTTGCCCTTGGCGGGTTGGCCGGCCTTGTAGATGACGGGGTTGGCCGAAGCCGTGAACGCCAATGCAAAGAGCAATGACAGGAACGAGTGGAGTTGGAAGGATGGTTTCGTTTTGCGCATCTTCAGTTTCATTAGGTGAAATGGATCGGGTCGGATACCAGCAACACGGTGTTTTGAGAACAAAAAACCCCGCAAAACTGGAATCGGACGCTAATCGGACGGGAATTTCCCTGCTGGATTCAATGAACGTTGCGCGTCCCAAGCCTGCGTCTAGAATCCGGTCTCATGTGTCCAAAGACAGCTGCATTCGCCTTCGTATTCAACTCGGTGCTGCGGAGAACGGGTTGATCGGTCATTACTTCAAGGGGGTCAACTTCGATGAACCTGCGTTCACGCAGACCGACGGTGAAATCAACTTCTTCTGGGACGAGAATTCACCGGACGATCGCCTGCCGGCGGACAATTTCTCGATTCGCTGGACGGGACAGATCATGGCGAACCAATCGGGCAAGCACACATCCTCAACCACGGCAGATGATGGGACGCGCCTGTGGATCGATGGAAAACTGATTATCAGTGACTGGACAGAACATTCCACACAAACGAGCAGCGGGGCGATCAGGCTGGAGAAGGGCAGCTTTGCGGAGGTGGATTTGTCGTGGAAGACCGGAACGAAAGAGGTAAAACTACCGGAACCCGCGACGGTCGAGCTGACGACTCAGTCCAAAGGCTTGTTGGGACAATATTTTGGAAATCCTGCATTGCAGGGCGATGCGGCTGAACGCTGATCGGCTATTTCTTTGCCGTCTTGATCGATTTCTCCGGAATCACCCGGATGTAGTGATCGAGAATCTCAGGGAGCACGACTCCTTGTGTCGTGAACATTTTGATGTCCTGCATGGGCTGGGGCTCCATGTGGCAGGTATGGCAGTTCTCCGCAAAGTAGGCGCGTTTTGCCGGGACGAGGTCCCCGCAATCGTCAACTTGGTGACACTCCTGGCAGCGCTGCGCAAAAAGCTTCTTGTTGCCGCGCTCAAAGCTATGCGGATTGTGGCAATCCGTACAGCTGACGCCTTCGCTTTTCGAAAAGCAGGCGCTTTTCTTCAATCGCTGAAGCTGATTGTTGGAATGTACGCCTGGCTTCTGGTTCGGCCCCATTTTTCCGGTTGCGCCCCCATGGCATTGGGAACAGAGAGCGTTGCGTTCGGCGACTGTGATCTTGCGCGGATCAACGATGTGCTTTGCTTCCGTCACCCCCGGATTTGCCCGATGAAAATCGACATGCTTCCTGCCCTTTCCGTGGCAGCGCTCACAGGTAACGCCCATGATGATGTGACGTGACTTGTAGCGATTGTTCATCTCGTGATCAGAGGCAGGGACAAAGCCGGTCGCATGGCAATCGAGACAGCCATTGTTCAACGGTCGTTCGAAATGCGCAGACTTCGGCGGATAGCCCGGACTGTTCACCCACGAGTCGATTGGTGTGAAGTAGGTCACCGGAAGTTCGAACAACGCATCCTTCACCCATGTGGCGTAGGTTTGCCCCAGCTTCCCGGATCCGATGGCCACGTCGAAGGACGCTTTGTGAATAGGCTTTCCGGATTCGACTGCAGTTTGAAAGTAGCGTCCGCCTTCTTCGCTCATCTCGTAGTGAAGCCTCGGGTTGCCCGACCGCATGAAACTTCCTTTGCCGTCAAAATGACCGGGCGGGGTGTTGGTGATGGCAAATGTCGTCTTGAAGTGGCTGGTATGAATCGCGCCTTCGTAGTTTTCCTTGTGGCATTCCCCGCAAACTGCCGCGCCAACCCATTGGTTCTTTTCGTCGTCGGTGGCTTCAACAATTGCCTTCTCAACTATCGGGAAGGAAACCGCACCGACCTGGGCGATTGGAATCCGATCGGGGAGACCAGTCCGTTCCACTGCAGGCGTCGGAACAATCGGTCCCGGCGTATGCGAACGTTTCAGATTCAGCACCAGAAGGACCAACACGATCAGCACGCCCACTGCTGCGAACTTGGGGAGGAGTCCGTTTTCATTGGGCTGAGACGGCACGGCGTATCTTTATTACAGTTGTGATTGTAACTCAAGGATGACGGAACAGCAGAAGAGCGCCTTGGGGCTCGCACGAATTCACTTACGCTGTTACCGAGTCCGCATGCTAACCCATGATTCGCGCGTCCGAGATTTTCCAGCGCTGGAAAAGATGACCTACCTGAACACCGCGGCTGAAAACACTCCTCCGAATTGTGTCTGGGAGGCCTTGCAAGTCTATCGCGAACACAAATCGATGGGGATGCGCGGGAGAGACTTACATTTTCCAGAGTTGGATCGTTGTCGCAAAGTGACCGCGGAGTTGCTCGAGCAGGACGAGGGCGACGTGGCCTTCTGTTCCTGTTCCTCGGAGGCCTACAACCTCCTGGCTTCGGCACTGAATCTGCAGGCAGGCGACGAGGCGGTGATCACGGATCTCGATTTTCCCGCAGGCGCGACACCGTGGCTTCGATGGCCGACATGGCCGAAAGCGAATGTTTGGAAGAATCGAGCGGGCGCTCTGGAACTTTCAGATCTCGAAACACTCCTCAACGAGAGCACCAAGCTCGTCCAGGTGTCATACGTAAGCTTCCTCACCGGCCATCGGGTTGCATGGCCGGAACTGAAGGATCTCGTTCGGAGGAAGGCCCCGAACGCAATTCTGTCCGTCGATATCACCCAGGCATTTGGTCGCTTGGTATTGGATTGCCTTGATGCCGATTGCCTGATCTCAAGCACGTACAAGTGGCAACTGGGCACCCACGGAGCCGGCATCGTCGCGATACCCAAGGCCGGCGCAGCACGCCTGACCACGCATGCCGGCGGTTGGTACAACCTCTCGAATGCCTTTGATGCGGATCGCTTCGAACGGGCCGTTCCATTTGAAGGAGCAAAGAGTTTCGCCGTGGGCATGCCACCCTTCCCCGCAATCTATGGTTTGCGAGCCGGACTGGATTATTTGAAGGACGTCGGAATCAAGAACATCGCGCAGCACGCGGACCCGATGGTGCAACGCGTTCACGAAGGGCTGACTGAACTAGGTATCAATCCGATGTCGCCAGCGCAACCGGGATACAGTTCGGGAATTGTCTCATTCACTCATGATCGAGATGCGGAAATTCATGCCGCGTTGTTGGAGAAGAACATTCACGTGATGCACCAGGCCGGGCGCATTCGGGTATCCGTGCATGGATACAACCAACCTGAGGATGTCGAGGCATTCCTGGAAGGTATGAGATCCGCGCTATAACGAGCGCTGATCACACCCGGCCAAATTCATGCACAATCGCCTGAAGGAAATCGCAGGCCTGCTCCACTTCGCGGAGATTGACGAACTCATCTGCGGTATGGGCCTGGTCGATGGAACCGGGTCCGAAAATGATGGACGGAATACCCGCTCGGGAGAGCTTGGTGCAATCACATCCAAAAGGCACTCCGATGGGACGAGATCCAAGTCCTTGTTCGTCCGCGGTCATGCCCGCCGCGCCGACGATTCGTTCGTCAACTGACGTCTCCATCGCAGCGTCCGCAATGGTCGACGGTTCTATTTCAAATCGAACGCCGTCGTGCTTCGATTCAATCTCCCTGATCATCCTCTCGTAGTGGAATGCAACATCTTCGATCACCTCGCCCGGGATCAATCGCCGATCGATCTTTATCACGCAAAGCGCCGGAACGAAGTTCACCTGATCCCCTCCCTGAATCGTGCCAATGTTGCAGGTGGGCGCCCCAACCAGGGGATGCTCGGTCAGCGCCAGTTGCGTGTTGTCGTCATCGAAGGCCTTTACCACGTCAGCCATTGCCGTGATCGCGCTCGCTCCGAGATCCGGCTTGGAACTGTGTGCGGATTTCCCATGAGCCAGAATTCGCCAACGAAGCACGCCCTTGTTTGCGGTGGCTATCTCAAGTTGAGTTGGCTCCGCAACCACGGCCCCGGCGGGCATCGTCTCCAATGAATTGATCAGGTGAGTAACACCCCGGAACTCGTGTTCCTCATCCACCACCGCAGCCAGGATCAAATCCTGGGGTGGAACGTGTCCGCTGTTCGCAACGCCGACCACCGCTTGCATCATGGCAGCAAGTCCGGCTTTGACGTCACAGGATCCTCTGCCCCACATCAGGTTTCCTTCGATGCGCGGTTCAAACGGTTCAATTGTCATGCCTTCGACCGTGACCGTATCCATGTGGGCCTCGAAGAGCAGTGATCGGCTACGATCCTTCCCCGGAACGCGCGCCAGAACGTTTGATCGACCGGGCAGAACTTCCTCCTCCCGGACTTCAACTCCAGCCTCTTCAAAGAACTTGCGCACGTATGCCGCGACTTCCGCCTCGCCAGGCCCACCCCATTCGGGATTCACGCTGTTGATGCTGACGAGGTCAGAAAGTGTCTTGATAACGGGATGATCGGTGATGTTGGGCACGCTCATTAGCTACGTCGCAAACTTGTGTTCGCCCAGACTATTTCGCTGATGTGCACCCGAGATGTCACTTGCTGATCCCTTGGATTCGTGCGAATTAATCTGCGGCTGCTCCCGTAGCTCAGCTGGATAGAGCAGCTGCCTTCTAAGCAGCTGGTCGCAGGTTCGAATCCTGCCGGGAGCGCATTTCCTTTTCTCCCCTTGCCATTCCCCCATACGCTCGCACCCATGCTCGACTTGCAGGAACTGGCGGAGCTTTTCGAAGCCCACAAAGCAGACGCACAGCAGCCGATCAAGAGTTTTGAAATCGGTGGTGAACCGTTCGATTTCGACCAACAGGCTGCAGTTATGGGCGTGGTAAATCTTTCGCCGGGTTCCTGGTATCGCGAAAGTGTTTGTCTCTCACCGGAATCGGCGATTCAACGAGGCTTCGTCCTCTTTGCTCAAGGCGCGCACATTATTGACGTCGGTGCAGAGTCCACACTGGCAGATGCAGAACGTGTTCCCGCCCAATCACAGATCGAACAACTCGATCCGATTGTGACCGAACTTAGCAAGGCCGGTGTGCCGGTCTCAGTGGAGACCTACGAACCCTCGGTGGCTGAAACCATGCTGGAACGCGGCGCGGAATTCATCAACCTGACCGGCACCGAGCACGCGGACGCCATCTATGACGCGGTGGCCGCACATGACGCGGGCGTAATCATCTGCCACATCGCTGGTGCAAATGTCCGTGAGGTGCATGAACTAAACCTTTCCGAAAACCCGATCAGTGCGGTTTTCGATTACTTCGAGAAGCAGATCGAATCCGCAACCTCTAGCGGGGTGGAGCGCATCTTCGTGGATCCCGGTTTGGGATTCTACTACCCCAATCTGCAAGATGGTCAAATCCGTGTTCGGCATCAGATCCAGACATTCCTCAACTCGTTTCGCCTGCGAAAGCTGGGCTTTCCCATCTGCCATGCGCTTCCGCACGCATTTGAGTACTTCAAGGACGAGGTTCGCTCGGCAGAACCGTTTTTCGCAGTCCTGGCCGCACTCGGGAAAACAAACCTGTTCCGCACCCATGAAGTTTCCCGCGTCAGGGCCATTCTGGACGTGCTCCAAGCCTGAAGTCCGCGTGTATGTCGGTTAATCTGTATGCTTCCCATCAACACGGGCAGATATTGGTCCGCTGCGTGCTTTCACGTGGCAAATAATGCGGTCTTCCACGCATTGACTTCGTGTATCCGGCTGACCATATTGCAAACAATGAATTTGGACATTTCGCACCTCCTTGATGGCTGGGATTACCAACCCGGCCAGCTTGCGGTGCGTAAATTCACCGGAAAAGACAGCCGCGAGAAGATCCAGATGCGTCTGGATCTTGGGATTCTCCAGATGAACGCGGATGGCCGCCCCGATGGGAAGCGCCCTCTGGGTCACGAGTCGTGGTATGAGGCTCACCTGCAGAAACGCGATGCGCACATGAAGACCAACGACGGCGACGAAGAAAGTTTTTCCCTTGGCCACCAGGAAGTTTCACGACTGCAACAGGAAGCCATCCAGTATCACCACCGCTACATCTGCTTCTACCAGCTCAACGAGTTCGACAAGGTCATCCGTGATGCCGAGCGTAATCTCAACGTCTTTGCGTTTGTCCACAAGCATGCCGAGAGTGAAGAGTTGTCCTGGTCCGTCCAGCAATTCCGTCCGCAACTCATCATGATGCTGACCCGCGCCGAGGGTTCACTCGCCTTGGAATCAGACGACAAGAACCAGGCAATTGAAGTCATTGAGGGGGGCATTGACGACCTGCGCGAGTTTTACACGGACTTTGATCGTCAGGATTTGATGGAAAGCAGCGGTGAGATCAATTCTCTCGAAACATGGCTTGAAGAAATCCAGACGGATGGGGAAGGAGATGAACTTCCCAAGGCGCCTTCCAATGAGTTGACAGAAATTGAAAAACTCGAACGAGCGCTCAAGGAAGCCATCATCAAGGAAGACTACGAGCGCGCCGCTGAAGTGCGCGACATCCTCGCCAAGCTAAAAGCACCCTGACCATGTCATTGCTCGACCGCATCAATGCGGACATCAAGGAGGCCATGAAGGCACGCGACAGCCTTCGTCTTTCCGTACTGCGCATGCTCAAGTCTGCGATTGATTACGCTGCGATCGAAAAGAAGACCGATTCACTCCCCGATGATGCCATCGTCCAGGTTATCCAGAAGGAGGCCAAGAAACGCCAGGATTCCATCGCTCAATACGAATCCGCCGGACGCGCAGATGCGGCAGCACAAGAGAGCGACGAACAGAAGATCCTGCAGAATTATCTGCCCAAACAGTTGAGCGCGGATGAACTCGAGTCTTTGGTGAAGGACGCCATTGCCGAAGCGGGAGCCACCTCCCGAAAGGCAATGGGACAGGTCATGAAGATCGCCGTCGCCAAGGCCGCCGGACGCGCAGATGGCAAGTCGATCAGTGCGCTTGCCGGCAAACTGCTTTCATAAACACCCGCCATGAAAATCGCCAAAGCCATTGCCGCCTCCACCCTGCTGTCGTGCCTGCTCCTCGTGAGCGGCTGCTCTTCCGTGCCGGTCACCGGTCGTTCGCAGTTCATCATGATGTCCGCGAGCCAGGAAATGCAGTTGGGGCTGACCAGCTTTCAGAAGATCAAGAAGGAAACCCCGATCAGCAAGGACGCCAAGACACGCGCCATGGTGGAACGCGTTGGGCAACGCATTGCAGCCGTCGCCGAGTTGCCCGGTGCACAATGGGAATTCGTTCTGTTCGACAGCCCCCAAGCAAACGCATTTTGCCTGCCGGGCGGCAAGGTGGGGATCTACACCGGCATTCTTCCAATCACTCAAACAGAAGATGGACTGGCCACGGTGATGGGGCACGAGGTCGCCCACGCAGTCGCCAGGCATGGGGCCGAACGCGTGAGCGAGAGCATGCTGATCTCGACGGGTGGGAGAATCCTCAGCGGCAGTTTGCAGAACTACAGCCCGCAAACCCAGGCATTGATCCTCAGCGCTTATGGCGTGGGAACACAGGTTGGCCGGCAGCTGCCCCACAGTCGCTCTCAGGAATCGGAAGCGGATCAGATTGGCCTGATCTACATGGCAAGAGCGGGTTACAACCCCGAGGCCGCTGTAGGCTTCTGGCAACGCTTCCAGGATTACAACCGCAAGCGAGGCGGTGCATCGACGCCGTGGTTCCTCCGCACCCACCCGCTGGACCAGACTCGGATCGAGAGCATCAAGAGTTGGTTGCCGAAAGCGAAGCTTCAGTATCGCCCGCAGTAAGACCAGCGTTTCGCCTGTGGGAGGCGTTCAACGCGCTGCAAAACGATACTCAGTGACCTGGGTATACTTCCCCCGTGGTTTCAGAATCGTGCTGGGAAACTCCGGTTGATTGGGGGAATCCGGGTAGTGCTGGCATTCCAGGCAAAGCCCATTCCGAAAACGATACGGGCGTCCACTCTTGCCCTTCATCCCATCGAGAAAGTTCCCCACGTAAAGTTGCACGGCGGGTTCCGTCGTCCAGACTTCCATCTCCCTGCCGGACGTCGATTCGAAAACGGTGGCGCATTTCCTCAGTCGTGCGTCTTTGTTGTTCAGGACGAAATTATGATCATATCCATTGCCCAGGCGTAATTGTTCATGGTCATCCTCGATGCGTTCACCAACGCGACGGGACTTCGTGAAGTCAAACGGCGTCCCTTTGACCCGCATCAGATCGCCGGTGGGAATCAGATCCTGGTTCACAGCCGTAATCGCCTTGGAATTCATCGTGAGTTGGTGATCCAGGATGTCGCCCTCACCTTCGCCCTTCAGGTTGAAGTAACTGTGATTGGTCAGGTTCACCGGAGTCGCCTTGTCCGTCGTCGCTTCGTATTCCAGGCGGATGGCGTTCTGTTTCGTCAAGACGTAGCGCATCGCGATCGTCAATTTGCCCGGGTACCCCTCATCCCCATCCGGGCTGACGTGCCTGAACTCAATGCCCGGTTCACCTCGATCAATGGACGGGCGGGCTTCCCAGATCGCCTTATCAAATCCTTTCATCCCGCCATGCAATGAATTTGGTCCGTTGTTCACTGCAAGCCGATAGGTCTTCCCAGTCAGTTTGAACCTCCCTTTCGCAATGCGGTTCCCATACCGTCCTACTACGCAGCCAAAGTAGGGCGACTGCGATTCGTACTGCTGTATGTTGTCAAAACCGAGCACAACATCAGCCTCACGGCCATAACGATCATGTGTGAACAGTCGCGCAATCGTCGCACCATAGTCGATCACGTCGGCACGCAGCCCGTTGCCGTTATTCAGGGCGAATTGTGTAACCGTCGCGCCGCCATTCGTTTTGCCAAACGCAGTAAGGTTGATCGTGGGTTCAGTTGGCATAATGAACCCAGCGTAGCGATCGACAACGTGGTCGGAAAGCTCCGAGCAAACAACTTGCAGTTGAAACTTAAAAATCCGCAACGGCGGGTCGCATACTCCTCCCAGTCCGAATGCCTGCCCCCGTAATTCCGACATCTCCCCGGAGATGTACCGCTCCCTGCTGGAGAATCTTAAACAGGCACTCTTCCTGAAAAACCGCGACGGGGTGTTTATCTATGTAAACGAACCGTTCTGCAGATTTGTCGGTCGAACTTCCGACGAGATCATCGGCCAAACGGACCTGGATCTTTTTCCCGAAGAACTTGCTGAGAAATCCCGCGCTGATGATTTACGGGTCATCGAGGAGGACAGAAAGGTGCAGATCATTGAAGAGAACCCGGGCGAGGACGGCGAAACGCCATTGAAGCAGGAAGGAGAGATCGTTGGGATGCAGGGCGTGTTCTGGGATGTGACCGAGCGGAAGGTCATGAAGGACGCACTTGTCAAAAATGAGGAACAGTTCCGAGCTTTCATGGCCTACAGCCCGGCCGTCGCGTGGGTCAAAGACCAAGAGTTGAAAGACCGTCATCGGCTACATTCAAGCCGACGAAACCCCCATCTTTCAGCCGACCGGCGCAGTCGATGGTGTCACTGACTACGGTGTGACCAAAGGCGGATATATCCCGGCCGCGTGTAACTGAAGTTATCAGGGAAACCGTGGTGGTGACTGGCAAAAGACCGCATGGAATCGTGAAGCCTTTCTCCATAATGGCTGGCGAGAAATCACCGATGAAGACCTCGGTGGGACACTCGTCACCAGTGATCGAAAACGTGCGCAGACGGTGTTTGTCCGCAAGTTCGAAACCGGCGAATCCGGCCGCTTGCGCTGCAACAACGTACGATCCACCCTTCTTCATCCTGTGCACCGAAAAACTGCTCGTCCAAACGGGGAAGCAGATCCTCCGTTCCCGCCAGCCATTTATTGCGTCTCGTGATTCGACCAAGACTGGCGGCCGCAAGTGCTACTTCAGAGGCGCAATCTTGGCGTGATTCTCCCGATACCAGGCCTTGGCATTCGAAACGGTATCCGTAAAGAAGTTCTCCTTGAGTCCGGTGGGGCTTTGATACTTCTCCGCAAACTGATCGGGCGCGAATTCGTTTTCGATCCGCAGGATGTAACCCAATCGCCGAGCCAGAAAGTAGCTGGAATGAACATCTCCCGCCGGCAGGCCGTTCATGAAATCAAACCCGATATTCAACAGCGCCCGCCGATTCTCCTCATTCAACTTGAACAAATCGTGCCCCAGATTGAACAGCGCTTGAAACGCGTGAATCTTCAGCCGATCCGTCTTGTGTTCCGGTATGATTGCAATGGCTTCGGGCGTGTACTTGTTCACGTCGCACATATTCAGCAGCGTAGACAAAGCCTGCCGCCTGCGCACAACCGGATTGCTCTTGTCCCGGGCGAAACGCGCCAGTGGCTCCTCCATCTCGGGAATCCAATGCGCGTATGCCATGGCATCGAACAACAACCTGCGAGCCTCCGAACTGTCCGTCTCCTCGAACAATTCGATCAGCACCTCCCCTTTCCTCGGATTCCCCTCGCCATACGTGTGCTTGAACCACACATACTCCGCCATCATGAACTTCCGGTATGGGTCGGGAACACCCGGGTCATTCCACGCTGTCTGGCCGGGTGGGTTGTAGCCGAGCATCATCGGCCGCAACTTCACCCGCGCTTCAAGCATGAGCGGCAGCATCTCCTCAAACGGCGCCTTCAAGCTCTTTTGCACCAACGCATCCCGTTGCTGGGGAGTCAGTTCGGCGTGAAACCACTCGTTCGAAAGCGTTGCGCCCAACGCAAACGATTCCATCAACAGTGCCAACAAACAGGTGGTGAGAATTTTCATGGTGCCTTTCCGGTTGTCCAAAATTTGATGGGAATTGAACCAACGGTCATCAATCGAGTTGTAAGGAAATCGTCAGGAATACGAATAGTGGCTTCGAATGCATTTCGAAGCATCCGAACGACAATCGAAGAGACGCCGACGAGAGATCAAAGCCTTCTCGGTTTTGCGTCTTGCCCGCACGGTTCACGCCCCATAGCTTCGATCGACAACGCCATGAACAAGCTCCCCGTCCTGCTCTCGATTCTCCTCCTCACCCGCATCTGCGGACTAGCCGTGGAAGGCGTCGTCATCATTGTCGACAATGGGAAATCCGATCTCGAAACGCTCTTCGAACAGACCCACACATCCGATGAAGTTCGCAAGCGCTTCATTCAGTCGCCTACCGCCGCAAGAGCAGATGAGGTTCGCAGACACGCCGGTTCCAGTCTCGGCAAAAGCATTTTCGTGGACCACCAGCAGGACGGTAGGATCGGGTTCGCCGACAATGTCGCCGATCGGCTCATCTGCTACGATGGCACGGTGTCCCTCAACGAATTGCGTCGAGTCATCAAGCCGAACGGAACAATTGTGCTGCATCAGGGAAGCAAAACAACCCACGCAACAAAGGCGAGACCGGCTGGTGTAGACGACTGGTCCCACCCCTATCACAGCCCGAACAACAACCCCAATTCGAAGGACAAACTGGTACGGGGAGAATTTCGGACACAATTCCTCGGCTTCCCAATGTTCAGCCCCATGCCCCAGCAGTCCGTATCCGCACATGGAATCGTGTACAAGGCATTTGGCCATATCGCGCACAAAGCCAATCAGAACGAGGTATTGAATACCTTGATGGCGGTGAACGCATACAACGGAACCATTCTGTGGAAGCGTCCGTTGCCCAAGGGTTTCATGATTCACCGGAACACCATGATTGCGGGTTTACGTAACGTGAAGAGCGAGAATGGAGGACGCGAAGCACCCGCCCTCTACATGGGCGATCCCGAATCCTGCAAAGTCTTCGACGGCAAAACCGGCAAATTGGTCGATGAAATCAAGGCGCCCAAAGGGGTTACCGAAGGCAGTGTATGGAAGTGGATGGCCATGAAAGACGGCGTGCTCTACGCGCTGATCGGTGGTAAAGAAGTTCAGGTCGACACGCAGCAATCCAACAAGCAGGGACTGGGACACTGGCCTTGGGGCATGTGGAAAGGACACGACTACAAGAATCCGAAGACATCTTTCGGATTTGGCCGCACCCTGGTCGCGATCGACATGGATACCAAGAAGCTCCTCTGGCACTCCAAGCATCAGGAATACATGGACGCCCGCGGACTGGCGATGAACAACGATTCCATATTCTGTTACAGCCCCGAGAAAGTCCTCAAGCGGCTGAACATCAGCGATGGCAACGTCGTTTGGAAAACAAGCGACACGGAGATGCTCAAGGCCATCGACGGCAACCTCATCGCGCAGCATTACACGACCGGCTACTCGACTTCCTGCTACATCAAGTGCAATGACGACTACATCTTCTTCGCCGGCCCACAACGACGCAGGCTGGTCGTGGTTTCTGCGGATAACGGCAAGGTCGCATGGACGCATGCGCCCGGCAATCTGCAACTGGTGCTTCGTGACGATGGACTCTACGCCGCAGGCCCACAGAGATCAGTCGGTGCCGTATTCGATTACGCGACTGGAAGAACCATCCGAGAACTCCCCGGCCGGCGCGCCTGCACCCGGGCCACTGGTTGCGCAGACAGCGTGTTCTTCCGCGCCAGTGGCGGAACGGTTCGCATGATGACCGAGACTGGCAAGGCGCAGCACATCGATCCGATGCGCCCCCCTTGCCAGGACGGCGTGCTCATCGCCAACGGTCACCTCTACTGGGGCCCATGGATGTGCGGCTGCCAGCTGTCGCTTTACGGAAACATCTGCCTTGGCCCGGCTGAGCAACAGGAGTTGTTCAAGAATCCTGCCAAGAACATCCACGCAAATGCGCTCGAGCAATTCCCCGACTACACGAAGGCCAAACCCTTGAAGGTCGCCGGAAACGACTGGCCGACGTATCGCGCGGGGAATCGACGCAACGATGTGAGCGATCGCGATCTACCGGAAGGGATCAGCAGGCAATGGAGCGCCAAAGTTTCTGAAAACACGTTGCCCACCGCTCCAGTGGTCGCCGGGGGCATGATCTTCATCGGAGACCGCCGTGGTGCGGTCCAGGCGTTTGACTTGAAGGGCAAACGGGTCTGGAAGACGCACACTGGTGGCGCCGTCTACTATCCGCCAGCGATCGCCAATGATCGCGCATATGTAGGTTCCGCGGACGGATGCATTCATGCCTTCGAAGCGAAGACCGGACGCCGTTTGTGGTCATTCCGAGTCGGCCCGGCCAAAAGGCGTATCCCTGTCTACGGAAAGCTCGTCTCCACCTGGCCCGTTGCCGGCGGGGCTGTAGTCAACGGCGACCGGGTCTATGCAGCCGCGGGCATCGCTCACTATGACGGCACGTACGTCGTTGCACTGGATGCGATCACCGGTGAATTGAAAGCAAGCAACACCAGCTCAGGCATGCTCGGCAAGGACTCCAACAACGGCATCAGCGTACAGGGCGTTCCCTACATCGAAGATGGCGAACTCCGTTTCCTCGCGGGCGGAGTCTATGAAATCGCGCGCTACGATCTCAAGACCTTGAAATGCCTGAACACGCCGAAGGAACAGATCACAGCTCAGTTTCGCACTGCCTTCTACCCCTACTTCCCCGAGTACGGCAAATACGTCTCCCTCGAACACGCTTGGGAAGAAGGCTGCACCTTGAACCACGACGCCAGCTACGAAGGCAGCCGCTTCACCAACCTGTCCCTGCAGTCTCCGCCTCCAGCAGGAATAGACCGACCCAGGAAAGAAGCGGCCCGTTGGATACTCCCACGCAATGCAGGCAAAGACCGAAAGCCGATCATCAAGAACATCTGGTCGGACAAAACGGGCCGACGCTTCACCAGCTTTGTCATCACCGATGATCAACTCCTGGCTGCCGGACACACCGGAAACGTCGATATCAATCCCTTCCTCGCCGCAGTCAATATCAAGGACGGCAAAGATGCCTGGTCACATCCCCTGCCCTCGACGCCAGTGAAAGGTGGAACGGCCATGGACGCCAGTGGCCGGATCTTTGTCACCATGGAGAATGGCGAACTGCTCTGCTTCCAGTAGGCCGTATGCCAGTGAACCCGCGCTCACGGTTCGGGCGAAGCGAGACCGCGCCAGACTCAAATGACACTTTCCAATCGGTTCCGTTTCCGTACGCTGCCGTCCACGAACATGAATCGAATTCTTCTGATCATTACATTCGTCAGTCTTGCGTTCTCGCTACACGCCAAACCATTGAATGTCATCGTCTTTCTCGTCGATGACATGGGGTGGATGGATTTGTCCGCCCAAGGCAGCGACTACTATCGGACGCCGAACATTGATCGGCTCGCGAGGGACGGGATTCGTTTCACCGACGCCTATGCTGCGTGTGCCGTCTGCTCGCCAACTCGCGCTGCGGTTCAAACCGGACGTTATCCGGGCCGCACGGGCGTTACGGACTGGATTCGCTCGCGCTTTCAACGCGGCAAACTGGGCACGCCCAAAGGGAACCCGACGACCTGGGTCGGCGGAAGCAAGCGCAAGCTGCTCTGTCCTCCCAATCCGTTTTGGATGGAATCCTCGGAGATCACGATCGCAGAAATGTTGGGCAAGCAAGGGTTCAAGTCCGCCCACATCGGGAAATGGCATCTTGGCGATGACGCATGGTATCCGACGGAACAGGGATACACCGTCAACAAGGGCGGGTGCGACTATGGCCAACCACCTTCCTACTTCGACCCCTACAACAAGCCCAAACATCAGCACCAGATGATCCGTGCCGGCATCCCCCACCTTCCCGGCCGCGAGAAGGGGCAATACCTCACACATCGGGAAGCCGAAGAAGCGGTGGAACTGATCAGGCAGTGGAAAGCCGAACCCTTCTTCCTGCACATCGCCAACTACGCCGTGCACACACCCATCCAGGCGATTGATTCCGTCGCCGCGAAGTACAAGCGGGAAGACAAGAAAGACGTGAATGCCAAATACGCGGCCATGGTGGAATCGGTTGATGATTGTGTTGGTTCGGTGTTGAAAACACTCGACCAACTCAAGCTCGCCGACAATACGTTGATCATCTTCACATCGGACAATGGCGGCCTCGATCGCAACGGCGGACCGACCGAAAACGCGCCCTTGCGTTCGGGCAAAGGTTTCGCCTACGAGGGTGGCATTCGTGTTCCGTTCATCATGCGCTGGCCGGGTGTTGTCCCGCCTGGATCCGTTTCTCATCAACCCATCAGCTCGGTTGACATCTTTCCAACAGTCATGGAGGCGACGGGCACGAAGCTCCCAAAAGACCGTGTGATCGACGGCAAATCACTCGTGGCTCACGCAAAGTCTGGCGGGACCAGGAAACTGAAACGCGACGAATTGTTCTGGCATTTCCCGCATTACCGGCACGACCCCGGTCCCTACAGCATCATTCGCCAGGGCGACTATAAACTCATCAAATTCTACGAAGGAATCAACGAACTCTATGACCTCAAAAACGACCTCGAGGAATCTGAGAATCTCGCTGAGAAAATGCCGGGCAAGGTCAAGGAACTCGACAAGCGGCTGATAGCTGGCCTGAAGCGGATGGGTGCCAAGATCCCCAGGCCCAACCCCGGCTTCGAAGCACGCGGCAGGAAGAAGTAGGCCCGGTTCGATTTATGCAACTTATCAAAGAAAAGGCCGGGCAATCGCCCGGCCTCTCGTGATTCTCTGGTGAGCCTCAAGCCTTCTTAGCTTTCTTCTTCGGTTTTCCGGCGGCCGGTGCCGGCGGACGGCGCTTGGCCATGTATTCCTTCTTGGTGATGACACCCGGCATCGGAACGGGATACCGGCCATCCGGATCGAGCTGAAGCGGTGAAGGGCCGTCCAACGTGAGCGTGTCCGCATTCGGAGCCAGGAAGTGATCGTTGTCCTTGTATTCGTCCCAGGTGATCTTCCGCCCGGTGTGAGCGGCAAAGCGTCCCATAGAGGTGACCATGCTCGCACGAACACCGCGATCGACCTCATTGTAAGGCTCATCGTTGCGGATCGCGTTGATGAGGTCTTCCCATTCCAAGTCATATGGATTGGCTTCGGGCTGCGGGTAGGCCCACTTCACGTTCTTCGCTCGGAGATTCTTGGACACATGCTGGTCGGTGAAGGTACGAACTTTGCCGGGCGTGTGAGAGGCCATGGAAACAATTCCGGATCCCTTGGTGCCATGAACGTAGCTGGCAAAGTCATTCGTGCAGCCGATCATGTTGCGGCCGTCAAAATGCAGCTTCGTTCCGTCCGGGTAGGTGTATTCGACAGAATAGCTGTCGAAGTTCTGGTCGGCCCATTCCTTGCCATCCTTGCGATCGATCTTATAGTGGCGACCACCGACGGCGTGCGCCTCGACCGGCCAGTCGTTCTTCATCCAGGAGGTCTCATCGATCTGATGGATGTTGTAGTCACTGAAGGCGCCCCCGCTCAACCACAGGAAGCTGTGGAAGCGCTTGATCTGGTAGAGCGTTTCGCTCATGCCCTGATAGGCCTTGTCGTCGCGCTGATGCTTGGACTGGAAGGAGGCTATCGGTCCGGCCATCCGGTATGCGCGCATCATCAGGATGTCACCAATCTCACCGTCCTGGATTCGATTCCAAAGTTCCTGACGGCCACGGCAGTGACGAACCATGAGGCCGACGCCGACCTTCATGTTCTTCTTCTTCGCTGCCTTGTTCAGCTCGAGAAGCTTGCGGCCAGAAGGGGCATCCCCACAAACGGGCTTCTCCATGAAAACGTTCACGCCCTTCTCAATGGCGTATTTGAAGTGCACCCAACGGAAGGCACACGGAGTGGTAAAGATCGCCACCCCGCCTTTGCCGACGGAATCAATCACTCCCTTGTAACCGTCAAAGCTGATGAACCGGCGGTCGTTGGGCACGTCCATCTTCTCCTTGAAGTTCCGCTCGAGGGTCCGGTAGCGGTTATCCAGATGGGACTGGAAAACGTCGGCCATGGCCACCAGCTTGATGGGACCGAAGGCAGCCGAAAGAGAGAGGGCATTCTTAACCGCGCCCGTACCACGACCACCGCAACCGACCAGACCGATCTTCACGGTGTCGTCCACAGCGGCATGAACTTTTGGCAGGGTGATACCGGACAAGGCACCGGCTGCGGTCACAGTTCCCGTGGTTTTCAGGAAATCACGGCGGTTATTCGAGGATTCTGAGGAATCGATCATGGGCGGTATGGTTTGCGGTTAACTGACGGGCTGTCAACGGCATTGATTCACCGGAATACGAAGTGGTTCTCACCCAACTTTGCTACGCACGAACGCAAAGTAGAGAAGCAACACCGAGGCGAGCAGATGCACCACCCAATGCACGTCCTTATGCCGGCCGGACAGGAGTTTCACCACTGAATACGACAGAATCCCCAAGGCCAAACCATCACCGATTGAGTAGCTGAAGGGAATTCCCACCATTACGACGAATGCAGGGAACGCCTCCGTAAAATCAGACCAGTCAATCTTTCCAACTCCCTTGAACATCATCGCCCCAACCAGCACCAGCGCGGGAGCCGTCAGCGGGGGATAACCGCCAATCATCGCCACGATCGGACTCAGGAACAACGCCAGCAGAAACAGGATTGCAACCGTCACAGCCGTCAGTCCGGTGCGACCGCCCTGCTCCACCCCGGCCGCGCTTTCGATGTAGGCGGTTACCGTCGACGTTCCCAGGCAGGCGCCGATCGTCGTGCCAAGTGCGTCTGAGGTAAATGCCTGCCGCGCGCGCGGCAATTCGTTGCCCTCGATCAACCCGGCCTGTTCGGAAACACCAACCAGCGTTCCCACCGTGTCGAAGAGGACCATGAAGAGAAACACCAAAACGAACGGCAGCATTGCCGTGGACAATGCATTGCCCAGATCCATCTTGAACAGGGCCGGGCTGATCGAAGGCGGTGTCGCGAAGACGCCGGAGGCAAATTGGAACATCGTAGCCAGCTTGGATTCCGGATACACATCCGATGCACCGGCCACCTTGAGAATGCACGCGAGGACAGTTGCCGCCATAATACCCAGCAAGACGGACCCGGGGATGCGCCGTGCGTGAAGGGAAACCGCGACGATCACTCCAACAAAAAACACCATCAAATCCGGCGACAAGAAATGGTGATTCAAGGTCACTCCGGTAGCCGGTGACTTCACGATCAAACCCGCGTTCTGCAAACCGATGAAGGCGATGAATAGCCCGATTCCAACGGCGATCCCGTGTTTCATACTGGGACTGAGGGCGTTCAGCAGCGTCTCGCGAATCTTGAATGACGAGACCAGCAAGAAGAGCACACCCGAGACGAACACCACGCCGAGCGCCGTTTCCCACGCGTTGCTGAATCCAGCGGCAGTGGCGGCAGGAATCGCCGTCAGCGCGAAGAAGAAGTTCTGCCCCATGCCAGGTGCCTGCGCGATGGGATAGCGTGCGTAGATTCCCATGATCGCACTCGCAATGGCCGCTCCCAGGCAGGTTGCCGTCATGACGGCACCGAAATCCATGCCCGTCTCGAATCCAAACATTTTCCCGGACAACACAGCGGGCTGCACGAAGATGATGTAGGCCATCGTAACGAAGGTGGTTGCGCCGGCCAGCACTTCACGCCGAACTGTGCTGTTCGACTCTTTCAGCTTGAAATAGCGGTCCAGTACTTCGGTCATGCGCGAACGAAAGCTCAGAAAGAAATGAACCCGGCACCTCCACCTCCGATCGTGCTTCGACGTCCCGGACGGGGTTTCATTTCCCAGCGCTGGAGTTCACCGTTTTTGAAGATGAGCCTCGCGGAAACATAGTCACGAAACTGGGTCACCGGCACCATTCGGCGATCGAGATAGAGTGTCCCATCGTCGCGACGAACTTGGTAGGTCCGCCAACGATAATGCGTGTCATGCGTCGTGCTTTCGTAGAGCCAGGTAATCGTCTTCCCGGTCTTGTCTCCGCTCTCCAGGATCTGCGCCGGAGCTCCCCAGGCGATGTAGACCGCGTCTTCCCCCATTCCCGCTTCGATATCACCCTGGTCGATCAGGGCCTGTTGGGACTTCGGCAGCGCACTGTACGCGCCCCAACGCTCGGTGCGCCGAGACTCGACTGTGGAGGTCTTGCATGCAGTGCCGAGGACCAACACACACGCCATCAAACCAATTTTGTTCAATACCTTCACTGAATAATCGATATCCTATCGGGAGCCCAAACCCGTGTCGAGTCCGGTCAAATCTTCACAACCGCCTTGATGCATTCCGGAGAGCGCGCCACGGCGAACACCTCATTCATGTCCGCGTTCGAAAAGTGATGCGTGACCAGACGTTCACCAATCTCGCGAAGCCCCTCGTTTTTCGACAACAGATCGATCGCCGCATGGAAATCACCGCAGCGGGAACTGGACAGCCGCAATCCGCGTTGCGTCACCGCTGCGAGCAAGGATGAACCCGACGTTTCCATACCTTGCATCAGGGCAACGCTCCCCCGTGGTTTGACGAGCGAAAGCTCATGCTCGGTGCTGGGTCGAATGGCTCGATCCACCAACTGCGCGGAATCCACTACCGCAACATCCACCCGAGGAATGCCAGTGGAATCGGATTTCAAGCACTCAAAGATCTCGTCCGGTGATCCTCGGAGCACGTCCGCCTGCAATTCCGAACCCACCACGTCCGCTCCCAGCCATGCCACCCGCTGATTCCTCAGGGCAGCAGCATGGAACGGCGTGATGGACATCTCATCAACCACGAGTTCGGTCAAATGCGACAAGCCCAAGGCAGGCTGCCCGTGGGTGGACTTCAGGTGCACTTCCCGATTCGCCAGGCGAAGTGCCAGTTCCAATCCCTTCGGGTTGCCCGTCGTGTCGATCACCACATCCGCGACCGGTTCCGTATGATTTTCGCCTTCACCCACGACCTCAATAACTTCGTCCGCACCAAATTCCCGCGACAAACTACGCAGGTGCTCATGCCGCGCAGCGCCGATGATTTCAAATTGCACACCGCTCGCCTCGCGATAGGCATCGAGGGCAGCCACGACCAGCATGCCCAGTCTGCGGGGGCCAAGAACCATCACCCGATCTCCAGCCGTTGGAGCAATCATCTGAACTGCGTTCAACGACGCGGCCAAGGGTTCAATCAGGACGCCGGCCGCAGACGGGATTTCATCAGGCAATGGAATCACCGCATTGACCGGCGCAAGCAGCTTCGAACCAAACCCTCCAGGAAGATCGTGGATGCCCACCACCAATCTCTCGGGACAATGCCGTTCCAGCCCCTTCGCGCAGAACTGACACTCACCCACGCCTCGAGCGCGGTGTGATGCGTTGATTTCCACGACCACCCGGCGATCGTCCTCGTCCCTGCCGAGAATCTCATGGCCGGTCACCTGCGGCAAAGGGAACGGAAGAAGTGCCCGAGCAAGATCGGTCGAGCACACCCCGCATTGTTCCACGTCTATCAAGGTGTAGCCGGGTCCCAATTCCAAATGCGGCTCGCCATTCCTTCGAAGCTTCCAGCCGGTCTCACACGATCCGTCGAAACTCAATTCAGCCAGCGCGAAGCTGCCATCGGATCGATACTCAGGAGCTGTGATGGTGGCGTTCATCCTATCGCATGCCCCAGGTTCTTGGGGGAAATCAACCGGTCCGACATCGAATTAAAGGCGCGAGCCATGTCCCCCAATTCATCGCGCCCCGTCTCCGGCGCGCGATGTGAAAAGTCGCCCTGCTGAATCTTCTGCATCGTCAGGGCCGCATCCACCCCCAACTGTTTCTCCACCTGCGACCGCACGTTCTCTCGCGCCATCTCCAACGCAATCCACCCGAAGCCGGCAAGTGGCACCAAAGCCACGAGCAGCATGATAACAGCAACCTTGAGAGTGATGCGCATGAACGGGAACAGGCTTAATTACTCCGTCCCAAATCGGTAAGAATTCGAAATGATACAATCATCTGAACGGAGTAAAACGCGGACCTACAGAGAAAAAGGCGTGGCTCGCAGCCACGCCTTGAGTGAGTCCAGATGGTAATGCAAATCAGGCGAACAACCCGGTGTTCGGCTTGCCCTTATGAGCGACCTTGAAGGGGCGGAGACTGGGGCTCATGACGACGCGGTCGGTGGAGACGCCGAGTCCCCAGGCAATCGTGGCATTGAAATCTTGAGGAGACATTTCACCTTCGTCGACTTCTTCGCCTCCGGCATCGGTTTTGCCAAATTTCTGGCCGCCGTTGACACGTCCGCCGGCGAGCACCGTGCTGAATGCCTTCGGGTAGTGATCACGGCCGGCGTTCTGGTTGATGCGCGGGGTGCGGCCAAACTCGGTGGAGAGGACCACCAGGGTGGAGTCGAGGAGCCCGGTGCGGTCCAGGTCGGTGAGCAGAGCACTTAGAGCCTGGTCGAGAACGGCAGTGCGTTCCGGGACGCTGATAAAGTTGTTCTGGTGGGTGTCCCAGCCGCCATAGGTGACCTCGATGGCGCGGACATCATGTTGCACGAGGCGTTTGGCGAGCAGACAGCCCTGGCCGAAAGGATTGTCGCCATACATCTCACGAGTCGCTTCGCTTTCGATGCTCAGATCGAAGGCCTTGAGGTCTTCGGATTCCATCAGGCGGACGGCATCCTTATACATGGAGGTATAAGCGCGGGTCGCCTTGAGGTTGTATTTCTTGCGGAAACCGCCATCGAGTTCGGCGGCAAGATCGAGGTTGTTGCGGAAGTCGGTGGGATTGAAGCGAGCCCGGATATTGCGCAGGCCGCTTTCAGGATTGTTGATTGCAAGCGGCTCGTAAGAGGACTCGAAGAAGCCCGCTCCACCGTCGATACGGGAATTGCCGCCAATGAATACGTTGCCGGGCAGGTCCTGATTGAGCTTGCCGAGATACTTGAGCATGTAGGCACCGATTCCAGGGTGCTTGATCGTGGCGCGCTGCTCGTAGCTGGTGTGCATGAGATAGCGGGCCTGTTCGTGCGCTCCGGCGCGGGAGCTCATGGAATTGATCACGCACATCTTGTCCATGTGATTGGAGAGGCCGGGCAGGTATTCCGAGACGCGTATGCCAGGTACGTTGGTCTTGATCTCGCGCACCGGCCCTTGGTTGTCATGGCCGGGCTTGGTGTCGAAGGTGTCGAGGTGGGTCATGCCCCCGCCCATGTACAAGAAGATCAGTCGCTGAGCGGGTTTCTTGCGCAGCGGCACGCCGGCCTTGGCTTCTTCTGCGCCGAGGTAGTTGGGCAGGAAGCTGACACCAAGGAGCGAACTGGCGGTGGTCATGAAGTTGCGCCGGGTGAGGTCTTGATTACGGAATAGGTTCATGGTGCGTGTGGTGGATTTAAGGGTTAAGCGGTCTCAAAAGCGTGTGTTGATCTTTGTCAGAATTCCTTGTCTCAATCTCATTGGCCTGATTCGAAGATGAGGACAACGATTACGACAAGGATTGGGAATCATATGCTGAAAATGAACTGCTGGGTGTTGAGCATCGCCCAGATGACATTGCGCCGGGCGTTCCTGCCTTCGAACTCATAGACCTTGAGGAGGCGGTCGATCTCAGCTTGGCTCGGCTGACGCGTGAGCATCAGATGGTAGATGGTCTTGATCTCATCCTCGGGGCTCTCGCATTTCTCGAGCGCCTGCCCGAGGACGGAGTAGGGATGGCGAAGCCGATCGGCAATATCGCCGTTCATCAGGTTCAATGCCTGTGGAACGCTGGCTCCGTCATTGGCGTTCTGGATGAGTTCGCGATCGGATTGGCCGAACTCGCGAAGGAAGTGACCGCGCGGGGCGGGTGTCGGAAGCTCGGAGGAACGCATCATCTGGCTGGCTGTGCGGCTCCAGGATGAAGCCGCGTATTTCTGGTCACGGATCCATTTGCGTTGCTGATCGCGTGTCAGGCCTTCAGGCATCTTGACCTTTGGACGTTTCGTGGAAGTGCGAACGTAACGCTCGCCGTCGCCAGACATGCCAGCACCGGCCATCATGGATTGCATGCTGCGACCTCCGCGGCGATCGGTGCCGTTGTAGGCGACCTTGTAGATCTTGCTGCGCATCTCGCGCTGAATGCCGCGGAGTTCCTGCGAAAGCTCGCGGGTCTTTTGATCATCCTCGTCCTGCCGGGCCTTGTTATATGCCTCGCGAACTTTGTCCTGCTTGGCGTAGCTCTTCTTCACCTGAGCGGTCAATTCGAGAACCATGTCCTTAAAGTCCTCAGGTTCGTGAGCAGCAATGGCTTCATTGATTCTGCGCTCGCGATCAATGTCGCTGAGCTCGCGGCCGAGTGAGGGTTGAAAGTGATCGGAATCGGGAATGACCAGTGCGACAACCGAATCCCAGATCTGCTCGGCACTCATGCGCTGAAGCGCGGGCCCGGCAAAGTGAAACGGTTCACCGATCGGAATCTCCTCCGCAAACGCCTCGCGCTGCCAGGCCTTCGATTTGAAGAGCATGGCAAGGAACGACTTCATATCGAAGTCGAGTTCCTCCATGGATTCCTCCAAATGCTTCAACAGCTCAGGGCTGGCCGGCTTCGTGTGATCGGTGATCTGGTCGGCCGGTTCGAACAACCCGACGCCGAATGCCTTCTTCCAAAGACGGTTGGCAATCACCTGGGTGAATCGAGGATTATCCTTGGAGGTCATCCACGTGGCGTAAGCCGGAAGGTAACCTTTGCTCTCAAGGATTTCCTGATCAAACTTGCTGTCGAACATCGGCTCCGGTTCGATCTCATCGTGTGGATCCGCGTCGTCATACTGGTAGTCATGAGGAAGCTTCGCATTCCGGTCGCGAACGCTCATGGCCGAGTAACGCACGGGGTTGTAGATATCGCTGATGACCCGGCCCATGGTGCGATTGTCTACGTCCAGCTTACTCACGGCCGCCATTACCTTCTTGTTCAGCGCCTTGTATTCCTCGGCGGTCTCGATGCCACGACGACGCGCAATGCTCCGGCGATCATCTTTCTCGAACATCCGATCGATGTCCGACTCACGTCGCGTCGGATAGAAGTTCTTCATTCCGGTGATTTCCTCCGAGATCTTCATTATCTTCTCCCGGCGATCATTGCCGATCATCCGGCGGACGTCGTTTCCATTGCGGCTGTAACCGGCACGAACTCCATAGGTGAAGGACGCCATCTTGAAGAAGTCCTTCTGACTCCACTTGTCGAACGGATGGTCGTGGCACTGCGCGCATTCCAGGCGCGTACCCAGAAAAACGCGCACTGTGTTCGCCATGTTGTCCAATGGCATGCCGCGATCACGGTGGTAATAGCCAGTCGCACCATTCTCGTAGTTGTTGCCCGTGGCAGATACCATCTCGTAGACAAACTTGTCATACGGCTTGTTGCTGCGGAGGCTCTCCTTCACCTAATGCTTGTAGGCATATTCGTTGGCAGTGCCTGAACGTCCCAGCCGACGATTGATGCGCAGGATGTCCGCCCAGTAATTATAGAAGTGGGAAACATAACCTTCTGATTCGAGGAGTTCATCGATAAGGTTATCTCGCTTTTTCGCGGCCTTGCTCGCGAGGAACTCGGCAGCCTCTGCCCCAGTCGGAATACGCCCAATCGCAGCGAGGTAAATACGTCGGACAAACTGCTCGTCGCTGATTGGCTTGTTAGGCGTCAGGTCCTTCTCGGCCAGGAGTTTGTTTACGAGTTGATCGACCTTTTTGGTGCCAGCCTTGGCCTTCTTGATCTCTGCTTGGAGTGGGAGGACAAAAACGAATACTGCCACCAGAATCAGGGATTTCTCGATTTTCATGAGTGTATTCAGACGAGCGATTGTAACCTGCGATTTCGTGAATTCAACTGGATTTGCCCCCCGGAAAGTCACGTTTATTCTAAGAATTTCAAGGCTCCACAGTCCGACTGACGGGGATTTGCGACCGTCATCCTGAACCTGGCATTTCGTGACAGATTGTATCTGGATCGCCCACCTTCTGTATCCGTGAGCGAGTGCGAAATATCGCCACCCAACGGCTCCCACCAACTGGACAAGATCATCGCTGGAGTGATATCCATCGACGGCGACGAGCAGAAACATCAAGCAGCATAATCAATTCAATGCACTCCCTGTTGGCTGCCCATCACAACCGCTCATCCACAACTTTCGGACATATCTCTGCCCTACATGAACTCGCCATTCTGGGTGGTGTTCCTGGGAGATCTGTCACGGATATTCCTGTCCACGGTCCCCATACTGTGGATGGCCAAGCCCTCCACCTTGATGGAGCAGTTTCACAAGGGGCGCCTGCCCGATAACCGGGTCAAGCTGCTGCGTGGAGCTGCCAGCGTGGGTTACCGTCTCTCCGTACTGCTGATTCCATCCTCTCTGATTGCGGGCGCGGCGATCTTCTATTTCGACAACACGGGAACCTACTCCCATCTGATCCTGTAGCCGGGGCTGGGCGCATTTCTCGTGTCAATCGTCCTGACGCCGGTGATAGGCACGGTGATGCTGATGGCCTCCAATGGATGCGTGCATCCGCATTCGCGGCGGGGGTGGAGGCGAATACTCGTCCTGGCAGTGATCTGGATCGGAGTCATCGCTTTACTGTTGGCTGGAGCAAAAAATCTTCACCGGGACTTTGGAGTGCCTGCATTCCTGGTCACATTGAGAATCTCCGCCCGCTTGAGCTTCGCCTGGCTCAGACACTTGTTGGACAGCCGTTCCACAGAGGACAAAAAGTGTTTGTGTTCGGTGCGGGCCTGAATCGAACCAGCCAACTTCGTTTTTGTTGAATCCCGATTGCGATTGCCGTGTTCTCCGGCGAAGATCTAGTCTCCTGACAACCGAAATACGAGAGTGGCCCAATGAATCTGGAAACAAAGGACCTCACGAAAAGCTATCTGTTGACCAAAGCCTTGGACAGGGTTTCGCTGAAGTTTGAACCGGGTGAAATCATATGTGTTCTGGGTGTCAATGGGGCGGGAAAGACCACCTTGCTCAACTGCCTGGCGGGACTGATTGTGCCTGACGGCGGGGGCGTCTTAATCGATGGCGAACCGATCAAGCGAGATGAGGCGGGCTTTCGGAAACGCCTGCACCTGATGCCGGACTTTCCGAACCTGTTCCCGGACAAGACGATGATTCGCAATCTCACCATCATGCTTCGCACGTACGAAAAAGATGTGCCGGGGATGGAGGACAAGGTGGTGAAACTATTGAAGGAATTCGACCTCTTGCCGCATGCCAACAGCAGCATGAACAGCCTTTCACGCGGACAATCCTACAAGGGCATCCTCACCGGCCTGATCGCCATTGATCCGGAACTTTGGCTGCTGGATGAACCATTTGCGTCGGGCATGGATCCGCACGGAATCAACTCGTTCAAGACGCATGCACAGGAAGCATCAAAGCGAGGTCGCACCATCATCTACACCACGCAGATTCTGGAAGTGGCCGAACGGTTTTCGAAAAAGGTCTGTGTGATTCACAAGGGGAACGTCGTGTCCTTTGCGCCGCTTGAAGAATTAAAGGCCAATTCAGATGTCGGAGAGAACGTGCTTGAGGAACTGTTTCGCGAACTCCGCTCGGATGACTTGAAAGCGGATGAAATGGCAGCCTGATCATGGTGGCATACTCCAAAGAGTTTGAGACCACGCTGACCGGCGCCTGGGATGATGCGCTGAGAACTTCGCCGACGGCGGTATCGGAGTATCGCCGGAAAAGATTCTTTCACTGCCTGATCCGGTCAGTTTTGTGGACGAGTGTGATCCTGGGTATCTACCTGCTGGGATGGGCGCTTTATGAAACGCAAACGCAGGTGGGCTTTCATGATTCGAAGGAGTTTTATCGATTCGGCTCCTACCTCATCGTCTTTTTCATTCCGGTGATCGTCCACTGGGCGGTATTCGGTTCGACCCACCTTGGTTACCTGCGTGTTCCTCATGATGCGAGCGCACTGAGGCGCTTTTCACTGACGCGTTTCTACAAGTGCCTCCTCTGGATCACCGGATTTTGGTTATGGGTATTTGCCTTGCGTGGATCGCTGTACGCGAACTGGGAGTGGTCGCTAATCACATCAGTGGTCGCTGCGCCGGTCATGGCATTGGCGACGATTTTTCCGTCGGTCGTTTTGTTCGGCCTGTTCGGGCGATGGGGCAGATCGAAATTGCCGATGCAACGCGCCCTGCTGCAATCCAAGGGCGGCTACGAGGCAATTCATCTGAGCCGCTGGCAAAATATCGTCCTCGGCGGCTGGTTGTTGCTGTTCGTCCTCGGACCGTTGTCAGTGATGCTGTTCGGCGATTTCGATTCGCACCTCTGGCTGGGCCTGTTCCTCGATTTATTCCCCAGCAATCACATTGTCACTGTGTGGAGCCACTCCTTGCAGGAAGGCAAATTTGTTTTCGATCGCGCACTGCGATATGTCTTTGCGTTGTTCGTGTTCATTCCATTCTGGCTCGGAAGAATTCGTCACAAGCTGCGCTACGACGATCTGCTGCAACCGGGGAGCAACCCGGAAGCGCAGAAACTCGTGGTCGACACTCCGCACGCTCCGGAAGCCCCAGCCGACGAAGAATCCGTCCGCCTTGCCATGAGCCAGGAATACTCGAAGTGTGGCGCGTGGCGTCGCGGCTTCGTAGGGCAGACCTTGTATGGCGGTCTGGGTGTGGCTGAACTTCGGTTGATTGATTCAGCGAGGAAGCTGGAGAAAGGTCTGACTGGAGCGCAACGATTCTGGCTGACTTTTGGGTGGGGTGCGCTGGTGCTGTATCTAATGGCGATTCAGTTCTATGCGCTTCAGTTCGCGATCGTTGCAACGACAATGCTGGCCTTGGTGTTTCTTCCGATGGTTCACTGTTGCAAGATTGCTGCGCTAGGCAGGCACTTCAGGACGGGCTTATTGGCGGGAAGCAGGACTCCACTAACGAAAGCCGCGGTCAACTCCGGTTATCGCATGTGCCTCGTGCTTCTGCCTGCGTACTTGTTCGTCGGCATGTTCATGGTGAATGCGAAGGGTGAGGTACTCTGGTTCCCGGTCGTCGGTCCGGGATCGCTGGCGTTCATTGCCGCGATGATCCTGATGCCAATGGGCAGCGCGATTTGTCTCTGGCTCACCAGTGGTTACGCGCATCCCTATTCGCTAAGAGGATGGGCGTGGATACTGGCGCTGGGAGGATTCTGGGTGCTGGCACCGGTACTGGTGGGCTACCACACCCTGAGAGTTGATCCCAACTTGTTTCCGATTTTCCTGCTGTTCGCGGTAGGAATCGGAGCACGGTTCTGGAATTGGATCGGGATAGGACTGCTACAGCGCCCCGGCTGAACTTACTTCACCAAAGGGTTCAGGCCCGCGGCCCAGCGAATGGCTTCGGTGATGTGTTGTCGACCGAAAGGTGTATCGAGGGAACGGATATCGTGCCCCAGCTCCGTGTAAAAGAATCGGCCGCCACCATTGCCATGGAGCCATGCGATCGGGTGATCCTTGCCCATCGCCTTGCCACCGCGCTTCTGGAACAATTCACGAACGGCTTCGTAAGTCGTCTCGTCCACCCGCAGGAGCACTTGAAATCCCTTGAGACCCGTCACGGATCGATCGTGGTTGGTCCAATCCGCTCGGTAGCGAAACTCAGAGCCGTGTCCGCGGACGGTAGGATGGTTTTTCGCCTTCGGATCTACCACCACCCGCGCCTCAAGGAATTCTGAATCGCTGTCGAAATCACATCCGGCCAGTTCATTGAACCATTTCCACTCCGTCTGTCGCACCAATGCAGCATGCAACGCAACGATGCCACCTCCATTTTCGTACCATTTCTGCACCGCCTTGCGCGCCCGCTCATCCAGAATCGCTGTGAGCTCCGTGCAATTGTTGAGGACAAGGACTTGATACTTGGGAAGGATTCGAATCAGGTCGGCCGGATTTTCGGTGATGTCCACCTGCATCTTCAGTCTCTCGGTCTGGCGAGCGAGCCAACCGCTGAGCGCGGGAACCTCCGGATGCCGATACCAACCAGTGCCGGCAAACACGAGGACAGAACCGATGTTCTTGGGGCTGCGATCCGGTTTCTTCGCGGCATCGGCCGCAGTGACTTCGCCGGCGACGAATGAAAGAGCCAGGAGACCAGTGATGATGCAACGAGTCATGAAACAGTTCATCAGGTTCAACCCATTCCCATGCGGGCCAGTTCTTCCTGAAGCTTTGTTTGAAAAATCATCAAGTCAGCCTCGGGCGGTTTGTAGCCTTCCTCTTCTGGCGTAAGACCAAGCCGTCCGAATTGATCGAAATACCACTCAGCAATCTTGCCGTCGCTGAACGTCACCTTGCCACTCGCGAGCGCGCCCGGACGAACGACCTGATCGACGGAAACAGTTACATTCCCCTCCCCGGCCGGTGCCGGTGGTTCGTTATCAGAAATCAGTTCGGCATCTGCGTCGATGGGATCATCCGCGCCCGTCGGACCAGGCGCGACTGCTTCGGTCTCTGGCTCAGGTTCCGGCTCCGGCTCTGGTTCTGGTTCATCTTCGTCCTGCGGCGCGAGGCGCAAATCGTCGAGGAGGAACCGCACTTCCATGTAGGTCATGCTCACGTCGAGTTCGTCGGCCAGCTTCGTCTGCACGTCTGCGACGCTGAGGCCGGCATCCAACCACTCGCGGACTTTTTGTTGTTGTTCGTCGTTAAGATTCATTCGGAACGCGGAGTTGTTAAACGTCGGCAGGTTTTTTTTCAACATCCTTCGGCTGCACCTTCCTGGACCACACGAACAATCCCATCAAGGTGGCCAAGGAAACAAAACAACCGAACGAGAGAAAACGCGGACGAAAATACACTTCGATCCTGTGCTCCCCGGCCGGCAGTTCAAATCCACGCATCCAATGATTCACGGGCTGCGCATCAATGACCTTCCTGCCCACGCGGGCCTTCCAACCAGGAAACCACGCTTCGTTCAGCACAAGAAAACCGGCTTGAGGCGCATGAACGTCGATCAACAGACGACTGGATTCAAACCACTGGATATCCAGCGGCTGGATTGGCACGGGAATCCCCATTGGGATGGACGTCGTTGGGTCCTGTTCCACCAACGTCATGACATGGGCCGGAAACCCGCCGGTCATGGCCGCCAATGACTCGGATTCTTCGCTGGAGCGGTGGACTGAAACCGAGAACCAAGCCCTGGGCACCGGATTGGTTTCCACCACGATCGCCGAATGTGATCCATCACCCTGCACGCCAACATTCACCGTCACATACGGAATCTTGAGCGGGTCCGACTGGACCACCTTCGGATTCAATGAGGTATTGATCCGCGGGTCCGGCTGAATGCCCCGGGAAGCATGCAGATATCGCCAAGGCCTTCCGAGGAACAGGGGCGTATCGCCGTTCACGTGACAGAGGCGCAACTCGGCCGCCCAGTTGGCAGGCAGAATACCCAACGACAGATTGCAGCGTGGTGGCGTGTTGGTCGGAGATTCCAGGTTCAGATCCTTGGTCCACTCCTTGAATTGATTGGCGAAGAGATAATCCACGCGGGCGTTGCGCGTATATTCCGATTTCCACTTCGGCAGCATGACACCCAATTCGATCAGAAACAGAACCGCGAAGATCAACAGCGCTCCCCTGCCCTTCTTTTCACCGACGCGCTGCTGCAGCGTCGTCATGGCAACAGCACCGAGAATGATCAATGCGAGGGTTGCCCAGATCAACGCCCGGGCAGGGATTCGAAAACCGTCAGCGCCGGGTGCCAGATGAAAAGCAGCTCGGAACACCGGCGAACTCTGGCCAAGGCTGAACGCGAGAGCGAGCAGAGCAACCGCGAAGAGCGCGCGCAGTCGCTTGTCCTTCACTGCAAACAAACCGAAGAGTCCTGAAAGCACCCACACCGCACCGGTAAATGCGTTGCTTTCCATGGGCGGCACGCTCGTGCCCGCGAACAAGCCGGTGAGGTAATTCCACTGAAACGCAAGGAAGCTCGCCGACTCGATAGTCGGTTCCGTGCGATTCGAATGCGCAACCAGATCGAGAAACGGCAGCCAGGAAAAACAAGCAAGGCCAACAGCCACTACGGTCGCGGAGGCCAGTTGGCCAACCCGTCGCAGCTGGGTGCTACGGTTCGCGTCCCTACCGTCCAGAATCACCAACAAGAGCAGCAAAGTCCAGATGCCAACGTTGCTCAGCCAGAACACCTGGGGATGTCCGGTCAGGAACTGCAGTGCCATGAGCACCGCCAGGCGAATGATTCGCGGGCGAGTCCAATTCGTATCGAGTTCCAACACCTCCTTGAGAATCCATGGCAGATACAAAAAACCGAACACCACGAAGAGCTGCCCCGCGAACAAGCGCCCGCACAGAAAGCCCGAAAACACAAACGAGAATCCCGCCAGCCACGCCCAGCCACTCGCAGCCCCAAGACTCACGCACAAGCGCTTCATGCCCATCGCACCAAACGCGCAGTGCAGCCAGACGATCAGGTGCACGCCGGCAAAGGGAACGAGCAACAGATAGGTCGGCGGATAGTGCAATCCCGTATGCACGTCGCTGAAGAACGGACGCCCCAATCCCGTATATGGGTTCCACCAGGGAAAGCTGCCGACGGCCAACTCGCCCGCGAAATACTTGGTGAAAGGTTCGAACAGAAACAGATAGTCCGGGGCGAAAAACAACGACAACTCGAACACCAGCACGGTCACCGGAAGAAAGAGCAGACCCGACATGAGACACTCACGCATGGGCGATGTCTTCACCTGTTCCGTCTTAACCTGTTCCACGTGCGAGGAAGGTAGAATCGAACGGCACATCCGGGAAGGAATTCTCCACCCGGCAACCCCGCAGGGCCGGAGTCAGGATCTCGTGTCTGAACAAAAGTGGTGGCAAATGGCAACAGAGGCCTCAACAGAAACCGCGTGTCTTCACCCTCTCCCTCAATCCCTCTCCCGCTGGCTGTCCATTACCCACAAATCTGACAAGCGGTTGGCGACGATTCGTTCTTTACCGTTGCCTTCATCCTTGTCCCTGACTCTGTGTTTAAGGCAAGGAGTGGCATCAGACCGGGAACCGCTCTCAATTGCTCACCATTGTTCCGCTGTCCGAGAAGCAACTTCCTCGCATCGCAAATTCGTTTCCGCTTCAATTCCCACGCGCATGAATCGGGATGTGATCGAACGCGATGTGATTGTTATCGGTGGAGGAGCCGCTGGTTTCTTTGCCGCAATCGCTTGTGCCGAAGCCAATCCCGGCCTCTCAGTCACCATTCTCGAGCGCGGTCCCCGGGTGCTGCACAAGGTGCTTATCTCGGGTGGCGGACGATGCAACGTGACACATGCGTGCTTCGAGCCGGCGGAATTCGTGACCCGTTACCCACGCGGCAAGCGCGAATTGCTCGGCCCTTTCCATCGCCATGGTGCGGCGTGGGTGGTGGAGTGGTTCCAGACCCGCGGAGTGAAACTGAAGTCCGAAGAGGATGGGCGGATCTTTCCGGTGACGGACAATTCAGAGACAATAGCTTCATGCCTGATACAGGCAGCCGAAGACGCGGGAGCCGCTATCCGTACGCGGCAATCCGTGACCGGCGTCGAGCAGAACCCGGATGGCTCGTTCCACATCCGCTGCAGCGACGAAGCAACTTGGCACTGCCGCAAACTCATGGTGGCAACCGGCGGATTAAAGCCCGGCTCGCCGATGGATTCACTCACCTCCCTGGGACACAGCATTGAACCCCTCGCGCCATCGCTGTTCACCTTTCACATCGATGATGCACGGCTCGCCGATCTGCAGGGACTGAGCGTAAACGACGCGGAGGTGTCGGTTCTCGGCACCAAGCTCCAGGAACGCGGCCCAATCCTGGTGACGCATTGGGGATTAAGCGGCCCGGCGATCCTGAAGATATCCGCCTGGGGAGCACGGGCCTTGCAAAAACTGGAGTATCGCTTCGAGTGCCGGATCAACTGGATTCCGGACGCAGCATACGAAGAGGTGTTGCAAGGCTTGAAGGCGATGAAGAACATCGAAGGCAAGAAACAGGTCGCAGCCTCAAGACCGTTTGATCTGCCGCGACGAATCTGGGAACGCCTGGTGGCCCAGGCAGGGATTCAGCACGGGATGACCTGGAGCCAGGCGGGTGCTATGGCCCTGAAGAAATTAGCCGGTGAGCTGACTGCCTGCGATTTCCACGTTACGGACAAGAGCATGAACAAAGAGGAATTCGTGACCTGTGGAGGCGTAAGTCTGAAGGAGGTGGACTTCAAGACGATGGAAAGCCGGAAGGTGGCAAATCTCTACTTCGGCGGGGAAGTCCTGGACATCGACGGAATCACCGGTGGTTTCAATTTCCAATCAGCATGGACGACAGGGTTCATTGCCGGACAGGCGATGGCGGCGGACGAGTTCGCGTAGCCAGAATCTGTTCGAGAACCGGAGGCGGAACACTGGTCGGCATTTCGCTTCAATCCGATCGAGCTTTGACCAAGCGCATGTGAGAGGTAGAATTCAGGCGCGGGAGCAGGATATCGCGCGCAGAAGGACGTGACCTGCGATGGACAATCAAACAGCGCCAAGCGCAAATGCAGCGGAAATCGCCAGGTTGACCAATGACGGCAACCTGCCCCGATGAAACCTGTCGGCGGCTTGCCCCGACTACACCAATCGGTGGCCAGTGAAAGTCCGAACCGAACAGGCAACTCGTTCACCTGTTCGGCCCTGCTGAAGACCATATTCGTAGGCATACTGCTCATGCCCTCCCCGGCAAGCCTGGGTGGTGTTCAGGTGTACGATAAAAGCCATGGCGCAAAACACATATTCGACAGATCAACGGCTTGGGCTTTGAATTCATTGGTGTATCGCTTGCGAGGCATTAACACGACTATCGATTGTCTCCTATCTGGTGGTCCAGAAATCTAGCGCACCTCAATGACCGGAATGATACATCAATGCGAACCATTGCAAATCCTCGACGCACGAATCCGCTGAGGCCATCTTTCACCCGCTCGCATGAAGCTCACACTGTATCCCTGTCACCTGCCCCTGGAACACATGTTCACCATCTCACGTGAATCAAAGGCGATTCAGCCGAGCATGATCGTCGAACTCACGCTGGACGGCATCAGCGGTTTTGGAGAAGCGCCGGATGACCCTTATTACGGAACCTCCCTCGACACACTCGCTACCGCACTCACACGTGCCGAACCGATTCTGGCCGATTACGAGTTTGGTTCCCCGTCCGAACTATGGAATCGCCTACACCCTGCCTTGTCCGACGCCCCGTTCGCCCTCAGTGCCCTTGACATTGCCGTGAACGACCTGTTCGCGCGCTTGAAGAACCAACCGCTATACGCCAACTGGCACCTCAGCTGGGAAAACACCCCGCCATCCAGTTACACCATCGGCATCGATGAACTCGACGTCATGATCCGGAAGCTCAATGAGCGTCCCAATTGGCCGGTCTACAAAATCAAGCTCGGCACGAATCGCGACCTGGAGATCATCCGTGAACTTCGCAATCACACCAACGCAACATTCCGCGTGGATGCCAACTGTGGATGGTCCGCCGAAGAAACCATTTCGAATTCCAAGGCCCTCGCTGAACTTGGCGTTGAGTTCATCGAACAACCGCTCCCTAGAGAATCGGACGACAGCGATCATAAACGCGTCTTCAACGAATCCGGCCTCCCCATCGTCGCCGATGAAAGTTGTCAGACCGAATCAGACGTGGAGCGCTGCCACGACATGTTCCACGGCATCAACGTGAAACTCTGCAAGTGCGGAGGTCTCACCCCAGCGGTCCGCATGTTGAAAAAGGCCCGCTCGCTCGGCATGAAAACCATGCTCGGCTGCATGGTCGAATCCTCCGTCGGAATCTCAGCAACCGCCCACCTTACCCCCTTGCTCGACTACGCCGATCTCGACGGTGCAGTCCTCATCGCCAAAGACCCGGCAACCGGCATCCGGGTGGACGATGGACAAATCAATCTCACCGATCCCCCCGGTTCCGGAGCGCAATTGCGACCAGACGTGTTGGCAGACCTCCACGCATAGGGAGTTGTGGAGTGACGAGCTTGCGAGCCCGCAACGAATCAACAGTCCTTGAATATCCGGTGTGCTCTATTTGCAGCATAGCCGGACGACTCGAACACCATTGGATTTCCGAGCCAGCGGACTCCCAAGCTCGCCCCTCAACAACTCACCTAAAATCACGCAAGCTGACCACGGACGCATTCGAAAGGCACCCCGAATTTGGCCGCTTCTACGGAGTTTGGATGGTGAAGAAGATTTCGAACGCAGAAATCAATCTGATTCACCATTGGCGCGAGGCCAATGAGGGCTACTCGATGAGCCTGCTCGTTAGCCAGCCAGTCTTTCTCACCACCGAGACAAGCTTGGTGGGATCGTGCTCAAACACGGTATCGGGGTAGCGCCCGTCGGTGAGCCAGCTAATCAATTCTTTGCGGTCCACCCCCTGCCCTGCCCACTTAAACCCCGCATCCTGAATGATGCGCAGGGTATCATCTTCAGCCCACTTCTCGCTCGTAGGATCGCTGTTAAAGTCCCCGCCGATGACTGCGCAGAAGGCCTTACCCTCCTTCTCAAAGCGCTCTTTAAGCCTGTTACAGTGCGCGATGAGCTGCCGTGCGCTCTCCTCCCACTTTGGTGTGGTTTCTTCAATCCCGCCTGAGTGTGACTTCAGGTGCACCGAATACACAGCCAGCACCGACTCCCAGTGAGCATGACAGTCGCGTAAGCGAATCCACGTGGTGGGTTGGTATCCTCACCCTCCTCGAAGGCCTGCATGAACCCCTCAGTCACCTTCGCGTTCGACCTTCTTCAACTGGTTCTCCAGATCATCAGACTTTTCCTCATCAATGATGTTTTCCTCCTCCAGCACCTCGATCTCTTCGGTCACCTCGGCGACCAACTCCCCAATCTTGAGACTCCGATCGGCCGCGAGTCCCAAATGCTTCTCGGGAATCAGGAAGGTTGCAACCAGGAAAACTGCCGCGCATCCGGCGGTTCAAGCAAGCTTTGGAGCGGGCCGCAATCACCGGGATTACCACTACATCCATCGGTCGGCCGGAATTGTTTCAATTCACTCATTTGACTTTTGGTCGGGGCTCTTCTATCTACCGGGCTCATGAAACTCAGTGTCAAAGCCATCGCAGTCGCTTTCAGTCTCGCCATCGCCGCGCAATTCACGCACGCGGAAGACTTCAAGGTCACGGGACTTACCTTCTCCAAACCCAAGACGTGGACAAAAGTTGCACCCGGTTCTTCCATGCGGAAGGCGCAGCTGGAAATCCGCGATGGCGATAACAAGGCCGAAGTCGTGTTTTTCTACTTCGGACCCGGAGGTGCGGGCGGGGTTGACGCGAACGTTACCCGTTGGCTGCGCCAGTTCAAGGAGCCCAAGGAAAAATTGAACCCGAAGATCGAATCCCAAAAGGTCGGCAGCACCAAGGTGACCTTCGTCCGCGCGGAGGGAACTTACATGTCTGGCGCACCCTTCGGCCCGAAAACGCCCGTAGCCGACTCCATGATGTTTGCCTCCATCCTTGAGGCGCAGCAGGGCCCCATCTTCGTGAAGATGACCGGTCCAAAGAAGATCGTCAGTGGTGCTGTGAAAGACATGCGCAAGATGATCGAAGACGCGCTCAAGTAAGCCCAGGTCGGGGCCGTGAACTCGTTTGAAGATTACACCAACGCCTTCCGCAAGTTGATTACGGAAGGCCGATCGATCCCACTCGCGGAGGGGAACGCCGCGGAACGGGGCAAACCCAATGCGGATGCCCCAATCGCCTTGCTCCTCTCTCCCCATCCGGATGACGAAGTCATTATCGGCGGATTGCCCTTGCGGCTGATGCGAGAATCCGGATGGCGGGTCATCAATGTCGCCGTCACCCTGGGGAGCAAACTCGAGCGCCGCGAGGAACGCTGGGAGGAACTCGCCAGATGCTGCGAGGCAATCGGCTTCGAACTCGTCGCCACCCAAAACGGAGGCCTAAATAGCATCAACCCTGAGTCGCGCGATTCAGATCCCGATACCTGGTCGAAGAACGTCGCCATCGTTGCCGGCGTCATTCAACGCTTTCAGCCTGCTGCCATCTTCCTCCCGCATCGCGAAGACTGGAACATCACCCACATCGGAACGCATCTCCTGGGCGTTGATGCACTGAAAACCATTGGTACAGATTTCACCTGCGAATTCATCGAGACCGAATTCTGGCGACCAATGAGTGCCCCCAACCTCGTCGTCGAATCCAGCTCCACAGATCTCGGCGATCTCCTTGCCGCACTTTCCTTCCACGTCGGCGAGATCACCCGCAATCCCTACCATCTCACCGTTCCCGCCTGGATGATCGATAACGTCCGGCGTGGTGCAGAAGTCGTGGGCGGACAGGGCAAATCCGGACCGCCGATGGACTTCGCCACGCTGTATCAAGTTTTGCATTGGAATGGCGAGGAACTCACTTCCGCGCTTGAAGGCGGCCGCTTCGTTACGCAAAACGAAGATCCTGCGACAGTGCTTAAGAGTTAATCCACGAATTTGCGCCCGTTTTTAATCCTTGTCTTAATCTCCGAGACGAAGACGACGATTAAGAACTGGGTGATGCTGGAATTATTTAATCCGGCGCCCTGCCCTAACCACCGAATCGTTGACGCCCCCGCCCTCCTTTGAAACCCTCCGCGCGGTCACATAACCCACTCAGCCGTGCAAATCCAACGAGCCATCATCACCGCTGCAGGCAAGAATCAGCGGCAACTTCCCCTCCAAACTCTGGTCGATCGAGACGGGCAGACCAAAACCGCCCTGGCCATCCTGCTTGAAGAAGTCATCGATGCTGGAATCGACGAAGTCTGTCTCGTCATTTCGCCAGGAGATCAGGCAGCCTATGAAACCGCGGCTGGGCATCTGGCCAACCGGTTGCAATTCGTCGAGCAAAGTGAGCAACTCGGATACGGCCATGCAGTCTGGTCCGCCCGCGAGTTTGCTGCGAGCCAGCCCTTTCTCCTCCTGGTCAGCGATCATCTTTACGTCAGCGGAGAACAACGCGGCTGCGCGAAGCAGCTGATCGAGACGGCGATTGCCGAGGATTGCGCCGTCTCCGCCGTGCAAGCCACCCATGAAAGCAAGTTGCCCAACTACGGGGCGGTGGGCGGCAGGCTCGTACCAGCCCGACGGGGGCTTTACGAAATATCGGAGGTCATGGAGAAGCCCTCCCCCACCCAGGCCGAACAAAGCCTGCTCGTGCCGGGATTGCGCGCCGGCCACTACCTCTGTTTCTTTGGCATGCACGTCCTCTCTTCGCAGGTGATGGAACTGCTGGACGCCGACCTCAAGGAAAACGAGTCCAGCGTGCATCTCTCCTCCGCGCTTTCGCGCCTGGGCGGCCGCCAACGATATTTAGCCTACGAACTCGACGGTCGACGCTACGACATAGGCGACAAATACGGACTCCTCACCGCGCAACTCGCCATCGCCCTCGATGGACAGGATCGCGATGAAGTGCTGACCGGTCTCGTAGAACTCCTTGTGACCTCCAGGAAGTAAACGATGTCCCTCGTCGCCATTATCGAGTCCAGCGATCCGGCAGTGCGCGACCGCTGCCTGGATTCAGCCTGCGAGGATCTTGAGCTCGACAGTCTGCTGGCCGAATGCAGCGCCTTGGAAGAATTCCGTCGGCGAAGCGAGAATCTCTACGAACGCGTCCGCGCACTGTTCTTCCTCTACTCGATTCATCGATTCCACATCCCCACCAAACTCGGAACGGACGCAGCCCAATCGAACATCTCCTTTCATGGCTACGAACACCTCTTGAGCCGACGCTTCGAGGAAGCCATCGATTCCTTCCTCGAAATCCAATCGAGCGAAGGCGCAAGTGACGGCATCTCCAGCGCGCTCGCCGCGGCTTATCATCAACTCGCCTTTCAGACGCTCGCCAATCAGGTCCGTCACAGCGTCCGCAGTGTAAAGGGCAACCAATGGATGTTCCGCATGGGACACCACGCCAATCACCCCCTGCGCGTTCGCAGCGAACTGACCGCCCGCAACGACGATGGCACCCGCCCGATCCTGTGTGAACGCACCCCCGTGCGAATGGACCTCAGCCATTGTGGCTGGTCGGACATCTTCTTCCTCGGCATGAATTATCCGGAAGGCGCGCGCGTTCTGAACGTGTCCATCGATCTTGCCGTTCATGGACGGGACAAGGAACCGCGACCGCCGGTCGAGGCCTACTTCCGCATCATCGACGAACCCATCATTCGCCTGACCAGCGTGGACCTCGGCGCGACTGTGGACATCGATGACCTGGGCGAGGTGTTCGACTTCGCAAAAGATTATCTCGGCCTGTTGAAAGCCGCGGTCATCGCCAGCGGTATTGTGCCTCCCGGAATCGAAGGCAGTGGCAAGAGCCTGAAGAAACTGCTTGCCCGCGTTTGCGGAGGCGATCGCGGTATCGAAATCGTTTCCAACGTGAACAACATTCCGAAGGGTTCGCGCCTGGCGGTTTCCACCAACCTGCTGGCCGCCTTGATTGGTGCCTGCATGCGCGCCACAGGGCAGACCAAGAACCTCACCGGCCCGCTTGAAGAGAGCGAACGCCGTGTCATTCTCGCCCGTGCGCTCCTCGGCGAATGGCTGGGTGGCTCGGGCGGAGGCTGGCAGGACAGCGGGGGCGTCTGGCCCGGCATGAAACTCATCACCGGCGTCATGGCCGGCGAGTCCGATCCCGAACATGGCATCAGTCGCGGCCGCCTCATGCCGCAACATAGGATTTTGGACGAAACTGATTGTTCATCGGAAACGCGGCAAAAACTTCAGGACTGTCTCGTCCTCGTTCACGGAGGCATGGCGCAAAACGTCGGCCCCATTCTGGAAATGGTGACGGAGAAATACCTGCTCCGTTCCGAGACCGAATGGGATGCCCGCCAAAACGCATTGGGCGTTCTCGATGACATCCTGACTTCGCTCAAATCCGGCGACGTGAAATCGGTCGGCGAACGCACGACACACAACTTCAAGGGTCCAATCCAGACGATCATTCCCTGGGCGTCCAACTATTTCACCGAACATCTCATCGAATCCGCGCAAAAGGATTTCGGCGAGGATTTTTGGGGATTCTGGATGCTTGGGGGAATGAGCGGGGGCGGTATGGGTTTCATCTTCGCCCCACATCGAAAAGCCGAAGCGCAAGAGCGAATGCAGGAGATCATGAGTCAGGCGAAACACGATCTGGAGAACTCGCTTCCCTTCGCGATGGAACCAGTTGTCTACGACTTTTCGATCAACGAGAACGGTTCAACCGCCGAACTACTGAAAGCCGGCCAGGCATTGATGCCGGCAAACTACTACACCGTTCGCGTCCCCACCCTGCTGCGCAAACCGTCCCAAGATCTCCCGGCCACGGAACGCGCCGAACTCGACAAATTTGGGGCCGCCTGCCGCAACGACCCGGAACTCAGCGGCATGGTTCAAACGCTTTTCAATGTCATGCTGCCGAAGGGCCAGGGTGGCGATGGCGAACAGCATTCCCTGCGTGAACTGCTGGATGAATTCGGCTTCGATCGCGAACAACACGAACGCATCCGCACGGACCTTCGCGACGGCGTCATCGGACTTTCCCAGAATCGATTGCGCGCGGATTCGATCATCGAGGACGTGACCGAGGATGACTTCACTGATGCACGTGCAATCGTGGGTTCCAAGTCCAGCGCCTCCAAACAGCGTGGCTGGGACGCATTGAAAAACGGCGAACTGGCCATGGTCACCCTCGCTGCGGGGGCCGGTTCACGTTGGACACAGGGCGCGGGAGTGGTCAAGGCACTGAATCCATTCGCCCGGCTTGGCGGCAATCATCGGACATTCATCGAAACGCACCTGGGCAAAAGTCGGCGCATCAGCAATCAAGCGAGTGCCGCGGTCCCACACATCTTCACGACAAGCTACCTCACGCATGGACCGATTGATGACGTTCTCAAGCTGCGTGAAAACTACGGTTACGATGGCCCGGTTATTCTCTCGCCTGGACGCAGCATCGGCCTGCGAATGATCCCGATGGTGCGCGATCTGCGTTTCGCATGGGAAGAAATGCCGCAACAGGTTCTCGACGAACAGCAGCAGAAAGTTCGCGACAGTCTTCGCGCGGCACTCATCGGCTGGGCGCAGGGGGCGGGCGAAGGCGGGGACTACACCGACAATCTCCCGATGCAATGCCTGCACCCGGTCGGTCATTGGTACGAGATCCCCAATCTTCTTCTAAATGGCACGCTGGCTTCACTCCTTCAGGAACGCCCGCAACTGAACTACCTCCTCCTGCACAACATCGACACGCTCGGCGCGGATGCCAACCCCGACCTGTTGGGAATGCACATCAAAAGCAACGCCTGTCTCTCCTTCGAAGTCATCACCCGTCGCCTGGAAGATCGCGGAGGCGGACTCGCCCGCATCAACGGACGTCCGCGACTCGTTGAAGGCCTCGCCATGCCGCGCGAGGAAGACGAGTTCAAACTCAGCTACTACAACACCATGACAACGTGGATCAGCATCGACCCGCTGCTTGACGCTCTGGGGTTGAACCGCACCGACCTGAACGATCAAGCAATAGTCACGGCCGCCGTCCGCGACCTGGCGGCACGAATGCCAACCTACATAACCCTGAAGGACGTGAAGAAACGATGGGGCCACGGTCAGGAGGATGTTTTCCCGGTGACTCAGTTCGAAAAACTCTGGAGCGACCTGACCGCGTTGCCCGAGATTGATTCCCGCTTCCTCCTCGTGCCACGCCACCGCGGCCAACAACTCAAGGACCCCGCCCAGCTCGACGGCTGGCTGCGCGATGGTTCGGCCGCTTACGTCGAATCGCTCTGCGAATGGTGATAGCTTCCGGCAACGAAGCGTGTTGAACGGTGACAACTGAAGCCAAAAAGCCGATCCCAGTCCGCCTGATTCTGCTCATGGCGATGTTGATCGCACTGGTCGCATTCGGTCCTGATCTCACCTTCCAACTCAAACTCAATCGCGAACTTGCAGCAGCCGTTCCCGATGAAGACTTCGTCGATTCAGTCCGCTACGAATCCATCCGACTTGAAATGGTTCTCCTGGCGTTCTGGGACAGCGGAAAGATTGCGCACCGACAGGAAGCAATTGGGATACTTCGTTTTCCCGCAACCCGTGAACTGCGTCTCAATCCCCCGCCCTGCCACGACCGCATTCTCAGGGAAGGTGTCGTTGATCGCGACGCCATCGTGCGCGAGCACGCGATTTACGCCATGCACCAGTTCGAACACCCCGACTTCGAACGTCATCTGCTCAATTGCCTCGCGGATCCAGACGCGCATTTTCGTATCATCGGCATGCGGATGCTTCGGCACACCGGTCGGACCAACGCAATCCACCTCGTTGCGGACCAGCTGGATACACTCGACCGGAATGTAATCTGCGAAGCAGTCAACTGGCTGCAGATCGTCACCGGCAAGGATCACGGCATGAGTTCTCTCCTGCTCTGCAACCGGCGTGTGGTGACGGAGGGCAAAACTGCCGATTGGGATGCAAAGTTCCAGGCTGCCGTCACGAGCGCAAGGGATTGGTGGAAGCAAGAACAGCCTGGATCCGCATCCGCGTTGAAAGCCGGCGCCATTCCGGATCACGCACCAGGCCCCCCTGTCCCTCTGCATGAGCTCCCGGTCGTCAATCGCAACGGCAATCCCATTGACTGGTCGCGTTACGATGGCAAGCCGCTGTTGCTCTACTTCCACACCGCATGGCGCGCTTCGTCCGGCCGCGAGATTCGTCCCATGCAGGAGTTGCAAGCACGTGCAGGCGAACGATTGAGCATCATCGGCGTCTCGGTGGATGCCATTGCCGACGAACACAACACGACACAACACGCCGACCTTCTGCCCGGCGCCGAAAAGGACACAGTGGGTTTCGGCCACGGAAAGGTTCTTGACGAAACAAATGCCCATGCGCACTCACACGATCACGAACATGCTCATCCGCAGATTGAGTTTTCCAAGATTGCCAGGCGGGTTCTCCAGCAGGCGTATCGCAACAAGTTCACCTTCCCGATTGTGTTCGACGTCGAGAGCACAATCTCTCGCTACTTCCAGGGAGGAGAAGTCCCGGCCTTTGTGCTGCTCGACGAAGAGCGCCGAATCATTCGACGGTTCACCAACGAGCGCAGCGCCACCTCCATCCTCGCCATGGCCGGCCTGGATTCGCTGGACGAGTGATCGGCTCACTCGATCTTCACGGAGACATCATCCATCACCGCGGCTCCCGGCTTCTCTGACTTGTCCCGCTCAGGTGATTGCAGCGCCACCACCACAAACCGAAGCCCCTTGACCGCAGCCAACCCCGCCGGAACATCGTTATCACGAACCTGATGACTCGTGCTGTATTTGCGATAGGTCTTGCCCAGTTGCCTGCCGATGAACGTGGACGTGCCCAACGCATCGGTCCGCGCCAGAATTTCACCCAGATTATCGACACCGCTAAGAAACTCCGTATGGATTCCGATCGATCCGGCAGTCAACGGTTTGCCATCCGCAGATTTCAAATAGGCGGCAAAGGCAATCTTGGCCCCGGCCTTGAGCTCTTTGATCGGCAGGTCCACGTAGATTCCCTGCCCACCTCAACCGCCATGAACTGTCAGTTCGTTTGCCCGATTCCCCGTCCGCGCATCATCGCTCACCCTGAGTTTTCGGACATGCCCCGCATCGCCAAATTGAAAGGTCCCCCAATCGAACACATAGGATCCCCCCCTCAAAGCTCGGGTTGGGAGCCTTGATTTCCGCCGCTGGAAGTGTGGATACCAACGGAAGGAAGAACGCGAACAGTTTCATCGCCCGACCGGCGTCGAGAAAGCTTGGTTCATCTACGGTAAACGGATGCAGCATTAGCGTGAATTAGCGGTTCATTCGAGCGACCCATCCCAAATCAAAAAGTTTGAATCTTCCGGCACGATTCATGCCTCATAAAAGTCACCATGACGCTCGAGGAAATTCAACGCTGGCTGGATCGCCGGATTCGCTCAGAATCCCGCAACCAGTTCGGCCTCGCGCTCCTCGGAGGCGCATCCGGAGTGAGCGTCACGCTCCTGACGACAGCCTTGGGCACCTGTGCCATCAGTCTGGCCGCCCACCAGATCGCCGAGATCGGCCGAGCCTTCCGGGACTGGCAGATCTCTTTCGAAACCACACCGCAAAATATCGCCTTCATCGGTGTCGCATTCCTCGCTCTCCAACTCGCCGGACTGAGAAGCCGCAATGCGGACTACATCTTCTACCTGCCTCAAGCCGACTGGCGCTCGAACGAGAGCGCCTTCCAGATCATCGCGGCGCTCTGGTACATTCTGCTCGACCTCGTCTACGCCGGCCCGCGCTTGATCCTCTTCTCCCGAGAACGTTGGCGGCTCCGAAAGGAATATCGATTTCTGAACCAATTGGTGTGCTCGCGCGTGCTCTACGTTCTCCATTGCCGGCGAAAGCGCGTGCCGTTCACTGAATTGAAACGACTGGTCCCCGAATTCACCGAAGACAATTCCCTTTCTCCGATGCTGTTGATTCGCGGAGTCATGCATCTCCAATCCGATCCGCCTGGACTCGGCCTGAACAGCGAACTTGGCAAACAACTTGGAAGCGCCCCAGCTATGCCAGATTTCGATTTCGGACCTCACGAACCCACTCCCTCCGATTCCACCGAACCGAGAGCTGATCGCAAACCAAACGAATGGCGCGATACCGGTTCACGCTCATCCCCTTCCAGCCCCTCTTTCCGATGCACGGGATGCCGGCGCAAATTCCGGCTCCGCAATTTGAGAGCCGGCGTCGTCTTCAATTGTCCGCTGTGCGATCAGGAATTCGAAACGCTGGCCGATTCCCAAGGCCGAATTCGCGTCCAACAACGCAGCGAATACTACGATCCCACAGCGGACATTGAACTCTCAGGCGAACTCACCAACGCCTACCTCACCCTCGGCCTCCCGCCCAATTCATCCCCCGACGAGGTAAAGAAAGCCTATCGCCGATTGATGAAGGAATTTCACCCGGACATGGCCGCGAACCTCAGCGAACACGAACGCGAGGAGTTCGGAGAACGCAGCAAGGAAATCAACCAGGCCTACGCGGACATCATCGGCAAGTAACCCTGCCCAAACCGGCAGCAACCAAGAGCATGTCACATGTGTGACATCGATTTGGGCGATTCAGTTTTCCCTGGATTGAGCTCCTGCTCGTGTGCGCGCGACTGAGCCTCACTCAACCATCGCGGAAACACCGGTAATCCACTTTTTCCGTGCCACTCCCCAGCCCGCTCACTATCGTGCGCCGCGCATATGGCAACGATACGACCCTTCGCAGCCCTTCGTCCAAAGCCGGAACTCGCAGCCCAGGTCTGCGAACTTCCTTACGACGTCATGTCTTCCGATGAAGCGCGTGAAATGGCAGACGGGAATCCGTTGAGTTTCCTCCGTGTCAGTAAGCCGGAGATCGATCTGCCGGCCGGCACGGATGTCTACTCGGCTGAAATTTACGCCAAGGGTGCTGAAAACCTGCAGAAGCTGATCGCCGATGGAGTTCTCTTTCAGGACGACAAACCCTGCTACTACCTGTATCGCCAGATCATGGGCGGCCACTCGCAGGTGGGGTTGGTCGCTACATCCAGCTGCGACGAGTACGCAAAGAACATCATCAAGAAACACGAGTTTACCCGCCCACAGAAGGAGGACGACCGTGTGCAACACATGGAGTCACTGAATTCCCAGACCGGTCCGGTGTTCCTCACTTATCAAGCCAGCCAGGCGATGGACGAATTTGTTACCAAGAAAGCTGCGGAGGTTCCGGCAGTTGATTTCACTGCTTCCGATGAAGTTCGACACACAGCCTGGATCGTTTCGGCTGAAACGGATATCGCATTCATCACCGGGGAATTCGCCAAGATTCCAAACACCTACATCGCGGATGGGCATCATCGGAGTGCTGCTGCGGAAAGGGTGTTCAAATCGCGAAACGGCGAAGGTCACTCCGGTTGGTTTCTGACGGTAATCTTCCCGCACGACCAAATGCAGATCCTTGCCTACAATCGGGCACTAAAGAATCTGAACGGGCGCTCGGGTGAAGAACTTCTGGCGGAACTCAGAAATGTGTTCGAAGTCACTCCGGACGGTGCGGCCAAGCCGGACAAGAAGCACGATTTGGGGTTTTACCTGAAAGGCAAGTGGTATGGGCTGACCTTCAAAGCAGAACTCTCGGCGATGAACGATCCCTTCGAGAGTCTTGATGTTTCATTGCTTCAGAAGCACGTGTTGGAGCCGCTCTTCGGAATTGCCGATCCGCGGACCAGCAATGACATTGCGTTCATTGGGGGGATACGCGGAACGGGCGAGTTGGAGCGTATTGTGAACAGCGGGAAATTCGCGTGTGCCTTCTCGATGTATCCCACCAGCATCGAAGATCTCATGGCCATCGCGGACAACGATGGAGTCATGCCCCCCAAGAGCACTTGGTTTGAGCCGAAGCTGCGAGACGCGATGTTCTCCCATATGCTCTGATAGGCCGTTAAAAGTCGTCGCACAGCTCACCATGTTTGTGTTCGGGATTTGGAATGAGCTTATGCCCTTGGCAATCGCCCCCCCAGTCCAGTTCCTCGAGCGGAATCTGCCCAACGATATTCAGCAGGCCGCCGGACACCGCCACGACGCCAAACCGGCCAGAACGGCCATTGATTTCAAGGTCGACCGGAGTGAATACCCGGCGTTGAACCGTGACATTTGCCATCGTGCGCGACGAAATATCGTCAATGTGCCGAAGACCCAAGTCTCGAATCACAGATGCCTTCGGGTACAGCCTAACCGCTCCGGCATCCACCATTGCTTCGACTTCAGCGGAGCGCGGTGCAGAATCCGTTTCCCCTACCGCAAGTTTCTCAACATCAAACCAATTTGAAACTTTGATTCTGACGTCAACACGTCCCATGGCTTCACACTATCTCTAATGTGCTGGTTCGGCAACGAGGCAGCTCAGTTCTCCTTCTCCATCTGGTAAGCGGCCATCTCCGTGGCAAACATCAGTGCCATTGCGCCCCCTCGATCGTCCGGCCCAAGGATCGCCGTTCGGAGGAAGTAGGCTTGCAGGTTCTTCTGCTTGCCGGTGCCGGTGCAGACATCGACGAGGCCGTGCCCTTTAAGATCGACGCGCTGGACGATGGCTCGCCATGCCTTGCGCACGGCGGGTTGGTATTTTTCCCTCGGCAGCCAGCCTTCCCGCATCCCTCGCAGCATCGCGTAACTGATCATGCAGGTGGAAGTAAACTCGCGATAACTCTCCGGCCGATCGATCACCTGGTGCCACATCCCCGATGCGTCCTGGTGTGGAAGTAGTGCGTTCAAATGCTCGCGAAAGGCCTTCAGAATCTCCGGCCGTCCCGGATACGATTCAGGCAGGCAGGACAGTGTCCACGCAAGACCGAGTGCGGGAAAACCATTACCGCGTCCCCAAGCTGCTTCATCCAAGGGAGAATGCCGGTAGATTCCATCTTCGCGCAGACAGAGCTTCTGCATGAAACGCAAGTGGCGGAAACAGGCATCCATGTATTTCCGCTCGCCGGTCAAACGCGCAGCTTCGGCGAGAATGGGACATCCCATAAAGACCGAATCACTCATTTCATTGTGAAAGGGCATCGACGGCAACGGTTTGCCATTCGAGTCGAAAGCCTTGTCTGCCGCAGCGAGAATGAGCGCTCCAAAGCGCTTGTCTACGGTGACGCGTGACAACTCGCCGAATATCAGGTGACCGGAGAGCGAACTGCCTGAGACGCGTTTGCCAAAGGTCGATTTCGTCCCTGATTCATATGGTTCGACTACTCGCGCGACTTCATTTCCGAACTTGTTTTTGTCAGTAAGTCCAGCCATTCGGTGACGTGCCACGACTGCGAGCGCCGGTATGTATGCCACCGAATTCAACTGCTTGCCGTAGTGGTCCAGAAGCGCGTGTGCCAATTCGAGCGGCTGACGCTTGGCCCGCTTGACCGCTTCCTCGCGAGCCGTCCCAGGGCCGGGCTTGTAGCGATCAGGATTGATCTGGATATACCTCAGCGATTGTCGCAGGGCCCTGCCTTCTGAACCGGGTTCAATCGCCTTCACCAACGCGGAAATTTCCCCGAAGCCAGATGCACCCCCTGCGTTGAGCGCTTTCGTCAATGCCGAGACGCTGCTCGATTTGTCCGACCTCGCCGCACGAACATCGAAGACCAGATCAGGTGCTTGCATTCCGATCCATCGCCACAAGTAGTGCGCCGTTTGGGTCTTGGCGACGTTGTATGCCTTGCCACCGGGGGGAAAGTTTACCTCCTCGCCGTCGGGATTGGCATTCGGAATCGCGGACAGCAAAATTCCTTTTCCCGAATTCCCAGACAGGTAATCGCTCATCGCACGACGAACGGCTTCAACGGACGCCGGGTCGCCATCCAATCCACCCACCAACAATACGCGATACTTTTTCGCGGCCGGATCATGGGCTTCGTCATCCACGAACGCCTTCAGCTTACCACCCTTACCCGTCACACCGATCGCAGTTTCGCGCAGTGTCCGTCCGGTGTTTGCCTCCTTCCTGGCCAAGCGCCGAAATTTTGATGCCTGGTAAAGCAGATCACCGTTCTCATCGTAAAACTCGAAATTTGCGTCCGCCGAACTTTCATCGCCGGAGACTGCAACTCGCAGGAATCCACCAGAGCGATACTTCTGCGTATAGAACTGGTTGATCTCCGCTTTTGGATCTGTGGACTTAGGATCACCGGGTTTGCGACCCAGTCGTGAATTCGCATCCACCAGGGCACCACTGGAAAACTCCTCAATGCCGGTTGGATCAGCCGAGTGGTATTGCCAATGGCGATCGCCACAGACGAGATAGAAGCCCTTCTTGTCGAGGCCCTGTTCCTTGATCCACTGAAAGAACGCGCGGCCTTCCGTGCGGAAGCCCTTATGGTTCGTGTGATTGTCCCGTTTGTAGGCGTCATCAGGACCGACCATCGGAGTCGGTGAAATCAGGATCTTGTAGGTGGCGTCACTCGCCATGAGCGTACGCTTCAGCCACGCGATTTGCTCCGCGCCCCAAAGAGTTTTTTGGGGGCCGTCATCCATCTTGTTCGGACTGCGATAGTCGCGGCCTTCCACGAGCCAGATCTGAAGGTGCTTGCTCGCGCGATAGGTTCGATAGGTCTTCGCGTTGGGATCCTTGGGGTCCACCACCGGCACCTGCTCTCGAAAAAGCGCGATGCCAAGGTCGCTCGTCGGTGGCCGATTGCCTTCACGATCACAGTCATTAAAACGATGATCGTGATCGTCCTTTTCCCAATAGGTCGCCACTTCACTCAGAAAATCCACGAAGCGCGGCTGGACCAATTGCTCGTGCCACATACGTCGCATGTTCGGCGCATCCGTCGCCTCCCGCTCGTCGTGGCTGTCGTAGTAGACGTTGTCACCCGTGCCCACGAAGAAATCGGGCTTCATCTTCCGCATCGTTTCCAGCGCGGGGAAGCCTAGGTGTTTGTCAGGCCCGGTATACATGCGCTCCCCACTGCGCTTCCCTTTCCGCGGCACCCCGTAGTGAAACGAGTTGTAGTTCATGCCGGTCACGACCACGAAGCTGACTTCACCAGCACCTTGCCTCCCTTGAAGCGTCTTGAACGTTCCGACCCGAGACCTGCGCGTGGAGTCTGTGTTAGCCCCGTACGCCAATCGATAGAAGTAGCGCGTCGCGGGTTTCAGATCTGCGACCTTGGTTTTCAAAACAAAATCTCCCTCCGCATCAGCCTTCATCCACTCGGTGAAACGGATGTCCCTAAAATCCCGAGTATCGGAAATCTCAAAGCGCCCAACGCCGGCAGCGCCCGGCACATCATTGTTCACCAAACCTTTGCTCGCGCTCAGGCGGCTTTGAAGAATCGCCGAGGTTTCATCAACCTCGCCCACCATGACTCCATGGGCGGTGTGGATATCCTGAGCAGCCGAGTGCAAAGCCAGCCCCAAGACGGCGAACGAGAGAATCGTGGAAAGACGAATCATGGCGCGAACTTAAGAGCGCCCCCGGTGGTTGAAAAGCCGGAAGGATTGACTTTTATTCGAATTCAGACCACCAAGATCACACGATTACCCATGGCGTTTAAATCAATCACTCCATTTCTGATCCTGGCTGCATTTGTTTGTGAAGGCGCAGCTCCCATCGACATCGGCAACCGTCGTGAATTGTTCGTCGATCAGCATTTGATCGCTGAACTGAAGGGCGACGCGAATCGCCGACTGCAACATCCCGTGCCCCGTGATGTTGCCGTGCGGCACGATGCGCCCTGGGAAGGTGCTGGGAGCGGATACCACACGGTCCTAAAGGATGGGGATCTCTACCGGATGTATCACCGCGGTTCGGCGTTAGGCGTGAAGGATGGGCGGCTCAAGATTGGCAAACAGGTGTATTGCTATGCAGAAAGTCGTGATGGAGTTCGGTGGAAGAAACCGAAGCTCGGTCTGCACGAATACAACGGCTCGAAGGAAAACAACATCATCCTCACCGGTCTTGGCGTGCACAACTTCGCGCCGTTCATCGATGCGAATCCGGACTGCAAACCGGAAGCCCGTTTCAAGGCGCTTGCGGGCACGGCGAAGGAAGGCGGGCTCTTCGCCTTCCAATCCGCGGACGGAATTCGATGGAAGCTCATGCGCAAGGACCCGGTGGTCACCGTGGGCGCATTTGACTCGCAAAACCTCGCCTTCTGGGATTCGGCTGCGGGTAAGTATCGCGCCTATTTCCGCACTTTCACCAAAGGCATCACCACCGGCAAAATCTGGAAACCCGAGGGTTACCGGGCAATCCGCACCGCAAGCTCGGACGACTTTTTTGATTGGAAGGACGAGCACGATCTCACCTACGAGGATTCACCCGATGACGAACACCTCTACACCAACCAGATCGGTCCCTACCACCGCGCGCCACACATCCTGATCGGTTTTCCGAACCGCTATGTCGAACGTGGCTGGTCTGATTCCATGCGCGCTCTTCCGCAGCTGAAGCATCGCGAAATGCGCTCCAAGGCGCACTTGCGATACGGCACGGCAATCACGGAGGCACTCGTCATGGCGAGCCGCAACGGTGTTCATTTCGAACGATGGAACGAAGCCTTCATGCGTCCGGGAATCCAACGTCCTGAGACCTGGCAATACGGTCAGCATTACGTCGCCTGGCACGCAGTGGAAACCAAATCATCATTGCCCGGCGCACCAAACGAACTTTCGCTCTACTCCACCGAAGGCGGATGGACCGGCGACGACAATCTCATACGACGATACACTCTGCGTCTGGATGGCTTTGTCTCGGTCCGTGCCGGCATGAAAGGCGGGGAAATCATCACCAAGCCGATCAAATTCAAAGGGAAGCGTCTGTCCCTGAACTTCGCCACCTCGGCCGCAGGCGGATTGCGCGTTGCAATCGAGACCGCCAACGGTAAGGCGATCAAAGGACTCTCGCTCAACGATTGTCCGATTCACTTCGGAGACACCGTCGACCGCACAGTGACGTGGAAAAACGGAACGTCAGTCGCTGCGCTCCAAGGAAAGGCCATTCGGCTGCGCTTTGAGCTGAAGGACGCTGACCTGTATTCTTTCAAGTTTGAATAGAAGTCTCCGTCCAGTTCACGTCGATATACTGCCCCGGAAACCGAAGTGCTTCGAATACGACGGCTTCGGACACGACTGGCAGTTCACGGACCGGTTGCGGTGAACACCCATTGTCCCGGCTGCGTTCTTTCGTCGATTACGATCCCAAGATCGTAGCTTCGTTTTCGCGGAATCAAGTCTCACTTGATCAAAAGCTCGGTCTGCCATGATTATCAATGCGCTCTCCGCGCCATCGCCCCGACGAGACAACACGACCGTCGTTTGTTTCTTCACGTCTATGCGCACCCCTGGTGCAACCCCTTCCAAGAAGATGTGATGAATGGTCCGGGCGAACTCCGTCCTTGAAACGCGGCTATGGTGTTCAAATGGATCAGGAGAATCACCTCCGTGGCAGCGGCTTCCGTCTGGCAAAACGATACGCGCAATGAACGCTCCTTTCCCTTGACGGTGAACGCTGAGCCTCAAACTGACAGCAAATCGGATACAGGATTGATGATCAGCCTGCGGGATTTTCGGGCGGGGAGCGATGTCAGCAGGACGAATGATCGATCCGTCACCGGATCCGCCCAGGCCAAGGTGCCTGTTGATCCACTGTGACCAAACGAGTGGGAAGACAGAGATTTGCCCAAGCCGTCGGGTCCCATAACGAATCCCAATCCGCGTCGCGTGCTAAGACCGGCATTGTGGTCGGTGGTCATCAGGCGCGCCGTGGTTCGGCGCAGAACGCGACCACGCGGATGGAGAAAGCTCCGCAGAAACGAATCCACGTCCTTCGCCGTCGAATGGGCGCCACCCCAAGGCGCGCCGAAGGATCTCCAATATTGGCTGTTCCAATCCCAGTTCTTGGCGTCCGCCGATCCAGATCCGGACTCCGGTGCTGCCGATTCCGTTTGGCTGGGGACGACATCGCTGAGTTTGTAGTCACCAAGACCCAACACCGTTCTGTTCATCGCGAGAGGCGTAAAGACCTCTGTCTTGAGGAACTCCGCAATGGATTTGCCGGAGAGGCGTTGAACAATCTCAGCCAATAGCAATATCCCCATACTCTGATACTTGTAGCGCGTGCCGGGCTTGAATAGTAGCGGTGTGCCAACGGCACCTTTCACGAATTCCTCCATGGGTGCATGGCGCGCTCGGAGTTCGTTGTTCTCCGGCAGCTGATCCGGCAACCCGGAGGCATGCGTCATCAGGTGCTTGATTGTCACCAACCGCCGATCACCTTCATCGAATTCCGGGATAAATTTCATCACCGGATCCGAAAGGCTGAGTTCCAATCGATCCGCCAGAACCATGGCTCCTGTGACCGTCATTGGCTTGGTAATCGATGCGATCAGGAACATCGCATCCGGTTTCACGCCAAATGCACGCTCGTGCACCTCCCCACCATTCACCACCCGCAACATTGCCGCTTTCAAAACGCCTGCCTTGACATGTTTGCCTATCAGCTCGCAGGCAGAATCAAAGGACTGCCAATCTGATCCAGGCCGCTTGGCGTCGAGTCCCAGGGCCGGGGCAGAAAGCGTGGTCATCCCCAGAGCAGTGAGGAAGTGTCGGCGGTTTAATGGAAATCTCATGAGCACAATCATGCTCGCTGGAACGACGGAACGCCAGCGAATCGGCCGCGGTTCATTCACACGAGCCTTCAGTCTGAATGGAGGCCCAACGAGAACCATGTTCCCGGAGGGTAACCGGAGTTTCGCGATAAATCTTCCGCCCGCCGATCAAATCAGTTTACGGCCCCAACCCGTGCCCCTATATTCCCGCGCCGCAGGGTGTTCAGAACGGGTTCTTCCCGGGTGCATCCCGAGCAAAGTAATCATATGCCCTCGAAATCGGACGACAGTATCCCCGCAGCGCCTCCCGGCGTGACCCTGACCACATTGGAGAACGGGCTCACGATCATCGTGGGCGAGGATCACAGCGCACCCGTCGTTTCCGCGCAGGCCTGGGCGATGACAGGGAGCATTCACGAGGATGAATGGCTGGGCGCCGGCCTTTCTCACGTGCTGGAGCACATGTTGTTCAAGGGCACGGAACGGCGTGGTCCGGGACAGATCGACCAAGAAGTGCACGACGCGGGCGGCTACATGAACGCCTACACGAGTTTTGATCGCACAGTTTACTACATCGACGTGCCCAATGATGGGGCGGAAACCGCGATCGATATCCTGACGGACATCATGCAGCACGCTGCCCTTCCGGCTGATGAGTTGGAGAAGGAGATGGACGTCATTCGTCGCGAGATGGACATGAACCAGGACGATCCGGGACGACGTTCCGGCCGTCGGCTGTTTGAGACCGCCTATTCACGGAGTCCGTATCGAAACACCATCATCGGTTACCCGGACATCTTCAACAAACTGACGCGGGACGACATCGTCGGCTACTACCGGAAGCGTTATCAGCCCAACAACGTCTTCTTTGTCGTGGTCGGCGACATCGAATGCGACAAGGTCGTCGAGCAGATCAAGAAGGCTTACGCGGACAATCCGGCCAAGGCCATGGCGCCGCTGGCCCTCCCGAGCGAACCTCGCCAGGCTGCGGCACGCGACTGCATCGAAGAGGCGCCTGTGGAACTCGGCCACATGCATTTCAGCTGGCACATCCCGGACGTGCGCCACGAAGACATTCCGGTATTGGATGTCCTTTCGACACTTCTGGGCAGTGGACGCAGTTCCCGCCTNTATCGTGAGGTTCGTGAGAAACTCGCCGCAGCAAATTCCGCCGANGCCTGGACCTACAATCCGGGGCTGCCAGGACTATTCGGAATGAGCGCGATGGTGGATGCNGACAAGTTCGAAGTCGCCCGCGACGCGATGCTCGNAGAAATCGAGAAACTTCNTCGCAAAGCCCCCGCCAAGGCGGAAGTCNCCAAGGCGGTCAAGCAGACCATTTCGCACACGCTTTCTTCGCGGAAGACCATGTCCGGCCAGGCTCAAGATCTGGGATCGAGCTGGCTAGCAGCGGGCGATTTGAATTTCTCACGGCGCTTCCTTGAGACGGTTAAGAAGGTGACCAACAACGACATCCTTCGCGTTGCCCAGCAATATCTCACCGAAGCCAATCGCACGCTTTATGCCCTGCTTCCCGAAGGCTCGGCGCCGAAGGTCGAGATTTCCGTGGAAGCGGAACAGGAGCATGAAATCAAGAAGGTCGTCCTCGACAACGGACTGCGCCTTCTGATCAAGGAAAACCATAGGCTGCCGTTCGTTCAATATCGCGCCGTGTTCAAGGGGGGTGTGCTTGCGGAGAATCCGGTGAACAGCGGCGCGACGACCGCGATGTCGAAGCTCCTCATCAAGGGAACGAAATCCCGCAAGGCCGAGCAGATCGCCGAAGAGATCGAATCACTCGGCGGCCATCTCGACACTTATGGAGGCAACAACAGTTTTGGCGTCACAGCCGAAGTGTTGGGTGAAGATTTCGACACGGGCTTGGAACTGGTCTCCGACATCATCCTGAATCCCTCCTTCCCGAAGGACGCCTTGGAACGCGAACGTCAAATCCAACTCGCGGCGATCAAGCAGCAACGCGACGAACTCCTGCCGAGTTGTTTCAAGTTGATGCGACGAGCCTTGTTTGGACCAAGCGGATACGGATTGGACAACCTGGGCACCGAGGAAAGCGTCACCAAACTCAAGGTCAGCGACATCAAGCATCTGCACGCGCAGGTTGCCACACCAGACAACTGCGTGCTCGCCATCTACGGCGATGTGAAAGCAGACGCCGTTGAAACCGCCGTGAAAAAGACCTTCGGCAAGCGCCCCCCGGAAGCTCCGCCCCGCGCTCCGGTTCAAGATCAGTTTCAGAAGCTGGCCAATCGCAAACGCGTCATCGAGGCGCGCGACAAGAAGCAGGCCGTTCTCGTGATCGGCTTCCCCACCACCACACTCGACGACCCCGAAAGGCATCCGCTCGAACTGATCCAGGAAGCCTGCAGCGACTTGGGATCGCGATTATTCACGCGCATTCGAGAGAAGCTTGGTCTGGCTTACTACGTCGGCGCCCAGAACTTCCTTGGACTGGTCCCAGGTTACTTCGCGTTCTACTGCGGCACATCTCCGGAAAAGGTCGATCAGGTTGAGAAGGAGCTACTGGCAGAAGCCCGCATTCTCCAGGAACAGGGGCTCACCGCTGAAGAGCTCGCACGCGCCAAGGCGAAGGTGATCGGCCAGCGCAAGATCGCACGTCAGGAATTGGGTGGTTATGCAATGAGCACCGCCTTGGATGAACTCTACGGCTTGGGATACGAGAACTACGAACGTGAGGACGAACGCTACGACGCGGTCAATCTCGCGCGAGTGAAGAACGCCGCGCAGAAGTATCTCAATCCGGACAAGTGCGTGGTGTCGGTGTTGCGGCCTTAAGCGTCGCTTATGCGGGCTCGGGATCGACCCACTTGCCGTGTTCGGCAATCAGATCGACGAGACGATCCACGGCTTCAGCTTCGGGGATGTTGAACTTCACCGGCTCTTTGCCTACGTAAAGATTGATCTTTCCCGGTGCTCCACCGACATACCCAAAATCCGCATCCGCCATCTCCCCAGGGCCGTTTACGATGCACCCCATAATCGCAATCTTCACACCCTTCAAATGATCCGTGCGCGCCTTGATGCGGGCGGTGACGGTTTGCAGGTTGAACAGGGTCCGTCCACAGCTCGGGCAGGCGACGTAGTCGGTTTTGAATGAACGGCAGCCCGCGGCCTGAAGAATATTGTAGGCCAGGCGGAGGCTTTGGCCGCCCCCTGATTCGCCGCGCACCATGATTGCGTCTCCAATGCCGTCGGCTATCAACGAACCCAGATTTGCGGACGCGCGAAGCAACGCGATTTTCGGCTCAAGGGGTGTTTCCTCAAAAACGAGACAATCTTTGAGCAGGATCGGATTGTTCATCCCGACGCGTTTTAGTTTCGCCGAGAGAAGCCGAAACGCGGTGATGACAGGCAGATCCACACCGTCCTTGACGGTTAGGATCTGCGTGTTGGTGGTCAGGGAAAAATCTTCACGCGGATCCACTTCAAGCAGGTTCAAGTCCTCGTATATTCCTTCCGGCCGAACGTCCGCCTTGGGCGTCATTCGAGGAGCAACCTTATCCCACGTCGCCTGGGTGACTACCACCCGGATGGTTTGTTCGCCACCACAACGGAATCCATCCATCAGTTCAACCTCCGGCGTGGATCGGCGTTGAAATTCAAACGGATCATAGGATAGGGGAATGTCGTCGAGCCGTGCTTCGGTGTTTCCCAGCAGCGGGACCTGGGCAACCAGATCGAGGCATACCGGGATCTCGTGTGGGGCGTCTTCCGTCAGGGATACGCGGATGGTGTCACCCAAGCCGTCGCACAGCAGTGATCCGATTCCGATCGCGCTCTTGATACGCCCGTCTTCCCCTTCGCCGGCTTCCGTGACGCCCAGATGAATCGGGTAGTTCCAATCCGGGCCTTCCTGCTCCAATCGAGCAACCAGCAGGCGATAACATTCGATCATCACCTTGGGGTTGCTCGACTTCATCGAGAACTTGAAATTGTGGAAATCGTTCTTGCGCGCGATGCGGGCAAATTCCAATGCGCTCTCGACCATGCCGAGTGGCGTGTCGCCATAACGATTCATGATGCGGTCGCTCAGCGAACCGTGGTTCGTGCCAATGCGCAAAGCTCGGCCAAGCTCCTTCAGCTTCCGGACCAGCGGTGTGAATTTGCTGTCGATGCGCTCCAATTCCTCATCGTACTCCTCGTCGGTATATTCGCGCACCGCGAACTTCTTCTTGTCCACGAAATTGCCGGGATTCACCCGGATGACCTCGACCCAATTGGCGGCCTCCATCGCGGCATCGGGCTTGAAATGGATATCTGCCACGATCGGCACATTGCATCCCTGCTCACGCAGGCGGGCGACGATATTCTCCAGATTGGCGGCATGCCGCTTGGTCTGTGCGGTGATGCGAACGATCTGGCAACCGATCTCCACCAGGTCCAAGGCCTGCCTCACACTCTCGTCGGTGTCCATCGTGTCCGAGGTCAGCATGGATTGCACAACCACGGGGTTGTCTCCGCCTATAACGACCCCGCCGTTGGCAGGATCACCGACGACCACCTCGCGCGTCTCACGTTTGCGGTAGAAAAATGGCGATTCGCAATAGTTCATGCATGGCCGGACAGAATCCGATGAGGCGGGACGTTAATCATTCGAGGAGCGCGGGTCAATGCGGCGCAGCGCAGGCGATAACGGGAGACGTGGTTTCGCTGCCCGGTCACTTGGTCACTATGGCGTTGCCGGAGCTTCCTTAGCGTCCTTGGACGCGTCGTTCGGATCATCAATGATCTCGGTCTCCTGCTTGAACATCTGCAGGAACAGCCCACCTCGCTTCACATCGTGGAAGGTCACGTAAAGCATGAAAGAGATCAACAGGACGGCGAAGGCCATGGTGGTGTATTCCTGCAGGCGCACACCCATTGGTTGTCCGCGAAGTTGTTCGAAGATCGCCATCACAATGTGGCCACCGTCCAGCACGGGGATGGGAAGGAGATTCATGACCGCCAAACTGATGTTCAGCAGGATCATGAACTTCAGAGCCAACCGAAAATCAGCTTTCACCTGCGTCGCGAGCACGGAAAGGATGCCCACCGGACCGGAGAGGTCCTTCGCGCCAACTCCTGTTTCTTTCGAGTGGGAAAGGGCATAAATCGTGAACTTGATCCGACCGAATTCGTCGTTGATCAACACCCAAGGCAGCGGACCGGGTTTCTGGAGCACATACACTTCCTTCATCTCACCGATCATGACGCCGATGCGGGCCGGTCCTTTTTCCGCACCTTTGGGAGTGACGGTCAATGCGACTTCCTTTCCGTCACGCTCGACGACGATCTCGCACTCCTTGCCGCCTCGTGTCTGGACTTCCTTGATAAACTGTCCCCGGCCGGCGATCTGGATTCCATCAAACTTGAGCACGCGATCCTCGTCCTTCAGGCCGGCCGCCATTGCCGGGCTGTCATCCATCACCTGCTGAATCACCGGGCGGTCCTGCGGATTCAGGTTCAGCATCTTCAGGCCGATGGCCTCGTGCTTCTCGGCCTTCAAATGGACCGCGTGGCGTTCGCCTTCTCGATCCAACACCACCTTGATCACATTGGTGCGCGCACCGATGACGTTGTTGAACACCTCTTCCCAGGAATTGGCAGACTTACCATCGACTTCGACGATCCGATCATGCTGCCGAACCCCCGCATCGTATTCCGCTGACTCCGGATCGACGTATCCAATGATTGACGGGTTGACCTTGACCGGCAGCCCAAACAGGTGGATCACCGTCGCGATCACAAATGCGAAGACGACGTTCATGAACGGTCCGGCGAAGGCCACGGCAATCTTGGCCAAAGGGGAAACGGGCGGAAGTTCTTCACGCGGCCCTTCGTTGTCCCCTTCGATGGCCTCCGAGGTGAGCATTTGCGGGAGCTTCACGTAGCCCCCGGCGGGAATCCATCGGATCGAGTATTCAATACCGTTCTTGGTCCAGGCGTAGATGGGTTTGCCAAACCCGATCGCGAAGGCCTCGATCTTGAGGCCACAAATTCGAGCAACGATGTAATGCCCCCATTCGTGAACAAAAATGGCTGCGCCAAACAGCAACAGCACGACGATCGGGACGTAAATGTAGGTAACTAGAAAGTCCATTATCTGGCGTAAGGGCGAAACCTTAGCGGTTTACCCATTTGAGGCAACCCACAATGGGGATTCGTTAAACATTCAGCGAAAACGAGGATACTGTGCGTGATTCACCGGTTAAACACCAGATTGCCCCTGTCGTTTCGACTTTACGCACGGCAAGAGCAGGCGCACATTTGCAGTCGATCATGGACTCCGAAAGCTGCAAATACCTTCACCCGGATCTCACGCGACGCACGATGTTGCAAGCGGGCGCCTTGGGTCTGCTGGGCCTGGGCACCAATCACCTCTCGATGCTCCAGGCAGCTTCGGGCGAAGTGGCGTCTGTCGCTCCCCGGGCCCGGGCCAAATCCGTGATCTACATCTTCCTCTCCGGCGGATTGGCGCAGCATGACACCTTCGACATGAAGCCCGATGCTCCGCTTGAGATTCGTGGCGAATTCAAATCCATCGCGACCAAGACTCCCGGCCTTCGAGTTTGCGAACATATGCCGATGCTCGCACAGCGGAGCAATCTGTGGTCGATCTGCCGTTCGCTGACCCACAAGTGGAACGAACATTCCCAAGGACACCACATCATGCTTACCGGGCGCTCGGACATTCCGGCTGGATTCGATGCGCGCAAGCCGAAGGAAACCGATCACCCATCGATCGCTGCGATTGCGAATCACGTCCTTCAATCGCGAAACAATCTGCCTCCGACAATCGTCCTCCCCGAGAGGCTCGTGCACCGAACCGGACGTGTGATTCCCGGCCAATTCGCCGGATACATGGGGCCACGTCGGGAACCTTACTTCGTCGAAGCTTCCCGCTTCAATGCGACGACTTACGGCGCTTATCCGGAATACGAATTTCACCACGGACGTGGAAGCCAACGCACCAGCATTGAGTTCGACGCCCCGAGTTTCACTCTTCCTGAGAATCTCGATTTCAGGCGAGTGAAGAGCCGGCTGGGGCTCACGAAACAACTGGATGCACAGCAGTCCCATCTGGAGAGCGCGGCTGGATCGCAACAGATGGACAGCTACCGCCAGATGGCCGTTTCGCTCCTCTCCGATCCAAAGGTCAAAGGCGCTTTCGAAATCAAGGACGCGGATCCCAAGTTGATGGAACGCTACGGCAACAACACCTTCGGCTGGTCCTGCCTGATGGCGCGGCAGTTGGTGGAAGCCGGTGTGGGATTGGTGCAGGTCAATCTTGGCAACAACGAAACCTGGGACACCCATCAGGCCGCGTTTCCAAACCTGAAAAACTTTCTCCTTCCGCCGATGGATCGTGCCGTTGCCACCTTGCTGGACGATCTGCACGAGCGCGGCTTGCTCGAAGACACCCTTGTCGTGATGGCCGGTGAATTTGGCCGCACCCCAAAGATCTTCAAGATCCCCAGCGCCACGCTGCCTGGACGCGATCACTGGGGACCGGTTCAGACCGTCTTCTTTGCCGGAGGCGGAGTGGGCGGAGGTCGCGTCATTGGCGCTTCGGACAACATGGGCGCTTACCCGGACGATGACCCGCAGACACCGGAGAATCTCGCAGCCACCATCTACGAGGCATTGGGCATTCCCCGGACAATGACCTGGTACGATCCCGTCCAACGTCCATTCCACGTCTACCACGGCGAACCCATCAAGGGACTGTTCTCGTAAAACGGTATCCACACTGTGGCAATCGCATGAAGGACCACCAGCGAATTGATCAACGGAGTCTTGCGTTTGATCGGCTGACTGCGGAGAAGCTGGATGAAAGCCCTGAGGGATACGCCCTCCGCCAATCAAGCCCGTTTGCCGAAATACTCAGCGCAACTGAAAGAACCGCCATAATCAAGAAATTCGGAGAGCGTGAATCGGTTGCAGCTTGAGCACATCATCCGCGCGGCCGCCAGAAACGCTGACACGGAGTCCGTTGTAATTATCGGCAGCCAGGCCACCCTCGGCACCTACCCTGATGCCCCACGGAGCTCCTCGCGTCGATGGAGGCGGAAGCCAACCTCATCCAAGCCCGCTGGCAGCGCATAATCGAAGCATGAAGGCCGGGATCGCCATCGGACAAGAAGCAGAACTGGACATTCTGGTCGGCTCGGGTGAGGTCATTCGCCTGAGTGGAACCACTCCCGTCTTTTCCACCCCATCGATGATAAACCTGATGGAGCACGCGGCGAGAAAGGCGCTTGCTCCCTTCCTTGAAGACGGAGAGGAATCCGTTGGCGCGAAGGTCAAAGTTGACCACCTTGCAGCCACCCCGGTCGGTAAGCGCGTTCGCGCAACTGCAAAGGTAACCGCAATCAACGGCAAGGTGATCGATTTTGAGATCACCGCCTACGACGAATCCGAACAGATTGGCAAAGGCACCCATCAACGCGCCGTGATCAAGCTGGAGCGACTTCATCGCAGCCTGACCAAGAAGGACAGCAAAACGAATCCGTCCATGAACCCCAATCAGCTTCCAACATTTCAGTCCCTAAAGGTATACGAGGACAACTCCACACTCGAAGTCTCGATCAATCGCCCCGATCGACTGAACGCGATTGACGCACGAACAACACACGAACTCGTCGCCCTGACCGAGTGGCTCGAAACGGCGCAAGACCACATCCGAGTCGTGATTCTAAAGGGCGAAGGCAGGACCTTCTGCGCCGGCGACGACGTGAAGGAAACCGCCAAGCTCAACAAGGAGGAAATCCTCAAGCTAAATGTTCAACGCTCTACGTATTGCCAGCGCATCGCCAACCTCCCGCAGATCTTCATTGCCACCATCCACGGCCACTGCCTCGGGGGTGGCTTCATGCTGGCGGCTGCCTGTGACTTTCGTTACGCGGCGCACGGGACAAAGTTCGGATTGCCGGAGATCAAACTCGGTTGGCCGCCGGCCTATACGAACCTCCATGCGATCCAACTCCTCGGCAAAGCCCGGACCATGGAGTTGTCACTGACCGGCGCCGTTTTCAGCTCCGACAAGGCCCAGGCCTGGGGATTCATCAACAAATCTGTGCCAACAATGCGCCTTGGGGTGGAGGCCAATCAACTACGTGACAACCTCCTTCAGATGCCTCCCATCGCACTACGTGAAGCCAAGCAACGCGTCTCCACTGTGAGCAGCGCTGCGCAGGAGGACTCGTTCGTCGATGATCTCGCGGCCTTCTATCGCTGCCTCCAATCCGAAGACGGTCAGGAGGGATTGGCAGCGTTTATGGAGAAACGCCCCCCACAGTTCAAAGGTCGTTGAGAATTCCCCGCCAATACGAGCCCCACTTCGCCACCTTCAGACGGATCAGCTCGAGAAGCGTTCCTCGCACATCCGGGAATCGCTCCCGGCGATCCCTTGGAATCCAATATTGATCCCACGCTCCAGGAAAAACGGGACCGGCAGTGGTATACCAAGGCAGACCGGCGGTTGAAATCGTCGTAAATAAGAAAGTGCCAAACTTCTTCATCGACGAAGTGTAGCCCAAAAAAGGAATCTCCCCACCCATGTCATCAATTGGCCAGCGCCTTTTGGCGATCCTAGCCATCGCCGTTCTCCCGGGCGCCGGTTCTATTGCGGCAAAGAAACCCAACATCGTCTTCATTCTCACCGACGATCTCGGCTGGGCCGATACCACGCTCTACGGCCATACCCGCTTGTATCGAACGCCCAACATTCAGCGACTGGCCGCGCGCGGAATGACCTTCAGCCGCGCCTATACCGCGAGCCCGCTTTGCTCCCCCACCCGCTCAAGCATTTTGACCGGACTGAATCCGGCACGCACCGGACTCACCACTCCGTCCTGTCATCTGCCGAAGGTCGTTCTCAAGGCGACGGAAGGAATGAGGAGCCCGCCAAACAAGAAATCCATCGTCCCTTCCACGGTAACCCGGCTGGACCCGAGGTACTACACGCTGGGTGAAGCCCTCAAGGATGCCGGATATGCAACCGGACATTTCGGCAAATGGCACCTTGGCGCAGAACCCTATTCTCCATTGCAACACGGATTCGATGTCGATGTCCCGCATTGGCCTGGGCCGGGACCGGCTGGAAGTTACGTCGCACCTTGGAAGTTTCCGGACTTCGATCCGGACACGCCGAGCGAACACATCGAGGATCGTATGGCCAAGGAGGCTGTCGCGTTCATGGAGAAACACCAAGACAAGCCGTTCTTTCTCAACTACTGGATGTTCAGCGTTCACGCGCCTTTCGATGCGAAGGCGAGTCTGATCGAGAAATACCGCACACAGATCGATCCCAAGGATCCGCAACGCTGCCCAACTTACGCGGCAATGATCGAGAGCATGGACGATGCGGTCGGCACGTTAACGGATACCCTTGACCGACTCAATCTCACCGAGAATACGATCATCATCTTTTTCTCGGATAACGGAGGAAACATGTACAACACCGTCGATGGCACGACGCCCACGAGCAACGCGCCACTGCGCGGAGGCAAGGCGACGATGTTCGAAGGCGGAGTGCGCGTGCCACTGGTGGTCAGTTGGCCCAGCCAGGTAAAGCCAAACACACGCAATGAGTCGCGCGTACACAGTGACGACTTCTATCCAACGATTCTCGAGATGTTGGAGATGAAGCCTCAGCCAAACCAACAGTTTGACGGAGTGAGCTTCCTTGCAGCACTGCGCGGCAAGCCCTACACACGCAAGCCGTCGTTCACCTACTTCCCCCACGACCCCCCGGTGCCGAATTGGATTCCCCCCTCAGTCGCCGTCCATCAAGGCGACTGGAAACTCATTCGCATGTTCCATGCGGGTGAAAGCGGCAAACATCGCTGGAAACTCTTCAACCTGAAAGACGACCTCGGTGAACGAAACAACCTCGCGACCAACAAGGTCGAGCGGGTCAGACAAATGGACACTCTCATTGAGACTTTCCTGAATGAAACCAAGGCAGTCCGCGCTATTCCCAATCCCAACTTCAATCCCGCTTTGTATCGACCGGAACTGGAGGGTGTCGGAAGAGACCGCAGCAAAGGCAAAACCAACACAAAGAAAACGCCGCGAAAGAACCCCGGCAAACCCGTAGCTGGCTGGTCGCCCGACAACGCGCTTCGCCTGTCCGTTCGCGACGGCAAAATGAACATCGTGGCCACCGGCCGAGATCCCCGAATGAGCTATTCCTTCGCCAAACCCCTCAAAGCCGGAGACTACCACGCGGATATCACCATGTCCTCCAACGTCAGTGGAACCGGACAGTTCTTCTGGCGGGAGGCAGACTCCCGCCCGGCATTCAGTCCCGAACGACGCATCGACTTCCCGGTGCACGCTGACAATCGACAACACATCTACCAAATCAAATTCGCCGCCAGGAAAAACCTCACAGCGGTCCGCCTCGACCCGGCATCAGGCGCGGGAAAAATCACCATCACATCGATATCACTTAGCGATGCGAACGGATCCAAGGTTTACACTTGGAGTTTTCAAAGCGGGAAACAGCTTCGACAGCCGTAGCTGCGAGCGTGAGCGAGCAGTTCCCATCCGCATCCGAGTGTTGCCGGAAGTAAAGAAATAGCCCGCAAAACTGATTTAGCGTCCACAAATCGTGCCAGAACAAACAAAAAAACTGTTGATGCGTCATCCCTCACCCTGGCCCTCTCCCGGTGGGAGAGGAATTGAGAGTGAGGGAGAAAACGATCGATTTCATTTGAATCAGCTTTTTCCGGACAACCTCTCTTCAATCAAAGAAAGCCAAACCTCAACGGGATGTGCTCCCGTTCAACAAATTCAAGCCATGGCTGACAATCCATCCTCCGCTGCCACGTCAACTGTCACATTACCTGCTTCGGTTTCACCGATGACGTAATAATCGTCCTTCCCGTCAACAGATCCGTGGAATTCATCGCCTTCACAATCGGCGCGTTGTCTTTGTCGATCGTCTTGAAACGATTGACCTCCCTGCTCCAGGCACGCGCGCCGAACAGTTTTATGGGGAGCCAGAAGAACAGAAGCTTGAACACGCCGGACCGTTGCGGCTTGTCGATGTGCGGACGAACATCATCGAATCCGGCATCCATGAGAGAATGAGCGATATAGAAATACGAAACGGGATTGATGTGCCCACCGGTTGAGTATAGCGCGCTGTTGCGAACGGGAAGCGGTCCGAAAAGATTCCAATAGCCGAACCATATGAAGCGCAATCGCGAATTGATGTTGAGGATGTTCGGCGTACTCAGGACACAGAGTCCGCCAGGTTTGAGCACGCGAAAGATTTCGCGAAGGGTTTCACGATAGTGTTCGAGGTGTTCGATCACTTCAGTGGTGGTGACGAGATCGAAGGTGTTATCCGGGTAAGGCAGGCCTTCAGTGTTAAGATCCGCCTTATCCACCTTTTGATCCTCGACGCGCATGAGTTCGTCAGTGTAATCGCACACCGAAGACTTGTTCCCAAACTTCGCTCGGAGAAGCTGCACGAGTTCGCCACACCCGGCGCCGATATCGAGAAAGGTCTCAATCGGGTGAGACTTGTGATGCTCGGTGGCCAGCTCAAGCGCCTTCTGGTGGATCTTGACGAGACTCATGAGCGGCAAGCGTACAGGATTGGTGGATGGGGAGACAAGGAGAGTTGGGGATGGACTGTTTTGGCATTTTCGAAGTCGAAAGAATTGCAGATACTTGAGGAAGATGTTCCCGATCAGTTCACGAGTCCCCCCAATCGTCCTCGGATTACTGATGTTTTGCAGCGCGTCCGCGTTCGCCGCGAAGAAGGGGCGCCCGCCGGTGCAGGAGCGGTATTTGCAGAAGGACTTCCCGTTCCAGCGTGCAGCAATCCGGGCGGACTTCCCCAAGGGAAACCTTGCGAACAAGGGAATCGCCATCCGACTGGGCACAAACGCGGCTGTCCTGTTCGACACTGATCTGTTGCGGATGGCCGCTGGATGGACTGGCGGATACATCACAACCACTGGCGTCAGCTACGGCGGGCGTCATGGGCAACATCCTTCGATTGACGGTGAACAACAGTTTGGACTGGGGAATCAACCGGGATGGGCGGACAAGGGTGGTTCGTTCGAAGATCCGCGCGAGGCCGCCTTTGGTCCCTTGCCCGCGAGCTGGTGTCGTTGGGACGGCATCTATGTGGCGGGAATGGATATCGTGCTCGCCTGCACAGTTCACGGAACGAAGATTCATGAACAACCCGGAATTCTCGAACGAGACGGCAGCTGGGTCATGTATCGCACTTTCAAGATCCGGCAAAATCGCAATTCATTGAAGATCGCGGATCTCCGCCCGGCCATGCAGCAGCTGATAAACTTCCGCAATCTATCGACTGCGGACGGCAAGAAGATCAGCCAACAGGTGATGCACACCATTAACGTTCTCCAATAAACCCGATGGTTCGCCGTCCAATAGTTCCAGTCACTCTCATGTTCAAACGAATCGCTTCCGTCATCCTCGTCAGTCTGGCCGTTCTCAGCCAAGCCGAGGAGAAAACCGGCCTCATTGCGACATTTGGTTCCGGCGGCAAGCACGACCTCGTGCCGGTATCAAACGTGGGCGTCTACCTGCCAGAAGGACAACCAGCCACGCCGTTTATCGAAGCGGGACCGACCTCGGTCAAGTGGGAGGGCTTCGTCAATGCCCGCCTTCGCGGGGACTACAAGTTCAAGGTCGCAGCACGTGGAAAGTTCGAACTGAAGATCAACGACAAAATCATCCTCTCTGGTGACGGGAAAGGAAAACAGATCGGGCCGAGTGAAGAAGTGCGATTGAACAAAGGCGCAAACAAACTCACCGCGACTTTGAGCGGAACCTCTGGTGATCTGTTCGCCCGGCTTACCTGGTCCGAATACGGATTCCTCTGGGAACCCATTCCCGATGCGATGTTGACCTGGCCGGAAACCAACACTGGATTGTCGATGTCGGAATCCCGCAGGAAAGGACGCGAGCTGTTCCTGGAAGGCCGCTGCGCAAACTGCCACGACGTGGATCTGGACTCTCAATCCGGCATCCCCGAACTTGAGATGGATGCTCCCAGCTTTGCCGGCATCGGCTCGCGACGAGGCCGCGATTGGATGGCGAAGTGGATCCTCGATCCGAAGTCCGAGCGCAGTTCCGCGCAGATGCCCAAGGTGCTTCACGGAGCAACGGCAGCCAAGGATGCTGAGGCGATCGCAGACTATCTGGCTTCGCTCCAAGACTCTGCGAAAGGCATCGAAGAACCGGTCACCCAGGCAGAGGCCGGCGAAGAACTGGTCACCAGTCTCCATTGCACCGGGTGCCATAATCTTCCGGACGCGAAGGAGAAAGACGCGACCAAGATCTCCTTGGATCATCTCAATGAGAAGTTCCCACAAGGACACCTGGCCACTTTTCTGTTGAACCCCACGCAGCATTATCAATGGCGTCGCATGCCCAACTTCGGCCTTTCAAAAGAAGAAGCCGGACAGATCGCCGGGTATCTGAGAAGCGTCAGCGAAGGCAAACCGGTGTCCCTCAGAGAGGGAGCCGGCGCGCTCGACGAAGGCAAGGCGCTTCTTTCATCAACCGGGTGCCTGAATTGTCATGCAGGAATTGATGGATCTAAGCGGTCCGCAAAGAGTGTTGAGGAACTCGATCTTTCGTTCCGAACGGGCTGCGGCAACTCCACCGGCAAGGGACCTCACTATTCCCTCAGCAATGGACAATTGCAGAATCTTGCCTCGTTCGCCACTGACTTGAACTCCCTCCAACGGCATTCCCCCACGGAATTTGCGAATCGGCACTCGCGCAATCTCAACTGCCGCGCTTGTCACGGGGAACTGGATGGGTTCCCGGGCTACAATCTCCTGGGAAGCAAGCTCAAACCTGAGTGGATGCAAAAACTGTTTGCCGGAAAGATCACAGACAGCCCGCGGCCCTGGATGTCACATCGAATGCCGAGTTTTCCTGCCTTGGCCAAAGGCCTGGCGAGCGGACTGGCCATGTCCCACGGCTACCCAGCAGTCAGCCCCAACGAAGGTCCGATCGACCCCAAGCGCGCCGAAGTTGGTCGCACCTTGACGGGTGTTTTTGGTGGCTTCTCATGCGTCAGTTGTCATGGAGTCGGTGTTATGGAACCCACCCAGGTCTTCGAAGCCGAGGGAATCAATCTTGCCCTCCCTGCCGAGCGATTACAGCGCGACTTTTACACCCGTTGGCTTTTGAACCCCCTGCGCATCGATCCCCAATCCAAGATTCCCGTCTACTTTGACGAACAGGGCAACAGCCCGCTTTTCGATGTCTATGATGGCGACACGAAAAAGCAACTGGACGCGTTCTGGCACTACATGCGCATGGGGCAAAAGATCAATCCGCCAAAGATGGATGGCTTTTGACTCTGGTGTCCTGTCAGCCAAGTCCCCCAAATAAATCAGGCCCAATATGGTGCTCGCCATCATTGTCTTGAGCATTTTCTCCCTCTCCCTCACCCAACCCTCTCCCGCTGGGAGAGGGTTGGGTGAGGGAGAACGCTTCGTTAAACGCTGAGCCTACTAATTCGATCACCTCGCTCTCCGTTCGTATATCGCACCAGATCTGTGCAAATGACTTGGCTGGCACGAAACTACAGCGTCCTCGACAGTTGTTCGCCGAGTGCCTCAGCGAACAATTCCGGTGTTGGCTTCGGCCCCTTGCCCAGATTTCCATGGGTACCGTCCTTCGACCACTCACCAAGCACGGTTTCAATTGAGTCCAGTCCACCATCGGCTTTCTCCAACGTGTAAAAGCGCACTGACGCATCTTCCACATTACCCGATTCGTCGATCAAAAGTACAGCGCCGATAAAGTAGACCTCGGTTTGTGCAACCGGGGCCGGGAACTCAATGACCACCGTTGGAAAGTCATCAATCCGCACCGAGTGAGCCACCAGGTCCTCAGCCGTAAAGCTCGCTTCCTCTCCAGGCACCTGTTCCTGTACAACGCCAAGCAGATGGGCCAGAAAGTCCTGCACTTCATCCGAAACCATCACCCCGAAAAACATGGGCGGATTTTCAAATGCCACCGTTCGCAATGCAACGTGAGCCAACCCATAATGAATCTGCCGGACCTCCATATATTCCACTATTTCCAAAGAGGATTCGCCCGGTAAAGCGGCCGAGCCCACGGAGTCTTCTTCCCGCGGGCCAAACCGGCGTCCGCCGGACGTTGAGCCTTCTCCAAGTAATCGAGAATCTGTTTTCGCATCGGCGCGGGAATTGTCCACATGCCGTTCTTCTTCTGCATCACGGTGATGGTTTCATCCCACTGTCTGCGGGTGAGATGATTTGCCGCGATGATCGCCGTCGAATGACAGGGAATGCAATTGGCCTGAACAAGGGCCTTGCCGGGGAGGTTCTTGAGCTGCCCGATCGCAGATTCATTGTCAGCCGCCAACACCCGGCCTCCAACTAGAACCCATGCAACGAGTAAGAAGTGCTTCATGCCACGACCTTTACGGCAATGCGCTGCATTGCGTTGTTGAGATACCCCTTCGGATTCCATCCCGGGACGAGCATCGGTTGCATGTGGCCGCGATTGTCGGTCGCCCGCGCCCAGACCTCGTAGTAACCGGGCTTGGGAAACTTGATCTGCACATTCCATCGCTGCCAAGCGTAAGGATTACGCGGTGCGCCCAATTTGGCAGAAATCCATGTCGCTCCGAAATCAATGCTGAGGTCCATCGCCTTCACGTCACCCCAACCGCTCCAGGCGTGGCCACGCAAGGCGAGTTGCTTGGCCAGTGGAGTTTCAATGCCCGTTCCCGGGCGGGTGATGATGGACTTCACCGGCATCTCATGAATGATCTCCATGTCCTCTTCGGCAACATCCGTGCCCGGCGCCACCGGATGCCTCGGCACGCGATAAGCCGTACCGGTCATCTTCGTTCCATCGTGGACCTGGTCGCGCACCCAGATGCGCTTCAACCATTTGCCACCCGTCGACCCCGGCCAGCCCGGACAAACCAAACGAAGCGGAAATCCATGATACGCGGGAAGAGGCTCCCCATTCATTGACCACGCAAGAATCGTATGCTCATCCAATGCCTTGGCAATCGGCACTCCACGTGAAATTGGCTGCTTTCTCGGATCGCGGCTCAAATGAATATCTTCGCCGTAATACCCGATATAGACGGCAGACTTCTTCACCCCGGCAGCATTCAGAACATCTCGCAAACGAACACCTTCATACTCCGCACACCCAACCGCGCCCAAGGTCCATTGGTTTCCCTTTGCCGGCGGATCGTACCCCGCTCGTCCGTTGCCCCCACACTCGATCACCAAAGTCCGCCTCACCGACTTAAACCGAGCTTTGAGGTCTGACATCGAGAGATTCAGTTCCTTCCCCACTTCACCGTCAATCTGCAGTGACCACCCTTTCAAATCCTTCTTCCATGCACGCTCTGGAACGATGCCGTTGTTGCGAACAAAATGCCTCTCATTCGGCGTAATGTCGTCATCCAGGAGCGTGACCGGCGTCTCGGCGTTGAACGGCCGGTCATTAAGAACGCGTATCCCTCGCTTGCCCTTCGCCTCCCCGACAACCTGGGCCAAAGCCTCCGGCATCACGCCGGGAGCAAGGTTGTCAATAAACGGAACCGGCGCCCCGAGCGCAGCGATCAATGCCGCCTTGCCGCCGTGGGAAAGAAACTGTCGACGGGAATCCGGTAAATCTTGAGTGGCTTCAGTTCGAGTCATAAACGGAGTCCGCTTGGAGCGCGCAGGCTAGCCGCGCCCAGCAGGACACGCAAGTCGGGGAATGATTCCGTCCAACGCTGACAACGGGCTCCAGCGATTGCCCTTTCAACGAGCCCCTTTGCTTTGACCTGATGAACAGCTAAACTCTCACGATGAGCGAGAAGATCTTCACCGGGCCTGTCTCTGTGGAGGGATGCGATATAAGGCGAAGGGAACGCCGTCCACGGTCACGCATTGTCATTGTGAGGATTGCCGACGCAGCAGCGCAGCGCCGTTCGTGACCTGGGTTTCATTTCCAAAGAGCGAGTTCCGATTCACAAACGAAGCGCCCGGGCAATTCGAATGGGCCGGACGCATCCGGACTTTCTCCCAGGACTGTGGAACTTCTTTGACCTTCGCAACCACCGCTGGTCCCGACAGATCTCCCCGTTTCACGTCCCCGAAACTTCAGCTTGTTCGGCCTCCAACCACCTGTCGCCGCCCCGGGTCCAACCTATCTTCTGGTTGCCGAGGGCTTTGGGCTTCGCCATATCTCAGCAAGCTCGCCACGACGACCGGCCAAATCGAGTTCAGCTTGCGTCTACCGACCAAGCGTTCGCTTTCCGTTGCTCTCCACCCCGCCTCGCGGCGACGCAGTTACGTTCAACTACCGGGCGCAGGTCTCACCCGGACAAGGACTTTCACCCGGCTGTTTCGATCCGCTCACGGGCGCACTCGGATGGGCAATTTGCCCGTCCTACTGAAGCTGCGCGCTCGTTTTGCTCAAGCGCAGGAAATACTTGTGCGCGTAGCCACCCAAATCATTCACATCGACGAGTGAGAGGTAAAACTTTCCGGACTTCTCACAGCGATACTCCAAACGCGCATCGCGGCCTTCTCCCGAATCGTCATCGACTACCAGCGTATTGCCATCGTAGTCGAACAACGTGAGCTGGGAATCGAATGGGGATTTGCATCGATTGGCGAACACCTCAGCCGTCAGTTTGTCACCCTTCTCCAGAGCGATTCGAAACACATCCACGTCAAAACGCTCCTTGATTTCACCCAGAATGATCGAAGGCACCCTTGTCGATTGTGCCTTCGGAAAGCCTCCGTTGCTTTCTTTCTCCGGAACGCTGTTCTCGAACGCCGGCAATCCGAAGGGCTTGGACCACTTTTCATCTTTCCCTCGAACGCGAATCTCGATCATACTTGGCAACTCATTCCCAGATTCGAAATCAACAGCGACGTAGGTATCTCCCATCTCCTTCGCCTCATACTTCGAGTAAGGCTTTGTGGTTCCGGTTCGGCCAATCTTCAGCTCTAACTTTGAATCCACAATCTCGATGCGATCCGCATCCTCGAGATTCAATCCACGAACGATGAGCGAGTTCTTGGCCCCGACAACAATCCCGGGGGGGACAACTGTTACGATGACTGGAGCGGTGTCCTTCTTCTTCCCATCTTTCTTATCCGCAGCCGTAGCAGAGGACGTGAGTCCGCTCAAACCTCCCATCAACAGGGCACAGACAATTACGGATCGGCCGGAGCCTTGCCCCACCGATTGAAGAAAGAGCCAGTGAAACAACTTCATCGCACCCTCAGATCTGCCACGCATTCCACATGTTGTGTCTGGGGAAACATGTCATGCGGAACGACTCGCTTCAGGTCATACACACCATCCGCACAAAGGATCTTCAAGTCGCGTGCCAGCGTCGCGGGATGACAGGACACATAGATCACCTGCTGCGGCTTGGCGCGACGTATGCGCTCCATTGATCGTGGCGGACAACCGGTCCGGGGAGGGTCAATGATCAAGGCCGTCTGTTCGCCAGGATGACGCATCAACAGGCCGGGAAGGTAATCTTCAGCAAAGCCCTTGGCGTATTGTCCGTTCTTGATTTCGCGAGATGCCATGTTCTGCCGGGCAGACTTGATCGCCTGCGCGTCAAGCTCCACACCTACGAAAGTCTCAACTAAATCCGCACACTCGATGCTGAAGAAACCAACACCACAATAGGCATCAATCAGATGGCGAGTGTTCGCCTCCTTCAAACATTCGCGAACCGATTCGACGAGTTTGGGCAGGAGAAAGAAATTGTTCTGAAAGAAGGAATCGCGGCCCACCTCCCAATCGGCAGGCATCTTTCGCAACACTGTCTTCAGTCCGCCCTTCGGGGGCATTGAACGGCGCGCCTCCGCAAGCTGCCGATTCACCTCATCCTCTGCAATCGCGCATCTCTCCAGATCCACGACCCGTTTGCTTTCGGCGGAAAGAAACCCGAGTTTCATCAGCCCGGTTTGCTTCTCGCGCTGGCTGCGCACCATGATTCGATTGCGATAGCCCAGAGGTTGGGGACAAGGAACCACGGAATCAATGGGCGGTTCAACAAAGCCGCCAATCCGTTGAAAGATATCCGTGATCTGTTTCCGCTTGAGGTTCAACTGCGCCGGATAATCGATGTGTTGATACTGGCATCCGCCGCAATCGGCAAAATGCCCGCAAGCAGGCTCAACCCGGTTCGCGGATGGCTCCTCCACATTCACTATCCGGCCACGGGCAAACGCCGTCTTGACCTTGGTGAGTTCGATCTCGACCCGTTCGCCGGGGATGGTGAAGGGAACGAAAACCACCATCTCGTCAATCCGCGCGACACCATCGCCACCAAAGGCGAGATCTTCGATGGTCACGCTGAAACGCGCGCCCTCTTTGAGTTCCCGGTGGTTCTGTTCCGTTTCAGTCATTCAGCGAAAGCGCCGCGCTGGATACGCGGCGCTCGATCGCAGGTTTGCTGCAAAGATCAGTTGTGATCATTGGCAAAGTGCTTGGCCAGGACGTCCTCGCCGTAGTCGCCATCGAACTCGCGCCACGTCGCATGTACGTGATAGGCCTTATTCTGCGTGTTGGCGTACTCCATGATGAAACTCGGGCCCTGCACGCGGTAGTAGTGGCCCCGCCCCATCTCGAATCCACCTGCCCACGCAAAGTGAACATTGTTCCAACCGGCAGCCTGGATCTTGGAGAGATCCGCCTTGGCCAATTCAGCGCGATTGCGACCTACGTATTCGGACACGAGCTTTCGCAGGAGGTCTTTCTGCTCCTTGCCAAGATTGCGGAACGGAACACCCTTCGGCTTCAGCATCTTTGCGTCACGATTGGCGCTGGTCAGGATGTCACGCGGCGCCTTGCCGGCAATGACACCGAGTTTGCGCTGCTCATCGGAGAGTGAAATCGCAAGGTCACGCGCGAGATCCTCTTCCGGTCCCAACACGCGCAACCCCTTGCGCTTGCCGCTGAGCACTTTCGCCGGATTACTACCCATGAAGGACGGAGTGCTCACGACCACTTTGCCCTCAACGATCGTGAACGCGAGGGAGAGATGGTGGCCTTCAAAACGCCAGGCCCAGGTTCCCTTGGCACTTGGCTTCCCAAAAATCGACACGAAGTACCAGATCGGATTGCGATCAAAACGGCCGTTCTTTTCGTTCTCCCTCAGAATGCCCTCGAGCATCATGATGTCCTTGGCTTTCTGGAAACCCGTGTTGCTCATTGCCGAACGCACCAAGCCCAATGCGGCCTTCTTTTGTTGCGCGTTCATTTCCGTCATCGGCAAGCCCGTGCGACCTCCCTTGATCATTTCCGTGGGAATGAAGTGCCACTTGAAACGCTGATCGGTCTTGAGTTCGTAGGCCGCCTTGGCTATCTGTTTCGCATCAAGCGAGGTAAGGAACTTGTTGGCCGCGCTGGCCATGGCAGCGCTGGCCTTGGCCACGCCACCGGACTTCTTCGCCGCACCGACACTGCCAACCGAGAGAGCCAGTGCGCAAAACAGTGCACCGCCGAATTTGAGAGTCTGCTTCATGGCTGCAAAGCAAACCGCACCGCCAGTTGCTGGGCAACAACTTTGTGGTTCTCCGAATCGTTGTTCGGCGGAAAAGGTGACGCCGATGTCAAACACGCGGAAGGAGTGTTGAGCTCCTGATCACCGCGAAAAAATCAATACACACTCGAACGGTCACGTGGACGTGGTGGCGGTTCTTCTCGTTTGGTTGGATCGTCATCCAACCCTTTCCCACGGGCGATCTGTACCAAGACCCCGCAACAATTGATTCAGTCCCCGCTGTCGCTGATTCGCCTAAAGCGCGAATTGCGACGTGATCACTACACGAAGCTGTCAGCCAGCCTTGCAGCTGCCGCCGGTGAGACGACCGTGTCGCCGGCATTGACCAAACTCAGTCGCAGTGTTGCCGACGCGGTGAGCAAGTATCGTCTCGGAACCCGGAAATGCCGAAGCCTGGCCGCTGTAATGAACGACGCGATGAAGCCCCAGGAAATGTCCGATGAACAGATGGAACTCGCAGCCGAAGATGCACGCGTACCGTTCAAGGGAATCAAGGCGAGCAAAGAAGAACTGGCTGCCATCAAAAAGAACCTGCGGATCTACATGACGGAACTCACATTCGTCGAACAGGAGTAACTTTATTCCCAATCGCCACATGGTTCCGGGGAGTCACCAGTCCGCGCAAGTCGCGACGTTTTCCCTCAAGAAAACACCTTGTAAGAAGCTCCGTAATTCTGGCTAGACTCACTCCACATTCGAAATGAAGCAGCACCCGACACAACTTCTCCTTTGCCTCTTCTTCCTCGCCACGGCCTTCACTGCAGGCGCAGTCGATCGACCCAATATTCTTTGGATCACCAGCGAGGACAACAGCATCTCCTGGGTCGGTTGCTACGGATCAAAGAACGCCAACACACCAAACATTGATCAACTCGCCAGGGAAGGCTTTCGATATACTCACTGCTTTGACAATGCGGCAGTGTGTGCTCCCACGAGATCGACGTGGATCACCGGTTATTATGCCATATCCATTGGCACACAACCGATGAGGAGTCGTTATGCGATCCCGCACGACCGCATCCCCTATTACCCTGATCAATTGAAAAAAGCCGGCTACTTCGTCGGGAACGGTGGCAAGACCGACTACAACATCGGGAACCGGCCGGACAAAGACACGTGGGTTGGTGGTGGCTCATACGAACAGCGCGCACCCGGGCAGCCATTCTTCACCATCAAGAACTTTGGGGACAGTCACGAAAGCCGCGCCTTCCCGAAGAACACCCCCATCAAGACCGATCCGGCGAAGATGACGCTTCACGCCTATCATCCTGACTTGCCGGAGGTTCGACAGACCTACGCCCGTTACGCCGATGCGGTCGGCAACATGGACCGCAAGGTCGGGGAAGTGATCGCAAAACTGAAAGCTGATGGCCTCTACGACGACACCATCATCATCTATTGCTCGGATCACGGCGGTGTGATCGCGCGGAGCAAACGATTTGTTTATTCGAGCGGAACGCACTGTCCGCTGATCGTCCGCATACCCGAAAAGTGGAATGAATGGTGGCCTGCTGAAAAGCCCGGAATGACCGTTGATCGCATTGTCAGTTTCGTCGACATGCCCAAGACCTGGCTCAGCCTCGCAGGAGCCGAAGTTCCCAAAGGATATCAAGGCCGGATCTTTCTCGGGCCAGATACCGAGCCCGCCCCGAACTATCACCTCAGCTTCCGCGAACGCGCGGATGAAGCTTGCGACAACGTCCGCGCCCTCCGCGACGAACGATTCCTCTACATCAAGAACTACATGCCCTGGGCGCCGAACGGCCAGCAACTCCGCTACATGTACAACATGACCGCCACTCGTGCCTGGCACAAACATCACCAGGAAGGAAAAACCGACGCCATAACCGGACGCTTCTTCCGTCCACGTGTTTCCGAGGAGTTCTACGACACGGTCAATGACTTCGACAACGTCCACAACCTGATCGGCACCAGGCAGCATGAGAAGAAAGTGACCGAACTGAAATCCGCCCTCCGTAAACGTCAACTTGAACTCTTCGACTCCGGGCTGCTTCCCGAAGCCATGCGCGTCCGTCGTGCTGAAGAAAACAACGTCACCATCTACGACATGGTCCGCGATCCAAAGCTGTACCCACTTGAGCAATACCTCGACATTGCAAACCTTGCACTGGCCCGCGATTCAAAGAATCTCAGCACCTTCGTCGAAGCCCTTTCCAGCTCGGATGAAGGCATGCGCTACTGGGGTATCTGCGGACTCTTTCTCCTCGAACTAAAGTCCAAGCCCGCCCTCGCTACCATCAAAGCCGCCCTAAAGGACGAAGCCGGCGAGGTCATCATGATGGCCGCTTGGTTGATGGACAAACTGGGCGACAGAACTGCTGCCGACGCGGCACTCGAATCTCTCAAAGGACACAAACGCTCAGACCAGCGTCTCTACGAATGCCTGCTTCGCTGGATGGGCCGTAAAGTCTTTGTTCCCGGTGCACCGAAGCAGCGGCAGCGCAATAATCGGCGCAAAGCCGGTCCAGTCACCGGTCTCATCAAGGAATGGCAGATCATCGGTCCGTTCAAAGACAAGAAACACGGACGCGTCGAAGACTTCGGCCCGGCGTTCGCCAAAGATGCCAAGTGGCAGCCGATCACCAAAGGCTTTGAACCCAACCGCATCGATATTCAGGCCAACATCGGCGAACACGACGACTGCAGCGCCTTTGTCCGGACGACCATCATTTCTCCATCAAACCAGAACCTTTCCATCCGCCTCGGCGCCGACGACATCGTCAGCGGTCTGCTCAACGGCGAAATCGTGAAGGACAACCGAATCGATCTGCGAAAAGGAGAGAATGCGCTAATCCTCAAAGTTATCGATCATAAGAAAGGTTGGCGATTCACCTGTGCACTAACCAAGGGTGGCAAAGCCGCCGAAGGTCTGAGCTTCAACGCGACTGGTGATTGAAAGAGGGTCTTCACAGGATGGGCAACCTGTCCGCGCCGTCCGCAGAGTCTGACCATCCGATTCCGTGGCATCCGAGAGAAGAAGGCTTGACTCAACGGCACAGGGTCTGAGCTGGCGCAAGGTGCAGCCAATTCAGCAATGCACCAAAACTCTGGCCGCTTCCGGTCGCTGTCTTTTCGGCTGGGCCTCTTGCTGGAACTGGGACGTGAGGTGGCGGTTCCACCCGCATTGCGGACTCCCATGAGTTCCATCAGACGTTGCTGTTCTCCACTGTCCAGATATCCGTCGCCGTTCTCATCCATCAGGGAGCTCTGCGCCTGATCGGAACGAAACCGAAGAGCTTTCCTGACGGAGTGTCCGGAGCATTCGATTTTCTTGAGGAGCAAAGATTCATCGACCTTGGATGCGAGATTCGCCGAGTCGCAGCCGGAGCGTGCGCCCGCGTCAAGATCCGCGATTGGCGTTCCAAGCTGGATCAACCGGGTCCGACGTTTGGCGCCTTGATTGACGAATACGGATATGATTCCTCCCGCCCGCAGATGGAGTTCTAATGAAGCGCGAATGAACTGCACTTGCTGTTGCCCATTCCCGCGAGCTAAATGATCAAACGGCCACGTGGAAGTAGCTGTGGATGTGGGGGAAGCCGCGGAAGTACCAGACCATGTCCGGGCCTTCAATCTGCCAGGTGTCGAACACGCCATCATCGCCGATATCGAATTTGCCGCCGTAGCAGGAGATCCAGAGTTTATCCATCAACCGATTCTTGCGGATGGCCTTGATGGTGGCGGAGACGTCGTCCGGGCGCAGGAAGACGAGCATGCGGCGCATGGATTTCAGCAGCTTGACCTGCTGGTCTTTGCTGAGGTCGGCGCAATGCAGTCCCGGCAGGTCCGTCTTGCGTTTCTTGATAACCTCCGCGGGTTTTTCGGAACGCGGCTGACGGCCGACGAGAATGGTCTCACGTTGCTTCCCGCTGAGCGTCTGCAGGAACTCATTGAAGATCAGTCCTTGATACCAGAATGGATTCCCCACGTGATCTTTTCCTTCGTGAAAGCCCTTGGCAAAATTTCCGTAGAAAATCGGACGTCCATCAAAACCCAAGCCTTTGTCGGTGTGCGCGTTGCAACGACGCGTCACATGATGCCCGGTGTAGATGAACTCAAAATCATCATCCTTCGGCGTTCCAAAGAATCCGACCGACGGCGTATTCTTTACCTTGCCCATGAGATCCTTCTGCACCTGCTTACGCATTTTTTCCTGATGCTTCTCGTGGTGGAACGAATCAAAGATCTGCTGAACGAGTTCCCGCTGATCATCGGTGTAGAACTCATGGAGCTTTTGCTGGGAATGCACATACCACCAGTTGCTGACGAAATCACGCTTGGGCGAATCAATCGGCAGACAGACGGCCGCGCGTTGCGTCTCGGTGAGGCTCTTGTAGAACTGCATGGGCAGTGAGTCCTTGCCTGAGGAAACGGACTTGGCTTTCAGTCCGCCGGGAACGGCCGCCAGGGCAATGGTTGCCCCGATCCCGCGCAGGACATCGCGACGGCTGAGTGAATCTTCGTGGAGCGACTGGATTGAGTGGTTCATGACTTTCGCAAGTGGATTCAAGTTTCTCTTCTGCAATCTAAAGTACCGTTATGAAACGGCCAGCCTGAATCGCCGCGAACGCAATCTACTCGGCCAGCCTTACAACGCGGTCGTTTCGTTGCGCAGCCAATCGATCAGCGCGTTCCTGCTGCAACTGCCCGTTCTCATCGAACAGCACCGACAGGCGATCCTTCAATTCTTCAGCTGATGGCTGTTTTCGCCACAGGTCCAAGGCTCGAAGCACGCCCTGCTTTCGGTCATCGGCCGAGGCCACGAAGTCGTATTCGAAATCGGAGAACCCGGGTTGCTTCATGAGCGATCGGCGGGCGATGAAACGGATTGCGTCATAAGGATCATCCAGCAGGCGCGCCAGGTGTGGTGTCATCCAATCCGTGCCCGATACTTCACGCGCGGAGTCCCAACCCATCGCCCAGGCCAGCATCGCCCTTTGTGCCGCATCGCCCCGTAGCAGCCAATCCACGGAGGCGGCCAGGTTCGGTTCCTCGGTGATTGCAGGACTCCTGATGCCCCACCAATCGTCGAGGTGTTTAGCGGCCCAGGTCATGGTCTTGTCGAGGTGACAGAGATTGCAGGCGTTTGGCCGCCCGGTTTCCAATGTGCTGGCAATGCTCGGCGAAGTCACCGTGTGGCTGCGCATGGACTGCAACAGACCGTAAGTGGTGAAGGGCATGTGACAGTTGTAACAGGCACTGCCACTGGATCCAACCGGGTGATGGGTGTGGGCAGCAATTCGTTTGTCGTCGAGAAAATCCTCGTGGCATTGCGTGCAAGCAAGGTCCGTTCGCATGCCGGGTTTGAGCTGGTCGTCCGCCCACTCCAGCGGATCGCGCTTATCTTCAGGGCGCTGGTGCAGGACGTGGCAGGACATGCAGGACATCACCCGCTTGCTTTTGTCACCGTGATTGTAACAGGGATTGTTGATCAACGCGTTGAATTCCCGCCCACGCACACGAATCATTCCGTCGGGCCAGTATGAGTTGTCCAGAAAGTCCTGTCCCAGTTCCTTCCCCGCCTTGGCCCACAACTGTTCGTCGCTCTTCGTCAGCGGCGTCCGAAATTCGCTCAAGTCATGGAACGGATTGTAGTCGCGTTTCTTGATCTGCGTCACGCCATGGCATCGCCCACAGACTTGGGAACTCTGTTTCTCGGAAACCTGTTTCGGATGGAAGATCGTTTCGTCATTGGCGTCGGACAAAGCCAACTTGTAGCGCCGGGGAAATGATCGGTTGGCAGTGATGTGCTTGTGAGCCGGACCGTGGCAGGCCTCACAGGCGATGCCAAATTCTGCCGCTTGCGAATCAAGATCGAAGTCATCGTGCTTGCCGGGTTGCGGGCGCGTTGTGTGACAATCGATGCACGTGTCGTTCCAGCGTCCCAGTTCGCCATGGTATTCCTCGGTGTCAGATTGAAGGAAGACGGATGCGCGCGGCACCCAACGATCGGCTTCGAATAGATAGACGACCGGCAGCATCTCCAGGCGTTTGGATTTCGCATGCGACATCCAGTAAACCTGCATGTGGTGCGAGCCAGTCATCAGGACGATCTTTCGCCAGACTCGGGTGTAGTTCTTTTGCTGATCGAGCAGAGGGGAGAGGTAGTCCAGTTCGACCCAGAATTCATCGCCTCGACGCTGCAGGTGATAGGAATGTCCGTAGAGTTCGACCACCTTGTCATCGAAGTCACCAAGAACATTCTCCGGCGTCGGCACCTGGGTCATCGATCGGTGGTACGATTGGTGCCAGGTGTTGTATTCCCCGGGGTGGCACGAACGACAGGTGTCCGAAGTCACATAGCCCTCACCAGGCACTTCAATCGGCCGATCAACAATCTCTGATTCGGGGATCGCGAATTCACGCGTTCCAGTTGCGAACAAAGCTGCGCTGATCGAAACCGCCACGCAAAACAAGGCGAGCACACTCCCAAGCAACCAGCCTCGCGTGGGAAATACCCGCATCATCAACGGCCAAAGCGCGGCTCCCAGAATCAGCGCAAAGATGGCTGCTTCAATGTCCATCAATCCGTTCATTCGAAAGACCGCACACGGTCATGAAGACAGCCAACAGCAGACAAACGGCGCCAACCGGCACGAGCATTACGCCAATGCCCGGGTCGCCACCGTTGATGAAGAAACCACCGAGAAAGAAACCGCCCGGCAAGAGAACAATTGCCGCCGTGAGAAACGCTGAAGGAGTGCGGTACCATTCGCCGGATTTCACGAAGGCGGAGTTCAATGTTGCCGCGAATCCCAGATGGATCAGAGAAAAGAGAGTCCCGTGCGCATGTGCCAAGGTCCACATCAGACGCCTGGATTCGTTGGAAACATCCAGATACCAACCGATCTTGAATCCATGCATGGTTTCAAGTGCCAACCCAAGCGTCAGAAACACCAGCAGGCTCCACCAACCGATCCGAAAGTGCTTCGGAATATACCGGTTGATTTCGGGGCCTTGAATCATACGCACACAAGACCGCTGTCCCATTCGGATGTCAATTCACAATGGGATCAAGGACAAGCCAACCATGGGATGTGATTCTCCATTTTGGTGGTGACGCTGAACTCAAGCCTCGGCAAACTCATCACGAACCACATGCGTCCCGATAAGCCAATGCCCAATCCGGATGCAGCGTCATCGGAGTCCCGATCGCCGAACACACTCTCTTTCCTCCTGTTGCTGGTTGCCAGCTGTGCCGCATTCTTCTTGGGTAAAGGACCGGCAAAGGAATTCACGGATGGCAATCAACCCACAACCATTCCATCTGAATCGGAGCCAAACGTCGAAGGACGTGAACTCGCCAAAACTCTCTGCGCCAGCTGCCATCTCGAACCCCTCCCTGAGGTAGCCACACGCGATCGATGGGCTTTCGAGATACTGCCACAAGCAGCACTGCATCTCGGCATCGAGCCTTTTGATCCTTCCCAACATCCGGGGGGCGAAGAGGTTGTCAAAGCTGATGCATTGACAGCCAAGCCCGCCATCTCACAGAACGACTGGCGGGCGGTTGCCAACCACTATCTCGCCACGGCTCCCGACGATCATCCTTACATCTCCGGTTCCGATGGTGCGCTGCCCAAAACGACCATCTTCCGGCCAGCGCCTTTGAATCATCCGGACTCCACGCGAATGTCGACCGTCCGCATCGACCCCAGCGCAAAGGTGATTTACATCGGCAATGCGGACACACCTTCACTGGAGGTGGTCTCACCGGCCGGACAAGTCCTGGCTGCGAGGAAAATGCCCGGACCGATCCTCTCAATTGGGATTCAACCGAACGGATTGCTGATCACAATCGGCAGGCCGGAGCGAAACAACGACCTGTCAGAAGGCGCGCTGATGTTTCTGGGAAAGCCCGGCACGTCGGCACCGGGGGAACAAGTCCTCATTCCCGGCTTGGTGCGGCCCGCCCATCTTCAACTGGCGAACCTGAACACCTACAGCGGCTCGGGTTTCCTGATCGCTGAATACGGCCGCTATACCGGGCAGTTGCGCTGGTTCGCGAAGACAGACAGCGGGGTTGAATCACATTTGTTGACCGACGAGCCAGGCATAAACGCTCTTGCAGTTTCCGACCTCAATGGAAACGGGCGATCCGATGTTGTCGCAGTCCAGGCCAACGGGCATCAGAAGATTCTCGCGTTTCAAAGAACCAGCAACGGGTTCACTCACCGCACGCTCCTTCAACATCATCCCGCGTGGAATTACACAGATGTCACGGTAATTGACATGAATGGGGACGGCTTGCCCGACCTAGTTACGAGCAACGGAGATGACGAACGACTTTCAGCCCAGGACGAGCCGCTGGTTCCATTTCACGGAATCCGAATCCAAGTGGCCACGGCTGATGGCACCTACCGCGAATCTTACACCTACCATCTCAATCGGGCCCGACGAGTGGCCGCCGGGGATTTCGACGCAGACGGAGACATCGATATCGTCGCCATTGGATACTCATCGAATCATCGCAATACAGCACGCCACGGCGCGGTCTACCTGGAAAACCAGGGCAACCTCACCTTCAAGCCCCAGGAACTGCCGCTTTCCGGTGACGCACGATGGCATGACCTGGACATTGGCGATCTGGACCAGGACGGAGACCTCGACATTGCCCTCATCGCCATGCATCCGGGTCGTCGAGTTCCACCGGCACTTCTCGCAAAGTGGAGCGAGTCTCCGGTGACCGCGGTCTTTCTGATCAATCAAACCATTCCCTGACATATCGCAGGCCATATACTCATATGATCGCAAGAATCCTCCTGTGCGTATTCAGCACGCTTCTCGCAGTTCAAGCCGGGTCAATTTCATTGCAAATCCTGGCCAATCAGAAGGATGTGCCTCTGGGCATCAAACCGGATCGTGATGCTGTACCTCAGAGCGGTGACGGGACCGTTCGACGTGACAAGAACGGCGAACTCCTGTTCACGCCGACGCCGGGTTTTACAGGCGAGACCAAGCTGGTCGTCGCCCCCGGCACGCGAAAGCCCTCAGTCGTCACCATCGATGTGCGTGGACGGCCCAACATCATCCTCATCCTCACCGACGATCAGGGCTGGACTCAGCTATCGGCAAAAATGGATCCCCGCCTGACCACCTCACGTTCATCCTACCTGGAAACGCCCAATATGAAACGCCTCATGCTCGGGGGCATGCGCTTCACCAGCGGCTATTCCCCGGCACCGCTCTGCACACCGACGCGACGCGCGATTCTCTGCGGCACTTCGGCCGCGCGCAGTGGAACGGAGTTTGTGAGTCCGTGGGTCCCCTCAGAACACACCACCATTCCCTGCGCGCTGAAGCAGGCCCATGCTGGCTATCGTTGCGCTCACTTTGGCAAGTGGGGTGAGCAGATGATTTCGACTCCCGAAGAATGCGGCTATGACGCAAGTGACGGCATGACTGGAAACAACACCGGTGGCATGCCGCGATCGCTCGGAATCGAGGGAGGGCATTCTGACGGCCCTCCGCATTTCATCGACAACAAGGATCCAAAACGAACCTCATCTATCACAACCAAGGCGATTGGATTCATGACGGAACAGAGGAAATCGGGTAATCCGTTCTACGTCCAACTGAGTTACTACGCACAACACCTGTCCGTCGTTTGCAGCGAGGAAACCCTGGCCAAATACCGAAGGAAAGGCACACCCGACCGCGCCTACACACAGGCATGGGCCGCCATGATGGAGGAACTCGACTCTGGCGTCGGCCGCCTGCTGACCGCTCTCGACGATCTTGGCATGAGCGGAAACACTTACGTGTTCTTCACCGCGGACAACGGCGGGCGCGGCTCCGTGCCAGGTGGCAACGGCAAACTTCTCGCACCGAATCATCCTCTCTCGGGTTCCAAGCATTCCCTGCTCGAAGGCGGAATTCGTGTGCCCTTCATCGCCCAAGGCCCGGGCATCACTTCGAAATCCGTGAGCCATCTTCCCGTCGCCGGATACGATTTCCTGCCAACCTTCGTCGATCTCGCCGGAGGCACACGACCGGCAAGCAATGAGCTGGATGGTGGAAGTTTCAAGCATGTCCTGTTCGACCCGAATGCACGCTCCGTGAATCGCCCGGAAAAAGCCCTCTTCTTCCATCGTCCCCGGAGGCGCATGTCAGCCGTCCGCAATGGCAAACACAAGCTGATGGTCGCATGGAACGCAAAGAACAAGGTGGCATCCCGGCAACTATATGTCGTCGATCCGAATCCGACCGAAGAAGGGCGTGACATCGCCGAGCAAAACCCGAAGAAAGCCGACCAACTACAATCCCTTCTGCTCGCCCACCTCAAGCGAGTCAAAGCCGAAGAGGTTTCGGCGAACGGCGGAAAAAAGAAGAAACGAAAGAAAAAGTAAGCCGAATCATGTTCGACTCACTGCCTCTCTACTAAGTAGTCAGAGTTGTCCAAAAACTAGAGCGCCGGACAATGGCCGGCATACCGCTACAATGATTTTCAAACCCGTCCCAGTGCTCTCCGAGACAGGTCGAGAATGCGACTCGTCCGCCTACAGACGGCGAATCTTCATGTTGCGGATGGAAAACTCCTCGCCGTGGTGCTGGAAAGCGATGTGTCCGGTTTCCATCTTCATGAAGTTTGGCCACGTCTTGAATTTGCTCTTGGCGACCAGCTCTTTGATTTCGTCACTGCCCCAGACGAACTCCACGACCTTTTTGCCGTTCACCCAGTGCTCAAAGTTGTTGTTCTTCGAGACGATCTTGCTGGTGTTCCACTCACCCACGGGCTTGAGATCCTTGCCTTCGGCTTCAATGAGATCGTAGAGGCAACCGGCACGGCGACGATCCTTCTTGCCGTCGGGATGGACATCGTCATCGAGCATTTGAAACTCAGGGCCGGTGAAGTAGGCCGGCTTCTTCGGATCGATCTTCACGCGATACATCACCCCGCTGTTCCCACCCTTGGTGGCGCGCCATTCCCATGAGAGTTCGAAGTTCTTGAACTTGCCCTTGGTCAACAGATCCTCGCGAACACCGCCCTTGTTCTTGTGTATGGTCGTCAGTGCATCGCCATCGATTTTCCACGACTTCTCAGGAAATCCCTCCGTGCGGTAACCGCGCAGCTTGCCGTGGAGTTTCCCGTCAAAGAGCGTGATCCACCTGCCGGACTTCTTGCCTTTGCTCTTCTTTTCCGCGGCTTGAGCATCGAAAGCGATGGCGAGGGAGCAGGCCAGAAGACCTGAAGTAATGAGTCTGAGTGTGTGTGTCATGCTTAAATCGGACGGGGTTATAGGAGGGCGTCTTCATGCTGGCAAGCATGCTGCGTTTGCTTGCGAACGTGAACAGGGCGAACAGCCCAATCCCATATTCAGCCCAGGCCGGTCGCAGAAAGGCCTGGATCAAATCGCGGGGATTGTCCAAGGCCTGTGGGGCCGACCCATAAGCTCAAGACCCAGCGTTCTTCCATTGATCGCCCGATGGATCTGCCGTTCAGGCCTCCTCTTATCACCATCACGACCCGGGCCTCCTTTCAGTCTGCCTTAGCTGGATATGGGCTGGGCCGCCGGCCCTTAATCAGATGGACGAATCAACGTTGATCACTCCTCTGTTTCTGCTACACCAACCCGATGCAATTCACCCGAATCGTCGTACGTGCCCTGCTCGCATTCACCCTGGTGTCCAACGCGTTGTCTGCTGCGGATGATCGCGTCGTCTACGAAGGCACGGAAGGCCCTGGAAGAGGCAAACACATCGTCTTTGTTTCTGGCGATGAGGAATACCACTCAGAGGAAGCCCTCCCCATGTTGGCCAAGATCCTGGCGCGCCATCACGGCTTCAAATGCACCGTGCTATTCGCGATCGATCCTGAAACCGGAATCATCAATCCGCGGGTTCGCGACAACATCCCCGGCTTGGAGACACTGGAAAAAGCAGACGCGATGGTGATCTTCACCCGCTGGCGAATCCTGCCCGACGAACAAACCAAGTTCATTGCCGACTTTGTAGAGACCGGCAAACCAATCATCGGACTTCGCACCGCTACCCACCCGATTGCCCCTCCTACGAAAGCGCACGAGATGATGCGCCGGTGGATGGGCATGAAGAAACGCAACCCGGATAAGGCCGGCCCACGTCCGGTCATCCCACCGGAGCTTCTCGGGCCTTACGGCCATTTGGGTGACGGCTATTGGGGCCCGAACAAGAAATGGACCGGCGGTTTCGGCAAATTCATCATTGGCGAGAAATGGGTTGCCCACCACGGCCGCCACAAACACGAATCGACCCGCGGCTTCATCGCACCGGGAGCTGAAAGCCATCCGGTTACTCGCGGCATCAAGGACGGAGAAATCTGGGGTTCGACGGATGTCTACACCATTGATCTTCCCCTGCCCGGTGACAGCAAGCCACTGGTGCTCGGCCAGGTTGTCAAACGCAAGGGTGAATACAACAAGGACGACGTGGACTTCGGGATGCGTCCTTCCGACACCGAGCCCGTTGCTGAAAAGAACGACCCGATGATGCCCATCGCCTGGACCAAAAGTTACCAGGATGACGGTGGCGAGAAGGGCCGCGTGTTTGCAACGACGATGGGTTCATCGGCAGATCTGGCGAACGCAGCCCTCCGTAAACTCGTCGTGAACGGCGTCTATTGGGCATTCGATTTGGCCAACCTGATTCCGGAAAACGGCACGAAGGTGGATCTCGTCGGCGACTACAAACCGTCCCAGTATGGTTTCGCAACTGACGAGTATTGGAAGAAACGCAATCTCAAACCGTCCGACCTCGCGGGTCTGGAGCTGACAGCGCCGACCGGATTCACGGCTTTGTTCAATGGCAAGGACCTCAAGGACTGGCGAGGTGGCTGGACATTCGATCATCGCCAGTTCCTCGATATGTCCAAAGAGGATCGTGCCAAGCAGATTAAGGATTGGACGACCGACATGCTCGAACACTGGTCGATCAAGGGAGACGAACTTGTAAACGACGGCCACGGCAAATACGCCACCACCCGCAAGGATTACGGCGATTTCGAATTGCTTATCGAATACAAAACCGTTCCCAAGGCCGACAGCGGCATCTACCTCCGTGGCGTGCCGCAGGTGCAGATCTGGGACAGCAACGAAAACGACGAACGCGCAAAGAGACTCGGCAAACCGCTCGGATCGGGCGGCCTCTGGAACAACAACCCCGGTTCACCCGGCAAAGACCCACTCGTGAAGGCGGACAAACCGCTCGGGCAATGGAACAAGTTCCGCATCGTGATGGTAGGTTCGCGGGTCAGCGTGTGGATGAACGACAAGCTCATCGTCGATCACGCCACGATGCACAATTACTATGACCGCCGAAACAAGGAGTACAAGAACAACCTCCGTCCAGTACCCAAGCGCGGTCCGATCGAACTCCAGACCCACGGTGGAGAAATCCGCTGGCGCAACATCTTCATCCGCGAGATCGGAACGGAAGAAGCCAACCAAATCCTCGCCGATGGTGACGCGACCGATGGATTCAAATCGGTTTTCAATGGCAAAGACCTCTCAGGCTGGGCCGGGGCGAGCGACAACTACGAAGTGGTCCAAGGAGCAATCCGCTGCAAGAAAGGCAAAGGCGGCAATCTGTTCACCGAACAGGAATATGGCGATTTCGTTGCGACCCTTGAATTCAAACTTCCGCCCGGCGGAAACAACGGACTTGCGATTCGTTATCCCGGCAAAGGTAATCCTGCCTACGACGGCATGACCGAGTTGCAAGTGCTCGACAGCTTCCATTCGAAGTACCAGAGGCCGGGCCGCGAAATCAATGCCTTTCAATACCACGGCTCAGCCTACTCAATGGTCGCAGCCCATACCGGTTACCTTCGCAATACCGGCGATTGGAATTACCAGAAAGTCACGGTCAAGGGATCGACGATCCAGGTGGAACTCAACGGCGCGATCATCCTCGACACCGACTTGAGCAAGGTGAAAGCCGACAAGAAGCGCCATAAGGGCAAGGACCTGAAGAAAGGCCACTTCGGTTTCGCCGGCCACAGCGACCCGGTGGCGTTTCGCAACATCCGCATCAAGAGCTTGGATTGAGAACGCAGGATGGGCTATCAGCCCGCCCAGCTCAGCGAGGACTGCCAATGCCGTTTTCGAATCATAGGGATCGCTCTGTTCTTCGGCAGCCCATCAGCAAGCCACCCGCAACCGGACGGGCTGATAGCCCATCCTACTGAACGGAAATGGATCTGAAACTCGTTGGCAAAACCGCTCTCGTGACGGGAGGTGCAAAGGGCATTGGCGAAGCCACTTGTCGTTTGCTGGCCCATGAAGGCGTGAACGTCTCCATCGTCGATCGTGACGCGCAGGCGGGTGCGAAACTGGGTGATGAACTTGAGAAACAAGGAATGCCCGCCCTGTTCGTCGAAGCGGATTTGTCAGATCCGGCCAACTGCGAGAAAGCAGTAAAGCAAACCGTGTCGCATTTCGGGAACCTGGACATCGTCGTCAACAATGCCGGCGTCAACGACGGTGTCGGCTTGGATCGTTCTCCCGCAGATTTCATGGCTTCGCTCCAGCTGAACTTGTCACACGTCTACGCCATTACACACTACGCCCAAAATGCGCTTAAGACCGACACAGGGGTGGTGATCAACGTGAGTTCAAAGGTGTCTGTGACCGGTCAAGGCTCCACCAGCGGGTATGCCGCAGCGAAAGGCGCGATCAATGCACTGACCCGAGAATGGGCCATAGCCCTCGCGCCCGATGGTGTGCGGGTGAATTGCGTGGTTCCCGCAGAGTGCGACACACCGCAATACGAGAACTGGTTCAAGACATTGCCCAACCCGGAGGAAACCCGTGCAGCGATTGAACGGCTGATTCCTCTGGGCAATCGCATGACCTCCAAGGAAGAACTCGCTGCGATGATCGTGTTTCTCGCTTCACCGGCCTCCGCACACACCACAGGCCAGATCGTCTTCGTCGATGGCGGTTACACGCACTTGGATCGCGCGTTCAGTCATGCCCACGACAAGTGGTAGTCTTAATGGAGAGGCCTCATGGTTCGCAAAGGACTCATACGGCCTATCAAACCCGTGCTTGCACGACTGCCCCAACTCCCATCTCCTATCCCCCATCTTCCAAACACCCATGAAGAAACTGATCACCACCCTCACTCTTCTCGCTCTTGCCTTTCCCGCAACGGCTGAACTCGAACGCCTCCAATACAACAATCCCGGTCTCAAGGTGGACCTCGGTGTCGGCCTGTGGGCCTGGCCTTTGCCGATGGATTGGGACGGCGACGGCGACTACGACATGGTGGTCGCCTGCCCGGACAAACCCTACAACGGAGTCTATTTCTTCGAGAATCCCGGGAAGGGCAAAGGGAAGAAGTTCCCTGTGTTCAAAGCTGCAAAAAGAGTCGGAGGCGCTTCGCACAACATGCAGGTCAGCCATGTGAACGGAAAGGCCCGCGTGTTAATGAATGGACAGGAGTATGTGGATTTTCGGAAGAACGGGTTCAAGAAGCGAAAGAAGCTCGTGTCCAACCCCACGCTGGTTACCGGGAAGACCCGGGCCAAGATGTGGCGCTACGTGGATTACGATGGGGATGGAGATCAGGATCTGATCGCGGGGATTGGCTATTGGGGAGATTTGGAATGGGACCATGCCTACGATGCGCAAGGCGTCTGGAAGAATGGACCGCTTCACGGTTATGTGTTCCTCCTGCGCAACAACGGATCGGACAAGGACCCGAAATACGGCGCGAAGGAACAACTGAAGGCCGGCGGCTCGGTGATCGATGTCTACGGCTGGCCTTCGCCGAACTTCGCCGATTTTGACGAAGACGGGGATTTGGACCTGCTGTGCGGCGAATTCCTCGATGGATTCACCTACTTTGAAAACGTCGGTTCTCGGAAGCAGCCAAAATACGCCAACGGACGGAAGATGAACGATGCCAATGGAGATCCGCTCGTGATGGATCTCCAGATGATCACGCCCACCGCTATCGATTGGGATTCCGATGGCGATCAGGATTTAATCGTCGGCGACGAAGATGGACGCGTGGCGTTCATCGAGCACACGGGACACACCTTCAAAGGCGTGCCACAGTTCAAGCCACCCGTGTATTTCCAACAGGAGGCATCCACATTGAAGCATGGTGCCCTGGCGACTCCGTTCTGCGTGGATTGGGATGGCGATGGGGACGAAGACATCATTGCGGGCAACACGGCGGGCTATGTCGGCTTCTTCGAGAACCTCAGTGGCGGAAAGAATCCCAAGTGGGCGCGCTCAGTGAATCTCAAAGCTGGCGGAAAGACGATCCGCATCCAGGCGGGTCCGAACGGCTCAATCCAAAGTCCGTGCGAGGCCAAATGGGGATACACAACCTTATCCGTCGCGGACTGGGATCACGACGGACTGCACGACCTGATCATCAATTCCATCTGGGGCGAAGTGCTCTGGTACAAGAACGTCGGTTCGAAGCGAAAACCCAAGCTCGCATCTGCACGGGCGATATTCACCAATGGACAGATGCCCAAGCCGAAATGGTTCTGGTGGGACGGCGCGGAGAAACAACTTGTCACCCAATGGAGGACCACGCCGATGGCGATCGACTTCACCAAGGACGGTTTGACGGATCTCGTGATGCTGGACAGTGAGGGCTACCTCTGCCTGTTTGAGCGATCGAGAAAGGGATACAACATTTCTCTGGGTTTGCCGCAGCGCATCTTCGTGGATGAAGACAGCCAACCGATTCAATTAAACGGTCGCTCGGCTGGACGCAGCGGTCGCTACAAGATTTCGGTGGCTGATTGGGACGGAGATGGTCGCTACGACTTGCTGGTAAATTCTGTGAACGCAACCTGGTATCGAAACACCGAAACTCGCGATGGAAAGCATGTCCTCAAACGCGTGGGTGATCTCGGGAAGCGCAACGTCGCCGGACATACCTCCAGTCCCACCGTGTGCGACTTTGACAAGGACGGCAAACTCGATCTCTTGGTGGGTGCCGAAGATGGCCGGATGTACTACCTCAACCACAATGAAGCTCGCACGTGGCCTGACACGCAGATGGCCGCGCGCAGCCCGAAAGAGAAGCCACCGGTCGCAGCCGGCAAGGAGGGCGTGGTTAAGGAGGAGTTCATCTTCACCAAGGCAAGGTTCAAGGAATGCCATGCTTCAACCATCGAACAAACCAGTCGAGGCCTCGTAGCCGCGTGGTTCGGAGGAACCAAAGAAGGCCACAAAGACGTTGGGATCTGGACCAGTTACCATGATGGGGGCGGCTGGTCGGGACCACGCCTGGCCGCGACAGGCGTCCAGCATCGCACGGAGAAGGGTGAGCGCCGTTGGCCATGCTGGAATCCAGTTCTGTTTCAACCACCTGGAGATGCGCCGCTTCAGCTCTATTTCAAAGTTGGGCCGAGCCCGGACAAGTGGTGGGGTGAGCTGCTGCTTTCCCACGATCGCGGCCGGACTTTCCGCGACCAACGACGCCTGCCCGAGTCGATCGACGGGCCGGTGAAGAACAAACCAATCCTCCTCGCCGATGGAAGCATGCTCGCCGGAACCAGCACGGAATACGACGGCTGGCGCGTTCACTTCGAACGCACCACCGACCGTGGCCGGACCTGGCAACGCATTGGGCCGATCAACGACGGCAAGAAATTCAATGCAATCCAGCCCTCCATCCTGACTCATTCCGACGGACGCCTCCAGATCCTTTGCCGGAGCCGCGAAGATTATATCACCACCAGTTGGTCCAAAGATCAGGGCAAGACCTGGAGCGCGATGGAAGCCACGTCACTGCCGAATCCCAACGCAGGCACGGATGCGGTGACACTGCGCGACGGCCGGCATCTGCTCGTCTACAATCACACCTTCTTCGGCAGAGGCGAATGGCGCCGCCGAACCATGCTAAACGTTGCAGTCAGCAAAGACGGCAAGAATTGGCAGGCCGCCATCACCCTGGAGAAAACCCCCAAGTCCGAGTTCTCTTACCCCGCCGTCATCCAGACTGACGACGGCCTGCTACACGTCACCTACACGTGGAAGCGCCAGCGGATCAAACACGTCGTCATTGATCCTTCGAAGTTGGACTTGCAGCCGTTAGAGAATGGCGCTTGGCCGGCTGGCCGGTAGCGGATCAGGGAATTGGGCGGGTCCAGCTCGGATCGATTTCTCGAATGAAGCGCTCGAGTGATCTTAAAGTCATCCGTCCAAAATCTCTTGCAAGTTCTGCGTTCGTCGACTTCAGCAGAGACCAACGGACGTAGGTGTTTTGTTCCAATATCGGAATCAGCGCCCGGGCTTCGGCACCATATTGTGAGATGATTTGCAGATTCTTGATCGTTTGAAGTTGCTGAACATTGAACCCATCCACATCGATCGAGTGCAGCCCTGGCTCTGCGCATGAACGGAGCGGGACGTTTTCTTGGTGGACGTCGAAACAGCCATCGAAAGAAATCCTTCGGTCCGGCCCTGAGCTCGGGGTCTTCGAATGCCTCCTGGAAATAAGGAAACGCTTCGAACCCGAACCCCTCAATGAACGTGATTCCTTTCGTGGTGCCGGGATGATGCAGCTGATAATTCGGGTGGTGCAGCCATTCGACCACGTCCATGTCACCACTCGTCGGAATTCGGTTCTTCGCCAGCATCCACGACTGCCACGCGCATGCAGCAAGAATGACGATCACGAGAAGCAGAATCTCCCGGCGCTTAAAGCGGCGGTTCGCCTGCTGCCCAAGAGGATGTGCGCCTGGTCCCCTGTCTGGCATTGCTGCGATGTTTCTCCGTCATCCTGCCCATATGCGCAATACGTTAGAATAGGTAGGAACGGAGGTCGGCCGCAGGTCTCGGCCATTACACTCACTCGTGAAAACGCTTGGGATTTCGCGAGGGCTGTTGGACGCTCCCGGCCATGAGTCTACGTCCGACCAAGAAGTATTCCGTCTACGATCTCCAGCAATTGAAGGGCAAGCAGACCTTGACGCATGTTCATGTGAAGTCCGCGGATGAGGCAGCTGCCGCTGATGCCGCGGGAGTGGACCTGATGAGTTCACCCTTCGACTCGCCGGAAGCGCAGGCGCGCATGCCCGAGCTGATTGCCGCAGCACCGACGGCATTCATCTCAGGTTCCACGCCCCATGGGCTTGCAACGCAGGAAGAAGGAATTCAGGTTGGTTTCAAGGCCTTGGAAATGGGAGCAAGTTCGGTCTATTGCTCGGCGAGTCCGTTCATCATCGAGGCGATGGCTCGGGAAGGGATTCCGGTCGTGGGACATCTGGGGATGGTTCCGCGTCACGCAGCTTGGACAAACTTCCGGGCGATCGGGAAGAAGGCGGGCGAGGCGAAGAAGCTCTACGACCAGATGAAGTCGCTGGAGAGCGCAGGCGCATACGCAGCCGAACTGGAACTCGTGCCCCATCAATTGGCAACGTACCTTTGCCAAAACACTTCAATGCTACTCATGTCGCTGGGTTCGGGCACGGGTTGCGATACACAGTTCCTTTTCTCTGATGATATTCTTGGCGAGTATGACGAGCGCATCCCGCGCCACGCGAAGGCTTACCGAAACTTCCTGAAGGAGTATCAACGGCTTCAGGCAGAACGAATCGCTGCCTTCAAGGAATACGTCGCCGATGTCAAAGGCGGTCAGTTCCCGGCCGAATCGAATCTGTTAAAGATGGAGGAGACTGAATTTGAAGAGTTCCAGCGGTTGCTGGGCTAAGCTTGTGAGGGGGAGCGAATCTGGGGTGTTTTCAGTAAAAATACCCCGTTTTCTCAATTTGCCGCGTTTTTTTGCCGGAGGGATATGCTCTTCGCGTTCTGACGGAATCCCGATCCGGCAGGGCGAATGGCAGGTTTCTGGCTACATCGGGTGGACGTTGCCGCAACATCCGTGCTGAATCTCTCGCTCATCGCACGCGCAAATCTCCGGGACAAGGCATAGCTGTCATCATTGGTTTTCTCCCTGTTCGTCACGTCTTCATTCGATGCGAACTTCAATACCAACGGGATGAACATTGTCGGCTCCGGCGGACACTTCACCGACTTCGACACGCAGCTGAATGGCAAGTTCGAGTGCCAACAGAATGACGTGGCCGGTCCGCCCCCCAGCCATCACTGCCAAAGGCACGAACAACTTCCTGCGACTGACCGGCGGAACGGCGGGCAACGTCACTTCGGTGACTTACGACATCAACGACGGACAACTCGGCTTTGGCGCCAACTTTGGTGCCTACAATCTGGTCGTCGCGGAATTCGATTTTCGGATCACCGGCCAGGCGGATGGGTTTGGGTTCATCCTGTTCGACACCACTGCTTACGGGCAGAAGGATATTGTACCACGAGCAGGATTTGCGGGAGCGCAGATGTATCAGGAACCAACGGCAACCAACTCCCTTGGAATCGGATTCGACACTCACCAGGGAACGGAAGGCCGCACCGAACTAAACGACAACCACCTCTCACCTCACTTCAACAACGAGCGGCTCCTGGAAGTCGATGCCGGTTCAATCGATCTGAACGGAGAAGGCTGGATTCACGCGCAAATCACACTTCAGTACACGAACACCCAGTCAGAGTTGACCGTTGTGTTGACTCCACAAATCGGCGGGGCGGTATCCTCAACAGAACTCACCACCTCGGTGACGGATGCCGGAGGCGCGTTGATCACCAATCGCTTCTACCGCGGCCGGCATGTTCCGCAGCACCGACAGCCTGCCTGGGTAATTGATCGGATCGGAACGGCTCACAGGCAAGCCGTCTGTGCTACGAAAGAGGTTGCGGTCCTCCCCGTGCGCCTCTAGAAGAGGCTTATGAAATCCCCGTTGATCGCGCTTCTTCTCATGTCTTTCACCGTCCAGACTTTTGCCGACGATTGGACCCAATGGCGTGGCCCGAATCGTGAAGGTCGCTCGACTGAAAAGGGTCTTTTGGAATCCTGGCCGGAAGGAGGCCCGTCATTGTCTTGGAAAGCGACTGGATTCGGCGTCGGCTATTCCAGTGTTGTGATCGCCGATGGGCGAATCTTCACCATGGGAGACCGGGATGGTGCAAGCTGCGTCATCGCTGTCAGTGAAAAGACCGGCAAACCAATCTGGGTGAGCAAGATCGGCGAAGACGGCGGGCACAAGAGATACAAGGGAACGCGGAGCACCCCCACGGTTGATGGAAACGATGTCGTTGCCTTGAATCAACACGGCGATATTGCCTGCCTCGACGCCCGCAATGGATCGATCAAGTGGAACGTCAATGTTCGCGAGAAGTTTGCGGGCCGAATGATGTCCGGCTGGCGATACAGTGAGTCTCCCCTGATCGACGGATCAAAGGTGGTCTGTACCCCAGGTGGGAGCGAAGGCGCGGTTGTTGCATTGGATCGGAAGACCGGCAAGAAGCTTTGGGAAACCTCAACCTGGACTGACTTTGCCGCCTACTCATCCGTCATCATCGCAGCCATCCACGGCAAACGGCAATATGTCCAATTGACCGGCAAAAGCGTAGCGGGGATTGATCCGGACACGGGCAAGATTCTCTGGAAAGCCGAACGCGCGGGCAAAACAGCGGTCATCGCGACTCCAATCGTTCATAACAACCGGGTCTTCGTCACTTCATCCTACGGAGTGGGCTGCGCCGGTTTCGAAATCGCCAAGGACGGATCCGTAAAGGAACTCTTTAAGAACAAGTCCCTCTCTAATCATCACGGCGGGGTAGTCCGGATCGGCGATCACGTCTATGGAGCTACCGGAGGTACCTTCCGCTGCGTCGATATGCGAACCGGCGAACAAGTCTGGAACGAACGCAGCGTAGGCAAAGGCGCCACGGTTTACGTGGATGGGAAATTCATTCTTCGCAGCGAAAACGGCCCGGTCGCACTGATCGAGGCAAGCCCCGAAGGATATCAGGAGGTCAGCAAGTTCAAGCAACCCGAGCGGACTCGTGAAAAAGCCTGGCCACATCCGGTGGTGGCCAATGGACGCCTTTACCTGCGGGATCAGGATACCCTGCTCTGCTTCAACGTCTCGAAGTAAGCCGCCGGCTAGGCTGAATCGACATTCAGGATTGTACAAACCTGGTGAATATGTACAAAGCTTGGGATGGCCAAGCGATACGAACTGAGCGACGAACAATGGGAGCGGAT